>NZ_CP108381.1:1842500-2456666 GCF_035956715.1 Nocardia sp. NBC_01329 | reverse complement strand
CATCGTCGGCGACGGCGAACGCGGTCATCGGATCGAGGAAATCGTCGGCGATCTGCCGGTAGAGCACATCGAGCAGTTCGTCGCGGCTGGCAAAACTCTCGTAGAAGTACCGATCGGTGAGGTTGGCCCGGCGGCACACCGCCCGCATGGTGACTCCGGCGGCGCCGGATTCACCGATCAGATCGAGCGCGGCCTCGAGCAGCGCGCTGCGTCGTGCCTGCTTTCGTTCGGAAAGCGTGGTGCCACCCCAGATCCGGGGTCCGCTGTCGTCCGATCGCTCATCTGAATGCACCCGTCCACAGTAGTGGGCGTGTGCCGCCGGTCGCGCCGGGTGGTCGCCGCATGGTTGGGGCGGGCCGCAGGTCAGGTGTGGGCGTCGGGGTCCGGCGGCCGGGCGACGAGAACCGCCCGGCCGGCAGTGCGGATAGCGGCGTCCGGACCTGCCCGGACCGCTCTCTCCACGCCGTGCCGCACGGACGCCGGTCGACAGCGTACGGCTAGGGTGAAATACGTGCTCGGGCTCGCAGTGGTGCTGTTCGCGGTATTCGCCGCGACGACCGGATACGTCGTCGTGGGCGATGCCACGGTCCATATCGACCGGCCTATGCACGACTGGGTGCTGACCTGGCGTACCGAAACGCTCACCACGGCGGCCACGGTGATCACCCATGTCGGCGGATCGGTGGTCATGTGGGCACTGGCGTTATCGGCCTGCGCGGTCCTGGCGAAGCGCGGAGCGAAGGCGGATCTACTACTGGTTGCCGGGGTGGGGGCGGCGTCGGCGATTCTGGTGCCGGTAGCGAAGCAATTGATCGGCCGACCCCGGCCACCGGTGGCCGACCACCTGGTAGAGGTGAGCAGTCCGGCATTCCCCTCGGGACACAGTGTCGGGTCGGCCGCGGTGGTCGGTGTCCTGGCCGCTCTGTTCTGCATGCGGACCACGCATCGGCTGGTGGGCATGATCGTCGCGGCCCTCGCCGCCACATTCGTCGTGCTGGTGGGACTTTCGCGGATATACCTCGGGGTGCACTGGCCCACGGATGTGCTCGCCGGCTGGACGCTGGGTGGGCTCCTGGTCGCGGTCGGGGTACTGATCCGGACCCGCGCGGAGGATGCGGGCCCGCCGACGGACAGCCCCGGTTCCGCCGTGGGATCCGGCACGGAGGCAACCGTCGAGTAGGCGCCCCGCAGTGAACGGAGCGCCTGTCCCGACCATCTCCCGGCTGCTCGTCGAGGTCGGTTCGGTGAGCCCGGACCGATGCCCGCGATCGCCGGTCGGTCAGTTCTCGCGTTCCAGCTCCAGACCGGCCGCCCGCCAGCCCGCGATACCACCGTCCAAGCTGTAGGCGGTATGCCCGGTCCGCCGTGCGGTCGCGGCGAACTGCCGGGAGATATCGCCGGTGGGGCAGGTGAAGACCACCGGGCGGTCCCGGGAGAACGGTGTGCCGTGGGTGAACAGGTCGGTGAGTCGATCGTCGGGGATATTGAGCGCACCCGGAATATGGGCGACCCGATAGGCCATCGCACCGCGCGTGTCGACGATCACCGGATGTGCGGTGCGCACCAGGTCGGCCAATTCGGCGGGATTCAGTGAGGGCGCGGCAGCGATCTCGGCGGAGTCCGGCGGGCGGGGACCGGTCTCGCGGCCGAACAGTTCGGGTCGGCGCTGCTCGATATAGGAGAGATACGGTTCGAGCCGGTCACACACGATGATCACCCCGACCGCGGGAGCCCCCGTGCGACCGGGCCGGGCGAGCACCGCACGTGCGGCGGCGTAGGCGGCACCGCTGGTGGGCCCGGCGAGGACGCCGTACCCGGTGGCGAGTTCGAGCGTGGCCTCGATCGCGGTTCCGGATCCGATCGCGACGATCTCGTCGTAGAAATCGGGCCGGAACAGGCCCACTTCCCACATTTCCCGTTCCGATCGGATACCGGGAATGAAATCTTCCCGTTCGGATACCACCGCCACCGTCCGCAGATCCGGGTGGAATTTGCGTAGATAGCTGCCCGCGCCGCGACTCGAACCGGTGGTGCCCAGACCACCGAAAAGGTAGTCGATCCGCTCGATTCCGGCAGCGGTGAGGTCTTCGTGGATCTCGTATCCGGTGCCGTCGTGATGGGCGGCGATGTTCTTCTCGCTGGTGTACTGGGACAGATGCCGGAATCTGCCGGGTTCGGCGGCCATGGCCGCGTCGATCGCCGAGTACACATCGTTCGGGGTGGTGGGGTCCGGGCATTCGGACAGCCCGGGCAGTTCGACGATGTCGGTGCCGAGCAACCGGAGCAGGTCGCGCACCTCGCCGACCTTGATCCGATTGGTCATGGCCCGCAGTCCGAGGCCGTGGATCGCGCCCAGAATCCGCAGCGCTTTGGCAGTGTTGCCGCTGGACGCCTCGATCAACGTCCGGTGCTGTGTCCGCAGGGTTTCGAGTTCGTCGCGCAGCATCGCCCATGCGACGCGGTCCTTGACCGAACCGAACGGGTTGTGCGATTCGAGTTTGGCGTAGAGGTCCACACCGTCGAGCCCGTGGACCGCGGGGTCCAGGTGGAGGAGGGGAGTGTCACCGATCAGGTCGGTGATGTGCTGGTAGATCGTCACGAAACCTCGGGAGATGTCGAGTCGGTGGTGGGGGAGGATGGCCGGTAGTCCGTGTCGGATACGGCCAGGAATCTCCCGTCGCGACGGACCACCGCCACTTTCGCCGCAGGTGGGTGCATGGCCGCGGCGGCCGCCGACAGATCCATGTGGTATCCCGCAGTATTCGGGAACACGATCAGGTCTCCCGGCCGGGGCAGCCACGGTAACCAGACCATATGTGTGGTGACGAGATCTCTCTCGAGGCAGAGTCGGCCGGCCAGGAAGACGCCGACCGGGTTCCCGGCAGGTGCCTTCCTGTCGCCCGGCAGCAGCAGCGGGTCGGCCATCACCTCCTGATCGGCCGGGGTCACCGCGTCGCGGCTGATATCGACATGGACGAGCACACTGCCGTCGGAAGATTCCTTCGTGAATTCCACCCGCGCCACAGTGATTCCGGCGTGATCGGCGAGGGCCTTCCCCGGTTCCAGCCAGATATCGAGCAGGTTGTCCTCGGCCACGCGGGCGATACTGCGGCCGCCGTGGCGCTCGAGCGGGGCACGCAGGAATTCGGTCAGCATTTCGGCGGCGGGCACGGTGTTGGAGTACTTGTGGAATACCGGTGTCCCGCGCAGCGTTCCCCCCTCGACGTGATAGCCGAAGGTGTTGTTACCCCAGCTCATCGCCGCACCCTCACCGATGAGGGACGCACGCAACCGATGCACGTAGTCGTCGAACCGGTCACCGTCGGCGGTGAACACCTGGCGCAGCCCGCCGCCGATGTTCAGCACTGTCGGCGTGAGGCCGGCGGCGTAGGCCTGTTCGAGCAGTGCGAAACAGGCATCGGCGGCACGTACCCGCTCGCCGCTGTCGCCGGTGTCGAGATGGAACGCTGTGCCGTGGAACAGGAGCCGATCCCGGTGCTGGGCCAGCAAAGCGAAGGCGTGCTCCATCCGATGCGCCGGAATTCCGAAGCGGCTCACCTGAGAACCGGTGAAGCCGCTGATACGGAGTAGCACGGGAACCGGGTGAGCAGGATCGGCAAGGTCGGCGAGTGTCTGCAACTCCCATTCGTTGTCGACGTTCACCGTGACCCCGGAACCCACCAGAACCCGAAGGAACGCCTCGCCTTTCGGTCCCGTCACCTCGATCCGACCGGGGGTGAATCCGGCGGCCAGCGCCGAATCCAGTTCACCGGGTGAGGCGACGTCCACGCCGATCCCGTGTGCTGCGGCCGTGCGGACCAGGGACCGGGACCGGTTCACCTTGTGCGCGTAGCAGATCCGATATCCGGTCCGGGCGGCGTCGAGTGCCGCGGCCAGCCGACCGATATTGCCCGCGAAAACCTGCGGGAAGAGGAGGTTCGCCGGG
Source organism: Nocardia sp. NBC_01329 (assembly GCF_035956715.1). Lineage (NCBI taxonomy): Bacteria > Bacillati > Actinomycetota > Actinomycetes > Mycobacteriales > Nocardiaceae > Nocardia > Nocardia sp. NBC_01329. The sequence continues at coordinate 2,452,720 of NZ_CP108381.1, read as the reverse complement.
GTCCCGAACCGGTGCAGCACCTCGTCGAACGCGGTCCGGTCGGCGAGGAAGGACTCGACGAGCGGATCCCAGCGCGCCGGTAGCGAAGGCGGGTCGGCGTGCACGGCAGGCGTGGACCGGTCGACGCGCAGCGGGCGGCGTAGGGTCATCCGCGGCTGCCCCGGCGTATCGGGTCCGGTCGTTCGCCCACCGGGTTGTATCCACCGTCGCGCAGCGCTTCGAAGGCGCGATCCCGGTTCCGTGGGCTGCGGAACTCGGCCACGACCCGCTTGCTGTCGAGGTCGATATCCATGACCCGGATATCCATCGATTCCAGGACTCCGCCGATTGTGCGTACGCAGTGTTTGCAGGTCATATCGGGGACATAGAAGGTCTGGTCCTCCGCGGCCGCCGGGCCGGTGCCCGACGCGGGCCGGGCCGCGACGGCGACCGGTTCGCAGCGTTCCGCGATATCGGTGAAGGTCTCGACCAAGCGGTCCACTACTCCCGACAACAGCGTGGAGTTCGTGGTGCCGTCGCGGTGGGTGACCGCGGCGAGGCAGATCGGGTGCTCGCCCGCGGGTAACAGCGCGTATTGGCGGGAGATGAGGTCCAGGTCGTCGTGATAGCGGGCGATCGCCTCGGGCACGCTCAGCCCTTCTCCGGTGGTCGCTCGATCCATGACCCGGTGCGCGTCGGCGACGGTCGCTTCCTTCATCGCCCGCAGTGTCGCCACCGACTGCGACGAATACCGCACCGTCCCGTCCGGTTCGGTGCGCAACGTCACCGGGATCATCCCGCGCCGATATGTGGAGGCCTGGAGCTCCCAGAACCATCGGGTGGCGACCGCGGTGAATATTCCGGAATCGCGTAATCCACAAGCGAATTCGCCGGCGGTCCGGTACTCGGTCTGCTGGGCGATCAGCGCATGCTGGGCGAGTGCCCGGCCCGCGGATTCCACCCCGACCCGGAAGATATCGATAGGCTCGTGATCAGTGGTGGTACCGGCCAGCACCGCGTGCGCCGTGAGGTCGAGCCGGGATATCCGATCGGCCAGGTCCTGGTCCTCGTCGATGGATCGCCAGAGCGTGAGCACCGCCTCCCGGGCGGCAACAGGTACGAGCGGCCCCAGCGCATCCGCCCGGTAGAACCCGGTATTGGGGATCCCGGCGCTGTCGACCCAGGTCATCCGGTGGGTGGCAGAGGTGACTTCGTCGGCCGGGCAGGGCCTCATGAACCGTTCCAGGTAGAGCCGCTGCGAGAAGGTCAGGTGACTGTCCGGTTCGGCACGCAACTCGGTCGCGGTGTATTCGACTCTGCCCACCGGCCCCGGGCGCCGGGCGGCGAACAGATCCGCCGGGGCGAGCTCGGCCAGGATCCGGGCGGCGGCCCGCCGGTCGTAGTGGGTTGTGGCTTCGGTGGATGCGCTGATCTCTGGGGTCATTGCAGCTCCTCGGCGAGAGTTCGGACGCGGGCTACGAAGCGGTCGATATCGTCGAGTCCGGTGTAGATATGGGTGCTGACCCGCACCGATGCGGGTTCGCCACCGGCCTCGGGCACGCAGTGGGCGCCGGTCCGGACGAGGAAGCCGTATTCGGCGAGGACGAATCCGAGATCCGCCGCGGAAATCCCGGCCAGGGTGAACGAGACGATGCCGTATCCGTCGTCGTCGGGCCCGTGGGCGGGCCCCGGCAGGAAACTCACGCCGGACACTGCCCGCAACCCGCGGATCAACCGCCCGGTCAGTGTCCGGTTGTGCGCCGCGATTGCGGACATTCCGTAGGAATCGAGCACCTCGAGGGCCGCGCCCATGGAGAGTATCCCCGGGATATTCGGAGTGCCGCCCTCGAGCAGACCCGGCATGATGCCCCCGGTGAAACCGGTGGCGGTGAGGGTCGCGTCAGTGGTTCCGCCGGGGAGGAACGGGCGCAGTGCGGGATGGGTCCGACGGTGGCAGTACAGGATTCCGGTGCCCGGCGCCGCGAACATCTTGTGCGCCGCGAAGGCCGCGAAATCGGCGCCGAGCGCCACCACGTCCATCGGGATATGGCCGCCGCTCTGGCTGCAGTCGAAACAGAGCAGCACCTGTTCGGGCATCCGATCGCGTAGTTCGGCCAGGGTCGTGAGGGCGCCGTACACATGGTGCAGGTGGGTCACGGTGAGCAGCCGGGTGCGGGGGCTCAGTTTCCCGGCGATATCGGTGGTATCCGCCTGTCCGTCCGGGGTGACCGCATAGGGCACGAGTTCGATTCTGCGGCCGAAACCCGCGAGGGTGTCCCGGAGCAGGAACCAGGGTGCGATATTGGCCGCGTGGTCGCGAGGACTGTAGAGGATCTCGTCCCCGTCCCGCAGAGCGGTCAGTCCCCAGGACAGCGCGACGGCATTGAGCGCGGCGGTGGCGCCGCCGGTGAACACGATCTCGTCGACGTGGGCGGCGCCGAGGAACTGCGCGGTGTGGGCCCGGACGGCGGCTATGCGCTGGGTGAGCGTTGTCGACCAGGGGTAGGTGCCGCGCGCCGCGTTGGCGGTGGCGACGGCGTGATAGTCCCGGACCGTATCGATCACAGCTCGGGGTTTCTGCGTGGTGGCGGCACTGTCCAGATAGGTTTCCGCGCTTTCGGCCAGTGCCGGAAAATAAGTACGGATGTCGGCCGGCAGCAGGGCGGGCACCGGGGCTGCCGACACCTCAGGAACGAGCACCGGATACTCCGGACGGCGCAGGGGTGATCCCATGTGATCGCTCCTTCCGCCGATCTGCCCGGACTGCGAACAACGATACTCATTGTCGGAAAGTTCGCCCAGTGCAGTTGGTGCGCAGACAGTTTCGCCCACGACGGCGACCCGGCGGCAAGGTGCTGGGAGATGTCGGTGGCCGGCGCTATGGTTCCGATATGCCACTCACCCCGGATGAAAGACAGTCGTTTCTGGCCGAACCGCATGTCGGCGCATTTTCGGTCTCGGCGGGTCCGCGGCGGGGCCCGCTCACCGTACCCATCTGGTATCAGTACGAGCCGGGCGGTGACCTGTGGGTGCTGACCGGGGCGGAATCGGAGAAGATGCGCCGAATTCGGGAGGCGGGGCGGTTCAGCTTGATGGCCGAGCGGGTGGCACCGACCGTTCGCTATGTGAGCGTCGAGGGCCCGGTGACCAGGGTCGAGCCGATGAGCGACGAGCAGCACCGGGGTATGGCGTCGCGCTATCTACCGCCCGAGCAGGTGGAGGACTATCTGTCCTTCGCTGAGGCCGAGTTCGGTGAGCAAGTTGTGGTGTACATGCATCCACAGCGCTGGTTGTCCGCCGACCTCGGCTGAGTGGTCAGTAACCACCCTGTAGATATTCGACGAGTTGCTCGCGCTCGGTTTTGAGCTCGGAGATGGCGCTTTTGACCACGTCACCGATGCTCACGATGCCGACCAGCTCGCTGTCGGCGACCACCGGCAGATGTCGTATCCGATGATCGGTCATGATCCTGCGGAGCCCTTCGATATGGTCGTCGGGGGCGCAGGTCCGGACTTCGGTGGACATGATCCGGGATACCGGCCAATCCAGTAGCGCGGTGCCGTGCCGGTGCAGGGCGCGGACGATATCTCGTTCGGAGACGATTCCGGCGATCCGGCTGCCGTCGGGCGACACGACCACGGCTCCGACGTTGTGTTCGGCCAGTAGCGCCAGGAGCGCGCGGATATCGAGATCCGGACGCGCGGTCGTTACGGCGCTGCCCTTGTTACGCAGTATCTCAGCAATTCGCATGGTCACCATCCACATCAGGCGCGGGATTCCAGAATCCCGCGCCTGGTGCTCGAAAGCCAGCACGAATCGGCATCGGCCGATCCTGCTCGGCGCTACACCGTAGCCGTGCTTCTCTCGGGAACCTATTCGTCGTCGAGTCCTGCGGAGAGATAGGCGGCGGCAGCCAGCCACTGGCGGCACTGCGGCCCGTGCACATCGTGGATATGCAGGATCTCGCGCGCTTGCCGGTACGTGAGTACCGGCGGCTCGGCATTGCAGTCGGTGCCGGCTTCCGGCGCCCCGTAGTGGCGAATCGGTTCCGGATGATGCCCGAGTGAATGAGTACCGCCGGTGCTGCCGACGACACTCCGATGGGGACTTCGGAATGGTTGGATCATTCGGTGGCCCCTCACATGCGACGTTGCGGGGCGACACCTCCGGCCGGCGAATCAGCCGGAGAAAATGCTGCGTATCGCCCCTCCTGTGCGCCTGAGTCTAAGCCGATGTCGCTTGCAAATGCAAGTACATCTGCAAACAACAGACGAAATTGCAGTTGCGGTTCGGCCGGACGATTTCGTGGTGACCGACGCTGTGGCGCTACATCTTCCGGTATCTGCGCGACCGCTGCCGTGCACGCGGGGCTCTCGACAGCGATCAGTGCTTGCGGCCCACGCCGCCGTAGGCGGAGAGCGGCCGGAGGGCATTGTCATCGGAGCTATCCGGGCGCCACCGATCGATCGGCACCACTCCCGGTTTCATCGTTCCAAACCGTCGAACGCGGCACGGATCTCCGGCGGGGGCCGGAAGATGCAGGGCACACCCCCGGCGCCGGTGTAGTGGCGGCACAGCGTCACATATGCCTCGCTGTCGTCGGTGCCGTCCCGGGGTGTCAGGTAGCTCCCGGGTGAGGTGGCCTCCACGGCGGTGTGCACGATGCGCCGCACGGCTGGTGAAACGGATGTCCCCTGCGACAGTACAAGACTCGCGGCAGCCGGCGGGGTGGTCGGCACAGCTCGTTCCGTGCACCTCACTCTCCGCGCATCGGTGAATCGGCGGCCCGGCGGGGTTTCGCGGGGCTCCGGGGCTCGTGGGCGCGGTTCGGCGAACTTCGTGCTATCGTCCTGATGTCGGTGCAGATGCAAGAACACCTGCGTTTGCATCTGTAAGGACCGACGGTATGCGACAGTGGCGTCAGCGACCATGAGCAAGGAGTGGGTCCTATGTCGGAAGTAAGGAACCAGGTGATCGGAGCCTGGCGGAAGAGCACTTTCAGCAACCCGAGCGGGAACTGTGTCGAGTTCGCCGAGGCGGCCAACAACTTGGTGGCCATGCGCAATTCGCGATTCCCCGCCGGCGGCGTGCTCTTCTATACGCGCCCGGAGATCGAAGCTTTTCTGCAGGGCGCCAAAGCCGGAGAGTTCGACGATCTGGCGGGCTGAGAGGTAACATGAGCCGTCGGCGTGGTGCGCCAGATCCGATGAGTGGCGCACCGTGGGTTAACCCGAAAGCGGAGACGACTCCATGATCGCAGAGCCCGAGAACCGTGGTGGCGCGCAATCCGTCGAGGCGGAGCGTGGCCCCACGGTTCTACGCATCGCTCTGGGCGGCCAGTTGCGAAAACTGCGCGAGAGCAAGAAGATCACCCGAGAGGCCGCGGGCGATGCCATCCGTGGCTCCCACGCGAAGATCAGTCGGCTCGAGCTGGGCCGGACGAGTTTCAAAGAGCGGGATATCCGGGACCTGCTGACGCTGTACGGCGTCGACGATCCCGGAGAGCGAGAGAGTTTCCTCGAGCTCGCGCGCAAGGCGAACGAACCGGGCTGGTGGCACCGCTACGGCGATCTGCTACCACCCTGGTTCGGCCAATATCTGGGGCTGGAGCAGGCGGCCAGCAAGATTCGTACGTATGAATCGCATCTGGTTCCGGGTCTGTTGCAGACGCCGGATTACGCCCGAGCTGTTGTGACGCTGGGCTACGAGGATTCCGATACCGATCGCCGGGTGGCATTCCGCCAGCGTCGGCAGGAAATATTGCATCGCACCGACCCGCCGGTGATCTGGGCGGTGCTCGACGAAGCGGCACTCCATCGACCGGTCGGTGGCCGGGATGTGCACCGGGCGCAGATGGAACATCTGCTGGATCTGACCCGGTTGCCGAATGTAACGATCCAGGTGGTCCCGTTCTCCGCCGGTGAACATGCCGCTGCGGGAAGCTCTTTCACGATTCTCCGGTTCGCCGAGACGGACCTGCCCGATATCGTCTATCTCGAACAGCTGACCAGCGCGCTGTATCTGGATCGACGCGAGGATCTTGCGCTGTATCTGTCGGTGATGGACCGGTTGAGTGTGCAGGCGGCACCGCCGGAGGAGTCACGCAGGATCATCGCGGACTATACGAAAGGCCTGTGAGCGCAGCGGCGAAAGCCGCGACAAAATATCGTCTCGGCGCCGAACCGCCGAGACGATATTTGTGTGAAGAGCTTCAGGCCCGAATGAAAGTCGACGCGACGCGCCAGAAGGCATCCGGCTGCAACAGACGGAAATCCCAATCGTCTGCCAGTGCATGAGCGGTGGTGACGATCTGATCGATATCGAAATCGTCACGCGTTGCCGCGCCGGTGGATTCTATTGCGTCGATGACGAATTCGACCGCGGTTTCGCGGGTCGAATCGCCGAGTGGGCGGCCGCTGCGGACGCCGAATGCAGTCATATCAATACCGTTCGCCGGCTTGCCGATCGGGGCGGGATCGATTCTTGCTGAACTCGTTCCGAATCGAGTCGGATCCAAAGGGCTCTCCCGCAGCTGCGGCAGTAAACCTCTGGCGAATGTTGTCGTCGGCTCACTCACGCGGCCTCCCCTTGTTTTCCCCTGTATAGCGGTGTGGGAAGAGTCTAGGTCGGCGGTGCTTTCAAATGCAAGTACATCTGCACGATCGATTCTTTGTGTCGGAACGGTTTTCGGTGCCGAATCAGGGGGCCAGTGCGGCGACCGCCGCCTCGATCGGAGTGCTGCCGCCTACCAGATCGAGGGTCAGACCGGCGGTATGGCTCGCATCGAGCAGTTCGGCGAGGACCGCGGCCACATCGGCACGCGGGATATCTCCCCGGTCGAGCCGCTGCGCCGCCAGGGTGACCGATCCGGTTCCGGGGGAATCGAGCAACCGGCCCGGGCGCAGGATGGTCCAGTCCAGGTCACGGCCCCGCAGATCGTCCTCGGCCTGGGTTTTCGCCTCGATATAAGCCGCCCACACTTCGTCGGTTCCGGCAGCGGGTGCCACCCCCGCACCCATCGCCGAAATCTGCAGGAACCGGCGAGTACCCACACGTTCGGCGGCCTCGGCCAGCAGAACCGACCCGTCGCGGTCCACCGTGTACTTACGGGCCACCCCGCTGCCCGGTCCGGCGCCGGCGGCGAATACCACCGCATCGGCCCCCTGGACGGTCGCGGCCAGATCGGTTACCACGGCCTGCTCGAGATCCAACACCACGGATTCGGCACCGGTGGCATACACCTCGGGTGCGTGCGCGGAGTTACGGATCAGGGCGATGACGCTGTGGCCCCGTCCGGTGAGCAGTTCGGCGAGCAGCAGGGCGATCTTGCCGTGTCCACCGGCGATGACGATGCGCATGAGGGTCCTCTCGTGGTCAGCGTTCGGGTCCGCCGGGATTGCAGGCGGCATCGACGGTCGCGTCGTAACCCACCGACGGCCGCCAGGGTTCCAGATTCCAGGTCGGTTTGTCCGCAGCGATGAGGCGCGCCCACTCCCAGTGGCAGCGGAACTGATCCCACATCCCCGGAACGTCCGCGCCCGGATCGGCGGTGCGGATCTCTTGCCACGCGCGGAGATCGGATCCGGGAAAAGTGGTATCGCGACCGGCCCGCGTCGGGTGGACCATCAAACGCGGGCCGTCGGCGTTCTCCGTCCATTCCACATAGTCGATCAGCGCCAGGCCGGCATAAGGGTCGACCGTCGGGGTGGGACGCGGGGTGCGGTGCGTCACGGGTCCGGCAACCGCAGTGGTGATCGCTGTGGTCGTGGTGGCGGGCGGACTATCGGAACGGGTCTCGGAGTTCGAGCCCGCGCATCCGGTGGCGACAGCCGAGGCTATCGCGAGTACACCGGCCGCGCGGGCCGCGGGTTCGATCGGCATACGCGCTCCTGCGGTCGGAGCCGGCCCGCCCATCGCGCCGGCTGCCTCCGAGCCTAGAGGGTCGGCCCGCTCCGGTGCGGTTTCGCCGAGGAGTGCGGCGCGCTCATCTCACTCAGCGCCACAGGCTGTGGCAGGGTAGCCTGCGCAAGTCGGGCCTTATCTTGCTGTCCACGGTTACCGTGAGGCCCGCGTGCACTGCGGCGGAGGTGAATTCCCAGGCTTCGGAATTGGTGGCCGCGTACTCCAGGACGAGAGCGTTGCCTGCGGCGGGACCGTCGAAGTAGACGGTGACCCGGCGGGTGAGATCGTCGCGGGCGGTGTCGTCGCGTCCGGCAGTGGCCGGTGTCGTGGCGTCCAAGATCCGCGTCTCCTTCCGGGCGTCCGCAACGGCGCCGTCGAATCCCACAGTAGGTTCGCACCATTGCTGAGAACATGTTCCGGCAGTGGGTCTGGGGAATTCACAGGACGTCGTGGAGCGGTGTGTGGGTGGTTCACCACGGCCCGGGAGAACGGTCGTCGCGCCGGTGCCGTCGTTGTACATGGTGCGGGCAACGGATCCGCACGGCGGGCGCACCGGAATGCCTTATCCTCGCGAATGTCGTTCACGCCACGGGTGTTTCGTTTGGTCTCCGGCACCGCTCCCATGCGAAAATCGAATAATGGGTGCTTCTGGGATGCGATCGGCGTTGGAGACGGAGTCCTCGTCCGTACCGGGATCCACGGCGCGAAACGCGGCCGACGGTGGACCGACGGTGCTGCGGATGGTGCTCGGCGGTCGGCTGCGGCGGCTGCGGGAAGCCAGCGGATTGTCACGGGAACAGGCCGGCGACCACATCCGCGGTTCGGATTCGAAGATCAGCCGGCTCGAGCTCGGACGAACCAGTATCCGGGAGCGTGATCTGGTGGACCTGCTCGGACTGTACGGCGTCACCGATTCCGAGGAACTCGATGCCTTCCAGGAACTGGCCCGGCAGGCCAATACGTCCGGATGGTGGCATCGGGACAACGACTGGCTGCCGAAATGGTTCGATATGTACCTGGGCCTCGAGCAGGCCGCGCAGGTGATCCGCTGCTATGAACCGCGTACTGTGCCGGAGCTACTACAGACCCCGGAGTACGCCCGTGCCCTACTGGCACTGGCCCATCCCGGGGAACCCGAGGACGCGATCGAACGGCGAGTGGCGTTGCGGATGCGCCGCCAGCACATCCTGGACCGGGCGCACCCCCCGCATCTGTGGCTGATCGTGGAGGAGGCCGCTCTCACCCGCCGAATCGGTGGTTCGCGGATCTGGGGCGCGCAGATGGACCAGTTGCTGGCCGCGGCCCGGCAACCGCACATCACAGTGCAGCTGCTGGCCGACCATGTAGGTGGCCCCGCGCTGACCGACGGTGCGTTCACCTACCTCCGATTCGCCGAGGCGGATCTGCCCGATATCGTCTACCTCCAACAGCTCACCGGCGCTCTCTATCTGGATAAACAGGCAGATCTCGACGCTTACCGCGCGGTCGCCAACCAGCTCTCGGTGCACGCGGCACCGCCGGAGTACACCCCGGGCCTGTTGACGGCGCTGCGGCGGCGGCAGCCGCGCATCCTGGATCAGCCCGCACGCCGGGAACAGAGCCGGACCGGTCACTGACCCCCTCTGCCGACCGCTGAGCTTTCGCCCGGCCGTCGTCTCCGCCGGAATCAGCCGGGTATTGCGTGCCCGACCGGCAACTCGTTACCGTCTTGTGATCGAACCCAAACCGCGGCACGGTCACTGATGAACTGTCCGGACAAACGGTAGATCGTCTCGATCGGCCGCGAGAGAGGTTACTGTCCGGTAGTTATGGTGGGCAGTAGAGCCGATTCCGGGATAACGGACCTGGAAACCGAACTTGTGGCGCATCTGCGGCGCCGCGATCGTTTCACGGGGACCACAGATGTGGTCACGACGGTTCGGCACTGCCTCGCCGATATCGCGGAAGATCTCGCCCCCGAACTCGCGGCCCCCGCCGCCGCTCCACCGGCTGTGGTGGCCGCGGCGGTGCGCTGGGCGCGTGAGGGGGTGGCGCTGGAAACGGTGCTCACCGCTTGTCACGGATGCGCGCGGGACGCACTCGAATTCCTCGTCGAGCGAATCGCCGACGCGGCCTTGCGGGCGGAAGCGATGGTCGACGGCGCTCGGCTGCTGGTGCGGGTGGTTGAGGTCGTGACCACGGCCGCCGCGGCGGCCTACCTGGACGAACACCGTGTTGTCGCGCGGGAACACCAGACATCCGCGCAGACGATGGTGGCCGCGTTGTTGAGCGGGCACGGTGTGGCCACCCTGGCGAAACATGCCGGTATCCGAGTGGCGCCCGCGTATCAGGTTGTGGCACTGGCTATCCCGCCGCACGCGGAAGAGCAGGCGGGCGGCTTCGAGGCAGTCTCGGCGGCGCGCCGGAAACTGCGCCGGGTGCAGGCGGCGCTGGGCACCCCGCTGGGATCGCGGTCACTGTCGCTGCTGCGTACCGACGGCGGCACGGTGCTGATACCGCTGGAATCCCCGCAGTCCGTCCTGGGTGGCCGAACGGCCCCCGGCGTGATGAGCGCGGAGGTGCTGCAACTGGTCGCCGAGGCGGCGGAGGTACGGCCCACGGCGACCGTTGTCTCCGGGACCACCGCGGCGGTGCCGGAACTGGCCGGCCGCGCCCACGATGTGCTGGACCGGCTGCGTACCAGCGGCCAACCGCCCGGGCTGTACAGCATGACCGAAGACGCGACCGCCGAGCACGACGGTGCGGTGGCCGACACGAGGCAGGTGCACCGGCTACCACGCCCCGCCGGAACGGGTCGGCGGTCCCGGCCGGGTAAACCGGGGGCGGCGTGAGGCAGGGGCCGGTGTGTGAGCGTTACTGCGAGGTATGAGATGAGATCACCTGTTCCGGTCTTGGCAGTCCTTGCGGTGGTGAGCGCGGTCGCCGGTACGTTGGCCCCGGCTGCCGCGGCTCCGGCCTCGCCTCCGGTGGCACCGGAGGCCCCCGCCGCGAGTGAGTCGCAGTCGGTCGCACAATTGCTGCGCGTTCAGGTGCTCGACGACCGGCGGATCCGGTTACATATCCGTTCGGTCGCCATGGGGCGCGAGATAGCGATCGATACGCTGGTCGGTTCCGGTCCGGCGCCCCGGCCCACGCTGTACCTGCTCGACGGCGTGGACGGCGGTCCGACTTCGGGGTGGCTGACCCATACCGGAGCCGCGGAGTTCTTCGCCGAAAAACCGGTCGATGTGGTCCTGACGACCGGTGGTACGGCGAGTATGTACGCCGATTGGATCCGGGTGGACGCCGCGCTCGGGCTGAATCGCTGGGAAACCTTCCTCACCGAGGAACTGCCACCCATCGTCGAGAAGTATCTGGGCTCCAACCGCACCCGCGCCATCGCCGGTGTGTCCATGGGTGCGCAGGCGGCGATGATGCTGGCCCAGCGGCATCAGGGCTTCTACAACGGTGTGGCCGGGATGAGCGGTTGCTATTCCACCTCCGATCAGCTCGGCCGCGCGGTGACGACCATGACTGTCGCCTCGCGTGGCGGTAATCCGGAGAACCTGTTCGGTCCACCCGCTTCGCCGGAATGGCTCGCGCACGACAGCATGCTGGGGGCGGACAAATTGCGGGGCACCCGGATCTACGTCTCGGTGGCCGACGGGACTCCGAGCGATGCGGCGCTGATGTCCATCGGTGACAGCCCGGAGATCCTGGCGGTTCTGCTGGGTGGCGGATCGCTGCTGGAATCGGGGGCCCGGTTGTGTACGGAGAGATTCGCCGGCCGCCTCACGGAACTGGGTATCCCCGCCGTCGTGGATTACCTGCCCGAAGGAATGCATTCCTGGCCGGATTTCGAAGTGCAATTGCACCGTAGCTGGCCGACGCTGAGCGCTGCCCTGGGAATTCCACAGGATTCCTGAATTTCGCACGCCCGGCCCGGGAATCGCGGCCGGACGCACAATTTCGATGGCCGTCACCGGTATACCGGCGGCCGAGATGGTCCTGCTAGGTCCTCAGGACGGCGTCCCGGGCGCCGAGCGCGCGTACGATTGGTGCGCTGTCACGGGCATTCTGCAGGGTGGTCGCGGCGGTATTCTCCTGGTGCACCCGCTGTGGTGGGATACCCCTGTGGATGAGCCGATCGGTCATCGCGGCGGCCTCGATCTGGCATTGAAGCGTGCCTTCTTCTGGCGATTCCCGCACGTGTTCATGTCACACCATTTGCGGGTGCGACTCTGACTGGTGTCGAAGAAGGCGGCTCGGCAGGTCGGCGATGCGCACAAGGCCAATTTTCCGTCTCGTTCACCTGCGATGATGCTGATCGCGTCGGCTGCGATCACGCTCAGGGCATCTTCTATGCAGGAATCCGAGCTGAGTCGCCATCGACGATTGCCCTCAGGCGTCAGGACAGCCGCCGCCCGACCCCGAATGCTGCGGTCATTGATGACTTGGACAGCAGGCGCGGGGAGAGCGTCTCGGGTCGCTGTGGCTGTCGCGGCGACGTGAATTGATTCCCTCAGTTCCCGAGCGAGTTCGAGCTGGGCGGTGGTGCAGGAGTCCACGGCCAGGCCGCTCACGGCCAGCCAGTCGACGAGTCGCTGCGGCGTGGGAATGCGCTCCACAGCGTCGCCATGACGCTCCGACAGAGTCCCCGTGAAGCTGGTCGCAAGCACGCTACCGAGGCGAAAGTCGGGGAACTCGGCACGCATGGAACCACCTTAGCAGGTTGCCGACGGGCATCTGGACGTGTTAGAACCGTCTAAGCCGGTTCGCGATCAGTTGTCGCCGGCTCCCGATGGCCAGGAGGTCTCATGCCCCGCCCGACAAGCGACGTGCAACCATTCGAAGCCCACGCCACCGACGCCGACCTGGATGATCTGCGCGCGCGATTAGCCGCGGCGCGGCTACCGGAGGCCGAGACGGTCTATCGCGCCGCACCCGACCCGCGCCGATGGGAACAGGGCGTTCCTCTCGCCGATCTCGTCGATGTCGTGAACTACTGGCGCACCGGGTACAACTGGCGGTCGTTCGAAGAGCACCTCAACCGAATCGGCCAGTTCCGCACGACCATCGATGATCTGGGAATCCACTTCCTGCACCGCCGATCCGGGCGCGCAGATGCCACGCCTCTGATCTTGACGCACGGCTGGCCGGACAGCATTGTTCGGTTCATCGATGTAGTAGACGAGCTGGCAGATCCGAAAGAGGCCGACGCGCCGGCGTTCCACGTCGTGGTCCCGTCGCTACCGGGCTTCGGTTACAGCGACAAGCCGGCCACCACCGGGTGGGGAACGGAAAAGATCGCGGCCGCATGGGTGGAACTGATGGGAAGGCTCGGCTACAACAAGTTCGTCGCCCACGGCGGCGACTGGGGAGGCAATATCACCACCGTCCTCGGCGGCAGGTTCCCGACGCACGTTCTCGGAATCCACACAACTTTCGCGGCGGCACCGCCCGGGCTGACAATCGACGGGCTGACAGCGGTCGAGCGCGAATGGATCGAGGAGAGCCGCGATTTCTGGGGTGGATCGCCGACGCGTCACCGCGCGGCGTACGCGAAGCAGCAGGCGACCCGACCGCAGACCATCGGCTATTCGCTCGTCGACTCACCGGTCGGGCTTCTCGCCTGGATCCTCGACAAGTTCGCGGAGTGGACAGATACCGAAGACAGCCCGTTCGAGACGATTTCCAGAGACCGCGTTCTGGACGACGTCACCCTGTACTGGCTGACGCGGACCGGCGCATCGGCGGCCCGCATCTACTACGAAAGCCACAACTCGCTGGACCCCGAACTCCGGGTCGACGTCCCGTCGGCACTCACTATGTATCCCCGCGACGTCGAGAAGTGTCCACGTCCCTGGGCGCAGGAGCGGTACCGGCAGATCGTCCGGTGGAGGTCGCCCGAAACCGGGGGACATTTCCCGTCGCTGGAGGTCCCCGAGTATTTCGTCGAGGACCTGCGAGAAGGACTCGCGGCGGTGCTGGCCGCCGATCGGTGAACGCGGTGGGGTGCCGGGGTTCGGAATCCGTCCGAGGTGCAGCCCGGTGAGCGTCTTCCGGTCCGGCGGCCGGCGGATCCGGTTGTCACCGGCTCGCAGCGCGTGCGAGCCGGTGGTGCATTCATCCGCGGGTGAGGAAATCGGCGGCCTTGGCTCCGATGAACACACTCGGCGCGTGTGTATGCCCACGCACCAGGACCGGCATGATCGACGCGTCGGCGACCCGTAACCCCTGGACACCGCGGACCCGGAGTTCTGGATCCACCACGCTGTCCTCGTCCGACCCCATCCGGCAGGTACCGGCCGGATGGTAGAGGGTGTGGGCGTAACCGTTGAGCGCCAGCGCCCGGGTCGTCGCCGCGGCTCCGTCGCCGGGTGCGTCCGGCGGGTAGCAGAGGGGGCCGAGGATCTCCTTCATTGCCGCGGTCTCGGCGATATCCGCGCAGTGCTGCAAACCGGTCATCAACGCCGCCCGGTCGATCCCTTGCTCGTCGGAGAGGTACTTCGGATCTATCACCGGTTTGGCCAGCGGATCCTTCGAGGTCAGGGTGATCGTGCCGCGACTGTGTGGGCGCAGCAGGACGGTCGCCAGGATGACGCCGTGTGCGGTCGGGTCGATCAAACCCTCGTGGTAGAAGGGTGCGGGCGCGTAGACCAGCTCGAGGTCGGGGTGTTCGAGCTCGGGCCGGCTGCGGACGAAACCGTATGCTTCACCGACATTCGAGGTGAGCATGCCGCGGTGGCGCAGCAGATAATTGACCAGCTGGGCCGGCTTCTCGGCGTCGAACAGCGAATCGGCGCTCACCCCGTATCCGAGCCCGGTGACGAGATGATCCTGCAGATTGGCGCCGACCTCGGGCGCGTGATGGCGCACCTCGATCCCGTGCCTCTCGAGTTCCGCGCGGTCACCGATCCCGGACAGCATGAGAAGTTGCGGGCTGTTGATCGCGCCGCCGCAGAGTACGACCTCCTTACGGGCCGTCACCTTCTCGGTCCGCCCGCCCCGCGAGTACTCGACACCGACGGCGCGGTCACCGTCGAACAGCACCCGGGTGACAGTGGCCTCTGGGAACACCTGAAAGTTGCGCCGTTTCAGCGCGGGGCGCAGATAGGCGTCGGCGGTGCTCCAGCGTCGGCCTTTGTACTGGTTGACCAACGTCTGGCTGAACCCCTGCGGCTCGGGCAGATTGGGTTCCTCCACCGTGAAACCGCGTTCGGTCACCGCCCGGAGATAGGCCGCCGTCGAGGGCCGCGGGCTGCGCTGACGCGAGATGTGCAGGGGCCCGCCGGTGCCGTGGTCGGGGCTGGTGGCACCCTCGACGTCCTCGATCGCACGGAACTGCTCGACAGCCTTGTCGAAACCCCATTCCGGGCCGGCGGCGGCGGACCACTCCTCGTAGTCGGCGCGGAAACCGCGCACCCACATCTGCGCGTTGAGCGAGGACGACCCGCCGAAGGTCTTCCCGCGCGGCCAGTAGATCTGCCGGTTGTCGAGCTGCGGTTGCGGTTCGGTGAGGTAGTCCCAGTCGTAGGCGGTGCGGAAGAGCTTGGAGAACGCGGCCGGTATATGGATGAATTTGTCCTTGTCGGCCGGGCCTGCCTCGAGCAGGATCACCGAGCGGCCGGGATCCGAACTGAGCCGGTCCCCGAGCAGGGCTCCGGCCGATCCCGACCCGACGATCACATAGTCCGCACTGACTTCTGTCACCTTCGCACCTTTCGATCTCGTGTACCGCCAACATACGAGAGCGGGAGCTGACGTGGGGGATCTTCGCCTCGGCGTCCCGAATCCGAGATCTGCCGGATCCTGGCGTGGTAGGAGATCATGGCAGGTATCGGAGGGGCCGGTTTCGCGCTCGCTTACCGGAGCGGAGCGAAAACCCGGTTCGTGGGTGACATCTCGCGCTACCGGGGTATAACCGGCGCATGAGTTACCCGGTGGATTTCGGGGTGTTGCAGGCAGGTTCGATCATCGCGATCATCCTCGGCGTGGCCCTGCTGGTTTCGGCGTTGATCGCATTTCGTAAGAGGGGGCCGCGAGCACTGATCGCCCGTGGTGCCGGTGGCGCCCTACTGTTGGCCGCCGCGGCATCGGTGCTGTGGGTCGCGACGCTCGTCCAGACCTACCTGGGTTTGACGGGGGAGGTGCGGGCGGCGCATGTGGTGGTGGCGCCGGTATCGGGTTCGGAGCATCAACTCGAGGTGGAGTTGACGCTGTTCGACGAGGACGGCGGTACCACCGAGCGCACAACGCATCGGGTCGAGGGCGATATGTGGGTCTTGCAGGCGCAACTGGTAGAGCTCGAGCCCTGGGTGAACGCGCTCGGGTTCCATTCCGGGTACAAGGTGTCGCGGCTGTACGGGCAGCGGCTCGACGGCGTGGCCACCGCGCAGAACCATATCTTCCTCAACGGCGGAGATCGCGACTTCTTCGAGGATATGAGCGAAGACCGCTGGTTCACCTCGCCGTTCGTGCGCTCGGCATACGGGAATGCCGTGATCGCGACGCCCGGTGAATACGACGTGTTCATCTCGCGGGACGCGATCAAGACCCGGGCGGTGGAGTGACCACCTTCGGATCACGCTTCTTCGACCGCGATCCGGCAGATCTCGCTCAGCTCGTCGACGACCGTATCGAGTGCGGCCGGTCCGCGTTCGGTCCGAGCGACGATCAGGGCGCCTTCCAGCGAGCTGATCACCAGTAGGGCGATGGACCGGGCCCGTTCCGGACGCGCCCCGTCCTCCACGAGTTTCGCGGCGACGAGTTCGCGGAGACTGTCGAATGCCGATCCGGCCGCCGCGACGGCGCCGGGTTCGTTGCCCAGTGCCGCGGCGGCGATCGGGCAGCCGAGCGCATAGTCGTTCTCGTCCAGCCCGCGGGCCAGCATATCGGCGAGCACCCGCAGTGCCGCCGACGATCGGGGAGCGCCGAGCGCTCGGGTGACCCCGGCGGTGATCCGGCTGCTCGCCGCCTCGGTTGCCTCGGTGATCAGCTGGGCGCGGCCGCCGGGGAAGTGGTGATACACCGAGCCGCGTGGCGCGCCGCTGGCCTGGAGTACATCGGTGAACGAGACGGCCGCGACGCCGCGGCGCCGGATGAGCGAGATCGCACTGTTGATCATGGCCGCCCGGGGCCCGTCGGGATCCTTCGGTCGTGGCATAGCTGCTCCCTCTTGCCTGCGATTACTATGTATGTTGTCATACTTATGATTACTTCGCCGCCGGAAACGGCCGAATCTCCAGGAGGATCTGTGACCGGGATCGATGCGTCGACGCATCCCTTCGATACGGCGATCGCCGTGCAGTACACCGAGGCGCACCAGTTGGCCGGTCACACCTGCCCCGATTACGCGAATATGGTCGGTCCGTTCGGGGGAGTCACCGCGGCAGCGCTGTTGCGGGCGGTGGAACGGCATCCCGAACGACTGGGCGACCCGCTGTCGCTCACCGTCAATTACGCGGGACCGATCGCCGACGGGCCCTTCGAGATCACGGCGCGCCCGGTCCGCACCAACCGCACGAATCAGCACTGGCTACTCGAACTCACCCAGGACGGCGCGGTCGCCACCACGGCGACCGCCGTATTCGGGATCCGTCGCGACACCTGGTCGGATCTGGAACTCACCATGCCGTCGGTGCCGGGGCCCGGCGAAGCCGTTCCGCAGATCTTCCCGGATTTCATCGCCTGGGGCCACAATTACGAGCTGCGGTTCGTTGCCGGGGCCGTGCCCGATATCGAGCCCACCACCGAGATTCCGGAGAACCCGGATTCGGTGAGCACGCTGTGGTTGCGCGACAGTCCGGCCCGGCCGATCGACTTCGCCTCGCTCACGGCCATGTCGGACGCGTTCTACCCGCGAGTGTTCCTGCGGCGCGGGCGTTATCTCCCGGCCGGCACCATCTCGCTCACCGTGTACTTCCATGCCACGGCGGAGGAACTGGCCGACCAGGGTACGGAGTACTTGCTGGGCCGGGCCCGCGCGAACCGCTTCGGGCACGGACACTTCGACCAGAATGCTCAGCTGTGGGGTCGCGACGGCACGCTGCTGGCGACCAGTCACCAGCTGGTCTACTTCAAGGGCTGAAGTCCGGGCTCAGCCGGCCGCCGGATCGTTCACTGCCACAATCGGCAAACGCAGCGCACCCGGCGCCGAGTCGGGGACCACCGGGGATTTCGGCACCACCGGCGCGATCCGGCGGTACGGTGCGTCCGGCGCGGGCCGGGGATCTTGTTCGCCCTTGTTCGGCCAGTACGCGGCTGCGCGTTCGGCTTGCGCGGTGATGGTCAGCGACGGATTCACGCCGAGATTGGCCGATACCGCGGCCCCGTCCACCACACTCAGCGTGGGATAGCCGAATACCCGGTGGTACGCGTCGATCACCCCGGAGTCGCGATCGGCGCCGATCGCGGCACCGCCGAGGAAATGTGCGGTGAGCGGGATATTGAACACCTCACCCCAGGTTCCGCCCGCGGTCCCGCCGATCTGCTCGGCGACCCGGCGGGTGGCCTCGTTGCCCGCCGGGATCCAGGTCGGATTGGGTTCGCCGTGACCCTGCTTGCTGGTGAGCTTGCGGCCGAAGAGTCCGCGGGTCGTGTAGGTGGTGATGGAGTTGTCGAGATGCTGCATCACCAGCGAGATGATGGTGCGCTCACTCCAATTGCGAACGCTGAGGAAACTGAGCATCAGCAGCGGATGGCGCAGCGCGGTCCCGAGGAACCGCAGCCAGCGCGGGATCCGGCCGCCGCCGTCGACCATCAGGGTCTGGAGCAACCCCATCGCGTTGGAACCCCGGCCGTAGCGCACCGGTTCGATATGGGTGTCGGGGGTCGGGTGGATCGATGAGGTGATCGCGACGCCCCGGGTGAAATCCTGGCCGGGCGCGAGCTTCTTGGTGGCAGCGCCGACGATCGATTCGGAGTTGGTGCGGGTGAGCAGGCCGAGACGGTCGGACAGCTCCGGCAGTACCCGGCGATCCCGCATCTCGTGCAGCAGCCGCTGGGTGCCGAGGGTTCCGGCCGCCACCACGACCTGGCGGGCGGTGTAGGTGGTGCGCTGTTTGCGTACCCAGGCGCCGGTCTTCTGCGCCGAAACCACCCAGCTGCCGTCCGCTCGCGGCCGCAGTTCGGTCACCGTCGTCATCGGTACCACCTGCGCCCCGGCCTGTTCGGCGAGATACAGATAGTTCTTGACGAGAGTGTTCTTCGCCCCGAATTTGCATCCGACCATGCAGTCGCCACATTCCAGGCATCCGGTGCGAGCCGGTCCGACGCCACCGAAATACGGATCGTCCACCGTTTCACCGGGTTCGCCGAAGAACACTCCCACCGGTGTCCGTACGAAAGTCTCGCCGACGCCCATATCGTCGGCGACCTGTTTGAAGACTTCGTCCGCCGGTGTCATATGCGGGTTCTGTACTACGCCGAGCATTCGTTTCGCCTGCTCGTAGTAGGGCGTGAGTTCGCCACGCCAGTCGGTGATGTCGCGCCACTGCGGGTCCTGGAAGAACGGCTCCGGCGGAACGTAGAGCGTGTTGGCGTAATTGAGTGATCCGCCGCCGACTCCGGCGCCGCCGAGGATGAGCACATTGCGCAGCGGGTGGATGCGCTGGATGCCGTAGCAGCCGAGTTTCGGTGCCCACAGGAACTTGCGCAGTTCCCAGCTGGTTTTCGGCAGTTCGTCGTCGGCGTAGCGGCGGCCGGCTTCGAGGACGCCGACGCGGTAACCCTTCTCGACCAGTCGTAGGGCGGTGACACTGCCACCGAACCCGGAGCCGACGATGAGGACATCGAAATCCGTGGCCGCCTCGGACATGGGGCTTCTCCTTGGTTCGGATGGTCAGCAGTGACGTGCGGTAACATTAACATAGCTGGACGGGAGCAACGCTCACTATTGTTGACAGTGCTCTCGTAATTGGTCAGGCTGAAGGAATGACCACACCCCGCGCCCGCGCCCGGGCCCAGACCATGACCGATATCAAGCGGATCGCGCGTGAACATCTTGCCACCGACGGCGCCGCCGCCCTGTCGTTACGCGCGGTGGCCCGCGACCTGGGTGTGGTCTCCTCGGCGGTCTACCGTTACGTCCGCAGCCGTGACGAACTGCTGACCCTGCTGGTGATCGACGGCTACGACGCACTGGGCGATGCCGTCGAGGCCGCCCTCGCCACCGCACCCGACGACCCGATCGAACAATTCCGGGTCACCGCCCGTACCGTCCGTACCTGGGCGCTCGCCGAACCCGCCTGGTACGGCCTGCTGTTCGGTACCCCGGTACCCGGATACGCGGCTCCGGCCGATCGCACGGTCACTCCGGGTACCCGGGTGATCGCGACACTGATGGGGCTCTTCGATGCAGCCCACCGACGCGGACTACTCGCGCCACCGGCAGGTGGTCAGCCGGCTCCCGCCGGACCGCTGGCCGGCGATTTCGTTCGGATCCGAGCCGATTTCGAGCTGGACGTGCCGGACTGGTTGCTCGCGCGCGGCCTCACCGTCTGGTGCACGCTGTTCGGGGCTGTGAGCTTCGATGTCTTCGATATGTACGGAGCCGACACTTTCACCGACCGCGCGCAGGTCTTCGAAACCCATATCGCCGCGCTCGAAAACCTACTCGGCGTACCGTGACCAGCCCGTCAGGAACGGGCCTACTGCCCTGGTTCCGCAGCTTTCTCCGTGTCCACTTCGGACGGGGTGGGGTCCGTCGCCTTTTCCCCGGACGGATCGGGTTCCCCCACCGCCACGTCGATCTGTTCGCTGATATAGCGGACCACCACCGCGGCTACGGCCACCACCGGGACCGCCAGGAACGCTCCGGTGATGC
Organism: Nocardia sp. NBC_01329; assembly: GCF_035956715.1. NCBI lineage: Bacteria > Bacillati > Actinomycetota > Actinomycetes > Mycobacteriales > Nocardiaceae > Nocardia > Nocardia sp. NBC_01329. Next base: position 2,432,034 of record NZ_CP108381.1, on the reverse strand, counting down.
CGTACAGGGTGGCGCCGCCGGTGACCGCGAGCAGGACCACCACCGCGTGCAGCTTCATGGTGCGGCTCTGCAGTACCGGTTGCAGCACATTGCCCTCGAGCTGCTGGACCGCGATGATGATCACGAGCACGATCAGGGCCGTGGTGAACCCGTTGCCCACCAGTGCGACGAGCACCGCCAGCGCGCCGGCGACGAAAGCCCCGACCATGGGAATGAACCCGCCCAGGAACGTCAGTGCCGTGAGTACCCCCCACAGTGGTACTCCGAGCAATACCAGCCCGAGGCCGATGAAGAACGCGTCGATGAAGCTGACCAGCGCCTGGGTGCGGATGAACCCGCCGAGCACATCCCACACCCGCACCAGCACTTCCTCGAAGTGCCGGCCACTGCGCCCACCGGTGAACTTGTGCATCCAAGGAACGAATCGGGGCCCGTCCTTGACGAAGAAGAAGGAGATCACCAGCACCAGGAATATCGTGACCAGCACCGAGGTTGCGGTACTGACCCCGGTGAACACCCCGGAGGCGATCTGCTCGGCACTGGACTGCACCCGCGACACCACCGCGTCGACCGCCGAGTTCAGTTGTTCGTCCCGGATGTTCAGCGGCGGGCCCTGTAACCAGTCCTGGACGGTATTGATACCCGTCGTGGCCTTGTCGGAGAGTTCGGGCACCTGATCCACCACCGAGGGCACGATCAGAGCGATACCGCCCGCGAGCACGCCGATGAACCCGACCACCGTGAGCGCGGCCGCCGCGGCCGGTGGTAACCCGGCTTTCACCAGCAGACGGGTCGGCGGCCAGAGCACCGTGGAGACCACGATCGCGAGGAGCACCGGCAGCAGCACCACCCACAACCGGGCGGCCAGGAACCCGAGAACCCAGGCCCCGGCCGCGATCGCGATCACGCATACCGCCCATTTCGCCAACCACAGCACTCCGGAGCCGAAGACCTCCCCGCGATCGGGCGCCCGGGTGGCGCCGGCGGAGCGAGTGCTGTCTGCGCGGATTTCCTTCTCCCCGTTCACCCGGCCAGTCTTGCACGTCCGGCTCGCCCCGGCACCGCACCGGACCGGGCCGAACAGGTCACAACGCCACGCCGGGATTCAGGATCCCGCGCGGGTCGAACGCGCGCCGCAGCTCACGCTGGGCCGATGCGTTCACCGGGTCGAGTCGTGGGGCTCGGCGATACTGGGTGCGACAGGCATCCTGCTCGCGATCTGGATCGATTCGCCGTACGGAATCCTGGTCGGTGTCGCACCAGCGGCGATGAGCCTGTGCTCACCGGGGCCGCGAAGCCCGGTCCTACCGCGGGCGACGCCCGTCGAGGTCGGCTGAACGGACTCTCCGATCAGGTCATCGTGTTGCGGATCAACGCGGCACGATGACCTGATCGATGCAGCTGGTCAGCCCGTCGACGATCGAGCAGGCCGCAGGCCCTCGGGTCGGCCGGTAATCACTCGGAACTCCGCCACCGCCGGTGATCGCGGTATAGGCCGCCACCGCGTCGGTGGGACGACGGGTGAGCGCGGGATCGCTCAGGACATCGACGGTATAGAGCCCGAATCGCGGTGTATAGGAACCCCATTCGTAGTTATCGGTGAGACTCCAGTAGTTGTAGCCCATCACATTCATCCCGTCGGCCGCCGCGCGCTGCAGCCAATACACGGTATCGCGCAGGAGGTCGGCGCGGGTGTAGCCATCGGCGCGCGGTTTCCCGTTCTCGGTGGGCATACCGTTCTCGACAATATAAAGAGGTGTGCCCGGGAACCGCTTCGCGTAGTGGTCGAGCGCGTAGTAGATACCTTCTGCCTGCAACGACAGCGTCCACAGCTTGCTCGGGTCGGGTAGCTGAGCGAGCACACCGGCGGGGGAGAACCCGTAGTAGTAGTCGATCCCGATGAAGTCGAGCTTCGCGCCGACCCGCGCGAGGAACGCCCCGTTCACCGCGTCCTCGGCCGCGGGGATGTAGGCGACGTTGCTGCTGACCATCGCACCCGGCCGGACCCGGTGGATATGGTCGTAGACCGCGTTGTGTGCAGCAGCCATCCGATCCTGCATCGCGGGTATATCGGTCACTCCGATTCCGCCGTGGCGCACTTCGTTCATCAGATAGGCCGCGGGCTCGTTGAAGGTGATCCACAGCGGATCGTGCCGGGCGTATCGATCGACCACCTTCCGGGCGTTGGCAAGCCAGTCGTCGACCATTCCGGCGCGCCGCCAGCCACCCAGATCTGCCTGCCAGCCCGGGTACACCCAGTGGTCCAGGGTCAGCATCGGGCGCATACCCGCGGCGCGGATAGTCTCGATGACCCGGTCGTAGAACCCGAACCCCTCCTCGTCCCAGTCATCCGGCCGCGGCTGCACCCGTGCCCATTCGATTCCGATCCGGTAGGAGCGGACCCCGAGACGCTCGGCCAGCGCGATATCGGATCGGTAGCGGGAGTAGAAGTCGACGGAATCGCGATAGGGGTCCTCGGTTTTCCCCGCCGCGATATAGCGGGTCCAGTTGCTGTCCGGCGCACGGCCTTCGGACTGGAAGCCCGAGGATGCGACACCCCACAAGAAGTCGGGTCCGAGCGGAGCGATCTCGACCGGGGGAGCGGGGCGGGCGGCGGCGCGGCCCGCCCCGAGTGCGACAGCACCGGCTGCTACCGCGCTGGTGGTCAGAAATCGGCGGCGGTTCACCGGGCTCATCGGATTGTCTCCTGTTCGCTGTCGGTCCTCGCGGCGCTCGCACCAGACTAGCGGCGCGACACCGGAATCGCGCCGAAGCGTCCGCATCTCCCGGCGGCCACCGTGGCCCGGATGCCGGGGTAGTGGCCCTTGATCGGTAGGGTTTGCGCGGCGCGGCATCGGTCTCATTCCGCGAGAAACGACCGGCTCGGAAGGGTCTCTCGGCGAGCGGACCAGTCCGCGAACATCGCCCCGACCATCCTCTTAAAACAAGCGGTTATCTAGATATGCGCATCAAACTATGTATAGTCATCGGAATGTCACCACCAAACGGACAACCTCGAAGGAGACACTCGACGCAAACCCGAAATTCGGACTGGGAGAAAGATATGGGTGAGTTGGATCCGAACAGCGGAACTCGGACACGGGGACCCAGTCGATGACCGATCGCCGGCCGAGTGCGTACTGATGAACCTCGTAGGCTGGGGGCCCGGTAGTAATCGCGCGAAAAACAACGAAGTTGCTTTGACCAGCAGCGATGTCAGTTCGATGTGCCGAGACGGCAGCAGCTGAGCATCAGGTCCGAGGCGGGATGGCGCCGCTGCGGCAGTATCCCACCCGGATCGGCTCACCCATGCTCAGGATTGTGTCGGATAGCGGAGGTTGAGTTGAACGGAACAGGTTCCGGAACACCTCTACGGAACACCATCGACCTGGGCTGATGCGAGTGGGTCCGGGTCGTGCCGCGATTGGGAGGATTCGCCGGGCAGCCCGTGCCGCACACTCGGCGCATGCCCCCGGAACGTTTCTTCGACAATCGCCACATGCTGGTGGACTTCGAGGACGACATGCTGGTGCAGTGCCCGCAGTGCAACAAGACCGCACATGTGACACCGCCGCCCGAGCCCGCCGGTCGCCCATATCGACAGTTTCTCGCGCATCGGCTGACGTGCGGCCATTGTGGGCTGGCGCGGACCGAACCCAGCCGCGGCTACTACTTCATGGTCGGTGCGGGCTCGACCGCGACCGATCCGTATTTCGCGCTTCCACTGTATCTGCGAGCCGAGACCCGTCACGGGTGGCTATGGGCCTACAACTTCGAACATCTTGCTCTGATCAGGCGTTATGTCCAAGCATCCCTGCGCGAACACGCACCGTGGGACGACGGCGGGATCAGACACACAGTGGTTGAGCGACTGCCGAAATGGATCAAGTCGGCCAAGCGCCGAACCGAGATCCTTCGGCAGATAGACCGGCTGCACCGCGCAGCGATCGACGACGCTGCTCTCGCGAGAGCTTCAAAGCAGCCGAGCCAAGCAACAACTACCATGCACCGCAGCCCGAAATAATTATCACCGCTGGTCAAGGCAACTTCGTTGTTTTCGCGCGATTACTACCGGAACCCCTGGGTGCTAAAAGAGTTCGACCGCGATTCCGGTGACTTCCGACAGCGCCACAACGCTGGAAGGGCTCGCCGACAGTACCGTGAGAGGGCTGGTGATGCGGGATTACCTCGGGGACACCGAGCTGTTCGATCTTCTGGGGGGCGCCGCCGGACAACTATCGTTATTCGGTGGGCGGTTGGGAGCGCCGGTCGACAACGCGAAGTTGTTCCGGGGGTGGCCAGGCAGTGATCGGGCCGTCACCCCAGGAACACGCTTCCAAGCTGGAGAGGTACCCGCCGCTGACGAAAAGGAGTATCTCGCCGGGGCTGTCGTCCTCGGGACCGATGATGTCGGCTTCCGCGATGATCGGGTGTCGTGGAGGGTCGACCCGGACCGGGGTGAGTTCGGTCGTGTCCAGCTCGAAGTTCACACTCACGCAACCACAGCCACATCGGGACTGAATCCGGGCGTGGGGAATTTGCGCTCGCACCGCGGCGTACAGCTGGTCGTCGGGACGTAGCAGGGTCTCCAGCGTGGTGACCACGTCCGACGGTAGGGGTTCACTCATATACAGACTCTCGCAGCGCCGACCGGCGTGCTGGTGTCGGTCGGATCGGAAAGGATTCGTAGGGCGGCTTCGGAGGGTGAGCCCGGTTCGGCGTTGAACACCGCCACACGCTGTCCCTCGTCGTTCGGCAGGGTCATGAACTCGGTCATGAGTGCCATGGTGCCCACGATGGGATGGTGATGGGTATGAACGGTACCGCCGCAGTCTCCCACCGTGTGGGCGGCCCATAGTTTCGCGAATTCGGGGCTCCCGAGGGTCAGTTCGCCGACGAGGTTGCTCAGAGCCGGCGCGCCGGGGTGCTGTCCGGCAATCAATCGCAGGTCGGCGACGGTGGACCGGGCCTTGCGGGGCCAGTCGTCATAGAGCTCAGTTGTATGAGGGTCGAGGAACATCATGCGGCCGATGTTGGGGCGGTCGCTGGGCCGGTTCGGCGCGTCGAAGTCGAGGTGGCCGGCGAGTACAGGTGAGCACGTTCGGCTTCGTCCAGCCGCAAGACGCGGGCGACGGCGTCGAGAACGGCGTCCGAGGCTTTGGGGCTCTGTCCCTGTTCGAGGCGGGTGTAGTAGCCGGCGCTCACCCCGCCGAGCTGGGCGAGCTCCTCTCGGCGCAGGCCCGGCACCCTGCGTCGTCCCCCGTACACGGGGATCCCGGCATCGTCCGGCTGTGTCGTGCCCGCCTCAACGCATTTAGGTGAACGTGAACCGGCAGCTACGGCCGGGAACAACGGTTACCGGGCCTGCGGGAGGGGTCGTCCTTCACTGTCATGCGCTGGTTCACGGTGGAGAAGTGTGGGCGCATGTCGTTGTGACGCCAGTAATCTCCGTATGTTCTGTTACGAGGCTCGGATCTCGTGGCTCACAGCCTCGAGGTAGCCGTTGATGGCTCGGTGGTTCTTCGTGAGGCATTCGATCTTCTCTGCCATTCGGTCGCGTTCGCGTTCGAGTGTCGCGATCATCTCTGGGGTGACGTACGGCAGGTGTATCGCCCGTGAACTGTTCAGGCAGGGCAGGATCTGCTTGATGATCCGGGTGGGCAGTCCGACATCGAGCAGGCCCCGGACTTGCAGCACCCGGTCGACGACGTAGTCCTCGTAATCCCGGTACCCGTTCGGGAGCCGTTCGGAATGGATCAGGTCCTGTTCCTCGTAGTAGCGGAGCAGACGCACCGGCGTATCCGTGCGCTGCGAGAGCTCACCGATCTTCATCACTACACCCCTCGCGTCCGGGCCGCGATACAGCCGAACTTGACCCTCACATTAATGTCAGACATCGATGATAAGGATATGACACGAACAGACACCTCACCACCACCTTCTCCGGCTGACACCCGGTTCCCATTCGCGGGCCTGCTGGCCCTGGCTGCCACAGGGTTCATCACCCTCCTGACGGAGACCATGCCCGCCGGGATGCTGCCACAGATGAGTCGCGACCTGGGAGTGAGTGAGGCCGCTGCGGGGCAGAGCATCACCATCTTCGCGATCGGGGCAATTCTCGGAGCAGTTCCGCTCACAAGAGCCACGATCGGCTGGCAGCGCAAGCACCTGCTGCTGTTCGCGATCTCAGGGTTCGCTGTCGCCAACACGGTCACAGCACTTTCCGACAACTTCTCCTTCACACTCGCGGCCCGATTCCTCGGCGGGATCGTCGGCGGCCTGCTCTGGGCGCTTCTGGCGGGGTACGCGAGGCGGATGGTTCCCCCGCACCAACGCGGCAAGGCTATGGCCATCGCGATGGCCGGCGGGACCGTTGCGCTCTCCGTCGGAGTTCCTGCGGCAGCGTTCCTGGCGAAAGTCGTCGAGTGGCGATTCGCTTTCGGGATCATCACAGTGGCGACACTCGCGCTGATCGTGTGGGTCATCGCAGCCGTTCCGAACTTCCCCGGCCAGCACGCAGACGCCCGGCTCCCGCTGGCCAGCACGTTCCGCCTGCCGGGCGTCGCTCCGATCCTCGTCGTGACGTTGACGTTCGTGTTCGCACACAACATCCTCTTCACCTACATTGCGCCATTCCTCGCCCCGCTCGGCATGACGGGCGAGGTCGATTCGGTACTACTCACCTTCGGTCTGGTCTCGCTGCTGAGCATCTGGATCACCGGCGTCCTCATCGATCGGCACCTGCGCACGCTCATGATCCTGGCCTGCGCGCTCCTGGCCGCGGCTGCCTTTGCTCTGAGCGTATTCTCTGGCATCCCGGCTCTCGTGTATGCCAGCGCGGCACTGTGGGGACTCGCATTCGGCGGTACCTCAACTCTGCTGCAGACCGCGATCGCTGATGCCGCAGGTACTGCGGGCGACGTAGCACAAGCACTCCTCACAACGTGCTGGAACATCGGGATCGCCGCGGGCGGGATCATCGGCGGCATCGCCCTCAGCGCGCTGGGAACCCCCTCCTTGAGCTGGATCACCCTCGCGCTCGTGATCCCGACCCTCGCGATCGTCATCGGCGCACGTCGACACGGGTTTCCCGGCCGTGCACTCAAACACGACACGACGCCTGAACCGGCTCGTTCGACTACAACTGCGTGAAGAGCTCACGCTCCTTGCCTGGTGGACTTCCTGTCACAGTGCCGCCTGGGTGCAAGGTTACCGACAGGACAGACATCGTCTTCGACGCTGTTCCTGCCTCCGCACCGGTGAGATGAACCGCGAGAAGAAGCCGAACACGGCAGAGTAATGTTTGCGTCCCCACGGGTGTTCTGCCGGCTGGTGAGCGCTGAAGCGATGTCCTTGAACGGTCAGGTCAACGACCCGAAATTCGATGCCGAATTCCCTCGATCCGCGCAACGATGGACCGCACTCGGCGCAGAGGCCACACCCCGTGAAGCCTTCCGCGCGGTGTTGACCGAACTGCTTCCCCTCGATGAGCGGCGCCGCGAGGAAAGCATCGTGCTCGGCGACTTCGCCTGGGCAGCGATCGGCGGCCAAGGCATCACCGCCGAGGAAACCTTCGCCGCGCCAAGAGCTTTGGTCACCATCGTCGCTGACCAACTCCGGCGAGCTCAGCCCCACAGCTTGCCAGTACCGCGCAATCCCGAACGCGACGCGAGCTGGACCCGGTTGCCGAGCACGCGGCGGCGGCCCATCGTGGCCAGGAACCGCCGCCGCTCGGCGGGCAGCACCGACATATCCAGCTCATCCGCACTCAATCGCCGCAGGAACCCCAGCTTCTCGACCTCGGCTTTCACCGCCGACGCCGAGGCTTCCACCGGCCCGGTCGAGAGCCACTTCAACCGGGAGGTTCCGATCGAGGGTCGGTGACCAGCAGCGCATCCAATTCGGCGCACCGCTCGGCTGTCAGCTGGTGCGCCAGCCGATCGTAGGTCTGCTCCTGGGCCTGCGGGCGGGCGTGAGCAACACGCTCCACGACTGTCACCGGGTCCGGCCGGATCACAAGCGCCGAGATCAGATACTCACACACCAGCCGGAACAGCAGTGTTGGCGGATCATGCGCCCGCGCCCGCGCCAGCAACAACTCGTCGAGCTCCTTCAGCTCTATCGTCCCGGCCGACCGCCAGCTCAGATACTGCGCCACCAGGCGCACGTGCTCGGTTCTGGTCTTGGCTCGCTTGCCATACGAACGAAGCTCTGCCGCATCGACATTCAACTTTTCATCCAACCGAACCACCGCCACGGAAGGCGCTGAGGTCAACCTGTCGGGCACAAAGCCGAGCCGCGGCAACGTGCACAGCACGAGAGCAAGTCCCAGCCGGTCCGCCGGTCCACGACCGCGGCCGGGGTCGACGAACGCCACGTCAGCAGGGGTGAGCGCTAAGAACCGAAACAATTCGTCGCGACTGATCTCCGGGAACCCTCGCAGACGCTCCAGTTCCTCATCCGCGAACACCCGTGTCGCCACGAACCCCAGCCTCCAGCACGCCGACCAACCTCATCGGTCGCTAGGCCAACCACCAAACATCGTGCGCCGCAGGCCAACCGCAAACTCACCCACCAGGAGCTATGCCATATCCGCCCGATTTTCGGCGAATACTGCGGCGACCCCCAAGGGCTCAGTTGAGAAGTCCGGCACTTCGACCAACTGTCGGTTCGCGCGCTCGACAGGATCGACCACACTGCGCAGGTTCGCGATGGCTCAAGGGGGAGCCGGGCCTCGATAGAGCACCGTCTCGACCCCCACAGATCCGACCTCGGGGGAGACGAGGCGCGACGCTACACACTATCGGCTTCCGCCACTGCGGTACCTGATGGCGGAGCGAGAACTCTATGGAGGCCCGGCGGGTGGTGGGGTAGGGGTGTGAGTAGTTGAGGTACGGGAAATCCCGGTGAGAACGATCTTGCTGGGGTCCGCCTACCTCGTTCGGGCTGCGGCGGAGAAGCGACTGTGGGCGCAGTTCACCGCGCGGGTCGGGCCTGGAACGGCGTTGGCGCTGGTGCGCCTGCTGGAGAGCCCGGACGACGCCAAACATCAGATCAGCGAGTTGGAGCGTTTGCGCAAGGGCGTGTTCCGGCCGTCGTGGAAAGGGACGGTCAAGGCCCTGCGCCGATTGGAGGGCATTCAGGCGGTCGGGATCTGCCCAGTGGACATGGGCACGGTGCCGCCGGGGCAAAGCCCAATCGGGTATCAGCTCGCCGCCGAGCAGCGATCAGCTTGCGGTCCTCGTCGTCCAGATAGCAGTAGCGCTCCAGATCCTCCCGAGACAACGCCCGGAACCGGCCATAGCCGTCCTTGTCGATCACTGCGACATGAAATCACCCACAGCACAACACCGCTCACCGAGCCAGCTACCTACCACCGGATCGCCCCTACCCCCGGCTACCGGCCGTTGCGGGTCCGCGACACCCTGTTCTAACCACCTGGTCCGGCAATCACAGTTCACCGATCCTTCGCAGCAGACTCACAAGTTGGCGGCGTTCGGCCCCGTTGAGCCCGTTGGTGACCACGGTTTCGGCGTCGCGCCACGCGACCCGCACCGGCTCGACCGCCTGGTGTCCCTGCGCGGACAGACGCAGTCGAATCACCCGCCGGTCGGAGTCGTCGTGGGTCCGCTTCACGAAGCCGGAACGCTCCATGCGGCTGATGGTCTTGGCGATCGTGGGCTGCTCGATACCCATGCGCTCCACCAGCTCTGCCTGCGTCGATCCTGGGTTCTCGTGGAGGTCGACCACGATGAGCTCTTGGCCGGGGTGCAGCCCGAGCCGGGCGAGCCGCTGCGTCAGATCGGCCCGGTGTGCGCGCGCGGCGAGAGCGAGAGCGTAGCCAATGGGGCCGACGTCGCGAGCGGTGTCGCGGCCTGATCGAGAAGGCAGTTCCATAGTCGGCTATTGTACAGTCGGCTATTATATGGCCGGCTATGTAATTCGAACGGAGACACCGTGGCGCATCTGCTGCACATTGATACCAGTCCCAGAAGGAAATCCTTCTCCCGCGAAGTCTCGGCAGTGTTCGCCGCCGAGTGGCGCACCGGACATCCCGGCGGTGACTACACCTACCGGGATCTGGGTGCCGATCCCGTGCCGCCGGTCGACGAGGCTCGCACCGAGATCGCGATCCAGGCATCCGCAACAGGGATCCGGAAGCTGGCCGACATGTCCAGTGCGGTGCGATCCCCAGCACAGGAGAGAAGTTGGGCGGTGAGCCGGCCGCTGATCGAGGAACTGCTGGCGGCCGATGTGCTGCTGGTTGCGAGCCCGATGTACAACTTCTCACTCCCCTCGACGCTCAAGGCGTGGATCGACCAGATCTCCTTTCCCTGGCTGCCGCTGGCCGGGCGGACTGCCGTCGTGGTCACCGCCAGGGGCGGCTCGTACGCGCCGGGAACACCACGTGCAGCCCACGACTACCAGGAGCCCTACCTGCGGGCCTATTTCGAGACACTCGGGCTCGCGGATCTGCATTTCATCCATACGGAACTGACCAACGCACTGCACGTCCCGTTCCTGGCCGAGTTCAAGGACGCTCACCAGGCATCACGAGCCGCCGCGTTGAAAGCCGCCACTGCACTCGCCACCTCGATCGGCCGACGGCTGCAACCGTCGAGCTGAGCAACTACTCCTGCAACAACCTCCAAGCGGGCGCGCGCAAGCCTGCAACAACGGGAATCGGAGAAACATGGATACGGGAATGAAGGGGCGTGTGGTTCTGGTGACCGGAGCCTCCAAAGGCATCGGCGCTGCGACGGCTCGCGCATTCGGGGCCGAGCAAGCCCGGCTGGCGATCACTTACAACACCGACCGCGCGGGCGCGGAGACGACGGCCTCGTCGGTCGAGGCAGCCGGCGGAGAGGCGATGGTTGTCCCGTTGCGGCTCGCCGATGCCGCAACCGCGGCGGTGGGAGCGGTCACCGAGCGCTGGGGCGATATCGACGTCCTCGTCGCCAACGCGGTCGACTGGGGTGGCGAGGCAGGTCGAGCTTTGAGAGTGCCAGCGGCCGGACCACTGATGAGACCTCGACACTGACCACCCCCACATCCGAGCCGGATAAACCGGGTCAGAGCAGTTCACGGCTATATTCGACCAAAACTTCGTCAGTGCTACCGGGACCCCTTCCTGCACCCCAACTACTCACACCCGGGGTAGGGGAGCCCGGATCCCGTACCTCACTCGACTGTCCCGGTTCGGCAAGAGTGGTTCGTCACCGAGTACCGAGCGACCGAGCTCCCACAATCAGCAGCCATTGCTCAAAATTTAAAGATGGATACAACGATATGCGCATCAAAACATGAATGTGATGATTCCATCCAACCTCCCGATCGCATCCAGAGTCACTATCAAAAACCACAGATAACCAGGGAGGAGCATAGCGAGTTCGACCTCCATCGGCCGATGGAGGTCGAACTCGCACCAGGCGCAGTTGCGCGCGGGCTCGCTGCGGATTTTGTGATAGAGGCATCGGAGCGCGACCAGCCGCTCCAAGGTAGTGATGCCGGGCAGCAGTGCACCCTTCGCGGTTTCACCCGCCCGGTTCCGTGTAGACAACGGTCGGCTGCTCCAGGGCTCGGCTCACGACGCATCGGCCGCCATATCCGCGATACGCGCCACGATATCCGGATAGCGTTTAGTGTGTGCGCCGCCGTTGAGGTCGACGGCTGCGCCGGTCATCCAGTCGGCTGCGGGAGAGGTCAGAAATCCGATCGTCTGCGCGATGTCCGCGGGTGTTCCGGCGCGTCCGAGTGGCGTGTTCTCGACGTACTCCTCGACGAGGCCCGGGACGAGCGTCGCGCCGTGGGTGAGCGGTGTGTGCACGAATCCGGGATTGACCGCGTTGACTCGGATGCCGCGGGGTGCAAGTTCCATAGCGGCGACCTCGGTGAGCATGAGCACCCCGGCTTTGGCCGAGCAGTACGCTCCCATCGCGACTCCGGGCTGGCGGCCGTTGAGGGAGGCGACGAGCACTACTGATCCGCTGTCGCGCAGGCTGCGTGCGGCTTCTTTCACCGCGAGGAACGCGCCGGTGAGGCATACATCGACGGTGGCTTTCCAGTCGTCAAGGGACAAGTCGGCGAGGGTGCCGGGCCGGGATATTCCGGCGCAGTCGACGACGGTGTCGACGGGGCCGTGCTGCGCGGTGACGGTGTCGAAGAGGGCGCGCATGCTGTTCTCGTCGGTGACCTGTACGCAGTGGCCGCTCGCGGGTCGGCCGAGTTCGGTAGCACGGGTCTGCGCGGCGTCGCCGTCGAGGTCGGCGATGATGACGATGTCGCCCAGCCGATTCCGGAGGCGCCGCCGATGATGACCGATAAGGCATGATTTGTGCTCATAAATGTTGCCTCCGTTGCGCTCGGTTGCCGGGTTCCGCCCAGCCGATACCAACCGCGCCCACGGACAAGTCTCCGCACAGGTGTCTAGTGCCTCGTCCAGATAGGTTGCGGCTGTAATCCGGGTGTCGGTTTGATCGTCTGGCCGCCGACGGTGATGCTGCCGGTGGAGGTGGTTTCGTTGGCCCGGAAACCGGAAGTATTCGTGCGGGAGGTGACCCCGGACGAGGGGCGTCGCTTGCAGAAGATCACCAAGACGAGCAAGCAACCGATCAGGACCCGCCGCGCGATCGTGGTGATGGCCTCGGCGCAGCATCAACCGGTCCCGGCGATAGCACGGTTGATGCAGGTCTCGGAAGCATATGTGCGGCAAGTGATCCACGACTTCAACGAACGGGGGTTCGACGCATTGGACCCAAAATGGAGCGGGGGCAGGCCGCCGAAGGTGGATCGGGCGACGCGTGAACGCATCGCCTGCATCGCCCGGTGCTGCCCCCGCGACCTCGGTCGGCCGTTCTCGACGTGGAGCCTGACGAAACTGCGGGACATGCTGGTCACCAGCAAGATCGCTGACATCAGCCGTGAGACACTGCGCACGATCTTGCGCGAGCAGGGCGTGTCGTGGCAGGCCACCAAAACCTGGAAGGCCGGCTCCGACCCCCACTTCACCGCCAAGATGAACCGGATCCTCGATCTCTACGATCACCCGCCCGCCGACGGGCGAGTGATCTGTGTCGACGAGTTCGGGCCATTGAACCTGCAACCCCGGCCGGGCCGCGGCTGGTTTCCCGCCCGCAAACCCAGACGGTTGCGTGCGACCTACCATCGCGACCACGGGGTGCGGCACCTGCTCGGTGCGTTGGACCTGGCCACCGGTCGTATTCACTACCGGATCCGGGACCGGAAACGATGGATCGAGTTCCTGGCATTCCTGAAGACCCTGCGGGCTCGTTGGCCCGGCGAGAAGCTCTACGTCATCGCTGACAACTTCTCCCCGCACAAACGGGCCGAGGTTCGGGACTGGGCCGCAGCGAACAATGTGGAACTGGTGTTCTTGCCGACGTATTCGTCCTGGTTGAACTGGATCGAATCGGAGTTCGCCGCGTTGCGGTACTTCGCTTTGAACGGCACCGACCACCGAAGCCACCACGAACAGGACGCCGCGATCGGTGCTTACATCCGCTGGCACAACCAGCGCGCCCGACCCAAACGAGAGTTCGCAGTCAACTCCACAATCCGGCGCCCGGATTACCTACCCAACGTTGCTTGACGAGGCACTAGCAGCCGGGGCGAGATTTGGCCAGCACGCAGGTCAGCTAGCGGAGATGAACAAAACGAGAGAGGGGTTTGTACCTTGGAGATGGCGCATCGACCGCATCGGGTCCTGTTGAGCCGGTTGCTGCCGGATGCCGAACCGGAGGAGTTCGATGTTCGCGAGGGGCAGTTCCATCTGGTGGTGATCGGCCCGAATCGGGTCGTGTGTCTACCTCGTACCGACGCCGCGGCAGCCCGGCTGCCGCGGCGAGCAGCCGTTCTACGTATTCTCGCTGGAATCGACCTCGGTTTCCGCACGCCGGACCCGCTGGAGGAAAGCGGCACAGACCGCGTCGACGAGCCGCCGTTCCTGGTGATGAGCCGTATTCCCGGAACACCGTTGACGGCTGATGTGCTCGAGGATCCGCAGATGGCCGATGTGGTCGCAGGCCAGTACGTGGGTCTGCTGGCCGGTCTGGCCAGAGCCGGCGCCGACGACAGTGCGCGCGCGGAACTGCCGGCTCCGGAAGACCGGTGGCGGCGGTTCGCGGTGGATGTCCGCGCCGAGCTTTTCGGGATGATGTCCGCTGGTGGGCGTCGGCGAGCCGAACGGGAACTCGGCGTACTCGAAGACCTTCCCCACCTCACTGCGGCGGTGGTGCATGGTGACCTCGGCCCCGAGAATGTCCTGTGGGAGAGCAGCGACGGGTTCCCGAGTCTGAGCGGGGTGGTCGACTGGGACGAGGTCACGCTCGGTGACCCTGCCGAAGATCTCGCGGCCATCGGTGCCGGCTACGGCGATTCCCTGTTGGGGCGCGTACTCACACTTGGGGGCTGGGACGATCGCGAAACGACCACCCGCATCGCCGCGATCCGCGGAACCTTCGCTCTGCAGCAGGCCCTCGCCGCCCACCGGGACGGTGATGGGGAGGAATTGGCGGACGGTCTGGCGGGCTATCGCTGAGCGGGCGGGCTCGATACTCCCTCCGGGTCATTCGAGCGCGACGGCCCCCACCTACAGGCGGGTCAGCTTCGAAGAGGATGGCCGGACAGCTTCGGAGTGTTTCCGCAGTTCGATGTTCATCGAACCATCGAGATCGATGGAAGGTTTCTGTAATGGGGTCCCGGTAGTAATCGCTTAGAATCCAACGATGTTCGAGATGTCGCCTGGTAGAGGGGTGATTCTGCGGTACGGGCTGCCGGGTGGGATGGCCATGAAGCTTCGTCTCACCGTCCACCGGGTCCAGTTCGGTACCAGGAACTACCGGATCATCCAACCGCGCCCCATTCCTGTTCACGCGACACTGCGCGATGCGCATGGCTGCTTCCACCTGCGTGTGGACCGGACAACGGCCTGGCAGTTCGCCGGCTTGTGGGAACTACTCGCCCGATCCCCACGCTCGATCCTGTATTTCCCTATTCGGCGCAATGCCATGGCTGACGACGCCGTGGATTGGCAGGCGAACCTGGCACCGTTGGATCTGGTTCTCGTGCACCACTCGTTGCAACTACGCCACTCGGTCTGGCCGCAGATCCGCCGTCACCTCGGTGCGGGTCGTGCGCAGACGGTGAACGTGTCCGACGAGGCCATACGGATCCGTGCCGAACAGGACTATCCGCAGCTTGGATACCGCGAGAACCTGGACCGCTTCGAGCACCGCGTGTACGCCGAGACGCTGTTCCTCACCGGTAGCGCGGCCATGTTCGGCAGCGTCGTCGGCGAGTTCTCCCATGTCGCTGATCACTCCTGCGACCACACCGAGCTGCCTCCCCTGCGGTACTGCGCGGAATTCGATCTCGTGGACAAGCCTCGGTGGCCTGTCGAGGTCACCGAATTGTTCATCGGTCACACCGAAAACTGGTCGGCATCCCAGTAATTCGTTGCCCACGACAATCACACTTCACACCGACAGCACGGCCCACCTACACCAGGCGAGGCAGGTCCAGGCCGGGTTCGTCCGGACTTGCGAAAATGAAACGGCACGCCGAGCCGGTCGGCGAGGGCGCAACCCAAGGATCTGGCTTCTTACGCTTCGGTCCATGGTCTGACGCCGCTGTTGAACAGTCGAAGGTCGGTGCCGTACCTGACCGGGGCGAGGCGATGTTCGACTTTCGGGCGTAAGGTCACGGCGACCGAGGCGCACTTCCACCAGAAGTATCTGCCCTATTTGCCGGCCGTCGCGGCCGCCGGCTGGTCTGGGTCCAGAGTGCGGGAGTGCCTCACTCGATGCTCCCAAGGCAGCCGCCAGATCACGGAAGAACGCATCCATCGCCGTTCCCGTCATGCAGTGCTGCTCTATGACCGAATAGCCGTTCAGGATCGCCTCCAGCTCCTGCAACGACTCGCCACGTGCCCACATCCCTGGCCGTGGCCGATCCGTGACAACAACCCTGGACATTCGGTGACAGATACCGGACCTGGACAGCGCGGGTCGAACTCTGGTCAGCCGTCACCTGGGACGAGATCAGACTTTGAGATTGCCATCAGCGCTCCGGACCGCTGATGAGCCCTTGACACCGACCACGCCAACACCCGAGCCAGAAACCGGATCAGAGCAGGTCGCGGCTATATCCGGCCGAAACTTCGTCAGTGCTACCGGGACCCCCTGTTGGTGGGCGGTGGTTTGATCACTGCGTTCCCCGCTCTGTTGGTTTGAGCGGGTTCCAGCCGGGCACCCGGCGCCGACGCACATCGCACAACTCCGATCGCGACACGCCACGATTATCAAATTCGAAACTGTGATGTCTGTCGATTTCCGATATAGGAATCCGCGGCCCATCAAGAGTATGCGGCGCTGGATCGGTTTCCGGCCGAACCGGGGATGAGGAGCGCCCGGGAGAGAAGTCACGGTGAGCGGACGGCTGAATTCTGCTGTTGAGCTGGTGATTTCATATCGGCGTGATTGATGCTGGTGCGCCCGGGTACGGGCGATTCGAATTCCTCAGGTGGCATCGGTGAACGCCTGAGGATTCGAATGCCGGCCGGGTTCTCGCGCAGCCAGTCCGACGTCGGATACGGGATGTATTCGCAGAGCAGCACGAGGCTTGACGGTGCGACGGCCAGTGCTTCGAGACGGGCGCGCACCGCACGGGGTTCCGGTAGTAACCGCCGAAAAACCAACGGATATGGCGTAGCTGCTGGTCAGCGTCCGCGTTCGGCTCCCGGGCCCAGGATCGAGGTCAGCTCGCGCATCGCCCGCGGGGACGGTTTGAAGTAGCGGCGCAGGTTCTCAGGTTTGCGGTGTCGGGACTTGGCCATCAGTTCCAGCAGGGCGGCTCCGGATTCTCCGAGGTGGGTCAGTCCGGAATGGCGCAGTTCGTGCAGGTCCCAGCCGGTTCCGGGTCCATCGACGGCGGTGGCGGCGTCGAGCAGGTCGCGGGCCTTGTCGTAGGACAGCCGAGCCAGGCCGGTGTCGGGGCAGACGTCGCGGTCGGCGAGGTACTTGCCGGGCCCCGGTCGGCGGTGGGTCACGAATACCGGTCCGCGGGTGCGGTCGCGGATCAGCCGGGGAAGCAGGCGGGCGGTGCCAGCGTCCCAGTACACGTTCTCGAGGACGTGTTCGTAGTGGGTGGCACCGCGGCGGCGTGTGCGGGGTTTGGCGCCCTTGGACTTCACCGCCGCGGTGCGGCCCGCGAGGTCGAGGTCTTCGACGTTGAGTCCGAGCAGTTCTTCTGCGCGGGCGCAGGTTTCATACAGCATCCGCCACAGCGTCTTCTCCCGCACGTGGATCTCACGGCGGGCGATGAGCCGGTCGATCGCGGTGCGCGAACGGACCGGGGTGTCGGAGTCCGGCGGGGTCGAGCGTGCGGCCGAGGCGGGAACCTTCGGTGCGGTCCAGCCCTGTTCGGCGCACCAGGAAAGCCATTTGCCGACGGCGGCGCGGCGTGCGTTCCAGGTGTTGACCGCCGCGTTGCCCCACAGTGTTTCCAGCGCGGCGCCGACTTCGGCGTCGGTGACCGAGTCCAGGGCGCGGCTGTGACCGATGAGCCCATCGAGGCCGCGGCCGTCGAGCTGGTCGACGGTCTTGACGATCGCGATGCCGTAGGCGCGCCGGGTGTTCGCCGATCCGATTGTGTCGAGGAACGCTTCGGCGGCCGAGCGCAGGGTGCGCGCCGGCGGGGCTGTGCGTAGCCGGGTCACCTTCGCGGCCATCGGATCCCTTCTCCAGGCTTGCCCTGGATAACGGGGCCACTTCGTGTACGCGGCGGAGCGGGGTCCGCCGCAGGTCGCGTGCCCCACTACCCCGGATAACAGGCCATTATCCGGGGTATCACTGCTATCGTTGCGCGGTCACGGCCAGACGCGTACCGCCGTTCGCCGCAGTCACTGATGCCCACGCCACCGTATGACAGAGTCGGCCAGAGTCTCTCGGGGCCGGCGCCATGAGCAATGCCGTCCTGCATACCGGTGCCTCCACCCGGCCGGGTGGAGGCACCTTCGTCGTTCCCGGCTAGCGCCGAGTCCGCCGCGATCATGGAATATCGTGCCGGTCATGACCACGGATGACTGGTTGGCCGACACCCGAACCTCTTATGACACGGTCGCGGTCAGCTATGCCGACCAAGTGCGCGGCGCCCTCGCCGGACACCAGTACCTTCGCGCGGCTCTGGCGTTGTTCGCCGACAGCGTGCGGACCGCTGGCGGCGGACCGGTCGCGGACGTCGGCTGCGGCCCCGGTGAAGTCACCGCCCACCTGCATGAGCTCGGTGTCGACGCCTTCGGTATCGACCTCTCCCCGGCGATGATCGACGTGGCCCGGCGCGACCACCCCGGCCTGCGGTTCGAGGTGGGCTCGATGACGGAGCTGAACCTGCCCGTCACTTCGGTGGCCGGCCTGCTCGCCTGGCAGTCGTTGATCCACATCCCAGACGACGAGGTGCCGACTGTATTCGGGCGCTTCCACCGAGCATTGCGTCCCGGCGGACCGTTGCAACTCTTGTTTCACGTCGGCGACGAGTCGCTGTTGAAGACGGACGGCTACGGCGGTCACCCGATGAAGGTCCATGTCCACCGCCGTCAGCCGGACCAGGTGGCGTCCTGGCTGCACGATGCCGGATTCGTGGTCGAGGCCCAGATGCTGCTCGACCCGAATGCGAAAGCTCAGCAAGCGATTCTTTTCGCACGCAGTAAGTCCTAACCTCTGCATATGTCGGGCTCGCCACTGGCCGGGTGTGGCGGGTGATCATCTGGCACTCCGGACGCCAGTGGGCGGGCATCACCGCCGACAAGCTGCGGATCGGAGTCGAGGGCGCCCCTACTCCTTCGGCTACATCGCCGGACCGCACTACCCGCGAGCCTGGGACCACGACTGGACCCAGGACGGACGATCCTGCGCGGACCTGATCCCGGACATGACGACCACCGAATGGCTCGACCGCGAGCACACGAACCGGGCCCTGGGGTAACGCCGGGACCGGTCAGAACAGGGTGTCGCGCACCCGCAGCGGCCGGTAGCCCGTCGGGCCGAGCGCGGCGAGTTCGGCGTCGATGTCGACTTCGATCGCGCCGAAGAAGTTGATGTTGGCGCTGTGCGCGGGGCTGATGTGGGCCAGGACCTCGTCGTCGATTCGCTGTCCGGCCCGGCGCATCTGCTCGACCGCGAGGCCGTAGTACTCGGTGGTCCAGGCGATCACGGCGTTGGTGGCCAGGGTCAGGCACCACGCTTGCTCGGTCTGGTCGGCGAGCTGGCGGGCCCGGATCATGCCCTCGTGCGCATAGAGCAGGTCGCGGCGCAGCGCGTGCAGGGATTCGCCCTTGTTGAGCTGGCGGGCGATCTTGCGCCGGTAGTCCGGCTCGGCGAGGTACTTGGCGGCGTAGATCGTGCGCCGCAGCGCCCCGTACTCCTTCAGGGCCGCTGCCAGGGTGTTCTGGCGACTCGACGCCGAGAGCTTGCCGACGAGCAGGGAGGCGGTGGCGTGCCCGAACTTCAGCGAACCGGCCAACCTGAGCAGATCGTCCCAGTGCCCGGCGATCAGATCCAGGTTGGCCTTGCGGGTCATCAACGGGCCCGCGTGCGGGAACCGGGCCTCGGCGCCCGCGCGCGGACCCGGCCGGTAGAGGGTGAGGCGGCCCAGGTCCCGGATCCGGGGCGAGAGCTGCATGCCGAGCAGGTCGAACAGGCCGAAGTTGACCAGGGTGACTCCGTGGGTGTCGGTGGCGTGCTCGGTGATCGGCAGATCGGTGGCGTTGCCCAGGATCTCGTCGAGCACGTAGTGAGCTTCGCGGCGGGTAGCGACGATGATCTTGGTGCCGTGGGTGGCGTGGGTGTCGGTGACGTGGGTGTAGGTCGACAGGCCCTCGTTCGCGAAGTAGCGGCTCATCGGCCGCGCGGTCGTGGACTTCCCGCGTGTCGGGAAGCGCTGCCCATCGCTCGACGACAGCGTCCCGGTGCCGAACACCGGAGTCAGCGGGAGCCGCTGGTGGTAGCCGATGATCACCAGGTTGGCCGCGCGCAGGGTCTCCTCGCGCATATACCCCATTCGTCGGTCCAGGACAGGATGTCGTAGGAGATGCCGCAGGCCTCGGCCATCCGGGTCAGCCCGAGGTTGGTCGAGTGCGCCAGCAGCACCGCGATCAGGTTGCGTTTCAGCTCCGGGCTGCGGGTGGCCTTGCCGCCCGCGTGGGTGAAGCAGTCCAGGTAGCCGGTGCGTTTGTCCAGCTCGATCAGCAGCGACACGATCGGCGCGAACGGCAGCATCTCGGTCAGCTCCGCCTTGAGTGCGACCGCCTCGGCCGGAACGTCCTCGGCGGTCAGTGGGGAAATGACCAGCTCCCCGGACTCACCGTCCAGCCGCACCGGGCCCTCACCCTCGGCGAGCACCGCTTCGAGTTCACCGACCGCGGTGTGCAGCTCGTCGATGACGGCGGCCAGGGCGACGCCGGGGTCGGCCGGGCGCCCGACCAGACGGCAGAACTCACCGCGCTGTGGTTCCCACTGCTCGGTTGTGAGCAGGTAGGCGGCCGGGTCGGCGTAGCGGCGTGAGCCGGGCACGTACACGTCCCCGCTGCGCAGCCCGTCGCGCAGCCCGAGCAGCACGCACAGCTCCCAGTAGTGCCGGTAGGCGGTAGCGCTGCCGGACTTGCGCGCCGCGTCGAGGTAGCCGCGCCACTTCGCGGGCACGAAGCCGGTCGGGGCCTCGTCGAAGACCTTCCGGCGCCCGGTGGCGTTGAGTTCGCGCAGCATCGCCACCGCGATCAGCAGCTCGGACGCGGCGGTCCCGCCAGCGAAACCAACCGTCGACAGCACCGCGGGCGTGAACTGGCGCAGGTAGTTGTAGGAGGAGTCCAGCGCGGCCAGATGCCCGTGATCACGCGGCAACCGGGGTTTGGCCTGAGCGATCGCCGCGCGCAGGCGCTCCCACCCGATCGCATCGCCGCGGATCAGCGCGCCGATCTCCTCATCGGCCACCGCCGGGTCGGTGACGATCGCCAGCAGGTCGTCGAGCAGGGCTTGGCGGTCCTCTCCGGAGCGGCCGCGTTCGGCCAGTTCCTGCTGCATCCGGCGTTCGGCGGCACCGAACTTCGCCGAGATCGCCTGATCGAACAAGGCCACGACCTCGTCGAGGACGTCGGTGCCCGACTGGGCCAGCACCGTGAGCAGGATCGGGTACCGGCGCTGCGGGTCCCGGCGTTCCAGCGCCTGCGGGGTCAACCGGCGCCCCATCGTGGCCAGGAACCGCCGCCGCTCGGTCGGGAGCACCGACATATCGAGGCGGTCCGCGCCCAGCCCGCGCTGGAACGCCAGCTTGTCGACCTCCGCGCGCGCCGCGGCCGCCGACGCCTCCACCGGACCGGTCGACAGCCACCGCAACCGCGACACCCCCAACGAGGCATCGGTGACCAGCAGCGCGTCCAGCTCGGTGCACCGGGCCGGGGTGAACTCGTGGGCCAGCCGGTCGTAGGTCTCGCGCTGGGCCTGCTCACGGGCATGAGCGATGCGTTCGACCATGCTCACCGGGCCGGGCCGGATCACCCGCGCCGAGATCAGGTACTCACATCCACCGGAACAGCAGAGTCGGGGAATCGTGCTCCATCGCCCGTGCGAGCAGGAACTCGTCGAGCTCCTTGAGTTCGAGCGCACCAGCCGCCCGCCAGCCCAGATACTGGGCGACCAGGCGCAGATGATCGGTGCGGGTCTGGGCGCGGCGGCCGTAGGAACGGATCTCGCTACCGTCGAGGCGCAGCTGCTCGGCCAGCCTGGCCACCGCGACCGGCGGGGCGCCCACCACGCGGTCCGGCACGAACCCCAGCCATGGCAACGTGCACAACGCGATCGCGATACCGAGCCGATCAGCCGGACCACGCCCGCGCCCCGGATCGACGAACGCCAGATCCGCCGGCGAGAGCGTGAAGAACCGGAACAGCTCTTCGCGGCCGATCTCCGGGAACTCCCGCAGACGCGCCAACTCCTCATCCGCGAACACCCGCGTCGCCACGAAACCGACCTCCCACCAACCAACCACGTTGGGAGCCAAGCCAACCAGTAACCCGCCTCCACCGCAGACCGAACCTGGCCTCACCAGCGGCCAGCTGCGGCTACGCCATATCCGTTGGTTTTTCGGCGGTTACGGCACGTGGGGTCCAGATCCGAGAAATCCGGCGGTAAGGCCCGGCGCACTGCCGCAGCGGTGAATCCTGTTGGCGTTGGAGCGGATTCGCCCGCCTCGACTGGCAGGCTGACCCAGCAGGTGGTTTCATGACCGGCTGTGCGTGATGAGGTTGTCGTCGAATACGGCCGGTTCGGTGCGTTGTCGCGGGTGGAGCTGGAGCGGTTCTTCTACCTCGATGACGAAGACCGCAAGCTGATCGCGGCCCGGCGCCGCGGCCACAACCGGCTCGGATTCGCGATCCAGCTCGTCACCGTCCGGTACCTGGGTCTTTTCCTCGCTGATCCGCTCGACGTGCCCGCCGACTTGGTCGCCTACCTCGCTGAGCAGCTCGACATCGCCGACCCCGGTTGTGTGAGCGCCTACACCGAGCGGGAGAAGACGAAACTCGAACACGCATGGGAGATCCAGACCGTGTGCGAGCTGACCTCGTTCGCCGACGTCGAAGGCGAGTTGGTGGCCTGGGTCGTTGATCAGGCGTGGACGACCGGTGACAGCCCGAAAGTGTTGCTCGACGGCGCCGTGCGATGGCTGCGCGAATGCAACGCCCTGCTGCCTGGCGTCACGACGCTGGAACGGCTGGTCACCGAGGGCAAGCAGGTCGCGGACACACGGCTGTGGAGCCATCTCGCCGAACAGCTACGCGGCGGCGAGCCCGCCCGGTTGCTCGGTCTGCTCGACAGCCGCGAGGAAGGCCCCCGCCGCCGCAAGGTGGTCGAGTTGGAGCGGCTTCGCAAGGGCGTGTTTGCGCCATCCTCAACCGGCATGAAAAACGCGTTGGGGCGGGTGCGAGACCTGAACGCGGTGGTCCCGTCCTCGGTGGACCTCACGCAGGTGCCGGCGCGGCGGTTGATCGCGTTGGCCTCACACGGGATCACCGGCAAGACCTCGCATTTGCGGCGGCTGCTGACCCAGCGGGAGCGCGCGTTGGCGTTGCTGACCGCGACGGTGTTCACCCTGCGGTCCAAGGCCATCGACGACGCACTCGAGTTGTTCGACCTGCTGATGGTGACCGACCTGATGGCCAAGGCTGATCGCCAGTCCAAGGACGAGAAGCTGGCGCGCTACCCGAGGGTGAGTCGCAACGCCGGCAAGCTTGCTCGCGCGGTGCGGGTGCTGTTGGAGATGGGTGAGAGCGCCCCGCACCTGTCGTTGGAGATGGTGTGGGACCTGATCGAGAACACCGTGTCGAAGGCGGAACTGAGGGCCGCGCTCGCGGCGATCGACGAGCTGGTGCCCCAAGCCGACCCCGAGCTCGACGAGCAACGGTTCGAGGAGTTGATGAACCGGTTCGCCACGGTGCGGTCGTTTCTGCCCGCGATGATGGCGACTATCGATTTCGGTGCCACCGGGGCGGGCAAACCGGTGCTGGCCGCGATGGAGGTGCTGGCGGATCTGATCTCACCCCAGCGTGGTCGCGGGAAACACCCCGCTCAGTGGTTGGACGCGCGGGAAGTCGATCACGATCTGGTGGGCGGTGGCTGGAAGCGGTTGGTGTACCCGGAGGGGCGGCCGCAGGAGACGGTGGACCGGGCCGCGTACACGCTGTGTGTGCTCGAACAGTTCCATCGACAGCTCAAGCACCGCAACATCTTCGCCGAGAACTCCTCGAAGTGGCGCGACCCGCGCGCGCACTTGCTGACCGGCATGGACTGGGAGCAGGCCCGGGAGAAAGGGCTCAACGCGCTCGGGCTACCCGACAACCCGCGTGCACAGCTCGCCGAACTGGCGGAAAGCCTCGACGCGATGTATCGCGAGGTCGCCGAACGCCTCGGCGACGCCGCTCCCGCCTCCGTCGACGAGAACGGCCGACTGCACTTGGCCGCGCTCGCGGCGGTGCCGGACCCGCCATCGCTGACCGATCTGCGGCGCCGCGCGGCCGCGATGATTCCTCGGGTGGATCTGCCCGAGATGGTGTTGGAGGTGATGAGCTGGCACCCGGAGTTCGGTGAGGCGTTCACCCACGTCGCGGGCAGCAGCGCCCGTGTCGCCGATCTCGGGCTCTCGGTCGCGGCCGTGTTGTGCTCGGAAGCGATGAATGTCGCGTTGACCTCGGTGGTCTCGCCCGGCAACGAAGCGCTGACCAGGGACCGGCTACGGCATGTCGATCAGCACTACGTGCGGCCGGACACGATGGCCGCGGCCAACACCGTGCTGGTCAACGCCCAAGCGGCGGTGCCGTTGGCGGCGTTGTGGGGCGGCGGGGCCGTCGCGTCGGTGGACGGGATGCGGTTCGTCGTGCCGGTCCGGTCGATCCACGCCCGACCCAATCGAAAGTATTTCGGTCCGAAACGGGGCTCGACTTGGCTGAACATGCTCAACGACCAAGCAGCCGGCTTGAACGCGATGGTCGTCTCTGGCACCCCGCGCGACAGCCTCAACGCCATCGATGTGATCTTGCGCCAACCGACCGGCAGCAAGGTGCCCGAGGAGATCATCACCGACAGCGGCTCCTACAGCGATATCGTGTTCGGGCTGCTGCATCTGCTGGGCCGCAAGTATCGGCCGCAGTTGGCGAACCTGCCCGATCAACGGCTGTGGCGCATCGACACCCGCGCCGATTACGGCCCCCTCGACGCCGCAGCGCGCGGCCGCATCGATCTGGACAAGATCAGCGAGCATTGGGAGGATATGTGCCGGATCGCGGTGTCGATGAACCGCGGTGAGGTCTCCGGCCACGAGGTCACCCGGATGATCTCGCGCGACGGTAACCCGACCGGGTTGGGGCAGGCGATCGCGCACTACGGGCGGATCTTCAAGACCTTGCACATCCTGCGCCTGGCCGACGACGAGCCCTACCGACGTGAGGCCAAGGCCCAAGCCAACCTTCAGGAAGGCCGCCACGACCTGGGCCGCACCGTGTTCCACGGTAAGAAGGGCCAGATCACCCGCACCTACCTCGACGGCATGGAGAACCAGCTCTCCGCGCTCGGGTTGATCCTGAACTGCGTGGTGCTGTGGAACTCGGTCTACCTCGACCGCACCCTCGATCAGCTCCGCGCCCAGGACTATCCGGTCCGCGACGAGGACACCGCCCGGCTCTCGCCGTTCATGCGCAAACATGTGCGACTGGAAGGGCACTACAGCTTCCACCTGCCCGAACTCGAGGGCAAGCACCGTCCGCTGCGCGATCCCGACGCGAGCGAAGACGACGAGTGAGCGTGGGTCAGGCGCGCAGGATGCGGTAGCGGCCGGGGATCTCCTGGAAGTTCACCGCGGCGCTGATCTCGTCGTCACTCATCGTCGTGCCGGACGCCACGACGACCAGTTTGTCGTCGTCCTCGTCGGTACGGTGGACGATCGCGATCACCTCGCCCTGCGCACGTTCCAGGGGCACCGTGGTGCCCAGGAAGTAGGCGTCGAGTTCGTCGCCGTCGGGTGCCCTGGTGCCCGGAACGAACCCGTAGTTGGCCTCGTACCGGAAGCCGTGGCGCACTTAAAAGACAAGCTCAGAGCGCGTCTGAGAACCATAGGGCACTGTCGCCCGAATACCTCAGAGCATGTGTCTGGCAACGTAGATGGCTTGGTCAAGACGGTCGTCGCCATAGGCGGCCGAGTTGGTCAGGTGCCCGTCATACGGCCCAACCTTGCTCACGGCCCGACCGTCCCTGAACACGATCTGCAGGCCATGCTCTGGCTCCCAGTCGCATTCGCATTCCAACTCCACATAGACATGCCGATCACGGTAGGCATCGCGGACGATTCTTGGTTCGTCGCCAAGCCGGACATGGTTGAACACATCGTGCGGGCTTTCGATACCGACGTACCAGTCATCGTCCCCGGAGGCGACGATGTCATCCATAATGTCGCGGTAGTACGCGAAAATTGACGTTGCAGCCGCCCGAAGCGCCGACGGGTCCAGGCCCAGGAAGGCCCGGATTGCCGCATGGAAGTCTTCCGGTGCCGGGTCATCGTCATAGCCGTCGAGGATCAGGCGGCACCAAGCGCCGTCAAGGACTGCCACCGGGATCGGCTCGCTCTTGTACCAGCCCAGCTCACCGTCGAGCACAAACGTGCCGAGGTCGGGAATCTGCATGCGCTCGAACGTTACTCCGAGGGGAAGCAGTCGGCGTGTGATGCCTGACATGTAGAGAGACTCCCGGTACGACTGAGGTTTCCACACCAAATTGTCGGAGCTCGAAAGTCCCTGTGTCAGGGTCGCTTACCTGCCCGTGTTCGTCGTGCCCGAGCAGTTAGCGGCGACGCCGGGTGAGCGGGTCGGTGTCGGCTTGCCAGCGCATCAGCGACTCTGCCGATGGCCGCGAGTACTTCCCGAGCGAGCGGACCGAGGTGTGTCCGCTCATCCGCATCAACATCGGTGTCGACGCGCCGTCCTCGGCGGCGTGGGTGAGCTTGGAATGACGCAACTGGTGCAAGGTGAACGGTCCACGGGCGAATTCGCTGGTGTGCTGTTCGAACAGCTCCAGCGCGCGGCGATACGACAGCCGCCCACGCAGGGTCGTCTTGTCGATGTCGTTGACCGCCACACCAGGTCTGGCTTTACGGTCGGTCAGGAACACCGGCCCAGTTCGGCGCCCGACCAGCATTCTGGGCAGCAGTCGGGCGGTGCCGGTCTGCCAGGCCACGACATCGGTCGCGCCGCCTTTGCGGGTGACGGTCGCAGCGCGGTTCACGGTGTCCAGGTCGGGCACATCGAGCCCGAGCAGTTCCTCTGTGCGTGCCGCGGTCTCGTACAGCATCGTCCACAGCACCTTCTCTCGCAGCGCCACATCCGCGCCGAGTACTCGGCCGACTTCGTCACGGGTCATCGCCCGCGAATGATCGGGCGCCACCTTGCGCGGCACCAACCGAACGAGCGGGTCGCCGACCAGCCATTGTTGGAGCCGCCAGTAGTCGCACGCCGCGCGGAGTGAGGCGAGGCGGACGTTGAACGTTTGCGCCGAGACTCCGCCCCACTTGTAAGTGAACCAGCCACCCACCCGCTCGGCTTCGAGGAGACCGACATCGGAATCGGCACCGAAGTCGCGCACCAATTGCTTGAGGGCCACCGCATACCCTCGCCGGGTATTCGGGCTCGGGATCGTCGATAGAAACTGTTCAGTGGCGTCCTTGAGTCGCACGCCCCGCATCGGCAATGTCCGCACCTGTCCCACGATCACCCTTCCGCTCGACCGCTGGAGCCCGATCGACACTACCGCAGATAATTTACGGAGTCGCCCCGAACGGGCCGGGGAGTAGCGCCAGGTCGCTCGAACCTGCCGACCTAGGTTACCGCAGATAATGGGCGGTTATCTGCGGCAACTCCTTAGCGCCGGATTTCGTGAATCTGGGCGGGAACGCTCCGAAACCCCAGTCCGCCGAATAACTCCCGACCGCCGGCCCGTAATGGAAGACTGGCACGGTGTCGGGATTCACGCGCGACAGCTATCACTACGGCGACCGTCTCGTGTACGAGGCGTTGCACTCGAAGTGGGGCCGTCACCATGCCCGCTACTGCGGGTGTGGCCAAGATTGGCTCACCACCCACGCCGAGTCGGCCGGGTTCACGGTGGTGAAGTCCGGCGGCGGATACACCGCACTGGTCGGACCCGGCCTCACCGAAGGCGTTGACGAGGACGCCTTGACGGCGAATGCGTTGTGGGAAGCGGTCACCGGAACCCCGGCAACCCAGGACTGGACCGACCCGGTGCATGTGGTCGACCGCAGCCCCGAGACGCAGGCCGCGCTCAAGGCCGCCAGCGCCGCGCGCTACGCGCAGCTGCGCGAGCGCACCGCAGCCGCCAAGGTCGAACCCGCCAGCGTGAAACAGGTCGCCTACCTCGACACCCTCGCCGCCCAAACCGATCCCGACCGGTTCGACGCCGAGTTCGCCAAGGCGGTCAAGGGCAGCGGCATCCTCCCGCGCGGAGAAGCCGAAACCGCCGGCCGCGCGGTGCGGCGGCTCACCCGGGCCAGCGCCCGCAAGCTCATCACCGCCCTCGTCGGCCACCGCTGAGCCTCCGCCGCACCCAGTCGCGCCGGATCTACGCCTCCGAATCAGGATCCAGCCTCAGCAGCCCGAGCTGCTACGGGACATATTCGCTGGTCGAGCCATTGTCGTTGTTTTCCGCGCGACTACTACGAGCCCTTAGCGCCGGATTTCTCGGATCTGGACCCCACGTGCCGTTACTACCGGAACCCCCGCACGCGCGAGCGAGCGACTGTTCGGTGGGGAATTCGAGCTCGACGACCTGTGCAGCGTCGAGTAGGAAGTAGCCGAGGAAGGTGACACCGTCGTTCTGCGCGTCGAAACGTTGAATGCGGACCTCTGCGGGTTCGTAGAAGACATCGCCGGGATGCAGGGACTGTGGATGGTTCGCCCTGCATGACGGCGACGATCGTCAGGGCAGTACGAAGTAGTGCCGGAGCGGTGGACTGAGCCGCCGAACCCCGATTCGGCCTGTAGCTTCCTGCGGCTCTACCAGCGTGGGGGTGGATGCCTGCCCGGCCACGTAACCGCCGGTCGTTCCCGGCTCGACCGCTCCGCCGCGATGACCATCGTCTCTACATGCCTCTCGCGGCATAGACAGCCGCCGCCCAGCTGCGCGATTTTGGCTACCAAGACAGACGGCTGGCTTGATGTGCTAAATTTTGGCTATGGTGCCAAATTCTGATCATGACGGCCAGTCGCGTTCCTTCATCGAAGAGGCGCGCCGAACTCAGATCGTGACCGCCGCCGTGGAGACCATCGCCGAGGTCGGTTACCACCGCGCGTCGATGGGCAGGATCGCCGCCCGTGCGGGGATCAGTCGCGGGCTGATCTCGTACCACTTCGCGGGGAAGTCCGAACTGATCGGGCAGGTCATGACCACCGTCTACGCCGACGGGGCCGCATTCACAGCACCGATGATCGACGCCGAAACCACGCCCACCGGCCGGTTGCGCGCCTACATCCGCTCGAACCTGGAATACATGCGCGCCCACCCGACGCGGATGGTCGCGATCGTGGAGATCGTCACCAGAGGCGGTCTGGCCGACCTGCCCGGCATCGACCCGACCGAATCCGACCGGCAGATGCTGCTGCCGCTGGTGGAACTGCTCACCGCGGGCCAGGCGGCCGGCGAGTTCCGGGAATTCGACGTAACCGTCATGGCCCGCATCGTCCGCGCCGCGATCGACGCCGTCCCCACCGCGCTTTCCCACGATCCCGACCTCGACATCGACCGCTACCTGCGGGAAATCACCACCGCCATCGACCTCGCCACCCAGCCCAGCCCACACCTGGAGAACATATGAGCCCCCTCGACGGAAAAGCCGTACTCATCACCGGCGGTGCCGGCGGAATCGGCGCCGCCATCGCCCGGCGGTTCGCCTCGCGCGGTGCCCGCGTCCTCATCGCCGATGTGGACCAGGCCGGAGCGGCCGTCGCAGCCGAGCTGGGCGGAGTGTTCGTCCACACCGACGTGACCAAGCGGACCGACAACCTCGCGGCGGTGGAGGCCGCGACCGAGCACTTCGGCGGTCTCGACATCGCGGTGCTCAACGCCGGAATCGGCGAAAAGAGCGGCTTCGTCGAGGAGTTCCGGCCCGAGCACTACCGCGACCTGGTCTCGGTGAACCTCGACGGAGTGGTCTACGGCCTGCACGCCGCGCTGGAGGTGTTCACCGCGCAGGGTTCCGGCGCGATCCTGGCCACCTCCAGCCTGGCAGGGTTGACCGAGAGCCCGATTGGACCGCTGTACGCGGCCACCAAGCACGCCGTGATCGGGCTGGTCCGGTCGGTCGCGCCCACCGTCGCCGCCCACGGCATCACCGTCAACGCCCTGTGCCCGACCTTCATCGACACCCCGATCCTCGGCGAGGCGACCCCGTTCATCACCGAGATGGGGGTGGCCGTTCTGCCACCGGAGCGGGTCGCCGAGGTCGCCGAGCTGGTGCTCACGCGCGGCGGCACCGGGCAGGCGTGGCCGGTGGTACCGCACGGCGAACCCGGGCCGTTCGTCTTCCCCGGCCTCCCGCCGATCATGACCGACCCCAACCGACAGGCCACAGCATGACGATTCTCGCCCGCACTCGCGACCTCACCCGCAGGTACGACAACAAGACCGCGCTGGACGGCGTGACCCTGGACATCCCAGCCGGACAGGTGCTCGGGCTCCTGGGCCCCAACGGCGCCGGGAAGTCCACATTGATCAATGTGATGGTCGGTCTGCTGCGCCCCAGTTCCGGCAGCGTGGAACTATGCGGCGGCGACCCTCGGAACGAGGCGACCCGCCGCGTGATCGGGGTGACGCCGCAGGAGACCGGGCTACCCGAGACTTGGCGGGTCGCCGAACTGGTGGACTTCGTCTCGGCACACTTCCCCGACCCGGTAGGCCGCACAGAACTCCTCGACCGCTTCGACCTCACCGAGTTGGCGGACCGGCAGACCGGCGGCCTTTCCGGTGGCCAACAGCGCCGGGTCGCGGTGGCGCTGGCCTTCGTGGGGCGTCCCCGGCTGGTCTTCCTCGACGAACCGACCACCGGCCTCGACGTCGACGCTCGCCGGGCTCTGTGGGACGGCATCCGGTCCTTTCACGCCGACGGCGGTGCCGTCGTGCTGACCAGCCACTACATCGAAGAGGTGGAGGCGCTGGCCGACCGGGTCGTGGTGCTGGACCACGGCCGGGTGCTGGCAGACGGCGGAGTCGCCGAGATCCGCGGCCGGGTGCGGCTCAAACGGGTCACGCTGACCGACCCGGTGCTGCCCGAACTGCGCGGGGTCACCTCGATCGAGACCGATGCCGACCGCGCCCACCTGCTCACCAACGACGCCACCGCGCTGATCCGCGAACTGGTCACCACCGGCGCGTCTTTCACCGACATCGAGATCGAATCCGCCTCGCTGGAGGACGCCTTCCTGGCGATCACCGGCGACCGGCCGATCACCTGACCCGAAAGGCCCGATCAATGTCCTCATTGACCATGACCTACACCCGGCGGAACCTCGCCGAGACCATCCGCACGCCCACGATGTTCCTGACCGTGGCACTGGTCCCGGTCGGAGTGATGGTGTTCTTCGTTGTACCTTTCATCGGACAGGACGCGGCGGCCATCACCTCGGCCGCTGGAACGCTGGTGGTGTTCGGGGTGCTGATGGCCTGCGTCGGCCACTTCAGCGTCGCGATCGCGGCACAACGGGAATCGGCCTGGGGGAACTATCTGCGCACCCTTCCGGGCGGAATCGCACCGCAGATGTTCGGCCACCTGCTGGTCGGGCTGGTGGTTGTCGCGGCGGCGATCATCCCGATCCTGCTGGTGGCCGGACTGTTCACCGCCGCCTCGGCTCCGCCGTGGCGGGTGCTGGCGGCGGCGGTGGCGCTGCTGATCGCGGTGGTGACCTTCACCCTGCTGGGGGTGGCGATGGGCTACCTGATGTCACTGCGGGTGGCCGCCATCGCGAACAGCATCGGTTTCCTTCCGCTGGCGGTGGCCGGCGGGATGTTCTTCGACCGCGCCGACACACCGTCGTTCATCACGCAGATCGCGCCTTTCGTGCCCACCCGGGGCGCGACCGACCTGGTGCTGGTCGCGCTGACCGGGGAGTCGGTGGGCCCGCTGTCACTGGTGATGCTCGCGGTGTGGATCGCGGTGTTCGCCGGGCTCACGGTCTGGGGCTACCGCCGCGACCAGATCCACCGGTTCGACTGAGACCGTCGCCCGGCTGGGCGACTCCGACCGGATACTCCGCAATCCTACGAGCGCGGGGTCCGGTGAACTCGTGAGTTCATCGGACCCCGCGTCGGCTGTATCCGGTGGCCGGGCGAGCACCCGGCCGGATGTGCAGCTCTATTACTGCTGGCGAACCTGCTGGCGAACCTGGTGGAACTGCAGCTCCCACTGCATGGCGCGATCCTGGGAGCGGGTGGACTGATCCTCGGCCTGCTGCGCCAGCTGCGCGGCCTGGTCGGCCTGGTCCTGGGCCGACTGACAGCGCTGCGCGGCCTGGTTGGCCTCGCCCTGCGCCTGCTGGGCCTGGGCCTGGGCCCGGTCGGCCTCGCTCAGTGCCTGCTGGGCCTGGTTCTGCGCCTGGATTGCCTGCTGGCGGGCCTGCTGGGCCTGGTTGTTGGCCTGGTTGGCCTGGTTCTGCGCGATCTGCGACTGGTGTTGCACCTGGCGGGACTGCTGTTGCACCTGCCGGGCGAGGTTTTGTGCCTGCTGCGCGTATTGCCGCGCGTTCTGGCATTCCTGCCGGATCTCGTCCAGGCCCATGCGCAGCATGTCCAGGCTCTGGATTTCCTGCTGACTGCTTCCGTTGCTGGAACGGGTGGCAGTACTGGTTTCTTGCGCCATCTGAGCATCCTTCCAAAGGTGGTTTGAAACGGAACGACTCGTGGAGCGCTCAATATCCTCGCACAGCACGGGGCCGTACCCGTGGTCACGTTCGGGCAAACTTCGCGGGAACAACCGCAGCTCGGACGGCATATCGCGGTTATCGGACTCGACCCCGGCATGACGCCGAGCGATACGCTCACCCGCTACATCGGCGGATGCCATACCGAGACCTCACCGTCATCCGCACCGGTACCGGCTCGCTGTCACAGTCCGAGTTTGGTGACCGCGTTGTCGGCGAGGGGGTCGGCGGTGCGGATGTAGCGGTGCACGGTGCGCGGATTGCTCCACCGTCCTTGCCGCATGATCTCGCGGTCGGCCGCGCCACCCAGCGCGGCTTGGGTGGCGAATCCGGCGCGCAGGGAATGTCCGGAGAACAATGCGGGGTCCAGGCCCGCGCGGGCTGCGTAGCGTTTGACGAGTTCGGCGACGGCTCGGCCGGACAGCGGGGACGCACCCAGTCCGCCGTGCCGGTTGATCGCGGGGAACAGCGGCTGCTGCGGTCGCAGTCGCGGGTCGGGGTGGTAGCCGTGGCAGCGATGGATGCGGGGGTCCGGGGCGGCCTGTTCCTCGACCCAGGCGCGGAGGCTGCCCGGATCACCGGTGTGCGCGGCCAGCAACCGCATCCAGTCGGTGCAGGCGCAGACGGGGCAGGTGTGTGCCTGACGGCCGCGGGGGAGCGCGACGTGTTGTTCGGTGATGCCGGTGGGGTCGGTTTTCGTGGTGGGCAGGTGGATCAGCAGGAGTGGTTCGCCGGTGCCGTGGTCGGTGCCGAAGTGGATATCGGCGATTCGCAGGCCCGCGAGTTCGCTGCGGCGCAGTGCTCCGGCGAAACCGAGGAGCAGTAGCAGGGTGTCGCGGCGCCGGGCGGGTTCGCCGGGCCAGCCGGATTCGGGTAGCCCGGCGAGCAGTTCGCCGAGGGTGTGCAGCAGGATCGGTCGTTTTCGGTTGGGCCGGCTGCGTCGGGTGCGTCGGATACCGCGCAGGGTGAGCCGGACGACGTCGCTGCGGGTGGGGGCGGGTAGTCCGTTGGCGGCGTGGACCGCGGCGATGGCGGCGGATTTCCGCTCCAGGGTGGCCGGCCCGTAGGCATAGCGGCCGTCGGGTGTGCGGGCGTCGGCGGCGGCGGCGAGGTAGACGGCGATATCGAGTGGGTCGGCGGGAAGTGCGCAGCGGTTCTCGGTGGTGCACCAGGCGGCCCAGGCCGTCCAGTCGGTGCGGTATGCGCGCAGGGTGTTGGGGGATTGGGAGGCGGTGAGGTAGCGGCCGAGCGCGGTGGCCTGTTCGCTGTCGAAGCGTTCGCGTACCTGTCGCAGGGCGGCGGTGTCGACGAGGACGCTGGTGACGCCGCGGCGCAGTTCGGTGCGGACGGTATCCGGCAGTGCGAGGTCGGTGTCGTATTCGGTCACGTGGGCCCCTCGGTAATTTCGTAGCAGAATTCGTTTGGTTGCGGTGAACGTAACGAAACGTATTGCAGATCAGCCGTTCTCCACACACTCTACAATCCTGACCTCCGATAATGTTCACTTATCGGAGGTCAGACCAAACCCGGTCTCCGAAGGCCTTCCGGCGACTCTCGCTATTGTGTTTCGTGTAAATACGTAGTGCGCAAACGAAACAACGCTACGATTCTCCAGTGCCCACAGTTTGCAACTACCCTGGCTGCGCCCGCCCCCTCGCCAAGCCCACCGGCCCCGGCCGACCCTCCGAATACTGCGAACTCTCGGACCACACGCGTTGGCGCGCATGGCGGGAACGGCAGCGTCTACAACAAGAGGCGGACAGCCCAACCGAAAACGTCACTGTGACATCACAGGGTCCGGTAACCACCGCCCGACTGCGCGCCGATGAACTACTCACCCAATTCCGCACTCTCGCCGACCAACTCGGCAACACGCTCACCGCTGCCGTCACCGAAATGAGCACTCTCGCCGACCCGTCCGCTGCCGAGGCGCAAGTCCAGGCGGTCCAGGCAGACGCGGCACGCCGGATCGCCGAAGCCGAAATGGCCGCAGCCGCAGCCGAACAGTCACGACGGGAAGCGCACGAGGCCCGGGACCGGGCCGAAGAAGCTGCCGAGGACGCGGCCTATGCCGCCGAGGCCGCCGAAACGAGCATCGCTGCCGCGGATACCCGCACGTCCGAGGCCGTACGCGACCGCGACGAAGCGCTACGTGAGGTCGAAAAGATCACCGCCCGCGCCGCCGAGGACGTTTTCGCTGCCCGTAGCGCCGCCGAAGCCGAGATCCGCGCCGCGCGCAACGAATCGGCGGAAGAGCAGCAGCGGTTGCGCGACAACTGCGCTCAGGAAATCGAGCGAGCGCAGCGCGCGGCCGAGGCGGAGATCGAACGGATGCGCCGCGAATCCGCCCAACGCGAATCCGCGGCGGCGGCAGAACGCGACCTCGCCGTCCAGCGTGCCGCCGATACCGAGCGCGCCCTCGAACGTGCCGAACAGTCGGCCACCGAACGCGCCGAGACCGCCCAGGAGATGAGGGCGGAACTGCATCGCCTGCGAGCGGATACCGACCGGCTCCGCAACGAATCCGCCGAATTCCGCCGCACCGCCGCCGCTGAACTCACGGCCGCGCGCACCGAAGCCGGCGACCGGTTGGAGAAGGCACGCGCGGAGGCCGCGCAGCGTCTGGACGCGCTGGAACACGCGCGGATTCAGACCCTTGCCCGCGCCGAACGCGCCGAACGTCAGCTCGATGCTCTGTTCGCCGAACACGGGCCGCACACCCCGCAGATACCGGTGCCGGTCGGCGACGCGGGCTGACGGAGGAGCACAATCTCCGGTATGGCTGTCATCCACCGCACGACCATGGAACCGACGAAAATCGAGCTGCTCGGCCGTTGGCTCCCGAGTCGCCCGTGGTATTCGGGTCCCGGCAGAGCGGAGAGCCTACGCAGAGTGGGCGGCTTCCGTCTCGACGACCCGACCGGCGCGGTGGGGATCGAGATGCTGGTGGTGACCGATATCGGCAGCGCCGAGCCGATCACGTATTTCGTACCGCTGAGCTATCGGGACGCCGAACTGGAGACCGAGGCCGATGCGCTGCTGGACACCGCGGAACACGGGGTGCTGGGCACGCGCTGGATCTACGACGGCGCTCGGGATCCGGTGGCCGTCGACCGGATGGTGGCATTGCTGGCAGGTGGGGCGCAGGCACAGCACGGCACCGACAGCGATACTCCCGACATGGGTGTTCTGGTGGCCGCCGCCGATCTGCCCGCCGACGGTTCGGCGCTGGTATCGGCGGCCGAGAACCCGGCGGGCACCGATATCACCGTCACCGGCGGCCAGTTGCGCGTGCACCGGGTGCTGGGCCGGTCCGAGCCTGTCCTGCGTACCGGGCAGGTGGTCGTGCCGTGGACCGCGCCCGATGGGAGCACGGTTCGCAGCGTGGTCCTGTCGGAGCTCCGCTGAGGCGGAGACGCAATGCGATAGGCCGCACCGTTGCGGCGCCCGCCGGGGAACCGGTGGGCGCCGCACTGTCGCGAGTTACTTCACGTACACCGTGTCGTAGAACTGCATCGCCGCCGCGATTCCGACGGGCACCCCGATCAGGACCACGCCTGCGGCGACACCGAGGGTGACGCCGGCCGCGGCCCCGGTGATACACAACCCGATCGGTCCGACGAAGAAGGTCGGAACCACCAGTGGTGCGCCGATGATCGCTCCGGCGACGCAGCCGAGGGCGCCGCCGATGAGACTGCCCAGCAGGGTGCCGATTCCGGTGGCCAGACCGAACTGGGTGGCCGCCGTGCTCAGTGCGCTGTCGAAGTCCTCGGCGCCGACCGGTTGCAGCATGGCGGCCGGGCGGGCCTGCGCGGGATCGGTGCTGGGTGTGAAGGTGGCGGTGTTCCCGTCGACCTTGGCCGCGATCGGCCATTCCTTCCCGTCTTTGAGGTAGGTGAGGGGCAGACCGGCGACAAGGTGTCCCTGGTCGTCGAGGACCTGGAACTGGTTGCCCTGCACGGTGAGGGATCCGCCTTCGGTGCGCAGCACGACCGAACTGTCGACGACGCTCGCGGTGTAGTGGATACCCGGCATGATGTCGGTCTGCAGCGTAGAGCCGTTATCGGGCGCGGTGGGAACCGGCGCGGCGTAGGAGGTGGCGGAGGCGGCGCCGAGAGCGGCGACGGCGAGCAGGGAAGCGGCGATATACCGGCGAGTTTGCATCTGTCTACAGCCTTTGTCTTGCAGCAAATGGACATCGAGCTGCCCTCTGCGGAGGTCTCTCATCCAGGGGGTGTACTCGGTGGGTCCGTACCGGCATACGCACCCGCCAGACGATGGTGTGCGCGCAGTGTTGCCCTCCCGGTACCCGGGGCGTTCCCGTCTCGTTAACGGGTCCACGAAATGTTGTGGTCACGTTAACGTTTCGCCGCCCCGACATCACATGCGCAGCGGCAGACCGGCTTCCGTCCGCGCGACCCGGTCCGCGTGCACGATATGGGCCTGTTCCAGTAGCGCCATCAGTTCGGTTTCGCCTTCCCGGATACGGCGCGTGTATTTACGGGGGAGCGCGGCGATCGTGTCCTCTTCGGCGGCCATCTTCGTGTAGGTCCGTTCACGCAACGCCTGATCGGCTTCGTAGCCGAGGTCGAGATACCGGGTGGCGTGCCTGCGGGCATTGGCTACCGCGGTCTGGGCGCGCCCCGCCGGGCTGAGCAGCGATGCCGCGACCGTCACCAGCAGCACCGCCACGATCACCGCCAGCGACGCGGCGGTGGATATCTCGGTGACCGGCACCGGGTCCCCGTTGTTGATGAACGGCACACTGTTCTCGTGCAAGGCGTGCAGGACGAGTTTCACGCCGATGAAAGCCAGGATCGCGGCCAGACCGAAGCCCAGATAGATCAACCGATCCAACAGGCCTTCGAGCAGGAAGAACAGTTGACGCAGGCCGAGCAGGGAGAACGCGGTGGCGGTGAAGACGAGGAACACGTTCTGGGTGAGACCGAAGATGGCGGGGATCGAATCCAGGGCGAACAGTACATCGGTGGCGCCGATGGCGACCATGGCCAGCAGCATCGGAGTCAGCCGTTTGCGGCCGTCGATCACGGTGACCAATTTGTCGCTGTCGTAGCTGTCGGTGGTACGCAGGAACCGGCGGGCCAGTCGCAGGACGAACGTATCGCCGGAATGGCTGTCCTCACTCTCCGGTTTCAGCATGTTCCCCGCGGTGATCAGTAGCGCGGCCCCGAACACATAGAACACCCACGAGAACCGGCTGATGAGGGTGGCGCCGACGAAGATGAATCCGGTGCGCACCACCAGCGAGAACACGATCCCGACCAACAGCACCTTCTGCTGGGCCGCGCTCGGCACCCGGAAGGTGGTCAAGATGATGAGGAAGACGAACAGGTTGTCCACCGACAGGGCCTTCTCGGTGATGTAGCCGGCGAAGTATTCGACCCCCATGGTCGTCCCGCCGAACACCCACACTCCGAAACCGAACGCGACGGCGACACCGACATAGGCCGCCGACCAGATCGCGGCCTCGGTCAGCGACGGAGTGTGCGCGCTGCGGACATGGAAGAAGAAATCGAACAGCAGCAGAGCGGCGATCAGCACGAGTGCACACACCCAAGCCAGCGCGGGAACGGTCACATCGGTCTCCTGCCCGGTGCGTGGGTGCGGGACTGGGGCGACTGTAGCGCCGGAATCACGCCCTGCCGGGTTTGTGCAGGTGGTGTCGTGGGGTCGCCGTGGCGCCCGGGTTGCTCTGTGTCCCGATCGGACCGGGCGACCGGGACCTGGGTGAACGTGATCCGGTTGACGGTCACTTCGGCGAATCGCGGCAACCGTTGGGCAATCCGAGGTGTAGACCCATATCATTCTGCTATGCCGACCTACGAGGAAGCGGAGGCCGCTCCGGTGTTCGGTCGCGGTGTCCGCCAGACAATGCTGGCGATGGGGGTCTGTTCGGTGGTGATCGGGGTGGCGACGGTGCTCTGGCCGGACAAATCCCTGGGTACGGTCGGCAACCTGTTCATGTTCTCGCTGTTGTGCGGCGCGGTGACCCTGGCCGCAGTGGCGTTCGGCAGCCGGCTGGGCCGATTCCCGCGGGCGTTGCTGCTGCTCGCCGCGCTGGTATCGCTGTTGACGGCGGCTCTGTGTTTTCGGGCGGGCGACTGGACGCTGTTGCTGGCGATGTGGCTGGGGCTGGCGTGGTCGGTACGGGGGATCGCGCACGCGGTGGCGGGGGTGTGGGACGACGATGAGGTGACCGGCAGCGGGAAACAGGAAGTGTTCGGTCTGATGACGCTCACCGCCGGGCTGGTGATCGCGATCGCGCCGTTCGACGATATCGCGACACTGGCTCTCGTCGCGGGCTGCTGCATCACGGCGTTCGGGGTGCTGGAGGTGTGGACCGCCGTTCGTTCACCGGCAGCGATCCGTGGTGCGGGCTCCGGGTGGCAGACACCGGACGAGCATCTGACGACGGTGATCGCGAGTGCGGGAGGTTCCGGGGGACGCACCCGAGACTGAGGCGCCGGACGAGCCCCGATTTCGATACTCTTCCAGGTATGGCGATCATTACGAGCCATCGGATCATGCGCTTGCGTGCCCTCATCGAGCACCCCAATACCGGCGCCGACGAACGCGCGACCGCACAGCGCATGCTGGATCGGATGCTGGACCGCTCCGGCTATTCGGCGACCGGTGACCGCACGTACGGGAATCGTCATCACCGCGTCGGTAAACATGCCGCGCTGCCGTCGGTGGCCGAGATGATCCGGGCCGATATCGCGCTCGGCCGCATCATGTTCGCCCCGCAGACCCGCCTCGGCGAGCCGGCGATACGGGATCCGCTCGGTGACGCGCCGGTGCAGATCGAGATCACAGTGGACCTACCTCATCACGGGTGCATCGATATCACGATCGACAACGTTCCGCGGGAGTGGGGCTGGGTGATCGAGGACAGCATCGAATGCGTCAGTCCGCAGTTGCAGGAGCTGGCGACCGAGCTGGCCGATATCATGAACGGCTACAACTGCGATGGCAGCGATATCGCGAAACGTTTCTTCGGCCGGGTGCGGATCCCGGATTACACCCTGGTCTGGTAGCGGCCCGGCTGGTGGACGAGTACCGGCTCTTCGT
Source organism: Nocardia sp. NBC_01329 (assembly GCF_035956715.1). Lineage (NCBI taxonomy): Bacteria > Bacillati > Actinomycetota > Actinomycetes > Mycobacteriales > Nocardiaceae > Nocardia > Nocardia sp. NBC_01329. The sequence goes on along the minus strand of NZ_CP108381.1, from coordinate 2,392,409 downwards.
CGGCCGGGTACTCGTGGGCGGATTCTTCGCGCAGATCCACCATGCGGAATTGTTCAGGTGGGCCAGTTGAATTCGGGGTCGCGGGCGTAGTCCTGGCGCCGCTGGTCCAGGGCGATGGCCACCATCTGCTGAGCGCCGGGTCCGATGATCTTGCGCAGTGGCGGGTCGGGAAGATTCACCAGTTCCAGGACGGCGGCCGCGGCGACAGCCGGGTCGGCGTCCACCCATTCCGCCTCCTCGGTTCCCTCGGCGGCAGCCGGTTCGGTCGCGACAGCGCGCGGATCGGGGTAGTCCGCCGTGCCGAGTGTCGCGGTGCGCAGATCGGCGTAGACGGGATTCGCGGTCGCGAAACGCATACTCGATCCGGCCCAGTCGGTGGCGAATCCGCCCAGCTGCGCGATCGTGACCGCGATACCGAAGGGGCGGAGTTCATCGGCGAGTGCCGCGCTGAACCCTTCCAGCGCCCATTTCCCGGCGTTGTACATACCGAACAGCGGCATACTGCCGACCGCTCCGACGGTGGATATCTGCACGATATGGCCGTGTCCTCGGTTGCGCAGATGAGGGGCTGCGGCTTGGGATACCCAGACGGCGCCGTAGAAGTTGGTATCCATCTGGTCGCGGATCTGGGATTCGGAGAATTCCTCGATGGCGCCGACGAGTCCGTATCCGGCGTTGTTGACGATGATGTCGAGCGAGCCGGTGGCCGCTATGGCCTTGTCCACGGTCGCGCGCACATCGTCGCGGTCGCGGACGTCGAGGGGGAGGACCGTGAGCCGGTCCTGGGCGAGATCCTCCAGGGTGCGGGGGTCGCGGGCTGTTCCCACCACGTGGTCGCCGTGGGCGAGTGCCGCTTCGGTGAAGGCGCGGCCCAGACCGCGGTTGGCGCCGGTGATAAACCATGTTCTGGTCACAAGGACCCCTTTCGGAACGAGACGTTTCGTCTCGCCAAGAGTGACAGCGAGCGTGTTCATTGTCAAGACGAGACGTTCCGTCTCGCTGATGCTAAGGTCGGCCCATGGCAGAGACTCCGGCCACGCGCCGCAGCCACCGGGCCCGCACTGCGATCCTCACCGCGACCGCCGACCTCATCGGCGAGATCCCCTACGCCAAGCTCACCGTCGAGGCCATCGCGGCCCGCGCCGGAGTCGGTAAACAGACCATCTACCGGTGGTGGCCGTCGAAGGGGGCGGTGGTGTTCGAAGCCATGCTGGAATCCGACGCCGGCCCCGAAGGGCTCGCCCTCCCGGATACCGGCGATATCGACTCCGACCTGCGCACGCTGTTGCGTGGCTCGGTCGAGACGCTCACCGACCCCCGGACCGCAGCTTTCCTGCGCGCGATGTCGGTGGAGATCCAGCAGGACGCCGACCTCGCCGCCACCTATCGGGAACGTCTGCTGCTGCCACAGCGCGCCGCCGTCGCCACCCGGCTGACCTCCGCGATCGAAGCGGGGGAGTTGCGGCCGGACCTCGATCTCGAACTCGCGATCGATCTGCTGTTGGGTCCCGTTCAGACCCGCTGGTCACTCGGACTCGGCGGCCTCACGCCCGCCTACGCCGACGCCGTCCTGGCAGCGGCCCTCCACTGCCTGCGTGCCTGAGCCGCCACGACCCGTACACAGCGGAGCGCCCGGGAGTCGGAGGACTTCCGGGCGCTCCGCTACTGCTATCCGGTCACGCAGTCCGGATCAGACCAGATCGAACCGGTCCGCATTGATCACCTTGTTCCAGGCCGATACGAAATCGCGCACGAACTTTTCCTTCGCGTCGTCGGCCGCGTACACCTCGGCCACCGCGCGCAGTTCGGAGTTCGAGCCGAACAGCAGGTCGTAGCGAGTACCGGTCCACTTGACCTCGCCGGTCACGGTATCGCGGGCCTCGAAGGTCTCCTGGGACTCGTCGGTGGACTTCCACTCGATACCCATATCGAGCAGGTTCACGAAGAAGTCGTTGGTGAGTGTCCCGACCTTGTCGGTGAACGCCCCCTGCTCGGACTGCTTGTAGTTCGCACCCAGCACTCGCAGGCCACCGATGAGCACGGTCAGTTCCGGAGCGGTCACACCGAGGAGGTTCGCGCGATCGATCAGCAGGTGCTCCGACGGCAGCCGGTGACCTTTACCGATGTAGTTGCGGAAACCGTCGGCGCGGGGTTCGAGTACCGCGAAGGAATCCACATCGGTCTGCTCCTGCAGCGCGTCGTTGCGCCCGGGCGCCACCGGCACGGTGACCTGCACGCCCGCCGCCTTCGCGGCCTGCTCGACACCGGCGGCACCGGCGATCACGATCAGATCGGCCAGCGACACCTTCTTACTGCCGGACTGGGCGCCGTTGAACGACTCCCGGACCTTCTCCAGCGCGCTCAGCACGGTCGCCAGCTGCTCGGGTTCGTTGATATCCCAGCTCTTCTGCGGTTCCAGCCGGATGCGGGCACCGTTGGCACCGCCGCGCTTATCGCTGGACCGGAACGTCGAGGCCGAGGCCCACGCGGTGGACACCAGCTGCGGAACGGTCAGGCCGGTGGCCAGGACCTGTTCCTTGAGCGCGGCGATATCGGCTTCGTCGATCACCTCGAAGTCCACGGCCGGGATCGGGTCCTGCCAGAGCAGGACCTCGGAGGGGACCTCCGCACCCAGGTAGCGCTCGACCGGGCCCATATCGCGGTGGGTCAGCTTGTACCAGGCGCGAGCGAAAGCGTCCGCGAACTGGTCCGGATTCTCCAGGAAGCGGCGCGAGATCGGCTCGAACTCCGGGTCGAACCGCAGCGCGAGGTCGGTGGTCAGCATCATCGGCTTCTTGCGCCCGGCCGGGTCGTGCGCGTCGGGGATGATCTCTTCGGCATCCTTGGCGATCCACTGGTTGGCACCGGCCGGGCTCTTGGTGAGTTCCCACTCGTAGCCGAAGAGGATCTCGAAGAAATCGTTCGTCCACTGCGTCGGTTTGGTGGTCCAGGTGACCTCCAGACCGCTGGTGATCGCGTCGCCGCCCTTACCGGAACTGTGCGTGCTCTTCCAACCGAAGCCCTGCTGCTCGATGAGCCCGCCCTCGGGCTCGGCACCGACGAGTGCGGCGTCACCGGCGCCGTGGCCCTTGCCGAAGGTGTGACCGCCGGCGATGAGCGCGATGGTCTCCTCATGGTCCATCCCCATCCGGGCGAAGGTTTCCTTGATGTCCACGGCCGCGGCCAGCGGATCGGGGTTGCCGTTCGGGCCTTCGGGATTGACGTAGATCAGACCCATCTGGACCGCGCCCAGCGAGTTCTCCAGATCGCGTTCCCCGCTGTAGCGCTCGTCGTCGAGCCAGCCCGTTTCCGGGCCCCAGTAGACGTCCTCGTCCGGCTCCCACAGATCGGCACGCCCACCGGCGAAGCCGTAGGTCTCGAAGCCCATGGATTCCAGCGCGACGTTACCGGTGAAGATCATGAGGTCGGCCCAGGACAGCTTCTTGCCGTACTTCTTCTTGACCGGCCACAGCAGCCGGCGGGCCTTGTCCAGGTTGCCGTTGTCGGGCCAGCTGTTCAGGGGCGCGAAACGCTGCATACCGCCACCGGCGCCGCCGCGACCGTCGCTGGTGCGGTAGGTGCCGGCGCTGTGCCAGGCCATGCGGATCATCAGCGGGCCGTAGTGACCGAAGTCGGCGGGCCACCAGTCCTGCGAGTCGGTCAGGATCGCGGTGATATCGCGGCGGACCTCGTTCAGGTCGAGAGTCTTGAACTCCGTCGCGTAATCGAAGTCGGGCTCCATCGGATCGGAGGCGGGCGCGTTCTTGCGCAGGATCTTCAGGTTGAGCTGGTTCGGCCACCAGTCACGGTTGCCGGCACCCGTCGTGGGGTGTTTGGCTGCGAACGGGCACTGGCCTGTGGTGCTGTCGGGCACTGCGTTCCTTCCGGTGAACGTCGGTCATTTCGGGCTGGGCGATACAGAACAGTCGGGGCACAGACCCCAGTAGATGACCTCGGCTTCTTCGATGGTGAAACCGTGGTCGTCGGCGGCGGTCAGGCACGGGGCGGGGCCGGTGGCGCAGTCGACGTCGGCGATCGCGCCGCAGGACCGGCATACGAGATGGTGGTGGTTGTCGGCGACCCGCGTTTCGTATCGGGCCACCGAACCGGTGGGCTGGATGCGACGCAGGAGACCGGCGGCCGTCAGCGCCCGTAGCACGTCGTAGACGGCCTGGTGGGAGACGGCTCCCAGGGATTCACGTACCCGGCCGATGATCGCGTCGGTATCGGAGTGCGGGCTTTCGTGTACCGCGCTCAGCACCGCCAGACGCGGCGCGGTCACACGGAGCGCGACTTCGCGCAACATGTTCTCGAACTCCGCGGTCGTGGTCACGAATCGGAGCTTACCGCTTTTCTTGAATGAATCAAGTATCAGTTTGCATCAAGAGTTTGGCTCTATCAAGAAAATCCTGCTCAGCGGAGACACGGCGGATGCCATGCCCCCAGCACGTCGTGAACGACTCCGATCCGCCCGGGAGGAGCAGGATATATGCGTTCCACAGTCCGCCGCAGGGTTATCGCCCTAATCGGTGCGGCCGCCATCGGCTGCGCCGTCCCCGTCGCGACAGCGACCGCCCAGCCCACCTACTACGACCCCGAGATCGGCCATTGCGGGCATCCGTTCCGGGCTCCGCCGGACGCTCCCCGCGCCGGCGCGGCGGTGTACCGGGCAGGCGTGCCGGCGACCGGACACCACACGACGGACAGTGCATTCTCGCTGCGGTAATACCGGGGTATTATCGTGTGCAGTCGTGGAGTACGAATGGCACGCGTCCAGCGCACCGTTCCTTCGACACTTCGAGGTCGCGGCCTGGGAAGTGGTGGAGGTGCTGTACTCGCCGCGGCGGTGGTCGCGTCCGGCGACCACCGCTCAGGCACTGGCGGTGCTCACCGTCTGGGGCCGCACCGAGGACGGGCGGCCACTGGTGGTGGTTCTGCGACCGCGTTCGTACCCCGACCGGTGGCAGATCCTCATGGCCGCACCCATGGGGTCACGTCAGCTCGCCGAATTCACCGCATGGGAGGCGACCCGAGATGAATAACGAACACGAACCCGGTTTTCCGCGCAGCGCCGCCGAAGCCGAACAGTTCCTCGACGAGTTGGCTTTCGACGACACCGTTCAGGTGCCACCGCTCCCGCCGGCCACCGACGAGATCGAGCGCGGCATGGTCACGACCTCGCTCAAGCTGCCGCAGGATATGCGCGACCGCATACGCGAGGCCGCCGCGGCGCACTGCATCACGCCGTCGATGCTGATCCGCCAGTACATCGAACTGGGCCTGTCCAGTGAACAGCCCGAACGCATGATCCCGCTGTCGGATGCCATCCGCGTGCTGTCCAGCCTCCGGCCCACCGCCTGAGCCGAGACTCCGCCACGGGGTTGCGCGCAGTGACCGCGCACGGCCCCCACCCGGCCCGTAGCGGGCTGCGCCCTGCGCCCGGCCTCCCGGTGACCCCACACCTCCCGGACTCCACCGAGTGGGCCGCGCACCCTCGGTGGGTTCCCGGGATCGGTCAGCGCGTCGATCGACGAGTTCCGATAAATTTCGGGACGGTCTACGATTGATTCGGACGCCGGAGTATAAAATTCGCAGACTGCGCCCTTCGCCCCGCTCTCCGCAGGGGTCAGGGAATCGTCGTTGCGGACCTCGCTCAACCTCGCTTACTATGGCGTTCCGAAGCTGGTCGTCGAGATTATCGGAATGCACTTCGGCGACTGCCGGTCCGATTGCCGGAAATGCGGCAGGTCGGCACAACAATGGGTTCTCCCGATTGTCGGGGTTGCGGGGAATCCACCGGAAAAACCTGCACCAAGGTAAGCCACGGCCAGAAGGCGATTTGGTGAAACCGATGAATACCGACAGCGTTCACCTCCCGCTCACCGAACCCGACTCGGTTCCGAGCCACATTCGTGACCTGCATGTATCCCACTTTCGGGACGGTAACGATGCGTGCACGCACAGCAAGGGGCCCGTATGCGGCCGGACCGCCGGTCGGCGCCGGCGTAGCCATCCGCTCCACCGAAAACGCCGCACCACGTAGGCCCTTGCGGCCGCTCCGTCCGCCGGCCGAGCCAGCCGCCGGAAATCCACGGCCTTCATAACCGTAGGGTCTCGCGCAGCCCGCTTCATTTCCTTTCGGGATCGAATTCGAGCCATTTGGCATCGCTGCCTCGAACGAGGCACGGAAATGTCTCGAATCAACGACATCAAATGTTGTTCCACTGAAATATCCTGCGCATTTTCGGAGCAGTTGCCGGTTGTATTCGTGACCGAATTCTCGAATGCCGGGAAATTGGAGGACAGGTGACCCAGTCCAAGCGCAATGTCGACAGCGGTCGGGGCCGATCGAGTTCGTCGCGGGCCGACGCTCCCGCGATATCGGGCTCTACGGCTTCGAGTTACGGTTCAGGTGTGCGGTCCGGTGCCGCTCCGTTCACCGGCCCGCCACGCCGTGACGTCCTCCGCTTGTCGGCCGCCCAGCGCGGAATCTGGTTCGCGCAACATCTCGCGGGCTCGTCGCCGATCTCGGTAGCCCAGTACGTCGAGATCGTCGGTGAGCTGAAAACGGATCTGCTCGTCGAAGCCTGCGAGACCGCCGACCGCGAGTTCGGCTCCGGGTACATCCACCTCATCGAGGTCGACGGCGAGCCCTGCCAGTACGTCGACGAAACCGCCGGACCCTCGGTAACGGTGGTGGACCTGCGGCGCCACGCCGATCCGGTCGCGACCGCGCACCGCCTGATGGTGGACGACTATTCCGCTCCGCTGAACCTGCTCGGGGACCACCTCATGAAGAGCGTGATCTACCAGGTGGGCACCGATCACTACCTGTGGTATCAGCGCGCCCACCATATCGCCCTGGACGGATTCGCCGCGGTGACGATGCTGCACCGCATCACCGAGTTGTACAACGCCTGGGTCGAGGGAAACGACGCCCCACCCGCGACAGCGAAGTACCTGGGCGACATCATCGAGCAGGATCTGGCCTACCGGGGATCGGAGCGGTTCGCCAACGACCGCAAATACTGGACCGAGCACCTCGCCGGAGCCCCGCCGGTGGTGAGCCTGGCCGGCCGGGTCAGCAAGCCCACCATCCATCCGGAACTCATCAGCGCCTCCTTGCCCGAGACCACCGCCCAGCTGCTCGACAGCGTCGTCGCCGAACGCGGTACCAGCGTCACCCCGATCGTGGTCGCGGCGTTCGCCGCCTACCTGGCCCGGATGACCGGAAGCGACGAAGTACTGCTCAGCCTGCCGGTATCGGGCAGGCATTCCGCGATACTGCGCCGCTCGGGCGGCATGGTGGCCAATGTGGTCCCGCTGCGGATCCGGGTCGCCGGCAGCACGGTCGGCGAATTGATCGACTCTACGCAGAGCGAGCTGACCAGCGCGCTGCGCCGCCAGCGCTACCGCCAAGAGGACATCTTCCGCGATATGGGGATCGCCCGGGACGAGGCCGCGTCGTTCGGTCCTGCCATCAACCTGATGATGCTCGAGAACGAGGTCGTATTCGGCGAAACGACAGGCCGCCTGAACGTGCTCACCTCCGGCCCGACCGCCGACCTGTTCGTCAACATCTATCCAGGAGCCGGCAGCGACACCACCCATATCGATTTCCAGGGGAACCCGAACGTCTACAGCCCGGCCGAACTCGCCGGACACCACCGGCGGTTCCTGATGTTCCTGCGCGAATTCCTCGCCGGGGGAACGGAATATCGGGTCAGTGGACTGCCGCTGCTGGAGGCGCGGGAACGCGCCGCGCTACTACCCGTCCGCGGCCCCCACAGCACCCGAACCCGGCTGCTGCCCGACATCCTGTCCGCCAGCGCCCGCCGCCACGGCAACGAGAACGCCATCGCCGCACCCGGCCGGACGGTGACCTATGAGGAGCTGGACACCAGATCCTCGCAGCTGGCCCGCCACCTCATCGCTGCGGGGTGCGGGCCCGACACCGCGGTCGCGATCGTGCTACGCCGTTCGGTCGAATCGGTGATCGCGGCGTGGGCCGTCGCCAAATCCGGGGCCGCGATCGTGCAGGTCGACCCGGAGTATCCGGCCAAACGCATCGAGCACATGGTCACCGACAGCGGAGCCCACGTGGCGATCACCGTCGGTGACCACCGGGAGCGGCTGCCGCGGCAGGTGCGCCCGATCGTTCTCGACGACGCGGCGACCCAACGAGAGTTCGAGTCCACCGCGAGCGATCCGGTCACCGATACCGACCGGATCCGCCCCTTGCGGGCCACCAACCTCGCCTATCTGACCTACACCTCCGGGTCCACCGGTCTACCGAAAGGCGTGCAGGTCACCCACACCGGGCTGGCGAACCTCATCGCCGACCGTAGCGACACCCATGGCATCGACGCGACGTCGCGGGTGTCCTATGCGCTCTCACCCAGTTTCGATGCCTCGCAGGAACAGTTCCTCACCTGCTTCGCGAACGGCTCCACCCTGATCGTCGTGCCCCCGGAGGTGATCGGCGGCGAACAGCTGACCCGGCTGCTCGCCGAAGAACGCGTCACCCACCTGACCCTGACCCCCGCCATGCTGGCGACCGTGGACCCCGAACCGCTCACCGATCTGCGCGTCGTCGTGGTCGGGGGCGACGTATGCCCGCCGAACGTCATCGAACGGTGGACACGGTCCTGGTCGATGTACAACGAGTACGGACCCACCGAGACCACCGTGACCGCCGCCGGCGCACCTGTCGAACCCGGCCGCGACCTCACCGTCGGCGGCCCCATCCGCGGTGTATCCGCCATGGTGCTGGACCGGGCCCTGCAACCCGTCCCCAAGGGCACGGCGGGCGAACTGTATCTGGCCGGCCCGGGTCTGGCCCGCGGCTACAGCCATCGGTTCGGCGAAACCGCCGCCCGCTTCGTCGCCGACCCCTACGGCAGCCCGGGCGACCGCATGTACCGGACCGGTGATCTCGCCCGCTGGTCCTCCGGGGACAGCGCCGAGATGACGCTGGAATTGATGGGCCGCAGCGATTTCCAGGTCAAGATCCGCGGCTACCGGATCGAACCCGGTGAGATCGACGCGGCCCTCACCGGATATGAGGATGTGGACCTGTCGGTCACCGTCCCGGTGCGGAACAAGGCCGCCGCGACCGTGCTGGCATCCTATGTCGTCCCGGTGCGGGGTCGCCGTATCGATATCGCCGAAGTCCAGCGCTTCGCACGCGAATCCCTGCCACCGCATATGGTCCCGGCGGTGATCCTGCCGCTGGACAGCCTGCCGGTCAACGCGTTCGGGAAGCTGGATCGAGCTGCCCTCCCCGAACCCGATTTCGGGACCGCCCCGGCCGGCCGGGCGCCGGCCACACCCCGGGAGAATTTGGTGGCGGGCCTGTTCGCCGAAGTCCTCGGCGTCTCCCAGACCGGTGCCGACGACAGCTTCTTCGCTCTGGGTGGCGACAGCATCCTGTCGATCCAGCTGGTGGCGCGCGCCAAGGCCGTCGGGTTGGGTTTCTCCACCCAGGATGTTTTCGAATACAAGACCGTCGCCGGGCTGGCCGCCGTGGCGACCGAGGCCGGGGACGCGCCGCAGCTGGCCGAAATGCCCGGTGGCGGAGTCGGGCCGATGCCGCTCTCACCGATCATGCACGCCATGCTCGGCCGCGGCCACTACACCAGGTTCGCGCAGGCGACCCTGGTCCAACTACCGGAGAATATCGAACACACCGACCTGGTCCGGGCGTTGCAGTCTCTGCTGGACCGGCACGACATCCTGCGCGCGGTCCTGCGCGGCGCGGAATCCCTGGACCGGTTCGTCGACGTCCTCGACCGAGGCGCGGTCGATGCGGATTCGGCTCTGGTCCGGCTGCCGCTGGAGCGGCGGGACCCCGTCGAGGTCGACGCCCACCTGCAGGCGGCCGCGGATCGGCTGGACCCGGGCAACGGAGTTCTCCTGCAGGCGGTATGGCTGCAGGACAGCACCGGTTCGGGCCCAGACCTGCTGTGGCTGGTGATCCACCATCTGGCTGTCGACGCCGTATCGTGGCGGATCCTGCTGACCGACCTCGCGCAGGCCTGGACGCAGATCACCGAAGGCGGCGAACCACAATTCACCGCGCCGAGCACCTCGGTGCGGCGCTGGGCGCACGGCCTGGTCGAACAGGCACCGGCCCGGCGCGCCACGGAACTGGAGCTGTGGAAGGAAATCCATGCGCGGGGCGACCGGCTTCTCGGCGCACGCCGCCTGGACCCCGCACGCGACGTCGCGGCCACGGCGGGCCGGGTCCGGGTCCGGATCCCGTCCGATATCACCGAGGCCGTGCTCACCACCGTCCCGGCCCGCTTCCACGGCAGCGCCAACGACCCACTGCTGACCGCGCTGGCCCTGGCACTGGGCGAGTGGCGCCGCCGCCGCGGTATGTCGCCCGGGGCGGAATTGATCTCCTTGGAAGGACACGGCCGCGAGGAACAAGCGGTGCCGGGCGCCGATCTGAGCTCCACGGTCGGCTGGTTCACCACGCGATTCCCGATCCGCCTCGAACTGCGGGATATCGATCCGGAGGATGCCCTCGCCGGGGGCGCGGCAGCGGGACGCGCGATTCAGCAGGTGAAGGAGCAGCTGCGGGCGGTGCCGGACAACGGAATCGGCTACGAAATGCTGCGGTGCCTGGACTCACGGGGTAGTGCCGAGTTGGGGAGCTCGCCGGAACCTCAGATCAGTTTCAACTATCTGGGGCGGGTGGGTGTCCGCGAACACTCGGGGGCGTGGACACCTACCCGTGAATTCACCTCGTTGACCGCCACTGATGATCCGCGGATGGCGCTACCCGCGTTACTCGATATCAACGCGATCGCCGAACCGGGAACCGAGGGACTCGAACTCGAAGCGACCTGGGAGTTCGCCGGGCAGGTCCTCGATGCGGCCGAGGTCGACGAACTCGCCGGCCTGTGGGTGCGCGCGCTGGGTGCGGTCGCCGAACATGTCCGGTCCGAATCCGCGGGCGGTTTCACCCCGTCGGATTTCCCGCTCGTCACCGTCTCGCAGGACGAGATCGACGGCTGGCTCCGCGACTATCCGTCCCTGACCGATGTGTGGCCGCTGACCGCGCTGCAGACCGGGTTGCTGTTCCACGCGATCTACGATCGCGACACCACCGACGGCTACACGGTGCAGGCGGCACTGAGCTTCGCCGGAGCGGCCGACGCGGATCGGATGCGGTGGGCGGCCCAGGCGCTCGTCGACCGCCACGACAGCCTGCGTACCGCGTTCGTCGAGAGCGCCGGCGGACCGCGTCAGCTCGTGCTCGGCGACACCGAGGCCGTCTGGCGATACACCGATATCAGCGATATCGGTGACGATGCCGACCGTGACGACCGGCTCCGCGACCTCGCGGTCGCTGACGCGGCGCCGTTCGATCCGGCGCGGCCGCCGCTGCTGCGGTTCCATCTGGTACGCACCGGTGCCGACGAATGCCGGCTGCTGGTCACCAACCATCACCTCGTGCTCGACGGCTGGTCGATGCCGGTGCTGATCCACGAACTGCTGTCGCTGTACGCGTTCGGCGCGGACGCGGCCGAACTCGCGCCGCCGCGCTCCTACCGCGACTATCTGCACTGGCTGCACAGCCAGGACCCCGACGCGGCGACCGCCGCCTGGCAGCGGATGCTCGACGGAATCGAAAGCCCGACCCGGGTCACCGGACGCCCGGACCGTACGGTCACCGCGCCGAGCGGCGAGGTCGGGCTGCACCTGAATGCCGCGACCACCGCCGCGGTACTCGATCTGGGGCGTTCCCACGGTGTCACCGCCAATACGTCGATCCAGGTGGCGTGGGCGCTGCTGCTGACCGTCCTGACCGGCCGGTCGGATGTGGTGTTCGGGAACACGGTGTCGGATCGCCCGCCGCATATCCAGGGCGTCGAATTCATGGTCGGGCTGTTCATCAACACCCTGCCGGTGCGGGTACGGCTCGACCCGAACGAGACCGTCGCCGATCTGCTCACTCGCGTGCAATCCGAACAGGCCGCCATGCTCGATCACCGCCACATCGGCCTGGCGGACCTGCAACGGGCGACCGGGATCGCCGACATGTTCGACACGGTGACGGTGCTGGAGTCCTACCCGCTCGACCGGGAGGGCCTGTCCCGCGATCTCGGTGCCGCCGGGCTGCGGCTCCTCGACCTCGACGCCCAGGACGCCACCCCGTACCCGTTGAGCCTGCAGGTGACCCCACCGTCGCGAGATGCCTCCGATAACGAGGAGTCCGCGACCCACACGGTGACGCTGCGGTTCGCCACCGACCGCTTCGAGCCCGACTACGCGCACACCCTGCTCGAACAATTCGAACTGTTACTGACCCAGCTCGTCACCGATCCCGGCCGCCCGGTCGCCGCGGTCTCCTCGACCTGGGATCCGGAACGCGCCGAACTGCTCTCGGTGCGCGGCGAACCACCGGTCACCGAACGCAGCCTGCACGACATCCTGTCGGCCACCGCGCGCCGCCACCCCGACGCGACGGCCGTGCGTGCCGGCGAAACCACTCTCACCTACCGCGAACTGGAACAGCACGCCGACGCCCTGGCCCGGCGGCTGACCGCCCACGGCGCGGGTCCGGAAACATTCGTGGCATTGGCCCTTCCCCGATCCATCGCATTGGTCGTGGCCATGTGGGCGGTGGCGCGGAGCGGTGCGGCCTTCGTCCCGCTCGACCCGGCCAACCCACCCGAACGTATCGCGGAACTACTCGCCGATTCCCGCAGCGCACTGGGCGTGACGACAGACGCCGAGGCACGCCGTCTACCCGATACGGTCGACTGGCTGATCGTGGACACCACGCAACCGCCGATTCCCGCCGGTGAACCGGCCACGCCGGGCAGGTTGCTGCCCGACAACGCGGCCTACGTGATCTATACCTCCGGGTCGACGGGCAAACCGAAGGCAGTGCACGTCGGCCACCGCGGTCTGGCCGATATCGTCGCCGCCCAGGCCGAAGCGTTCGACACGACCCCGGATTCGTCGGTCCTGCAGGTCGCCTCACCGGGATTCGACGCCTGTGTCTCGGAGTTGCTACTCGCCCACAGCAGCGGCGCCTGCCTCGTGATCGCACCACCGGAGGTATACGGCGGTGCCGACCTGGAGGAACTGCTGCGCGCCCAGCGGGTCACCCACGCCATCATCACCCCGTCGGTACTGGGCACCATGGACCCGGCCGCACTCCCGGGGCTCGAAACGGTCGCAGTGGTCGGTGAGGCCACCGGATCCGACATCGTGACCCAGTGGGCACCGGGCCGCCGGCTCATGAACCACTACGGACCGACCGAATGCACGATCTGGGCGACCGGATCCGATGTCCTGCGGCCCGGTGAACCGGTGACCATCGGCGGCCCGATCCGCGGCGCGACAGCCGCGGTACTCGATATGTGGCTGCGCCCGGTGCCGGTCGGTGTCGCCGGGGAACTCTATATCGGCGGGCCCGGGCTGGCCCGCGGCTACTTCGAGCGGCCGGCCACGACCGCGTCGCGGTTCGTCGCCGACCCACGATCGGTTCACGGGGATCGGATCTACCGCACCGGTGATTCGGTGCGCTGGGTACGTGCTCGCGGCGGACTGGAACTGGAATATCTGGGCCGCGGCGACCAGCAGGTGAAGATCCACGGACTGCGGATCGAACCCGGAGAGGTCGACGCCCACCTGGCCCGGCATTCCGCTGTCTCCCACGTCGCCACCGTCGCCCAGGAAGGCCCGGCCGGGGAACCGGTGCTGGTGTCCTATGTCGTACCCACCCCGGGCACGACGCTGGATGCGGCGGCCCTGCACGACGACCTCGCCGGCTCGCTGGCCCACTACATGAACCCCGCGGCCATCGTGGAACTGGAATCGATGCCACTGACCCCGGTCGGCAAGATCGACCGGAAAGCGCTGCGCGAACGCGCGTTCCTCGCCGAGGAGGCCACCGGCCGGCCTCCCGCCACACCCGCCGAACGGGTCTTCGCGCAACTGTTCGCCGAAGTTCTGCACCTGGACACCATCTCGGCGGAGAGCAACTTCTTCACCCTCGGCGGTGACAGTATCGTCTCCATGCGGCTGGTGGCGCTGGCGCGCGCCGCCGGGCTCACCCTCACTCCCCGCGATGTGTTCGAAGGCAAAACAGTCGCCGCTCTCGCCGCGATCGCTCGCCGCGAATCCGATGCGCCGACCGCCGAGGACCTGCCCGGCCGCGCGCGCCGCATCGAAGATCGCGCCTATCGTCCATCCGATTTTCCGCTGGTCAGGCTCTCGCAGACCGATATCGAACAATTGGAGCAGCGCTACGACAGACTCGCCGATGTATGGCCGTTGTCGCCGATGCAATCCGGTATCCACTTCCACTCCACCTTCGCCCCAGAGGCCGGCGACAACTACACCGTCCAGACCGCCATCGGTTTCACCGGCCACGTCGACGGCGAGCGGTTACGCCGCGCCGCGCAGGCAGTGGTCGACCGGCACGACATACTGCGCGCCGCGTTCGTGGAAACCGCGGCCGGGCCGTGCCAGATCGTGCTCGATCACGCCGAGGTCCGATTCCAGGAAGTGGCTCTCGCGCTCGGCGGTACCGATCCCGCCGGCGAATGGGACCGGATCGCCGACGCCGACGCCGCGGCCGGTTTCGACCTGTCGTCCCCGCCCCTGATCCGCTTCACCCTGATCCGCGCCGCTTCCGGGGCGTCGCGGCTGCTGATCACCAACCACCATGTGATCCTGGACGGCTGGTCGATGCCGTTGATGCTGCGCGAACTGCTCGACTACTACGGAGCGCCGGGACATATCGGCGCCGCCGGGCCCGCCCCTTCCTACCGGGACTACCTGCACTGGCTCTCCCGGCAGGACCCCACCGCATCCCGGGCCGCTTGGGCGCAGGCGTACGCGGACGTCGACTCGCCCACCCGGGTAGGCCGCGGCGCCGGCCCGGCAAGTTCGGCGGCGGCCACCGAGGTCACCGCGGAACTTGCGGCCGACCAGCTCGCCGACCTGCGCGTGGTGGCCGCCGACGCAGCCGTCACTGTCAACACCGCGATCGCCGCCGCGTGGGCCCTGAACCTGCGCACCCTGACCGGGGAAACCGATGTGATCTTCGGATCCGCGGTCTCCGGCCGCCCACCCGAACTGCCCCGAGTGGACCAGACGCTCGGCATGTTCCTGAACACGATCCCGGTCCGGGTCGGGCTCGACCCCACGGTCTCGTTGCGCGAATTGCTGACCCGTATCCAGTCGCAGCACGCAGCCATGCTCGACCACCACTACATCGGGCTCCCGGATATCCATCGCAGCGCCGGAATGGCCGAACTCTTCGACACCGCGATCGCGTTCCAGTCCTTCCCGGTGGACCGCCCGGCCCTGCAAGAACTCGTCGAATCGGCGGGCCTGCACGTGGACGAGATCACCGGGGTCGACGCGACCCCGTATCCATTGAGTCTGGTGGTCGCGCCGAAACAGGACGAACACGGGACGGGGCAGGGCCTGCAGATCACGCTGCGCTTCCTCGACCGGGAATTCGATACCGTACAGGCCCGCCGGATCCTCGACCGCTT
Organism: Nocardia sp. NBC_01329; assembly: GCF_035956715.1. NCBI lineage: Bacteria > Bacillati > Actinomycetota > Actinomycetes > Mycobacteriales > Nocardiaceae > Nocardia > Nocardia sp. NBC_01329. The sequence continues at coordinate 2,376,879 of NZ_CP108381.1, read as the reverse complement.
CGTCGAGGCGCTGCATCGCATCGCCCGTTCGCCGGCCGCCCGGCTCGGTGAGCTCACCCCCGCCGACGTCCGCGACCCCGTTCTGCCCGCCCCCCGCACCGAGCATTTCCCCGCGAAAACGCTGGGCGGCCTGCTCACCGCGACCGCTGCCGCCGATCCCGATGCGATCGCGACCACCTACGGGCCGGTCGCGCTGACCTATCGGCAACTCGACGAACACGCGAACCGTCTCGCCCGGCTGCTGATCCGGCACGGTGCCCGGCCCGGAACCCTGGTCGCCGCCGCAATGCCCCGATCCCTCGATACGATCGTCACGATCTGGGCCGCCGCGAAAGCGGGTGTCGCGTTCCTGCCCATGGACCCGAACCTGCCACCGGAACGTATCGAGTTCCTGCTGTCGGATTCGGGCACCGCCCTGGGCGTCACCGACAGCGCCTCCCGGCATCACCTGCCCGATACTGTCGACTGGCTGATCGTCGATACCGAAACCGCCGGCGATGATCCGGCGATGTCGGCGCCGATCACCGACGCCGACCGCGGCGGACCGATCCGGCCCGCCCACCCGGCGTACGTGATCTACACCTCCGGGTCCACCGGAACACCCAAGGGTGTCCTCATGGCCCACCGCGCACTGGCCGACGTCGTGGCGGCGCAGCGCCGCATCCTCGGCGTGGACTCCGGTTCGACGGTGCTGCAGGTCGCCTCACCCAACTTCGACGCCTCGATCTTCGAACTGCTGATGGCGCACGGTTCCGGCGGCAAACTGGTGGTGGCACCCCCGGATGTGTACGGCGGTCCCGAACTCGCCGAACTGATCCGGCGCGAACACATCTCCCACGCCGTACTCACCCCCTCGGCGCTGGCCACCCTGCCCCACGACGGCCTCGGCGAACTGCGAGTGCTGTCCACCGCCGGTGAACCGGTCGGACCGGAACTGGTCGAGCGGTGGGCACCGAACCGCACCCTGGTCAACCTGTACGGTCCCAGCGAAACCACGATCTGGGCCACCGCCGACAGCGCACTGACCGCCGGGGTCCCGATCACGATCGGCAAACCGGTCGGACCGGTCTCGGCCGCGGTCCTCGACACCTGGTTGCGGCCCGTCCCGGCCGGGGTCGCAGGCGAGCTGTACCTGTTCGGTCCGGGCTTGGCCGACGGCTACATCGGCCGGGCCGGACTCAGCGCGGCCCGATTCGTGGCCTGCCCGTTCGACGAACCCGGCCACCGCATGTACCGCACCGGCGATATCGTGCGCCGTGATCGCAACGACGAACTGGAGTTCGTGGGACGCAACGATTTCCAGGTCAAGGTCCGCGGCAACCGGGTCGAACTGGGCGAGGTCGACGCCGTCCTGGGCGCCCGCGCGGACGTAGCGTTCGCGGTGACCGTACCGCGCAGCACCGAGGGCAGGCCCGTGGCCCTGGTGTCCTATGTGGTGCCCAAGCCCGGTACGACCGTCACGAGCGAGGAACTGACCACCGACCTGACCGAAGCCCTGCCCCCGTACATGGTGCCGGCCGCTGTACTGCTGCTCGACGACCTCCCACTGACCGCCAACGGAAAATTGGACCGTGACCGCCTTCCGGAACCGGTGTTCGCCGCGCGCACGTTCCGGGCCCCGGCCACCCCGGTGGAAACCGTGGTGGCGGAGGCCTTCGAACACGTGCTCGGCATCGAACGAGTCGGGGCCGACGACGATTTCTTCGAGCTCGGCGGCGACTCGCTCAGCGCGTCACTGGTCGTGGCACGGGTCGGTGCCGCCCTGGACGTGCGGGTACCGGTGCGATCCATGTTCGAGGAACCGACAGTCGCCGGACTCGCCGAATACGCGGCATCCCTGCACGGCGGCGACCGGGTTCCCCTCACGGCGGGAGTCCGTCCCGACCCGATCCCGCTGTCGCTGGCGCAGCAACGAATGTGGTTCCTCAACCGCTTCGAACCGGATTCGGCCGCCTACAACATTCCGGTGATGCTGCGGCTGACCGGCCACCTCGACACCGCCGCACTCGCCGCCGCGCTACGCGATATCGCCGACCGCCACGAAGTGCTGCGGACGATCTACCCCGAAACCGCCGGCGAGCCCGAACAAGTGATCCTGGACGAACCCGAGGTCGCACTGGAACCGGTGCACGTGGACACGGCCGCGATCCCGGATGTGGTCGGCGAATTCCTGCGCGGCGGTTTCGACGTGACCGTGCAGGTGCCGATGCGGGTCGGCCTGTTCGAGACCGGCACCGACGACGACACCCCCGAATACCTGCTGGTACTGGTGGTCCACCATATCGCCGGTGACGGCCAGTCCATGGGCCCGCTGTCGCGCGATGTGATGTGGGCCTACGCCGCCCGGGTCGCCGGACACGCGCCGCTGTGGGAGCCGCTGCCGGTGCAGTACGCCGACTTCGCCCTGTGGCAGCGCCGGATGCTGGGATCCGCGCAGGACCCCGACTCGCTCATGTCGGCCCAACTGGAGTTCTGGCGCGCCACCCTGGCAGGCGCACCCGACCGGCTCGATCTACCATCCGACCGGCCCCGGCCGGCCGTGGCCTCACTGTCCGGCGGCCGGGTCCCCCTCGAAATCGGCGCCGGCCTGCACGAACGGCTGATGGAACTGGCCCACGCCCGGGGCTCGTCACTGTTCATGGTTCTGCACGCCGCCCTCGCAGTGGTTCTCGGCCGGTTGGGCAGCACCGAGGATGTGGTGGTCGGGACCCCGATGGCCGGACGCGGCGAACCCGGCCTCGACAACCTGGTCGGAATGTTCGTCAACACCCTGGTACTGCGCACCCCGATACGCCCCGGTGAACCGTTCGCCGACCTGCTGACCCGGACGAAGGAAACAGATCTGCAGGCCTTCGAACACGCCGACGTCCCCTTCGAACGTGTGGTGGAAGAGCTGAAACCGCAACGATCGGCGGACCGGCACCCGTTGTTCCAGGTGGCGCTGGCATTCCAGAACCTGTCGTCGGTCGACGTGGTCCTGCCCGACGTCACGGTGTCCCGCGCCGAAGTGGACACCGGCATGTGCCAATTCGACCTGCAGCTCGTCGTCGCCGACTCCTACGGAAAAGCCGGTGCCGCCCAGGGCATCTCCGGCATGATGATGTTCGCCCGCGACATCTTCGACGAAGCGACCGTCGCCGGATTCGCCCAACGCCTGATCCGGGTACTGGAAGCCGTCGCCGCCGACCCCTCGACAGCCGTCGGCGATATCGACTGGCTCGACGCGGACGAACACACCACCCTGATCTCTCGTGTCGGGCCGCGAATCGAAGGCGCACCCGCCCTGCTACCCGACGCTTTCGCCGCAGCCGTACGGGACAACGGCGACGGCACCGCCCTGGTCTCCCGAGACACCGAACTGACCTACACCGAACTCGATATCCGCTCCAACCGGCTGGCCCGGGAGCTGATCCGGCGCGGCGCCGGACCAGAGGACCCGGTGCTGGTCGCCGCGACCCGATCGGTGGAATCGGTGGTCGCCTGGTGGGCAACCGTGAAGTCCGGTGCCACCTATGTACCGGTCGACCCTCGCTACCCGGCGAGCCGGATCGAACAGATGGTCATCGATTCCGGCGCCACACTCGGGGTGACGGTGACGACGGCGCGGACCGACCTACCCGAAGCCTTGGACTGGCTCGTCCTCGACGACAACACCGTCCGCGCCCGGATCGACGCGCTACCCGGCGACCCGATCACCGACGACGACCGGCAGGCCCCGCTGCGGGCCACCAACACCGCCTACATCATCTTCACCTCCGGCTCCACCGGTGTACCCAAGGGCGTCGCCGTCGAACACCGTGCTGTCGCCGATTTCCTCGCAGCCCAACACGCCGGGCACAGCACCGGGAACACCTCCCGGGTACTGCATTTCGCCTCACCGTCCTTCGACGCCTCACTGCTGGAGATCCTGCTCGCGACCGGAGGTGCTTCCACACTGGTACTGGCCCCACCCGGAATGTACGGCGGCAGCGAACTCGCCGATCTGCTCCGCACCCAGCGTGTCACCCACGCGTTCGTCACACCGGTGGCCCTCGCGTCGGTCGACCCGGCCGGCCTCGACGACCTGCAAGTCGTCATGTCCGGCGGTGAAGAGGTCCCCTCGGATCTGGTGAACCGGTGGGCCGGTACCGACAGCGCCGGTACGCGAGAATTCCGGATCCTGTACGGACCGACCGAGACCTCGGTCGTCGCCACCGGGGCGCCCTGCATGCTTCCCGGGGACCGGCCACGCATCGGTGGCCCCCGCCCCGGGATGCGGGCCCTGGTGCTGGACTCCCGGCTCCGGCCGGTTCCCGTCGGAGTGGCCGGCGAACTGTATCTGGCCGGCCCCGGCTTGGCCCGCGGCTACCTCAACCGGACCGGCACCAGTGCCGCACGTTTCGTCGCCGACCCCTACGGGGACGCCGGTCTGCGCATGTACCGCACCGGCGACATCGTGCGCTGGAACGCCGGCCACGACCTGGAATTCGTCGGACGCAACGACTTCCAGGTCAAGGTTCGCGGCTTCCGCGTGGAACTCGGCGAAATCGACGCAGTACTCGGCGCCCGCGACGACGTCTCGTTCGCGGTGACCGTGCCCCGCCGCGAAGGCATGGGCCCCGTCCTGCTGGTGTCCTATGTGGTACCGGCACCGGGCAGCAGTGTCTCCGGCGAAGAACTCATCGCGACGGCGGCCGACGTATTGCCCTCCTACATGGTGCCCGCCGCGGTGATGGTGCTCGACGAGATCCCGCTCTCGCCCAACGGGAAACTCGACCGCAAGGCCCTGCCCGCACCTGTACTCCAGGCCAGGCAGTTCCGGGCCCCTTCCTCCCCGGTGGAGGAGGTCGTGGCCGGGGTCTACGCCGAACTGCTCGGCGTCGACGGTCCGGTGGGCGCCGACGACGACTTCTTCGAACTCGGCGGCAACAGCCTGGTCGCGACTCGCGTCGCCGCCCGCATCGGCGCCGCACTCGACGCCTCGGTCCCGGTATCGATGATCTTCGAAGCGCCCACCGTCGCGAAACTGGCCGCACGCGCCGAATCACACGCCGACACCGGCCGGATCGCGCTCACCGCGCAGCAACGCCCCGACCGTATCCCGCTGTCCTACGCACAGCAGCGGATGTGGTTCCTGAACCGGTTCGAACCCGACTCCGCCGCCTACAGCATCCCGATCGTGATCCGGCTGACCGGGCAACTCGATATCGACGCCCTGCGCAGCGCCGTCGACGACGTGATGACCCGGCACGAAGTACTGCGCACCGTCTACCCGCAGTTCGAAGGCGCACCGGCACAGGTCGTACTCCCCGCCGCCGACGCGGTACGGCCGATGACCGTAACCCCGGTCGAACGAGCCGAACTGGTAGCCGACCTCTCCGCCTTCGTCTCGGCGGTGTTCGATGTGACCGCCGAAGTACCGTTCCGGGTGCGCCTGTACGAACTGGGGCACGACGAATGGATCCTGGCCGTGGTGCTGCACCACATCTCCGGCGACGGATCCTCCCTGGCCCCGCTCGCCCGGGACATGATGGCCGCCTACTCGGCGCGACTGCACCACGAACAGCCCGCCTGGCCACCGCTCACCGTGCAGTACGCGGACTACGCGATATGGCAGCACAGCGTGCTGGGCACCGAGGAAGACCCCGACTCGCTGCTGCGCGCGCAGATCGACTACTGGACCGCCCAGCTCGCCGACCTGCCCGCGCTGCTCGAACTACCCACCGACCGGCCGCGGCCGCCCACCCAGACCTATGCGGGCGCGAACGTGCCGATCGAGCTCGACGCCGACCTGCACGCGAAACTGGAACAGGTCGCCCGAGCCCACAACACCACCCTGTTCATGGTCTTCCACGCCGCCCTCGCAGCCACCCTGTCCCGGCTCGCGCATACCGACGATATCGCCATCGGCACCCCGTACGCGGGGCGCGGCGAACCGGAGCTCGACGATCTGGTCGGCATGTTCGTCAACACTCTCGTGCTGCGGACCCGGCTCACCCCCGGGATGTCGTTCACCCAACTACTCGAACACGTACGCGGCACCGACCTGGCCGCGTTCGGGCACGCTGATGTCCCGTTCGAACGCCTGGTACAGGAAATGAACCCGGTGCGGACCCACGCCCACCACCCGCTGTTCCAGGTGATGCTCGCCTTCCAAAACCTCGCCACCACCGACTTCGAACTCCCGGAGCTATCGGTATCGGCCGTCGAAGCCGACACCGGAACCTCCCTGTTCGACCTCCAGGTCACCGTATCGGACTCCCACGACGCCACCGGCGCACCGACCGGGATCACCGGTGGCATCACCTACGCCACCGATCTCTTCGACGAAGCGACCGCCACCTCCATCGTCGACCGGCTGCTACGGCTACTCGACGCGATGGCGACCGACCCCGCCCGGCCCGTACACGATGTCGACCTGCTCGATGCCGACGAACGCGACGCCGAACTCGTGCGGTGGAACACCACCGCCTACCCCCTCGCGCCGGACGAGACACTCGCCTCGGTGTTCACCGCCTCGGTGCACACCCACCACGATCTGCCTGCCGTCACCGCGCCGGACGAGACACTGACCTACACGCAGTTCGCGTCCCGCGTCAACCGCCTGGCCCGGTTGCTCATCGCTCGCGGGGTGGGCCCGGAAACTCTGGTGGCCCTGCGGATGCACAGGTCACTGGACCAGGTCACCGCCATGTACGCGATACACGCCGCCGGCGGCGGATATGTCCCGATCGACCCGGATCATCCGGCCGACCGCATCGACTACATGCTGGACACGGCGAAACCCGTCGTGGTGCTGTCGACACTGCAGGGCCTCGACGTCTCCGGATACGACGACAGCCCCGTCACCGACAGCGAACGCCTGGCACCGCTGCGGCCCGAGAACGTCGCCTACGTCCTGTTCACCTCCGGCTCCACCGGCCGCCCCAAAGGCGTATCGGTCCCGCATCGCGCGGTACTCAACCAGTTGCATTGGATCAACGGAACCTATTCACTGACCCCCGACGACGTGGTGTTGCAGAAAACCCCGGCCACCTTCGACGTCTCGGTATGGGAATTGTTCGCCACTCTGATCGCGGGCGCGCGGATGATCATCGCGGCACCGTACGGACACACCGACCCCGTCTACCTCGCCGAAACCATCGCCGCCCACCGGGTCACCCTCACCTCGTTCGTGCCCTCGATGCTCGCCGCGTTCGCCGAGGCGACCCCGCGGCGATCGCTGCTGGCATCACTGCGGGCACTGCTCGTGGGCGGTGAGGCATTCGGCCAGGAAGTCGTCACCGCCGCCCGCCGGGTTCTGCCCGACGTCGGATTGCACAACCTGTACGGGCCCACCGAATTCACCCTGCACGCCACCGAACACCTCGTCACCGAAGACGACGACGGCAGCATCCCGATGGGCGCACCGGTATGGAACGTCCGCGCCTACGTGCTGGACAGCCGGTTGCAGCCCGCACTGCCCGGCGTCGCGGGAGACCTGTATCTGGCGGGCAACCAAGCCGCCCGCGGCTACCAGGACCGGCCCGGACTCACCGCGGAACGATTCGTACCCGACCCGTTCACCGCGGGGGAGCGGCTCTACCGCACCGGCGACCTGGCACGCCGGCTCCCGAGCGGCGAACTGGAGTACCTGGGCCGCACCGACTTCCAGGTGAAGTTGCGGGGGCTGCGGATCGAGCTCGGCGAGATCGAAGCCGTACTCGCCGAACACGACACCGTCGCCCGCGCGATCGTCGCGGTACACACCACCGCGGCCGGTGATCAACTCGTCGGCTACCTGGCGCCGGCGACCGGCGCCACCGTCGACACCGCCGCGGTCCTCGCCCACGCGGCCACCGAACTACCCGGCTACATGGTGCCTACCACGGTGATGGTCCTCGACACCGTCCCCTTCACCGCCTCCGGCAAACTCGATCGCAACCATCTACCGGAACCGGAATTCGCGGTCGGGGAGTTCCGGGAGCCGGCGTCCTGGCTGGAAGGCGAGGTCGTCCGAGCGTACGGGCACGTACTCGGAGTGGAGCGTGTCGGAGCCGACGACGACTTCTACGCACTCGGTGGCAACTCGCTGCGTTCGGTGCAGGTGGTGAGCGAACTGAAGAAGGAACTCGACTACGACGTCCCGATCCGATGGATACTGTCGGACCCGCGCCCGATCGATCTCGCGAAGCGGATCGAATCGGGTATGCGCTCCGGCCACATCGACACCGATCCGGCCGCCGCCTTCGGTTTCGATGTGCTGCTGCCGATCCGCACCGGCGGCGACCGGGCCCCACTGTTCTGCGTCCATCCCGCCTCCGGTCTGGCCTGGAGCTACCGCCCGTTCGCCGAATACCTCTCACCCGACCGGCCGATCTACGGTATCCAGGCACCTCAGATCAGCGGCGAGACCCCGGGACCCGCCACCATCGAGGAAACCGCCCGCCGATACTTCGCCGAGATCCGGAAGGTCCAGCCACACGGCCCCTACCATCTACTCGGCTGGTCGCTGGGCGGTCAGATCGCCCACGCGATCGCCGTAGAGATGCGGGCAGCGGGGGAGCAGGTCGCCCTGCTGGCACTACTGGACGCCGAGGCCGACAACATCGACCCCGCGGAAGTCGTCACGGTCACCGCCGGCGAACTGATCAGCAACCTCGGTCCGGTCCTGGGCATCGACTTCGTCGACGAGACCGCCACCCCGCAGGAGGCCGCCGACCTCATCAGGACGCACCTCGGGGAAGGGTTCGCGGTCGACGCCGACATGATCGAGCGGATGACCGACGCCTACAACCAGTCCATGCGCGCGGCGAGTATCTGGCGGCCACAGGTCCTCGACGGTGACCTGCTGTACTTCACGGCGACAGCGGACCGCAGTCCCGACGCCACCGGCTACGAGGGTTGGGTGCCGGTGGTCCGCGGGCAGATCTCGAATATCGATATCGACGCCGCTCACCTCGCCATGACAACCCCGCCGGCGATCGAACAGATCGCCCGAATCCTCAACACCCGCCTCGATCGATGAATCCTCGAACAATACCGACCGTTTTGTAGGGAAACAATTCCGGCGAATCGGTAGACAGTTCCGATATCCGACGGTTGTGAGTACCGCCTGGTCAGGAGGGCGAGACAGAAGACCAGGTCATCGGCCTAGACCAATTGTTGTAGTAGTTCACGATGAGCCGGAAGACTGTTTGTGGCACAATACTTTTCGTGTCTCGGTCGGTCAACGGCAACTGTGCGGCAACGGTAGCGCCGCAGAGTCAGGCGACCTCCGATCTCCTTCACTCCCGTTTCCGGCTCGCCGCGATTCCTCCGGACAGACCCACGCCCCGAGTCGACCGGGTCCGCTCAGTACACCGCGCAGATGCCGAACCCGTTGTGTCGCACAGACCTATCGCACGGTCCGCTCGATCGGAGTGCACTTCAACACCGGAAGGTCCCACGTCCGAGCCCGATCGGCCCTCCGGCACTGCTGCCCGTACCGCGGCGGGCGAAGGAAGACCTGCGCCACTGATCGCCGGTCGGTATCATCTGGCGCCGTTGTCGAAACACAAGCCGGTAGAACACATTGCGGCGACCGAGTCCACCGATAGGGCGCAGGAACTCGGCGTATTCCGGCCATGCGAAACGTTGGGAGTGCAGGACATGTCGAGGTCGCACGAACCGTACGGATCGCTGCCCATAGCCGGTGTAGCGCGTCGGCGCCCCCCAGGTAAGGCTCCACACCTCGGCTGACTCCATCGAATCGCCCGTGCGGACCGAGGCATCCCTCCCGCCTGTGCGCGCCTTGCCACCCCTTACAGATACCAAAGGAGACACCCCTCTTGTACGACCAGATGCAACTGCGGCCGGGCGGCGCGCACCAATCAGCGCCGCCGTCCGTACCGGATTCGGAACGCGTTGCGATCTACACTCAAGATTTCGCCAATGACCCGCACAGGTATTACGAGTGGATGCGCGGACGGTTCGGCTCCTTAGCCCCGGTGTGGATCGAGGAAGGTATTCCCGCGACGCTGGTCCTGAACTACAAGACCGCGGTGGCCATTCTGCACGACCCAGTGCGATTTCCCGCCGACCCCCGTCGGTGGCAGGCGAATCTGCCGCGCGACCGGGAACTCAATATTGTACCGATGCTCGGGTGGCGACCCAATGCACTGCGCAACGGTGGCGAAGTCCACCGGCGGCTCCGGGCCGCGGCGAACGATGCCTTGGCCGACCTCGACATCACCGCCCTCCGCCCGATCGTGGAACAGAATGCCTTCAACCTGATCGAGACATTCCCGACCGACACTCCGGTCGACCTCATAGGGGAGTACTTCGTACCCCTGGTCTTCTCATCGGTGGTCAACCACATCATGGGTTGCCCGGACTCGATAGGGCAACAGATCGCCGCAGCCAGCAAGGCACTGTTCGAGGCTCAGGTAGGCCAGGACGAAGTCGACCGCATGATGAACGGCGCACTCCTGGAACTATGCAATCTCAAAAAGGCGCAACCCAGTGAGGATCTCACAACTTATCTGGTTCGCCATCACGAGAATCTCACCGATCAGGAGTTGATCCACGCCCAAGTCACCAACTGCTCGGCCGGTATCGAGATCACTGTGAACCTGGCAGCGAACGCCCTACTGGTGATGCTGACCGATCCCCGGTACGACCAGTACCAGACGCCGGGCCAAACACCGCCGATCAACGCCGCGATCGATGAGATCCTCGCCAAAGACCCGCCGCTGGCCAACTTGTGTGTCACATATCCAGCGAGCCCGGTTCCGCTCGATGAAGATTGGCTGCCGGCCGACGAACCGGTGATCATCAGTATGGCTGCATGCTGTCGCGACCCGGAGTACGGCGCCGACAAAGCCGCCCTCAACAGCGCGCACCTCGCCTGGGGCGGCCCGAGCCAGCACGCGTGCCCCAAGCAGGCACAGACTGCCTCGTACACGATCGCGCACGATGCCATAACCCAACTCTTGGATCTCCGTCCCGACGTGCAGTTGACCGTCGCGGCCCAGGAACTGGAATGGCGTCCGGGCCCATTCCATCGCGCGCTGGCCGCATTCCCGGTAATCGCCATGTAAAAGCGGATACCCGCAGAGGAAAGGGCGTGTCTATGGGTAGCTGAGGTGAGATCGCTTGGCCGAGGCCTTACTGCTCCACAAGAGCAGTAAGGGTCGCACAGTTCGCGGGCCAGCGACCTGGCCCCCCGCGTATTCAGAGTGAGTGCACCATGACAATAGAAATCCCACTGGTATCTGTGAACGGCCGCGCCGACAGGGGCACCGCCGTAACAGAACCGGGACGCCCCGTCCCCACCGCAGCGGCCACGATCGCCGCATTGCAGACAGCGATCCTCGGAGCGCACGGCGAATTGCATCGCCAACTGCGCGACATCGTTCGCAGCGTGGACGACCGCCCGTTGCTGAACACGACGTACACTGAGGAGACACGCCGAGCACCCGCATTTCTTCGCGCCTTCCTCGCCCGCATCGGTCTGCCTGCGCGGGAGATCTCCGCTGACCCGCAACTGAGGGGCGCGTTGTGCGATGCGGCGCAGGTCCTGGCACCGCGGCTGTTGCTGGTGTTGACCGGACACTTCGATCTCGCCATCGGGGCAATCCTGGGATTGGGCAACGGCTCTGAATATCAGCAGGAGTGCCTGACCGAGTTGGACACCGGCGAAGCACTCGGAGTCCTGATGCTGACCGAACTCGCCGGCACCAACGGCGCCGACCATCAGACGACCGCAGTGTGGGACCCGGAGACGGGCGACTTCATACTCACCACTCCGTCCATGGGCGCAGTGAAGTTCATGCCGAATGTCGCCGATCCGGGGGTGCCGAAGACCGTTGTGGTCACCGCACGTCTCTTGATCGACGGTCGAGACGAAGGCGTCCTGCCGTTCCTGCTGAAGCTGCGAGCGCGCCCTCGGCGCAGCGGCCCGCTGCGGATTCTGCAGCACCTTTTTCCGTTCCTCGATCTACGAGCAGAGCCGGCACTCGCACAGGGCGTGTACGTCCAAGCGCTACCCGACAAGCCCGATGCGCCGATGGACCATGCCATGATCAGGTTCGACCGCGTCCGATTGCCGCGAGAGTCGCTACTGGGCGGTAACTGGGCCGAAATGCATACCGACGGCACCTTCGAATGCGAGGTACCGGTCCGTCAACGCTTCCACAAAGCCATCGCCGTATTGGGCGAAGGCCGACTCGATCTGGCCAACGCAGCCGCCGCAAGTGCCCGTGCAGGCCTGGCGGGCTTGGTCAACTACGCCGGACAACGCCAGTCCGGTAGCGGTGTGGTGATGTCCGAGCGCGATGCAGTCCTCCGGGATGTCGTCTCAGCACTCGCCGACGTCTACGCCATCAGCGTGCTCGGTCGCCATCTTCGGGATATGCGCGCCGACGGCGCCGGAGGGTTCAGGAAACAAGCACTACTGGCGATGCTTGCGAAGCCGTTGCTCTCGAACGACGCGCAGGCCGCGTTGAGGATGTGCCGGGAGCGCACCGCGGCGCAGGGAGCGCTTCGCAGCAACCTCATTGTCGACTGGCTCGGCAATATCGCGGCCATTGTCACCGCGGAGGGCGAGAATCAGATCATGCAGGTCACCGCAGGGAAGCGCGGGCTCGACCTGCCTGCGCTACAGCTACCGGCCACGCCGTCGGAATTGCCCTGGTATGTCCGGATGTTGGTAGACCGGGAAGCCGCGATCGCGGATTACCAGGCCCGCGGTGTCCACCATCCCGCGAGCGTGGCTCTGGGACCAGATTCAGCAGCGATCGAGTTGAGTGAAGCCACCGGGCACCGTCTGGCAGCGACCGCCCTCCATCTGGAGGCCCGCGCCGCTGGCGATCCGAAAGCGCGAAATCTCCTGCACGCAGTGGGTGCGGCGTACGCACTCCAAACGGTGTATGCGAACAGTGCCTGGTATCTGAACCACGAGGAGTACCCGCGGGTAGTCGGAGAACTCAGGCGAAGCCGCGCCGCACTGGTCGATAACCTCCAGACCTTGGTGGCAGGGTTCGATGTTCCACCCCTCGAAGGTCCGATCTTCGACGACTACCTGCAGTGGTGGGAGCGCTATTCGAAATGGATGCTTCGCTGAGAAGGCGTTCGAGGTCGATATTTCATCGCAGCTGAGCATGTCGTATCGACCGTGGGTGATTTCCGGCCTGCCGAATGGCGAACGGAAGTCACCCACTGGGCCTGTTCGGAGTGCTGAAGCAGACGCGTAGGTGAGGGGGTGATGCCGACGCCGACGCCGACAGGGAAGGGCTTCCATCGAGCTACTGGTAACCCTGCATATTCGATTACTGCATATTGATCCCCACATCCTTCGGCCTGGGAGTGGCCCGTCTGGCATCCTTTGATGTGTGTCAGACAGGGAAGAAGCTGCTGGGAAGCTATTGTCCAGCACCTCGCTGCGTGATTTTTCCCCGCCGAAGGCGCTTGAGGAGCGTTACTACGACCTGCCGTCGTACCGTGCGACGCTCGCGCCGCAGGAGGCTCCGATCCCAGTGCTGCTTCGTCATGCGCTGACTCTCATCGGGATTCGCCACGACGGCCCCGGGGAGAAGGTGGCGTGGTGGGTGTCGTTTGCCTACAAGGGCTATCACTGCGAACTCGCCCACCAGAAGTTCGGCCTCCGGCTGCGTATCTGGGGCAACCTCACCGAGGACCAGGCGGATGAACTGCTGACTAAGATACGGAAGAAACTTGGGTCGGCGGTCAAGACTGTGGAAGGGCTTTTGGCCGCGACGGCGAGTGACACCCTCAATACCGGCGACGTCACGGTCGTGAACCAGCACCGACAGTTGCGCCAGGCCTACGACTACTTCCGCGAACGGGCCACCAACCCCGATATGGTTCACGACATTACAGAGAGCGGGACGAACGAGTTCGGCTCGTGGTCAACGTTCCTGCTGGGTAAGAACGTCATGGCGATGCACGCCTTCCATGACCTCGTGGCCGCTATCACGGCCTTTGTCAGCTCGCTGGAGCACGACTTCGTCCTAGCGTTGCCTTTCCTGGACTTCGACCCGACTACGGACGACCTCACCAAGATCATCGGTGACCGCTGGGGCGAGAAGTGGCGGCGCGTAATGGGCCACTCGGACTCGGAAGCGGTGCACCTCCGCGAGCGGCTGATCATGGTGGTCGAGCGATGGCGCAACCCCTACTCTCACGGGGGTTTCGAGAAGGGGCATGGCGCTACAATCTACCTGCACACGCCGGGGATCGGCGCCTTGCCGATCGGGCTGTCCGGCATCCGCGACAGCCCGCTGTTCCCATTCCACGCCGCCTCGGATACAGACATCCAAGGCGTCTTCGCCTTGTTCGACGAGATTGATGCCTATCTAGGTCGGACGATCCCTCACGCAATGGAGTGGATCGATTCCGGTCTCGACGTCCGGTTCGACGCTGTATTCAGGGCGCAGGTTCTTGCTTGCATCGAGTCCGATGGCGCCCTTGAGCGGTTGATCGACGTGTACGCATCCTCGGCCGACACGATCGCCAACATGGACTACTAGCTGTTGCAACTTGCTCGCGGCCGATCAGTCGTATGCGGCGGCAACCCAGGCTATTGAACAGTAGAGTCTGACTCACGCTGGCTTGATTGGACTCCAGAGCCCCTCCTGCACCAGAGACGGCAATGAGTCGCGTGGTACCAGGTAGTCCACGGTTCCTTGGAGGGTGGGGTGTCGTGCCAGTGTTGTCGTTTGTGTGCGGCGTGACAGTCGATCGATCCGACGCAAAGCCACAAGGGCGCCCCGAACTAACCCGCCGTCGTAGTTTGTCTCGGCAAGCTCGACCAGTTTAGCGATATCATCCGGGTCGTGCCCCAATGCAAGCAAATTAAATGCCAAACTTCGGAGGAATTGCGGCTGGTTTGCATCCCAAGCGATTCTGCGAGCGTACGCGATCCACTCAACCGGTGGTTTGTGGATCACCTCCAGCATGGCAGCAATTAGCCACGCCTCCTGATACTTCTCAAGCCCCGGCTCTCCGGGTTCGCCTAGATATTGGGTGATCGCCGACTGAACATGCCGCTCGGATATAAACGACCTTAGATAGAACGCGGAGTCCTTGGATACCTCGGTCAGCTGCTCCAGCCGCTTCAGTACCCTCTTGAGCACCCCGCGATCAACTAACCGCCCGAGCCGGAACAGCGCGAACCGGGCATGGCGACGCTTGATTACCTGCTCGGTCAGAGCATCATTGAACATGTCGCGTAGAATCTTGCGTGACTCGTCGAAGCCGTTACGCAGCGCGTACTCGGCCCACTTGAATGGCGCATCTTCATCCGACTTGGCACCGGGTCGGGTCTTTTCAATCTTGGACTTGCCGGCCCCGGCCACGATAAGACCACGTTTTCGGCATAGGACCTCGAATCGCCGCAGTGCGGCTCTGCCGTCCCGCTCAGAGGGCGCAACGATTCGTACATCGTCCATGTATCGGTAGTAGTCGAACCCTTCGGTCAACATTTGCCGGTCGACCCTGACGAGAAACAGGTTCCCGAGAAGACGCGACGCATCGGGACCGATTGGAAGTCCACCGCGCGAAGACCTGCGCCAAGTCTTGAGCAGCGTCCGGAGCGGGCGCGTAATCTCTTCCGGTACACCCAGATCGCGGAGATCTTCAAACAGAAGTTCGTGGCTAATTGTCTCAAAGTAGCTCACAAGGTCTGTCGACACTACCCAGGATTCCAGTCCAGCCTTCTCCTCCACGGTCTCAAGGAAAGCTGAAAATTGCGATATGCCAGGTACAAAGAAGGGGCCAGGGCGCTTGTTGAGTCGCGAACTGAAGACACGATCCGACAGAGCAGCTTCGACCTTCTGGGCGAAGGTCGAACACAGCATGTGATAAGCGAGGCGGTCCTCTACGCTCAGTAAGGCGCCTGCACGACTTAACAGAGTTCCCTTGGGAACTTCGACCACTTCGAACGGGTCGGCCTGGCCGGTCGAGCACTTAGACAGCGCCGAGGAGATCGCCGCATCTGGACGAGCTCGAGTGTCTTCCCAGTTCAGAATGTCCGGAACCCACAGATCTCTGCGATCGGTCTTCATCAAGAATTTGATGGCGGTTGACGGATCCAACTCAAGTGGCGCCGCACTGGTGGTGGCATCAGCGGGTCGCGAGGGAAGTCGATCCCCATGCACCAGCCACCTGCCACCCACCTTCTCGCCGGAAAGGTTTCCACTGGCGAGTAGACGCCGAATGGTGGCCACCGACTTGCCCGTCCGAAGCGCAGCTTCCTCGACACTTATGTTCTGCCCCAACGCAACTCCCCTTGTGAGCGATACCGCTCATAATATCGCTCACAAGGGGGAGCGTCCAGTCATTAGCTCACTGGGCCTGTTTGGTCATTTCGTCGCGTACCGAGCCCAGGGCTCGGCGGCCAGTGCGGCGTGGCGGTGCGCGACTTGGTTGCTGTAGCCGAGCATCTCGGCGACCAGCGGCGCGGGCACTGCGCCCACCAGAGTCCGAAGTGCGGTGTTCCGTGAGCCCAGCAGGTCGATGCCGAGCGCCCGAACCCGGTTCCTGAGGTAGGTGGGATGGATGTGCTGCCCCGCGCGATATCCCGGAAATAACCAGTCGCTGGTGCCCCCAGCTGTGCGCAAGTTCGGCCGGTTCGCAAGATGGGCCCGCAGAAGCTCGTCGAACGGCTTCGGAACGGTAACCGGATCCATTCCCAGTGAGAGCAACATCTCGTGAGGTGTCACGACGATGGCAGTGGTCTTTAAGGCCGCGACCTTCACGAGGGGCTGCGCGTAGAGCAGTAGCAGTATGCCGGCGATCCGGCAGGAAAGCGTCTCGCTGTCGCCGGTGAGTAGTTCGCGGAGCCATTCAATCCGCTGTTCTTGAGTGATGAGGGGAACCGACTTTGGCTGACGAAATCCGATGGCGACGGCCGTGTTCATCCGGGCCTCTCTTGCCCAGACGAAGAATGTCCGTATCGAATGCCGGGTGGTAGGCCCGGTCGTGAGCCATTCATCGATGTCCTGCTGAGTGCAACTGCTGGCGGTGCCAGCGTGCGTCTCATGAAGCCAGGTCAAGAACTTGATGGTCTCGGTGATTTCCTGCTTGGAAGCATGTGCCGGACCTCGGGTGTTCTTGCCGTCGTCGGACATTCCTCGGATACGTGCGAGATGATGCCATTTGGCGAACTGCTCCACCGGTTGGCGGATTGACAGCTCAGTAATCGCGTCGAGTTTCTTCTCGATCCAGGCCTGGAAATTCGCCAGATGGCGGTCCCGTGACGGCAACAGGCCGTGGTGCTCGAGCAGTGCCCGCAGGTGGTTGACGCGCCGCCCGCCTCCTTCGGTGTCGAATGCCTCGTGGGTCAACGGGATTTCTCCAGAGCATAGGCGGCGTAGGAGATCTTGGACCTCAGCCGATCGTTTCCAGGTGAGAATGCTCTCCGGTCGATCGGCAGCGCAGAACACGTCCACGAGCCGACCCATCGCGCTGGGGTCGGACGGGTGGTCAAGCAGGAGACCGGTCAGATCCTCGCGAAGTGCGCATCGGGCGCAAATGCCGTGCCGATAGAACTCGCCCTCGACTTCGCATCTTCCGCAATGGAAGTTGCGCGGAATCCCGGCGCAAGTAACGCAGACTGGATCGTCATAGGTGTCAACGCGCCCCGGAAGCAACCGCTCGACGTTGCAGCCGGGACAGACGCCGCGCATTCGCATGGCCTGGTGGAAACAGGTTCCGCAGATCCGGCCATCGGGCCAGTCGACCCGATGTTTATTGGCGCTGTGGTGGCATCGGGCGCAGGTGAACGAGCCCGTTGTCCGCGGTCGGCCTCGGGTTGTCGATCGAGCGTTGACATCAATCGGCATCGCTGATCACCCTGGCGCGTTTCGGCCGTATCGCCTTGTTCAGTGCGACGACATTCGTCTCCGAGCTGGCCTTCCGCCGCCGAACATCGGTCGCGGTGACCGCCACCAGGTCCTCGATGCCGCAGCCGAAGATGTCGCAGAGTGCCGCCATCATCTGCAGTGAAACCCGCTCGGGTCGTTGATTGACCAGCCGATAAACCTGCGGCCGCGATAGCTCGATTCCACGCTCATGCAACAGAGGCATCAGCTCGGTGCTGTTGTGCATACCATTGCGCGCCATCAGCTCGGCCAAGCGCCAGGTGTAGCCAACTTCCCGTTTCATACCACTTCTCCCTTATCCGAGCCCAGCGCCTCTGACACCGTGGCGTCCAATGCTTTCCGCAACGTGCGGGTGCGAAAATCGCTGGAAACACAGGTATATAGGGCCGTCGTGCTGGCGTGCTCATGGCCCATCTGCTGCTGGACGAACAGCGGATCCCAACCGTCCTCGATCAGGTGCGTAGCCATCGACCTACGCAGCGAATGCAGGTCCAAGCCGGGGGAGAAGCCCAGAACGTCGCAGTATCGACGGAACCGCCTCAGCAACGTCGACTCCGAAACCAAAGTGCTGCGCTCGCTCGGGAACAAGTCGATGCCGTCGTCCATATGAGGCTGGCCGTGAGTCAGCCAGTCGGTAATGATCTCGGGTGTCCAGGCGAAAACAGTCAATACGCTGCGACGTTTCGGCGCTGAACCTCGTTTCGCCTTGCCGTATCGGACGTGGACCAGGCCGTGGCGGCCGAATTCCTTCGCGTGGGGATTCCGCGCGAAGTCAATGGTCTGCAGGTGGCGCAGCTCGTTGAATCGCAGCCCGTAGGAATAGGCGAGCTTGAACATCACCGAGTCCCGATAAGCCGGCAGATATCCCTTGCGGCCGCTCGCGGCGATCAGCGCGACCTGATCGTCGGAATAGTCGAAAAATTCTTGCAACTCCAGCTTCGTGAACGCCCGCTTCTTCGGATCCGATTCGTTGTCCTGGACGTGCTGGGCGGTATTCCATCGGTGGAACACCTGCGCCGGATGAGTGCCAAACCGCTGCTCACAGACTCGGTCCCACCCATAGTCCGGATCGCTGACATATGAGCAGAACTGCCGTAGCGCCTGACTGTAACCGCGGATCGACGATTGCTTGGCGTGGTTAACCGACCGCAGATCGCCGAAGAACTCGTCGACCTGCGCCGGTGTCCATGTCCACGGAAATTCGTTGGTGTAGTCCAGGAATCGCTTCACGAAGCGCTCCCGCTGGTCGATCGTGGATACCTGCAAATTCCGGGCGAGTTGCTGGTTCCGGAAGCCAGTGAGCATCTCGTCCACCGTCTGCTGCTCTGGATGGAGCAGCGGAACCGATTCGACCAATCGCACACGACCGACCTTGTCGACAGCCAACCCAATCCTCCCAAAGACCAGAAAGCGGATTCATCTCATGAATCATTGATTCGCCGGATGAATCATAGGGGTATCTGCGCTGGCTACGGGGCCGTTTGCTGAAGTGCATCCGCCGCCTTCTCGGATGCATACAACTAGGCCGGTGGTCCACACGCGCCCCGGCGGGTCGATCACGCCAGGTCGGAGCAGGGTTTTACGCAGTCGGAGAGTTGGCGCCGGGGTGATCAGGGGAGGTACGTCTGATTCATCTGATGCAATACGCAGCGCTTAAGTTGACATAATGTAGATTATCGGCGTTCGAGCGGAAGTGGGTTCTGCGGACGGATCCGCCGGACCGCTCTGCGTTTCGTCCGATGGGAACCGACCTTCCATATCCCGGAACTACCGGCGTGTGCGATGCGGCCGATTCTCCGAAAGCGTTACGGCGGGTGCCGTTTCAGGACATCCTTCCCCCTACCTCCATTTCGTCACCTGTGATGAAATGGAGGTGAGTGAGGACCCGGTCCGATATCCCTGGCTCATGAATCCTTCCGGATCCGGAACCCGTGAAATCGCGGCCTGCATCGCCAGAGATAGTGGACCGATCCTGTCCGCTCGGTGTGCCAGAGTTGCCCCATGGATGCAGACGGATTCGACTGGAACCATCAACTGCGCGAGCAATGGGAGTTCCACTGGAACCATCAACTGCGGGACAGGCTCACCGGGCTCACCGATGAGGAGTACTTCTGGTCGCCGGTGCCGGAAGCCTGGAGTGTCCGGCCGCGAGGCAGCTCCACGGCCCCGGTGCAGGCGGGCGCGGGCGATCACACGATCGATTTCGCCTTCCCGCAGCCGGTCCCGGCTCCCTTCACCACGATCGCCTGGCGGCTCGGCCACGTCATCGTCGGTGTCCTCGCCGCCCGTAACGCGGCACATTTCGGTGCGGCCCCGGCATCGTACGAGACGTGGGAGTACGCGGGCACCGCCGCCGGTGCGCTCGATCAGCTGGGCACCCAACTCGATACCTGGCTGGCGGGGGTGCGCGCCATCGGCGCGTCCGAGCTCCGGGACCCGATCGGTGACGCCGAGCCGTATCCCGACCTGCCCGTGGCGGCGCTGGTGCTTCACATCCACCGCGAACTGATCCACCATCTGTCCGAGGTCTGCCTACTGCGCGATCTCTACCTGCACACTCACCTTTCCGCGAACGGAGCAACCCGATGAGCCGCCAGATCCAGGTCACCTTCGACGCCCATGATCCGCGAGCGCTGTCCACGTTCTGGCGCGAGGTACTCGGCTATGTTCACCCGGGTCCGCCCGGTGTCGAGCTGCCCGAGGGCGCCGATCCGCTCGCTGCGTGGGATGACTTCCTGGCCGGGATCGGTGTCCCGGAAGATCAGCGCAATACGCGATCGGCCGTCGAGGATCCGGCCGGGAACGGTCCGCGGTTGTTCTTCCAGCAGGTGCCCGAGGACAAGGTCGCGAAGAACCGCGTCCATCTCGATGTGCGGACGGCTCCCGGACTTCAGGGTGAGGAGCGGATGGCGGCCTTGGAGACCGAGTGTGCTCGTCTGGTGGCGCTGGGCGCGGCCCGGATCCGTCGGCACGAGCCCGCTCCCCCGATGGAAACCGGCTTCATCGTGATGGCCGACCCCGAAGGTAACGAGTTCTGCCTGGACTGAACCGTCGGGACGGTGGCGCTTCCCCCGCGACGAGCCGACACTGTTCGGTTCGCCGATGCGACGAACCGCTGGGGCTAGGCTCGCACGGACAGGGCTCGGTCAGCGACGACCTCGGAGGCGGGCAATGCGCAGACGGCGGGTGGCAGCTCTCGGGGTCGCGGCGATCTCTGCCGCGGGTCTGGTGTCGGCGTGTGGCGACCGGGAACCGACTCCGGTCCCGGGGGCCGCCGCGCCTTCGACGTCGGTGGAGGCACCCCAGCCCGATCAGGCGGCGGGGGTCGCCATTCCGCGCGGCCGGGTGGAACACATTCTGGGCACCCTCGAATACCGGGCCGACGAACTGATGCGGAACACCAATATTCCGGGTATGGCGGTGGCCGTTGTCTACGACGGCGAGGTGGTGTTCCAGCAGGGCTTCGGGGTTCGGGATGTCGACGGGCGGCAGCCGGTGAATCCCGAGACGGTGTTCCAGTTGGCGTCGCTGTCGAAACCGGTGGGTGCCACGGTGGTCGCGCGTCAGGTGGCGGCGGGCGTGGTGCAGTGGGATACGCCGGTGCGGGAGCCGGCGCCGGGGTTCGCGTTGAGCGACCCGTATGTGAGTGATCATGTGACTGTCGGTGACCTGTATTCGCATCGTTCGGGGCTGCCCGAGCACGCGGGCGATAAGTTGGAGGATCTGGGGTTCGACCGGGCTCAGATCCTGGACCGGTTGCGGAGGCTGCCGTTGGCGCCGTTCCGTGATTCTTACGCGTATACGAATTTCGGGCTTACCGCGGCGGCGATGGCTGTCGCGGATGCGTCGAAGCAGCGCTGGTCGGCGCTGTCGGAGCAGTCGATCTACCGGCCGCTGGGTATGTCGTCGACCAGTTCGCGGTATGCCGATTTCCTGGCGGCCGGTGACCGGGCTTCGGGGCATGTGCTGATGGACGGTGAGTACCGGCCGGCGCAGCCGGGCCGTCAGCCCGATGCCCAGTCCCCCGCCGGTGGTGTCAGTTCGTCGGTGTCGGATATGGCGCAGTGGATGATGATGGTGCTGGCGAACGGGAAGCACGGCGGTGAGCAGCTGGTGGCGCCCGAGGCGCTGTTACCGGCGGTGTCGCCGCAATCGGTGTCGTCGCCGCCGAGTGAGCCGGATGCGCGGGCGGGCGACTACGGGTTCGGTTTCAATGTGGGCAATTCGGCGGCGGGCCGGGTGATGTTGAGCCATTCGGGGGCGTTCGATCAGGGTGCGGCGACGGCGCTGACGATGATTCCGTCGGCGAATGTGGGGATTGTGACGCTGACCAATGCGGCGCCGATCGGGGTTCCGGAGACATTGAACGCGGAATTCTCGGATCTGGTGCAGTTCGGTGAGGTGCGGCAGAACTGGTGGGAGCTGTATTCGAAGGCGTTCGGGCAGTTGAACGCCCCGGCGGGTGAGCTGGTGGGGGTGCCGCCGCCGGCTGCCCCCGCGCCGGAGCGGCCGTTGGAGGATTATGCGGGCAGTTACGGAAATGACTATTTCGGTGCGGCGTCGGTGTCGGTGGAGGGCGATTCGCTGTTGTTGACGATGGGGCCGCGGCACGTCGCGATGCCGTTGCGGCATCGCGACGGTGACACGTTCGTCTTCTCCCCTGTCGGTGAGAGTGCGAATCCGGGCAGTATTTCGCAGGCCCGGTTCGACGGGGACCGGTTGTGGCTGGAGTTCTACGACTCGGACGGGTTCGGTACGTTCGTGCGCTGATATCTGGTCAGGCGCCGATGTAGGAGGCGAGGTGTTCGCCGGTGAGGGTGGCGCGGTCGGCGACAAGGTCGGCGGGGGTGCCTTCGAAGACGATTCGGCCGCCGTCGTGTCCGGCGCCGGGGCCGAGGTCGATGATCCAGTCGGCGTGGGCCATCACGGCCTGATGGTGTTCGATGACGATCACCGATTTACCGGAGTCGACGAGCCGGTCGAGGAGTCCGAGCAGTTGTTCGACGTCGGCGAGGTGCAGGCCGGTGGTGGGTTCGTCGAGGACATAGATTCCGCCTTTTTCGGCCATCTGGGTGGCCAGTTTGATGCGCTGCCGTTCACCGCCGGACAGGGTGGTGAGTTGCTGGCCGAGGCGGAGGTAGCCGAGTCCGACATCGGCGAGGCGGTTGAGGATTTTGTGGGCGGCGGGGATGCGGGCGTCGCCGGTGGCGAAGAACTCTTCGGCTTCGGCGACCGACATCTCGAGTACTTCGGCGATATTGCGGCCGCCGAGCGTGTATTCCAGGACTGCGGCCTGGAATCGCCTGCCTTCGCATTCTTCGCAGGTGGATTCGACGGTGGCCATGACGCCGAGGTCGGTGTAGATGACTCCGGCGCCGTTGCAGGTGGGGCAGGCGCCTTCGGAGTTGGAGCTGAAGAGGGCGGGTTTGACGCCGTTGGCTTTGGCGAATGCTTTGCGGATGGGGTCGAGGAGGCCGGTGTAGGTGGCAGGGTTGCTGCGGCGTGAGCCGCGGATGGCGCCCTGGTCGATGGTGACGACGCCGTCTCGTCCGGTTACCGAGCCGGTGATCAGCGAGCTCTTACCGGATCCGGCGACGCCGGTGACGACGACGAGGGTGCCGAGCGGAATGTCGACGTCGACGTTGCGCAGGTTGTGGGCGTCGGCGCCGCGCACTTCGAGGGCGCCGGACGGGGTGCGCACGGTTTTCTTGAGGGCGGCACGGTCGTCGAGGTGGCGGCCGGTGAGGGTGTTGCTGGCGCGGAGTCCGTCGACGGTGCCTTCGAAGACGATCTGGCCGCCTTCGCTGCCGGCGCGCGGACCGATATCGACGATATGGTCGGCGATTTCGATGGCTTCGGGTTTGTGTTCGACGACGAGTACGGTGTTGCCTTTGTCGCGCAGTTGGCGCAGGAGGTCGTTCATGCGCGCGATATCGTGCGGGTGCAGGCCGATGGTGGGTTCGTCGAAGACGTAGGTGACGTCGGTGAGCGAGGAGCCGAGGTGGCGGATCATTTTGGTGCGTTGCGCCTCTCCCCCGGACAGGGTGCCGGAGGGTCGTTCCAGGGAGAGGTAGCCGAGTCCGATATCGGTGAACGAGTCGAGTAGGTGTTGCAGGCCTTTGACCAGCGGTGCGACCGAGGGTTCGTCGAGTTCGCGGACCCAGTCGGCGAGGTCGCTGATCTGCATGGCGCAGAGGTCGGCGATGTTCTTGCCGTTGATCGTGGAGGACAGGGCTTCTTTGGTGAGCCGGGTGCCGCCGCATTCGGGGCAGGTGGTGAAGGTGACGGCTCGTTCGACGAAGGCTCGGATGTGGGGTTGCAGGGCGTCGACGTCTTTGGACAGGAACGATTTCTGGATTTTCGGGATGAGGCCTTCGTAGGTGAGGTTGATGCCCTCGACCTTGATCTTGGTGGGTTCTTTGTAGAGCAGGTCGTGCAGTTGTTTCTTGGTGAACTTCTTGATCGGCTCGGCGGGGTCGAAGAAGCCGCAGCCGCGGAAGATGCGGCCGTACCAGCCGTCCATGCTGTAGCCGGGGACGGTGAGGGCGCCGTCGTCGAGGGAGAGGTTCTCGTCGTAGAGCGCGGTCATATCGAAGTCGGTGACCGAGCCCATCCCTTCGCAGCGTGGGCACATGCCGCCGAGGCGGCTGAAGGTGGCTTTTTCGGAGACCGTTTTGGCGCCGCGCTGCACGGTGATGGCGCCGCTGGCGGTGACCGACGGCATATTGAAGGAGTAGGCGTTGGGTGAACCGATATGCGGGTCGCCGAGGCGGCTGAACAGGATGCGCAGCATGGCGTTGGCATCGGTGGCGGTGCCGACGGTGGAGCGCGGGTTGGAGCCCATGCGTTCCTGGTCGACGATGATCGCGGTGGTGAGGCCTTCGAGCAGGTCGACGTCGGGTCGGGACAGTGTGGGCATGAAACCTTGGACGAAGGCGCTGTAGGTTTCGTTGATCATCCGCTGGGATTCGGCGGCGATGGTGGCGAAGACCAGGGAGCTCTTACCTGAGCCGGAGACGCCGGTGAACACGGTGAGCCGTCGTTTCGGGATCTCCACGCTGACGTCTTTGAGGTTGTTCACGCGCGCGCCCTGGACCCGGATCAGGTCGTGGCTGTCGGCGGCGTGTGTCGCGGACGCCGGAGTGCCGGTCTTCGTGGCGGTGCTCATCTATCTCCCTCTGGTCGGTCGCCGTTGTCTCCGGCCGATCGGGTGGAGCGGCGCGGTCTTCTCTCGGCGGCCCGCAATGTATCAGCGGGCCGGTGGTGAACAGGTGTTTCTCCGGCCGTTCGCGTCGGCCGGAGAGTTGTGTGGTGTCGGTCCGGTGGTCAGCTCAACTGCTGGATGCGGACCATATTGCCTGCGGGGTCGCGGACGGCGCAGTCGCGGATACCGTAGGGCTGGTCGGTGGGTTCCTGCACGATTTCGATGTCTCCGGCCTGGAGGCGTTCGAAGGTCCCGTCGAGGTCTTCGGTGGCGAGGTTGATACTCGCGTAGGTGCCTTTGGCCATCATTTCGGCGATGGTTTTGCGTTCGTCGTCGGTGATGCCGGGGTCGGCGGCCGGTGGGTGCAGGACGATGGATGTGCCTGGTTGGCCGGTCGGGCCGACGGTGATCCAGCGCAGGCCGTTGTAGCCGACGTCGTTGCGGATTTCGAAGCCGAGGGTGTCGCGGTAGAACCCGATGGCGGCTTCGGGATCGTTCTGCGGCAGGTAGCTGGCGTGAATGGTGATGTCCATGCCGATCACGCTAGCTGCGGGTCGGTCACCGGGGCTTCTCGATTCCTGATCGGTCTGGTCACCTGTTTCGCCGTGCACGACGGTATGCCCGCGGTGGCGTCGGTCTCCTGGCGTCGGTAGGCGCTCGGTGGCATCCCGACGAGTTCGGTGAAGCGAGTGCTGAAGGTGCCCAGCGAGGAGCAGCCGACGGCGAAGCAGACCTCGGTGACGCTGAGGTCGCCGCGGCGCAGCAGGGCCATGGCACGTTCGATGCGGCGGGTCATGAGGTAGCCGTAGGGTGCTTCGCCGTACGCGAGTTTGAACTGGCGGCTGAGATGTCCGGCGGACATGTTCACGCCGCGGGCGAGTGCTTCGAGGTCGAGAGGTTGCGCGTACTCCCGGTCCATCCGGTCGCGGACGCGGCGGAGCAGCGCGAGGTCGCGGAGGTGCTGTTCCGCGGTGGGTCTGCTGGTCACGTGGCCGATCGTTCCATATCGCGCCAGTGTTGCCCAGTTTCCAACGGTGGGGTTGTCGGTGCAGCGCCGGGCACGGGCGGTTCGGGGTGAGCAGGTGCGGCGTCAGAGGTGGTCGGTACTGCCGTTCTGTTCGCCGACGGGTGTCGCGCTGCCTGTCTCGGTCTCCGGGCGGGATGCGCGGCTTCGTCTGCGGCGACGCGGGGGGTGGCCGCGGAGGGCCGCGGCGAGGCGGGTGTGCGGCTGCCAGTTCAGTCCGTTGGGCAGCCCCCAGCCGAAGCGGACCGCGGCGAGGCGCAGCAGCAGGGAGCAGCAGATTCCGGCGACGATGCCGACTGCGGGGGCGCCGAGGTAGGTGCTGATGACCATGGTGCCTGCGACGACGGCGGCGACGGTGGCGTAGAGGCCGTTGCCGCCGAAGACGGCCGGGACCCGCCGGAGCAGGACGTCGCGGGTGGCGCCGCCACCTACTGCGGTGGTGATGCCCAGGAGTACCGCGGGGAGCCAGCCGAGGCCCGCGGCGAGGGTTTTCTGGGCGCCCGTGACCGCCCAGAAGCCGATGACGGCGGCATCGAGGGCGGTGAACAGCCGGTCCCAGGAGTGTTCGCTGAGGTGGATGAGGAATGCGATGAGGGTTCCGGCGACGGCGGTGGGCAGGTAGGCGTAGTCGGTGAGCGCTACCGGTGGTCCTTGTTGGAGCAGGGTGTCGCGGATGATGCCGCCGCCGAGTCCGGAGACGATACCGACGACCAGGAATCCGAACAGGTCGAGTCCTTCGGTGCGGGATACCGCGCCGCCGAGCATGGCGCAGGCGAAGACACCGGCGAGGTCGAGATATCTGGTGACCTGGTCGAGGGTGTCGATCGGCGCGGTCACCGGAGCAAACTAACACGGGGACGGACGGTTTTTCGGGGGTGGCGGGTGCCGTGAGTGAGGTGGACCACAGCGTCTGGCGGGTGGTCAGACGCGCGGTTTCACGGCCGCTCCCCCACCGGTGGCGAGCCGCATGAGGTCGGTGTCGAGGTCGACGGTGGTTTCGCTGCCCCCGGCGCTACCGAAGCTGTGCTGGTAGCTGTTCCATGATTGGTCTTTGACTTGGTGGGCGAATCCGCTTTCCATCAGCAGGACCAGTTCGAGGGCGGCGCGGTCGATGCGTTTGTTCAGGTCGTTGTCGCTCCAGTCTTCGGAGGCGGCGAACAGTGAGGTGGGCACTGTCATGGTGCGCAGGAAAGCGAACAGGGCGCGCATCTGTTCGTCGACGACCAGTGCGTGCCGGGCGGTGCCGGCGGTGGCGGCCAGGATGACCGGTTTCGCGATCAGCAGGTCGTTGTCGAGGACGTGGAAGAAGGAGGTGAGCAGCCCGCTGGGTGCGGCCTTGTAGACGGGTGCGGCGACGATCAGACCGTCGGCGGCGGTGAGGGTGTCGATCGCGGCGGTCATTTTCGGGCCCATGAGCTGGGAGACGAGCGCGGTGGTGATCTCGGTGGCCAGTTCCCGCAATTCGATGACGTCGATGGTGACGGTGGCGCCGCGGCGGCGGGCGAGTTCGCCGGCGCGTGCGGAGACGCGGTCGGCGAGCATCCGGGTCGAGGACGGGTTGCTCGTGCCGCCGCTGACCACGACCAGCCGGTAGGGGGTGGTGCCCTGGCCGTTGGTGGTTGTCATATCTCGTTCCTTTTCGTGGTGTCGGCGAGTTTGCCGCAGAGGTGTTCGAGGGTGCGTAGTTCGTCGTCGCTGAGGGCTCCGGTGAGGGCTCGGGCGACGCCGACGGCGTGGCGGCCGCCGATGCGGCGCTGCCGGGTCCGGCCCTCGGTGGTGAGGGAGAGCCGGACCCCGCGGCCGTCGTGCGGGTCGGGGGTGCGTTGCACGAGGCCGCGTTCGATGAGCCGGTCCACCATCCGTGACAGCGCCGGCTGGGTGAGCAGGACGTGCCGGTTCAGTTCGGCGGGCCGGATGGGTTCGGGGCATTTGGACAGTGTGTAGAGGACGTCGTATTCGCGCATGGTGAGCCCGTTCCACACGTCCTGTGCCGCGAACTGTTTCATCAGGACCGCGTGCGCGGTCAGTACCGTTTCCCAGGCGTCGTTGGCGAGCCGTCCGCTGGTTCTGGTCTTTTCGCGGCCGGGGCCGGTCTCGCTCATGCGGTGGCGTCCTGGTACGGGCTGGCGCCGGCCAGGTTGTCGCCCTGGTTGGCGTTGGGGCGGGCCTGCCGGGCCGGGTTGTCGCCGTATTCGGCGGCGACGCGGGCGAGGTGGGTGGGCGCGGGCGCGGATTCGGGATCGCGGCGGGCGTCGAGTTCCTTGCGCAGGACGGGGACCACTTCCGCACCGAGCAGGTCGAGCTGGTTCAGTACGGTTTTCAGTGGCAGCCCGGCGTGGTCCATCAGCCACAATTGGCGCTGGTAGTCGCCGAAGGTGTCGTGGAAGGTGAGGGTTTTGTCGATGATCTCCTGCGGGCTGCCGACCGACAGCGGGGTCATTTCGGCGAAGTCCTCCAGGGAGGGGCCGTTGCCGTATACGGGGGCTTCGTTGAAGTAGGGACGGAACTCGTTCCGGGCGTCCTGGGATTTCTCGGCGATATAGGCCTGTCCGCCGAGTCCGACGATGGCCTGTTTCTTGGTTCCGTGCCCGTAGTGTTCGAAACGCTGCCGGTAGAACTCGATGAGCTGCAGCGAGTGGGCGGTGGGCCAGAAGATGTGGTTGGCGAAGAACCCGTTGCCGTAGTAGGCGGCTTGTTCGGCGATCTCCGGAGTGCGGATGGATCCGTGCCAGACGAACGGCGGTACGCCGTCGAGGGGGCGCGGGGTGGCGGTGAAGCTCTGTAGCGGGGTGCGGTAGTTGCCTTCCCAATCGACGACATCTTCGCGCCACAGCCGGTGCAGCAGGTTGTAGTTCTCCAGGGCCAGCGGTAGTCCGGCGCGGATGTCCTTGCCGAACCAGGGGTAGACGGGTCCGGTGTTGCCGCGGCCGAGCATCAGGTCCATGCGGCCCTTGGACAGGTGTTGCAGCATGGCGTAGTCCTCGGCGATCTTCACCGGATCGTTGGTGGTGATCAGGGTGGTCGCGGTGGTGAGGATCAGCCGTTCGGTGGTGGCGGCGATATGCCCGAGCAGCGTGGTCGGTGAGGAGGAGAAGAACGGCGGGTTGTGGTGCTCGCCGATGGCGAAGACGTCGAGGCCGACCTCTTCGGTTTTGCGGGCGATCTGCACGATCGCGTCGATCCGTTCCGCTTCGCTGGGTGTCACGCCTGTCACGGGGTCGCGGGTGATATCGCTGACCGAGAAGATTCCGAACTGCATCTTGTGTCACTCCCACCGTAGTTTCTATGCGTTTGCATCTACTTGAACGGTGGAGTGGGTGGAGTTATTCCGTGCCGTGTACTCGGTCCGCCGCGATGGCGCCCCGGCAGATCGCGTCACCGCGGCCATCGCGCCCCGAGACATCAGGCCCGGTTCGGCTCACCACTGACCGGGCCGGGCTCGGGCGAGCGCAGCGGGGCCGGTCGCTGCGACAGGGAATCCAGATCGCGGATCGCGGTACAGCTGCGGCGGATCATGGCGGCGAACATGGTGTCGCCGCGTTCCGACGCGGTGCCGTAGGCGGCGCCGAACACCGTCACCAGCGGCCCCTGGAGGGCGGCGAACCGGTAGTCCTGCCAGCAGTCCTCGCGGGTGTATTCGGTGACACCCAGTTCGGTGAGGCGCTGATGATATGTCGCAACCAGGCCCTTCTCGACGGTCCGGCGGATTCCGGGGTCGAGGCCGGTGGTGACGAAATAGGCGAGGTCGCGCGCCGGTAGACCGAGGTTGACCGTTTGCCAGTCGACCGCGGTCACCTCCGGGGTGTTTCCCGGACCGAACAGTAGGTTGTCCAGGCGGTAGTCACCGTGGACGAGCCCGAACCGCTCGGGACGGGCCACCAACCAGTCGGCGATGACCTCGCCGCAGGCCCGCAGGGTGTCGCGATCCTCGTCGGTGAGCCGGTCGCCGAGGCGGTCGAAAAAGATATCGGTGGTGGGCGCGTAGAGCTCGCGCAGCGTTTCCGCCTCTTCCGGCTCGTTGCGGGTGAAACCCTCGATGTCGAGCAGCGTCTCGTCGCACCAGCGGGGTGCGTGCAAGCCCGCGAGGTTGGCCACGGCCGAATGGGCGTGATCGACCGGGCAGCCGGCGATCTGGTCACCTTGGCGAGCGGGTGCGAGATCTTCCAGCAGTAGAACGAATTCGGCTCCGTCGCTGTGCATCTCGGCATGGTGGCAACGCGGGGTGCGGACAGCGACGGTGGACGCGATATCGGTGTAGAAGCGGACTTCCTGACGGTAGGCGCCAGCCAGCATGGCGCGGACGCCCGGATCGGCGGCGGGGAGTTTGGCGAGCAATTGTTCCGGCACGGCATCTCCGGTGAGCCGTAGCCGGTGCACGGTGCCGATCTGGCCGGTGCCGACCGGTTCGGTGGTGACAGCGGTGACACGGCGGCCGAGGATGGCGGTGAGCCATTCGGGGGTGAGGTCGGCGATATCGGTGGGGCTGGTCATGCGCGGCTCCTGCCGGGGTTGGTGGGCAGGCCGGCGAACCGGGCAGGGGTGCGGCGCCGCCGCCACGCGTCGAGGACGGGAGCGAGTTCGGTGGGGGTGTTGCCGTGCAGGATGACTCCGTCGGCGCCGGCGTCGAACTGGTCGGCGATCCGTGCGGCGCATTGTCCGGGTGTTCCGGTGGCGGAGGCGGCGAGCCATTCGGCGGGCAGCAGATCTTCGACAGCGGCGAGGGTGGTGGTGTCGGCGACGGCGTCGAGGGCACCACCGGCTCCGGTGACCAGGGGGTGCGCGCGGAAGTCGTCGAGCACCTGTGGGTCCCAGCCGTTGGCCTGGGCCAGGACATCGCCGTACCCCTGCAGGTAGGTGCCGAGGCGGCCGACGAGTTTGCGCAGGCGGGCGGTTTCGCCCTGACTGTCGTCCACCACGGCCAGCACCGACCAGACGCGGATTGCCGCGGGGTCGCGATCGGCGGCTTCGGCGGCACCGCGGATGGTGTCGACGGCGTGGGCGGTGGTGTCGTCGGTGAAGAAGGTGTGCAGGACGACGGAGTCGGCGATCTGTCCGGCGAGACGCAGGGTGTTGTCGCCGATCGCGGTGAGGGTGATCGGAATGGCTTCGTCGTAGGTGGGGTTCAGGTGCAGGATCGGGTATTTCCCGGCGGGCCCGTCGTGCCCGACGACGGTCTCGCCGCGCCAGAGTCGTCGGTAGAGCTCGGCGGCGTCGCGCAGCTGGGCGGAGGTGATCCGCGGTAGGCCGATGACATCGAAGAGAGCGCCGAAGCCGCGGCCGAGGCCCAAGCTGTAGCGCCCCTGGGTCAGTCGGTGCAGGGTGACCGCACCGGAGGCGGTGATCAGCGGGTGCCGGGTGTTGTGGTTGGTGGCGGCGGTACAGATACCCAGGTCGGTGGTCACCGCGCCTGCGGCGGCGGCGAGGGCGAAGGCTTCTTTGGTGTTGAAGCGTTCGGACAGGAACATGGCGCCGAGGCCGAGTCGTTCGGCGTCGCGGGCTTCGTCGAGCAGGATGTGCGGGTCGGTGGCGTGTCCGGCGAGGCCGTAGCAGCCGAGTTCGGGGAATTCGGTCACTTCGACGCCCCGGCGTCGCGGCCGCCGATCATGCGGTGCAGTTCGTCCTGAGTCCAGGGCGGGGTGTCGTTGTGGTCGCGGAAGCCGAGGATGCTGGGCGTGGGACGGTCGTAGCGGCCGACGAATCCGCCCGCGGCGACGAAGATCTGCCCGGTAACCTGTGCGGCGGCGGCGCCGGCGAGGTAAAGGTAGAGCTGGGCGACGTAGTCGGCGGGCGGAGCGTCGAGGGCGGCGTTCTTGCTGATCTCGTCGAGCATGCCGCGGCGGTAGAGCTCCATGATCTTGGCTTCGTAGTCGAAGCCGCTGGAGAGCCGGGTTTTCGCGCCCGGGCAGATGACGTTGGCGCGAACCTTGTGTTCGGCGAGTTCCGCGGCGATGGCGAGGGTCAGGGAGTTGACCGCGCCTTTGCCCGCGGCGTACCCGGTGCCGCCGTAGTCGCCCAGATAGGCGAAGGAGCTGGTGTTGATGATGCTGCCGCGCCCCTGGGCGACCATTTTCGGGGCGGCGGCTCGGCAGGTGTTGAACGTGGTGGTGAGGTGGGAGTCGAGCAGGGCGCGCCAATCGCGGGTGCT
Source organism: Nocardia sp. NBC_01329 (assembly GCF_035956715.1). Classification (NCBI taxonomy): domain Bacteria; kingdom Bacillati; phylum Actinomycetota; class Actinomycetes; order Mycobacteriales; family Nocardiaceae; genus Nocardia; species Nocardia sp. NBC_01329. The sequence goes on along the minus strand of NZ_CP108381.1, from coordinate 2,344,663 downwards.
GACGTCGAGGATGGAGGATCCGGTGGGTTCGGCGATGCCCGCGCAGTTGACGAGGACGTCGACGGCGCCGAAGGTGCGGACGCAGGTGTCGACGAGTTCGGTGGCGGTGGTTTCGTCGGCGGCGCTGCCGGTGACGCCGATGGCGCGGTGCCCGGCGAGGGTCAGGGAGTTGACTGTGCGTTCGACTGCGGGGGCGTTGCGTCCGTTGACGACCACGCCGGCGCCGTGTCCGGCCAGGGCGTGGGCGACGGCGTGGCCGATGCCGCTGGTGGCGCCGACGACTACGGCGCCGCGTCCCCACAGGGTCTGGTTTCCGCTCATGGGCCTGTTCTCACCCGCCTCTCTCACCCGAACACTATTCCGTACAGGTGTCCGGACAGTATCGCATCCCGACCGCGCGCCGGTGGTCGGTCGAGGCGTTGCGCAGACAGTCGTGCACCTTGCCCGCACACAACACCCCGTAGTACTGTCCAGACAGGTGTCTACCATAGATCCTGGACAGCAATCTGGGGAAGGATTTCCACATGACTTCGGTGAAACCGCCGCGGGTGTCCGGAGGCGAACACGAACACGGCCACCTGGAGGAATTCCGGACCGACCCGATCGCGCTGATGCGCCGGGTACGGGAAGAATGCGGGAACGTCGGCCAGTTCGAACTCGCCGGCCGCCACGTCGTCCTGCTCACCGGTGCCGAAGCGAACGAATTCTTCTTCCGCGCCGCCGACGAGGACCTCGACCAGGCCGCGGCCTACCCCTTCATGAAACCGATTTTCGGCGAAGGCGTGGTATTCGACGCCAGCCCGGAACGGCGCAAGGAGATGCTGCACAACTCCGCACTGCGCGGCGACCAGATGCGCGGGCACGCGGCGACCATCGAGAAAGAAGTCGACCGGATGCTGGCGACCTGGGGCGACGAGGGTGAGATCGACCTGCTCGACTTCTTCGCCGAACTCACCATCTACACATCCTCGGCCTGCCTGATCGGCACCAAGTTCCGGGAGGAACTCGACAGCCGGTTCGCACAGCTCTACCACAATCTGGAACGCGGAACCGACGCGCTGGCCTATGTGGACCCGTACATGCCGATCGAGAGCTTCCGGATCCGGGACGAATCCCGCGCCGCCCTGGTAGAACTCGTCCAGGAAATCATGAACGGACGGATCGCGAACCCGCCGGCCGACAAAGAGGACCGCGACCTCCTGGATGTGCTGGTGTCGGTGCAGAAAGAGGACGGCACTCCACATTTCAGCGCCAGCGAGGTCACCGGCATCTTCATCTCGATGATGTTCGCCGGGCACCACACCACCTCCGGCACTGCCGCCTGGTCGGTGATCGAGCTACTGCGCCACCCGGAAGCACTGTCCGGCGTGGTGAAGGAACTCGACGAGCTCTACGCCGACGGCCAGGAGGTGAGCTTCCACGCGCTGCGCCAGATCCCGCAACTGGAGGCGGTACTCAAGGAGACGTTGCGGCTGCATCCCCCGCTCATCATTCTCATGCGGGTCGCCCAGGGCGTGTTCGAAGTGTGCGGAAACCGGATCGAGCCCGGTGATCATGTGGCGGCGACCCCCGCGATTTCCAACCGGCTGGCCGAGGATTTCCCGAACCCGGACAGCTTCGATCCCGGCCGCTATATCGACCCCAACCAGGAAGACCTGATCAACCGCTGGACCTGGATCCCGTTCGGCGCCGGCCGCCACCGCTGTGTCGGCGCGGCCTTCGCGCTGATGCAACTCAAAGCGATCTTCTCGGTGCTGCTGCGGGACTGGGAATTCGAGATGCTGCAGCCCTCGGAAACCTACCGCAACGATCACTCCAAGATGGTCGTGCAGTTGCAGCAGCCGTGCCGGGTGCGGTACCGCCGCAGGCAGCCGGGAAACTAGACGGCCTACGCCATCACCCAGCGCTCCTGCAACGACGCCAGTTGTGGCCGAACCTGTCACCACCAGGGGTTCCGGTAGTAATCGCGCGAAAAACAACGAAGTTGCCTCGACCAGCGCTTATCCGCGCTCTGAGGTCCTGTACGAGGAGGGCGACCGCGCGCTGGAGGCCGAAGCGCGCAGACGTGTGGCGCAGCTGTCGCGCTGACCGGCGACTGAACCGCCCCGGGTGCAGAAAGGATTTCGATGGCCTGTTCGAGTTCGGCGATCTTACGTCTCTGCTCACGGATCGTCCGCGCCGCCCTGCCGTCGCTCCCTCGGAGTCACACGATCGATCTCGGCCTGCCGGACCACTTGCGCAGGGTGTCGGTGGTCATCTCCAGCAGGGCCGAGACCGTTTCATCGCGGCCCACTAGCTGTCCTAGTCGCCACGATGGTCGATACCAGCCGGACAGCCTTGGCCTTGGTCGCTTCGTCGTACTTCGCAGGCATGATCTGTCCATCTTTCCCGAGAAAGAAGGTGAGCACCAAACCCGGGGCGGTTCAAAAGGCATGGTCATCGTGGGTTTGTATCCGATCTGAGGACCGTGATGTAACGGTGCAAATCGGCCGATTGTTGCCGTCTTCCTCGTGCTCTGGCGAGGCATCGTCCAGCACCGGATCACAGAGCGGCGGGTTGTCTCGCGGCGCGGCTATGGAGGTCAGAGTCGTCCGACGACCTTCTGTGGTCGGACCCGGACGGTGGTGATGGCTACGTCTCCGTGCCGCGCTGCGGCGTCGGGGTTGTGCTCGGCAAAGGTCTGGCCTGTGTATTCGAGGGCGAGCTGATCGCGAAGTTCGTGGGCGCCTTCGGTACTCAATGTTGCGATTCCGCTGATCGCGGCATATGTGTAGGGCGCCTCGGGAGGACTGATCAACACGCTCACCCGCGGGTCGCGGCGCAGGTTTTGTTCTTTGCGACTGCCCACGGCGACGATGAACAGCACGTCCTCACCGTCTCGGGCCACCCACACGACCGACTGATGGGGGCTGTTGTCGGGCTGCAGGGTGGCGACAGTGGCGAACACCGGTGAATCGAGGACGCGGCGCAACCGGTCCGGCGAGACCCCCGGCGCGGCGTCGGCTACCCTGCCCAGCAGCGTGACGGTCTCGGTGAACAGCCTTCGGGCCGCGTCCGTGTCGAAAGCTGTCCCATCCACATCGAGTCGTTGACCGGTCACGATGGCGGTCAACGACTCCTGGGGTGGGTTGGCGAGCACTTCGAGGATCGGCACGATGGCTTGTTCGATGGGCTGCGCGCTCGCTCGCATCGCCTCGACCTGCGCGGCGGTCGAAGGGTCGTAGTCCCCGGAAAAATTGGTGTTCACCATGCCCGGGTGTAGCAGCACATAGCGAACCTTCCGTGATGAGTGCCGCCGGGCGAACTCGATCCCGAGGAGGTCGTTGAGTTGACCGCCTTGCGCCATCGCCCGCATTCCGTGATAGTCGGTCTCGCTCCCCAAGTCATCCCAGCGGATCTCGTCGGTCCCGCTGCCGGGTCCGGCGATGTTGAGAATCAACGGTCGTTCAGCCGCTTCGAGTAGGTCCAGCATCTCGTAGCTGATCACGAATCGGCTCAGATAGAACAGCGCGAATGTGTACTCGAAACCTTCGGTGGTGACCGCTCGGGTGGAGCGGTAGTGCCTGGCGCACAACACCACCGCATCCACCCTGGTGAACCTGACTCTGAGTTGCTCGATCGCCTGTCTTGTCTCCGCCACCGAGCTCAAATCGGCGGGCACGAAATATGCCTGATCAATCCATCCGAGTGCCGTCGCTTCGGCCAGGAATGCGCGGCCCTTCTCTGGATCGCGGCCGATGACAGCGACCCGCTGCCCTCGGGCCAGCCGGTCGAGCGCCACGGGCTTTGCCGATCCCGTCTGTACCGCCGAAGACCACTGTAGTTCCCACTTCGGCGCTACCGAATGCGGAGTGGGATTGCCGCGTATTGACTTCTGAACTCATTGGTTCATTTTATCGTACTGATCAGACTGCCTCGGCGGAGGAGGGTAGATCTTCCTCTCGGAGAAGCAGCCACCCGGATCCTGGTGCGTCGCATGAACGAGTTGTGGCTGACGGTTCCTGCGCCACGCATTCGGACAGTTCTGGGAGGGCTACCGCGAACACGCCGAACAAGGCTGGAACATCGACAAACCACTCCACGGCTACGTCAGCGAGCGAGTGCCACACCCAATCGCGGCCAAACGACAGGAAGGCCGCACCAAGTCCCCGACTCATCGTGGACCCCGACCGAGCATCGGCGGTGGCGCGGATCTTCCAGTTGCGACACGACGATCACCTTGCCTACGCAGTGAACCCGCCGTCCAACCTTGTATCCGATTCGGACCCGACTGGGCCGAACGAACCGGCCTGGTCGGTGTGTACGACAGCAATAGCCTGTGTTTTCCGTGCGATTACTACCGGAACCCCCACCACCGCCGGTGTGACGGCTCGCCAAGTACTTGGGGCCACTGCGGGTCGCGATCGTCGGTGCCGGGCCGGTCGCGTACGTCGGCGCCCGGCTGCGTGAACGCGGCCCGCTGCGTCCGACCATGGCGATGTTCGCCAGGCTGGCACGCTGGATGAAACAGGCCGACAACCGTTCCCGGGTTCTCGCCGGTTTGCATGAGCTCAGGGACCTGGCCGGCCGATCAGAACCCGGTGACCGATCCGGTGCTGTCCGACAGCTCGATGTCCGCACATCGGCATTACCGCGCGTTCATCAGCGGGGATGCCGGCAAACTCCGACGATGCGGCACCGCTGCCCGACTACGCCACCGCGCGGCGAGCGTAGGCGCGGACGTCGGCGTCCGGGTCGTCGACGGCTTTGCGGAGCAGGTCATGGGCCGGTTCGTGATCCGGCCACGACGCCAGCGCGAGGACCGCGGCCTTACGGACGTCCAGGTGGGGGTCGGTGAGCGCGGCGGCCAGCTCGGTGATAGCCGGGCCGGGTTCGGCGCCGGCGAGCCCTTTGGCCGCGCCCACCCGGACCTGCCAGGCGGTATCGCGCAGCGCCGCGGCGCAGGAGGCGATATCGGGTTCGGTGGCGCCGATATCGGCGAACGCGGCCAGTGCCGCCGCCCGCACCAGCGGGTCACGGTCGATGACCAGTCCGCGCACGGTCTCCGCGCCGCCGGTGCCGATGGTGGCCAGACCCTGCGCGGCGGCGATCCGGACCTCACGGTCGGTATCGGCGGCGGCGACGGCCAGCGCGTCGTATTCGTCCAATGAGACCAGCGCCCGCACCGCAGCGATCCGCACCCGGTGGTCGGGGTCCGCCAGGGCCGTACGGTAGTCGGCTGCCTTACCCGCGCGGGCAGCGCGCAACAGGTCGAGTACGACCGCGCGGACGACCGGATCCACCGATAGCAGTCGTTCGGCGAGACCCTCGGCGGACGGCAGCACCTCCACCAGTTCACGCAGCGCGGCCGCGGCGGCGGCACGCACCGGTGCGGCGCCATCGTCGAGCGCACCGACCAGCAGTGCCGCGAAACCGTCGGGGGTGTTCTCGGTGAGGGCCGCGATCGCCGCGACCCGGACCCGTTCGTCACTGTCGGAAAGGTATTCCGCCAATTCCCCGGCAGTGGGAGCGTCCAGCGCCAGCAGCGCGAGCAACCGGGGCGAAGCAGTGGGCGCCGGTTCGGGTGCGGCGGCCCGGGATGCGGGGGCTGGACTGCTCGGGGCGCGGCGGTGGCCGACGAGTTCGGGTTGCTCGACCGGCACCGGATCGCCCAGGGACGGCAGATCGTCGAGCCCGGGAACCGGCACCAGATACGGGGCGACCGGGCGTTTGAGGAACTGCATCGTGCCGTCGGCACCCTTGCACAGGTTCAGGTGATAGCGCCAGGCGACGTCGTCGCGTTCCGGCAGGTCGGCGCGTTCGTGGTAGAGACCCCACCGGGATTCGGTGCGGGTCAGTGAACTACGGGCCGCCATTTCCGCGCAGTCGCGGATGAAGGAGACCTCGGCCGCCCGCATGAGTTCGTGCGGGGTACGCGCGCCCATCTCGGCGAGATCGTCGCGCATCCGTTCGAAGGTTTCCACTGCCAGCGAGAGTTTCGCCGCGGTTTTCGGCGGTGCCACATAGTCGTTGACGAATCGGCGCAGTTTGTATTCGACCTGCGGTTGCGGTGGGCCGTCCGGATGGCGCAGCGGCCGGTAGACGAGTTCGTGGGCGGCGGCCACTTGATCGGTGGGCAGATCTGCGGGAGCCGCGGTATCGGCCAGCGTGCCGGCGGCGTGCGCGCCGGCGAGTTCGCCGAAGACGAAGGCGCCGATCATATAGTTGTGCGGGACGCATGCCAGATCACCGGCCGCGTATAGGCCGGGGACGGTGGTGCGGGCGTTCTCGTCGACCCAGACACCGGATGCGGAATGCCCGCCGCACAAACCGATTTCGGAGATGTGCATCTCGATATCGTGGGTGCGGTAATCGTGGCCGCGGTTGGCGTGGAAGGTGCCGCGGGTCGGGCGTTCGGTGGTGTGCAGGATGTCTTCGAGCGCCGTCAGCGTCTCGTCCGGCAGATGCGACACCTTCAGGTAGATAGGGCCGCGCGCGGAATCGATCTCCCGTTTGACCTCGGCGATCATCTGCCCCGACCAGTAGTCGGAATCGACGAACCGCTCCCCCTGCGCGTTCACCTGGTAGCCGCCGAACGGGTTGGCGACATAGGCGCAGGCGGGACCGTTGTAGTCCTTGATCAGCGGGTTGATCTGGAAGCATTCGATACCGCTGAGTTCGGCGCCCGCGTGATAGGCCATCGAATAGCCGTCACCGGCGTTGGTGGGGTTCTCGTAGGTGCCGTACAGGTAACCCGACGCCGGGAGTCCCAGCCGGCCGCACGGTCCGGTCGCGAGGATCACGGCTTTCGCACCGACCGTGACGAATTCCCCGGTGCGCGTATTCAGTGCGGCCGCGCCGACGGCCCGGCCGCCGTCGGTGAGCACCCGGACCGGCATGAGCCGGTTCTCGATCCGGATCTTCTCCCGCATCTTGCGCTGCCGCAGCACCCGGTAGAGGGCCTTCTTCACATCCTTGCCCTCGGGCATGGGCAGCACGTAGGAGCCCGACCGGTGCACGCGGCGGACCGCGTACTCGCCGTATTCGTCTTTCTCGAATTTGACGCCGTACTTCTCCAGGCGCTGCACCATCGCGAAACCGCGGGTCGCGGTCTGGTACACGGTGCGCTGGTCGACGATGCCGTCGTTGGCGCGGGTGATCTCGGCGACGTAATCTTCCGGTTCGGCTTTCCCGGGGATGACGGCATTGTTGACGCCGTCCATCCCCATGGCCAGCGCACCGGAATGCCGGACATGGGCTTTTTCCAGGAGCAGCACGTTCGCGCCCTGTTCGGCGGCGGTGAGCGCGGCCATAGTTCCGGCGGTACCACCGCCGATGACCAGCACATCGCAGTCCAGGCGTACCGTATCGGCGAGATCCGGCGCCGCGAACAGGGTGGGTGCGGTCACGACAGAGCCTCCACGAGTCGGTCGCGCTGCGGCTGCCGGTCGGCGGCCGCACGCGGATTCGGAACATCGATCAGGGCGCGCAACGGTTTCCCGGCGCGCCCGAGGACGGCGACCCGGTCACCGAGCAGCAGTGCCTCGTCCACATCGTGTGTGACGAACACGATGGTGGTGGGGTGAGTTCGCCAGGTCTCGATCAGCAGCCGCTGCATGGTGGCCCGGGTCTGGGTGTCCAGCGCGCCGAACGGTTCGTCCATCATCACCGCGCGCGGCGCCCCGGCGAGGCCGCGGGCGAGTTGCACGCGTTGCCGCATCCCGCCGGACAGGCTCTTGGGCAGGAAATCGGCGAACCCGGTGAGCCCGACCTCCTCGATCCAGCGGTCCGCGGTGGCGCGGCGCCCGGCCTTGGGCTCACCCCGCAGCCGCAGCGCCAGTTCGATATTGGCGCGGACACTGCGCCACGGCAGCAGCGCATTGTCCTGGAACACCACAGCACGGTCGCGGGAGGTGGTGATGACCGGTTCCCCGTCGGCGAGGATGCGGCCGGAGTCGGGTGGCAGCAGACCGGCCAGCGCCCGCAGGACCGTGGATTTCCCGCAGCCGGAGGGGCCGGTGAGGACGAGGATCTCGCCGGGCCGCACGTCCAGGGAGAGCCGCTCGATCACGGGGTCGCCGGTGTAGGACAGCGAGAGAGCGTCGAGGCGCAGGCTCATACCGGGAGTGCCGGTTTCGGCGGCGTGGGTTTCGGTGGTGAGTGTGGTGGTCATCGTTTGTTCTCCTCTCCGCGCGGCAGCCAGCGGGTGACCCGGCGGCCGGCCAGTTCGATCGCTGCCGAGGTACCGAAACCGAGGATGCCGATGGTGATGATCCCGACGAAGACCCCCGGATAGTCGACGATCGTGTAGGCCTGCCAAGTGCGATAGCCGACCCCGAGCCGTCCGGAGATCATCTCCGCCGACACCAGGCAGATCCAGGCGACACCGATCCCGACCGACAGCCCACCGAAGATCCCGGGAAGCGCACCGGGGAACACCACCCGCAGCAGCACATCCCACCGGTTACCGCCCAGGGTGCGCACCGAGTCCTCCCACAGGGTCGGCAGGGCGCGGACTGCGTGCCGGGTGCTGACCATGATCGGGAAGTAGGCGGCGAGGCTGGTGATGAACACGATGCCGGTTTCGTCGTCGGGGAACAGCAGGATGGCGATCGGCACGACCGCGATGGCCGGGATCGGCCGGGCCAGTTCGGTCAGCGGGCCCAGGATCCCGGCGAACAGCCGCGAGCGGCCCAGGGCGATACCGCTGGTGACGCCGAGGACCGTGGCGATACCGAAACCGGTGAGGATGCGGATCAGGGATTGCGCCAAGTCCAGGTAGTAGACGTCGGTGCCGAGTTGCCGCCCGAATGCGGTGACCACCTCGGTCACCGAGGGCAGGGTGTCGAAACGTAGCCACAGCCGGATATCGGCGCTGGTCAGTAGCTGCCAGAGCAGGATCGCGGCCAGGACCGAGCCGAGTCGCAGCAACCGGCCAGGCCACACCGACCGGGCGCGCAGACGCGCCGGCACGGTGGCGGTGGCCTGCGGTGCGGCGGGAAGGGTGGTCGCCACGGTCATGACCGGGCTCCTGCGACGGCTTGGTCGTAGGTCACCGGCACGGCGGCGGGATGGGCCTGCCGGTAGCGTTGCGCGGCCGCCTGGGTGGTGAAGGGCGCGAAAATGTTTCCGTCGCGCAGCCAGACCGCCTTATCGGCGAACCAGCGGGTGCCGAGTTCGGTGTCGACGATATACGCGGCGCGGATCTTCGAACCCTGGGCGCGAGCGTCGGCGACGGCGCGCAGCAGTTCGGTCGGGTCACCGGCCGGCTGGGTGGTGGCCTGGCCGTCTAGCCACAGTTCGGTACCGGAACCGGTGGTGTGGTTGGTCGTATCGGCCAGGGCCCTGTCGTAGTCCTGTCCGCGGGCGGCGAAGGCCGCGCGCAGTCGCTGGTCGTCGACGAAACCGTCGATGTCCAGGCCGGCGAAATCGCCGATCGACTTCAGGTACCGCACATCGTCTCGGAAAGCGGAGATCAGACTCGGTTTCAGGGTGGTGTCGAACGAGGTGCCGCCGGGGCCGTTGTACAGGTAGACGACCTCCTGCGGCAGACCCGAATCCTCGGCCACGATCCGCGCGGCTTCCAATGGCTGCTGCCACAGGAATTCGGTGGCGTCGAGTTGCGCCTGCAGGAAAGCGTCCACCACTTCGGGATGTTCGGCGGTGTAGTGCTCGCGGGCGACCACCCCGTGGAAGGTCGGCACATTCAGTTCGGCACCGTCGTAGAGCAGTTTCGCCTTGTCCTGGAACACCAGCAAGCCGGGCCACGCCACGAACTGGGACAGGGCGGCGACCTGGCCGGATTCCAGCGCCGATGCTCCGACCTGCGGCTGCTGGTTCAGCACCTCCACACCACCGGCCGGGTCGACCCCGGCGCGGGTGAGGGCCTGCACCAGGGTGCCGTGCCCGGCCGAACCGACGCTGGCCGAAACCTTCTTCCCGGCGAGGTCACCGATTCCGGTGAGCGGCGAGTCCGGCGGCACCACGACCATGTTCAGCGCGCCTTCGGGGTGGTAGCCGGTGACGGAGAGGAATTCGGTGCGGGAACGTTCTCCGGCCTGGGTGCGGGAGCCGTTGATGAGCAGCGGATAGTCGCCCATCGAACCGATATCGATCTTCTCGGCCACCATCTGCGCGGTGATGGGGGCGCCGGTGTCGTAGTCCTGCCAGTCGACTGTGTAGGCGGGCCCACCGTTCTCGGTGATCTGCCGGAGTCGCTGTTCCAGGTATCCCTGGGCGCGCAGCAGGGTGCCCGCGGTGACGGTATTGATGGTTTTGGACTGGTAGCCGACGACGACGGTGACGGTATCGCCGTCGGGGGCTTCTTCCAGTGAGCAGCCGGTGAGGGCCAGGGCCGCGGTGGCGGCCAGCACGGCCAGGCGTTTCAGAGCGGTCATAAGAGGTCTACCTCAGGAGATATGGCATGTTGACAGTGACGGCACCGGTGGGGCAGCGGGCGGCGCAGGGGCCGCAGTACCAGCATTCGTCGACGTGCATGAAGGCTTTCCCGTTGTCGGGGTTGATCGCGAGGGAGTCGAGCGGGCAGATCTCGACGCACAGTGTGCAGCCTTCGATGCACAGGGATTCGTCGATGGTCACGGGGATGTCGGTGCGCTGATCGGCCAATGCCATCTAGAGGACCTTCCATTCGGGGATGCCGCGGGAGAGGCTGCCGCGCAGCGTGATCCGATCACCGCGCATCCGGACGTATTCCAGGTCGACGGGGGTTCCGTCGTCGAGCCGAGTGAGGCGTTCGAGCATGAGCAGCGGAGCCCCGTCGGGAACCTCGAGGGTGGCTGCGGTGTGCCGGTCGGCGGGGACCGCTTCCACAGTGAGGTCGGCCGATCCCAGGGACCGGCCGCTGAGCTGTTCGAGGAGGACGAACACGTCGGTGTGCACGAGGTCGTGTTCGAGGACCCGCGCGCCGATTTCTGGGGTGAGGTAGGTGAGGTCGAGACTGAGTGGCTGCTCTGCGAGGTAGCGCAGCCGCTCCAGGTAGACGACCTGCTCGCCCGGTGCGATACCGAGGCGCCGGGCCACCGCCGGCGGAGCGGTGATGAGCTGGCCGGCCCGTACCTCGTTGCGGACGGTACCGCGGCCCTCCAGGGTTTCCTGCAGGCCCAGCAGCGCGTCGAGGCCGTGGTCGAATTTGCGGGCGGCCACCCGGGTGCCGACCCGGGGCGCGCGGTCGATGAGCCCTTCGTCGCGCAGCAGCGCCAGTGCGTCGCGGATGGTGTTGCGGGAGGTTTCGTGTTCGGCGGCGAGCCGTTGTTCGCTGGGCAAGGTGTCGCCCAGGGCGCCCGCGTGGATCTGGTGGCGGAGGATATCGGCAATGCGCCGGGCTTGGTCGGCTCGTAACCGGCGGACACCGGCCGTACCGCCTGCCCGCTCGGTGTTCTTATCGCTGACCTGCATGAACGCTGACGATAGTGGTGTTCTGCGGGGCGCCCGGCCCAGATGCGGGCGACGGTCGGACGGGGCGGTGGAATTCGCCGGTGGCGTCTGGGCGCGACCTGCGGGAATCCCCGCCGATCCCGCCATTACGCCACCCGCCCGGCGGCCGCCGGGGTTGGGATCAGACCGATTCGAATGATCGACCCGGACCGCGGCGGACGTATCGGGAAGGTGTGCACTCACAGTCCTGCGCGACCGGCCGGGGACGCCCCGATATCGGGCCGGACACATCCTGGGGCAGGCCCGCCGCGTCTTGACTTGGAGCGCTCTCCAGGTCGTAGCGTGTCGTCGACGGATAATCCACGACGGCAAGGGGAGACGAATCCGATGGAACTCGGGTTGCACATACCGATCTTCGAAATCGACGGCGGGACCGGTGCCATCGCCGGGGAACTGGCCCGGGTGGGCGCGGCAGCCGAGCAGGCCGGAGCGACCTGGCTGTCGTTCATGGACCATTTCTTCCAGATCGAGCCCACCGGATTGCCCGCCGACGCGAACATGCTGGAGGGCTACACCAGCCTGGGTTACATGGCCGCCCACACTTCCGATATCGAGCTCGGCCTACTGGTCACCGGCGTCACCTACCGGCATCCGGGCCTGCTCGCCAAGATCGTCACCACCCTCGACGTGCTTTCCGCCGGCCGCGCCGCACTCGGTATCGGGGCTGCCTGGTTCGAACGGGAACACCACGGCCTGGGCGTGCCGTATCCGCCGGTCGGGGAACGGTTCGACCGGTTGGAGGAGACACTCCGGATCTGCGCCCAGATGTGGGATCCGAAGAACAACGGGCCGTTCGAGGGCAAGCACTACCAGCTGGCGGAAACCCTGTGCTCCCCGCAGCCGCTGCACCGGCCGACCGTGCTCATCGGTGGCGGCGGCGAGAAACGAACCCTGAAGCTGGTCGCTCGCTACGGAGACGCCTGCAATCTGTTCGCGTCGAGCACCGAGGAGGTCGCGCACAAACTCGATGTCCTGCGCCGTCACTGCGACGATCTGGGCACCGACTACGACCGCATCCGCAAGACCGTGCTCGCGGGCAGCCCGGACCCCACCGCGCACGACGAATTCGTGCAGCAGATGGCCGGGTACGCCGGACTCGGTGTGCACATGGCGATCGTGATGCCACCGGGCGGTTCCCCGGCCGGTTGGATCGACACGCTCGGCCCGGTCGTGCCGCGACTCGCCGAACTCTGAGACCTCCCGCACCGCCCCGGGGGCCCTTGGTGGCAGCGGTACCTGCGTCCGGCGCGCGGCCGGACGCAGGTACCGCTCATTTCAATCCGAATCCGTGTCGCCGGCCCCGGCGAGGTGGCGGGCGAAGAACCGAGCCGTCACGCTCGTATTGGAGCACCGGGCAGCGCCTGCAGGGCGTTCAGGGTTGCCTGCCGTTACGGCGCCGTGCTCCGCCACCGACTTGTTGTAGTCGATGACGATCGGAGCAATCGGCTCGCCGATGCCGACGACCAGCGCGGATCCCGGCCGATATCGGAATTGCGCCACCCGCGCGGGAGTTGACAAGGTCGGGGTCGAGCCGATTCGAATGATCGTGCCGAATACGGTGCTACAGAATCCGATACATCCGGTGGTCGATGCGACCTTGACCGTATTCGCCGTAACCGACCACGACGAGTCCGCACAGCCATGAGTAACGCTCGTCGGAGGTTTCGAATCTCGGCGTCGGTCGCACGTAGCTCTCGTCGACGGTCAGTCGCTCCCCGTCGGCCAGACGCTGTCGCCCGTCCCGCGGGAATTGCAGTACTCCCCTCGACTCATAGTGGACAAGGACACTATCGTCGGTGCGCAGAGTCGCGCGAACGTCCATGCGACTGATCCCGTCGGCTCCCAGCCACACCCAGTCGCCGCCTCCTGGCAGCATTTCGCCCCGGAAACCCGGCCCGTGGAATCGACCGCCTTTGGTCACGAAAGTCATCCGGGTGCCGAGCGGGGTCGGGATTACCTGGGCGGGCTCCAGGTCGATGCTGAGATCGCAAAGATGCTCGACCGGCAATACATCGAGCAACGCCCGATCGAACAACTGCTCGGTCGGGCCGACGGCGCTCACGCAGCGCCCCCGAACGCGGCCTTCAACTCGGCGAAGTCGAAGAACGTGTCCTTGCGCGCGACGAGACCGTCAGACGCTACCTCGACGACGTCGAGGCAGTGAACACCCCGGCGATTTTCGCCGGGCCGTCGGAAAGTCAGCGTCCAGTCCAGAACCCAATGGCCGCTACCGAACAGCAGACGCCGCTCTTCGAAGCCGAAGCCCGGGTAGAGATCGAAGACCTGCGCGAACTCACGACGCAGGGCTTCACGGCCTTGGACTGCGGCGCCGCGACCATGGGCCTGGAACTGCGAGTCGGCGGTATGCAGAGCAACGATCGCGTCGATGTCGTGCACCTCCCATGCGGCGAAATATCGCTTCGCGATCGCGGAGAGATCAAGGGCTGTCGATGGGGTTGTCATGGCATCTCCTGAGGTCGGATACGCCAAGATTAAGAGATACGACCGTATATGTAAATACGTATGACCGTATAGTTGGATATGATCGTACGTATGACTCGAACGGGTGACGCACGCCGCACCGCAATCGTGGATCGTGCGATGCACGTCGCATCGATCGAAGGCATCGAGGGCCTGACGCTCGGGCGTCTGGCGGAGGTTCTGCACACCAGCAAGAGCGGAATCCAGACCCTCTTCGGCACCAAGCAGGAACTCCAACTCTCGATCGTCGCTGCCGCATCGCACGTCTTCGAGTGCGATGTTCTACTGCCCGCCGAGCGGCAGCAGGCCGGCCTCCCGCGACTGCGGGCGCTGATGTCGTATTGGATCGACTACCTGGAGATATTCGAGGGGGGATGCCTTTTCGTTGCTGCCGCAAGCGAACTCGACGGCCGGCCCGGACCCGTCCGAGACGCCGTCGCAGTCGCCGTCGCCCGGGCCGACGCCTTGCTTCGACGCGAGGTCGAACTCGCCCGGCGCCTCCGCGAGCTCCCGTCGGACACCGACGTCGAGCAACTCACCTTCGAACTGCATGCCATGGTGCTTCAGGCGAATCACGATCGCCAGCTTCTCGGCCGCAAGGACGCCCTGACCCGTGCCCGCAATGCGGTCGACCGCCTACTGGGGGTCGAGCAGCAAACATGTGACGCAGCGCCGCCCACCCGATAACTTGCCCCAGCACCCGAACCCTCGGCTCGCATGACGAATTCGTTCGGCAGATGGCCGGGTACGGCGAACTGTGACGTGTGCCGTCCCGGCCCCTACCCGGTGACCGGCACCGGCACCGGGTGCCCCGGGACGGCGTCGGCGGCGAGATCCCGGAAGATCCCGTTGCCCCCGGTGGTGCGTGAGAGCGCGTCCGCCGCCAGGATCACCGCGGCACCGGTCCAGGTGGTGCGCTCTACCGGCCACCGCTTCCCGTCCGCGTACACCAGACCGGTCCAGTAGGAGCCGTCGGTCTCCCGGAGATGCTGCATGCTGGCCAGCAGTTGCCGGGCGCGATCGTGGTCACCGAGAGCGTCCAGGGAGAGAACGAGTTCGCAGGTTTCGGCGCCGGTGACCCAGGGCCGATCGCTGACACAGCGGATACCGATATTGCCGACCACGAACGTATCCCAGCGTTCAGCGATCCGAGCGTGTCCGGCACGCCCGCGCAGCGCGCCGCCCAGGACCGGGTAGTACCAGTCCATCGAATACCGGTCTTTGTGGGTGAACACCTCCGGATGTTCCCGTAGCGCGGTGCCGAGGCGGCTACGGGCGGTTTCCCATTCCGGATGGGGATCGCCGAGCAGCCGTGCCAGCTTCAGCGCAGCGCCGATGCTGTGGTACATGCTGGCCGAACCGGTCACCAGCGCCTCGGGCAGCACCTTGTCGCCGTCGCGCAGCCAGTAGATCTCGCCGTGTTCACCCTGGGTGGCGATCACCAGGTCGATAGCGGCGGTCACCACCGGCCACAGATCGGCGGCGAACGCGGTGTCGCCGGTGACGGCGAGGTAGTGCCAGAGGCCGGTGGCGATATAGGCGCAGAAGTTCACGTCGGTGGCGGCGTCCTCGATCTCGCCGGCGCGGAACTGCATCGGCCACGACCCGTCGGGGCGCTGGGTGCGCGCCGACCAGGTGTAGGCGGCGACAGCTTCGTCGCGCAGCCCCGCGACGGTGAGCGCCATCGCGGATTCGATGTGATCCCAGGGGTCGGTGTGGCCGCCGTCGAACCAGGGGATGGCGCCGTCGGATTCCTGCGTGGCGGCGATGGACTGCGCGGTCTGCAGGGTTTGGCGGCGGGTGAGAACCGAAGGTACCGAAGGTAGTTCACCCACCGGCACTGGTCACCGCCGGTTTACCGAAGTAGAGGGCCACGCTCTTGCCGACCAGCGGATCGAGCAGTCGCTCGGCTGTGCGGGTGAGTACCGGCTGCTTCATCATGTCCCACACCAGCATCCGATGGTAGCCCCGTACCAGCGGATGCTCGGTCTTGTGCACGCCGACAGCGCATTTGATCCACCAGTACGGCGAATGCAGGGCGTGGACATGGGTGCGGTGGGTGTGCCGCAATCCGAGCGCGGTGACCTTGTCCCGCAACTCGTCCGCTTTGTAGATGCGGATATGGCCGCCCTCGTTGGCATGGTATTCGTCCGACAGCGCCCAGCAGACCCGTTCGGGCAGCCATCGGGGCACGGTCACCACCAGTTGTCCGCCCGGGCGCAGCACGCGTACGAGTTCGGCGATGGCGGCATCGTCGGCGGGGACGTGCTCCAGGATCTCCGAGGCGATGACGACATCGAACTCGCCTGCGCCATAGGGCAGGTCGAGAGCGTCACCGTGCACGGCTTCGGCTTTCGCCCCGGCGGGTGCCTCACCGACCTGGGCCATGGCCTCGAACATGGTGGCGACCCCGGCGAGTTCGGGAGCGTCCTGGTCGAAGGCGACCACATCCGCGCCCCGACGGTAGGCCTCGAACGAATGCCGGCCGGCGCCACAACCCACATCGATGACCCGGGTGCCCGGGCCGATTCCGGCGCGATCGAAGTCGACGGTCAGCACGAGGCGCCTCCTGGGATGAGTTCTGCGCCGGTGTGCCGGGCGATGGCCCGCTCGTACACCTGCACGGTCTGTGCGGCCACCGATTCCCAGCTGAACACCGAGACGGCCCGTTCGCGGCTGGCGCTCTGCATCTGCTGCCGCTTCTGCGGGGAATCCAGCAGTTGCCCGATCACCCGGGCCAGTTCGGCGGAGTCACCGGGTGTGGTGAGTTCGGCGCAGCTACCCGGTTCGCCCACGACCTCCGGGAGCGCACCGGTACGGCTGACCACCAGCGGGGTGCCCGAAGCCATGGCCTCCACGGCCGGCAGCGAGAACCCCTCGTACAGCGACGGGATGCAGGCGATCTCCGCCGACGCCAGCAGTTCGGCGAGTTCGGTGTCGGTGAGCCCGGCGCGGACGGTGACGATATCGGAGAGGCCGAGTTCGGCGATCTGCTTCTCGGTAGGGCCGTTGGGTTCCAGTTTCGCTACCAGCTGCAATTCCACCTTGTGGGTGATCCGCAGCCGGGTCAGCGCCCGCAGCAGGTGAGTAATGCCCTTGAGGGGTTTGTCGGCGCTGGCGACGGCGACGATCCGACCCGGTACCCGGGGCCCGCGCGGCGTGAACAGTTCGGTGTCCACGCCGAGCGGGACCACATTGAGCTGACCGGGGTCGACCCCGAAGTCGTCGGCGATATCGGTCGCCGACGAGGTGGATACGGTGAGCAGATCGGGAATCCGCCGGGCGATCCGCTCCTGCATTCCGAGGAATCCGTACCAGCGGCGCACCAGCGGCTTGCGCCGCCAGCTCGCGGCCGCCAGATCCACCTCACGGTCCTTGGTGATCGGATGGTGCACGGTAGCGACCAGCGGCAGACGTTTCGCGATATCGAGCAGCCCGCTCCCGAGGCACTGGTTGTCGTGCACCACGTCGAAGTCGTGGACTCGTTCTCGCAGCAGCCGGGCCGCGCGCATGCTGAAGGTGCGCGGCTCCGGGAAACCTGCCGTCCACATGGTGGCCAGTTCCAGCAGATCGATCCGATCCCGGATCTCGCGGGGATGGGGTGTGCGGAAGGGGTCCTCGTCGCGGTAGAGGTCCAGGCTGGGCACCTCGGTCAGGGTTACGCGCGGATCCAGGTCGGCCGGGTAGGGCTGGCCGGAGAACACCTCCACGTCGTGGCCGAGTTCGGCCAATCCGGCGCTGAGGCGGCGCACGTAGACCCCCTGCCCACCGCAATGAGGCTTGCTGCGGTAGGACAACAGGGCTATCCGCACTAGTTGTCCTCGCCCGTCTCGGTGATCGAATTCATGCTCCGCAGTTTGCCAGCCAGCCGTTCGAGATAGGCACGCACCTCCGGTTCGCCCTTGTCGGGCAAGCCGTACAGGACGTCGGTGACGCCGTCGGCGGCCCAGGAGGTCAGGCGGTCGGCGTCGGGTTTGAAATCGAGCGCCACCACGCGCGGCGCGCCGTCGCGGCCGGCGTCGGCCCAGGCCTTCTTCAGTGTCGCCAGACTGCCGGAGATATCGTTCTCCCCCGGGGTGGTGATCCAGCCGTCGGCGTGTTTCGCGATCCAGGCGCAGGTGCGTTCGGTACCGGCGGCGCCGATCAGGACGGGCACTGTCCGGTCGACCGGTTTGGGCCAGGCCCAGCTGGGGCCGAATTTCACGAAGTCGCCGTTGTAGGAGGCTTCGTCCTCGCGCCACAGCGCCCGCATGGCTTCCAGGTATTCGCGCAGCACGGTGCGCCGCTTGTTGCCGGGGACGCCGTGGTCGGCCAGTTCGTCGGTGTTCCAGCCGAAACCCGCGCCGAGGGTGACCCGGCCGCCGGAGAGGTGGTCGAGTGAGGCGATGGTCTTGGCGAGGGTGATGGGATCGTGTTCGACCGGCAGTGCGACCGCGGTGGCCAGTTCGATTCGTTCGGTGACCGCGGCGGCGGTGGCGAGCGAGACCCACGGGTCGAGGGTGCGCGTATAGCGGTCGTCGGGCAGGGAGGAGTCGCCGGTCTGCGGGTGCGCGGCTTCGCGTTTCACCGGGATATGGGTGTGTTCGGGGACGTAGAACGAGGAGAATTCGTTGTCCTCGGCGGCGCGGGCCGCGGCGGCGGGGCTGATCCCGCGGTCACTGGTGAAGAGAACGATGCCGAAGCGCATAGATGTGCCTTGTCTGTGGTGGTCCGGCGGGCCGTGGCCCGCGTCCGGGGTGGAGATCGTGGTTGTCAGTGACCGTTCTGGGCTGCTTTCTTCGCTTTCTCGGCATGCTGGCCGATCTGGGCGCCGATCACGTGGTCCAGTGAGGTGCCGGCGGGCCAGCCCACGTAGTGGCAGAGGAACAGCGAGATCTCCCGTAGCTGGGTTTCGTCGAGTTCTTCGTTCCGCAGGGCGGCGCCGACCTGGATACCGGCGACATCGAACAGGCCCTGGGCGGTGAGCGCCCCGAGGAGCAGCAGCCTGCGGTCGCGCAGAGTGAGGCCGGGGCGAGACCAGATATCGGCGAACAGGTGGTCGGCGGTGACGGCGAAATGGTCGCCGGGGCCGTCTTCGAATTCCCATCCGTAGACTTCCGCCATCTTGGCCAGCCCGCGTGCACGCACGGTGGACTCGGGTGTGGGGTCGCTCATGGCTGGCTCCTTCTCCGTCGGATCGGCCCGTCGGGAGTGTCTGGACAGGTGTACGGAATATAATTCGGACGATCTCCGACACGCAAGAACATGTTCTCGTTCACCACACGTAAAGCTAACGCGTCCGCACGTCGGGTGACATTCGCGATTCGCCTCGAACCCGAGTCCGATTCTGGGAAAATTGCTGAATCGTTGTCGGACACACCTGTCGATGGTAGCGTCCAGACACATGTCCAGCTATGTGTCTTCCCGGTGGGTGCAGCGCCCGTCATCCAGGAGGAACTCGTTCTCGGACCGGGCAGGTTCCCCCCAGGAGCGCCCTACCCGGCCGCCCCGGGAAACCGTCCCGCACACTCCACGCCGAGGGAGCACACACCATGAAGATCGTGGCCGATCTGGACCTGTGCCAGGGGCATGCCGTCTGCGCCGCGGAAGCACCCGACGTCTTCTCCGTGCCCAAACGCGGGCAGGTCGAGATCCTCGACCCGAGACCCGGTCCGGACCTGAAGGCCGATGCGGAGAACGCGGTCCGCTACTGCCCCACTCAGGCCCTCATGGTCGTCGCCGACGAGGGATGAGGGACCGACCGATCCGCACCCCGACAGGATCTTTTCGAAAGGGAACAATTCGATGACAGGTTTCGATCGCGCCGAACTCGACGAAATGGTGCGCCGCTGGGTCGCGGAGAACGAACGATGCGAGAAGCTCGGCGACTGGAAACCGCTGGCGCAGATGTACACCGCCGATGCCACCTACGGCTGGAACTACGGACCCACCGACGAATTCATGGCCGTCGGCCGTGACGAGATACGCGACCTCGCCCTCGGCCAGGAGATGGCGGGCCTGGAGGGCTGGCAGTACCCGTACCAGCAGTTCGTCATCGACGAACGCAGCGGCGATGTCATCGGCTTCTGGAAACAGGTCTACGACACCACGCCCCGCGCCGACGGCAGCAAGTACACGGTGAACGGAATCGGCGGCAGCTGGTTCCGTTACGGCGGCGACTACCAGTGGTCGTGGCAGCGCGACTTCTTCGACTTCGGCAACGTCTCGGCGCTGTTCCTGGAGATGATGACCGATAAGGCGATGTCGGACGGGATGAACGCGCGGATCGCCGAGGCCACCTCCCGCCGCTTGCCCGGGTGGTACCGGATCGGTACTTCGCCCGCCTCCCTGTGGTGACTGCGATGACAGCCCCCAACAGCCGATTCCACGATCTGAGTCGAGCACAGCTGGCCGCGCTCGTACCCGAACTGCTGCTGTGCGGGCAGCTGATCGACCGATCCGGGATGGCACACTGCATCTCCGCGTTCGGCCGCGAAGGTATGGCCGAGGTCGCGATAGAGGAATGGCAGCTGTCCAGCCCGATCTATACCCGGCGGATGCAGCAGGCCCTCGGGTACACCGGCGACGATGTGGTCACCATATTCAAGGGACTGCAACTCGATATCGGGGCGCCGCCGCAGTTCATGGATTTCCGGTTCCGCGTCGAGGACGCCCGCCACGGCGAGTTCTGGCTCGACCACTGCGGCGCCCTGGTCGATGTGGAACCGATGGGTCCCGACTACGTGACGGCCATGTGCCATGACATCGAGGACCCCACCTTCGATGCCACGGCACTGGCCACCAATAAATACGCCCAGGTCAGGCCCATCCATCGGCCACCGCGACAACCGGCCGACCGGCATCCCGTGTGCGCGTGGACGGTGGTCATCGACGAATCGCACACACCACCCGAGGTGCCGCGTAATACGCCGCTGGTCGCCGGATCGGTCGCCGCGCGATTACCGCTGGCCGATATCGATCCCGGCGACGAAGGTATGGCCGATTACAGCGGGCCACTGCTCAGCGATCTGCGGTTCACCGATTTCTCGCATTCGGCCCTGGTCCGGATCGCCGAGGAGGTGTGCCTGCAGCAGCATCTGCTGGTGCTCGGGTTCATGATCGCCGTACACGACCGCATCGATGACGATTCCGCCCTGGAGATCGGCCGCAAACAGCTCACCGGGATCGCCGCAGTCGCCTCGGAGCGGATCCGTGCCTGCCTCGGGCTGGGCACCGACCTGGAAGCGCTGGCCCAGGTACTGCGCGTACATCCCGCCCTGAACCCGCGGCATTACACCGATGTCGAAGTCGCGCCCGGCATCGGCGTGGTGCGGATCCGGTTCCCTGCGACCAGCGGCGCTCTCACCGACCGCGGCTGGCTGTCGATGATCGATCCGGATCATCTCGGTCCGCTGGACTCGCTGGTCCGCGGGGTCGACCCGCATCTGGGTAGCCGGGTCGTCGGCGACGGCCCGGAGGGTTGGATCGCCGAGATCTCGCGCGCCGACGAACCGTTCGCCGAAGCACCGGAGGTCGCCATCACCCGCTTCAGCACCGGTGTCGACTTCCGGTTCGCCGACCGCGGTATCCCGCTGCCCCTCACCGTTCTCTGACCCTCCCGGCACACCGGTGTGCCCGGCTCACCGCAGGACTGAATATGGCCAATAACTTCGCCGACCTGTTCGAACACTCGGTCGACGCCATGCCCGAAAGGATCGCGCTGATCGAGGAAGGCCGGCGCGTCACCTACCGCGAACTGGAGGAAGACGCCAACCGGCTCGCCCACCATCTCGCGGCTCAGGGGGTCACTCGCGGCACCCATATCGGATTCCAGATGCACAACAGCATCGATACGATGCAGACCCTGATCGCCTGCTTCAAACTGGCTGCCGTACCGGTCAACATCAATTTCCGGTACGGCCCCGACGAACTCGCCTACCTCTACGACAATGCCGACCTCGAATACCTCGTCTACCACGCCTGCTACGGCGACGCGGTGCGCGCGGCCGCGCAACGGTCGCCACGGCTGAAATATCTGTTGTGCGCGGCCGACGATCGAACCCCGGCGGATCCCGGCGTGGATTGCCTCGTCGAGGTCACCGCGGCGGCCCCCACGACCCGGCCCGAGGTGTCGCGGACCGCCGACGACCTGTTCATGATGTACACCGGCGGCACCACCGGTATGCCCAAGGGCGTGCTGTGGCGGCAGGAGGACATGTGGCGGGTGCTCGGTGGTGGGATCGACTTCTACAGCAACGAGCCGGTCGCCGACGAATACCAGCAATCGCGTACCGGTGCCGCGGGCGAACCCTCCACCTGGATGATCCTGCCGCCGCTGATGCATCTGGCGGCGATGATGCCGACCTTCATCGCCCTGTGGTCCGGCAACTGTGCGATCTTCGTACCCCGTTTCGATCCCGCGCACGTCTGGCGCACGATCGCCGCCGAGCGACCCGGGGTCCTGGTGGTCACCGGCGATGCGATGGCCCGCCCGTTGATCGACTCCTACCGTAGCGACCCGGTGGACGCGACCGGGCTGTTCATGATCGCCTCGGGTGCGGCGCTGCTCACCCAGTCGACCAAGAACGCGCTGCTGGATCTGGTGCCGAACCTGTTCGTCTCCGATTCCATCGGCTCCTCCGAAACCGGTTTCGGCGGGATCGGGTTCGCGCAGCGCGACGCCGACCCGGCCCGTAAACCCCGCGTATCGATCGGACGTGGCGCGGTCGTGGTCGACGACGCCGGACATCCGGTGGAGCCCGGAGCCGAGGGGTGGCTGGCCAAAACCGGGGCGGTCCCGCTCGGCTACTACAAGGATCCCGAACGCACCGACAAACTGTTCAAAGTGGTGGACGGGCAGCGGATCGTGGTCACCGACGACCGGGCCCGCCTGGAGGACGACGGCACCATCAGCCTCATCGGCCGCGGCAATATGGTGATCAACACCGGCGGTGAGAAGGTGTTCGCCGAGGAAGTGGAGGGCGTGGTGAAATCGCATTCCGCCATCTACGACGCCACGGTGATCGGGGTGGATCACGAACGCTGGGGTCAGCGGGTCGCGGTGGTCGTGAGCCTCACCGGCGACGGGTTGGATCCGGGCGATCTGCGCGCGCACGTCCGCACCCACCTGGCCGGATACAAGGTGCCCCGCGCGGTGTGGATCACCGAGACGATCGTCCGCTCACCCAGCGGTAAACCGGATTACACCTGGGCCAGGAAGTACGCGGCGGAGCGGGCGCCCGACCATGACGCGGACTGATCGGTCCGCGCCGGTCAGAGTTCCGGGCTGGGCGCGACCCGTTCCAGGACGCGCAGCGAGCTGGTCACCGATACCTCACGGAATTCGCCGCTCTCGAGCGCCCGGCGGTATATGCCATAGGGTGCCCGGCCGCCGTCGGCGGGGTCGGGGAACACATCGTGGATGGCGAGCCCACCCCCGGGGACCACCCATTTCACCCAGCCGCGGTAGTCGCGGTCGGCGGCTTCTTCGGTGTGGCCGCCGTCGATGAACAGGAAATCGATCGGGGTTCGCCAGGTGGCGGCGACGCGGGTGGAGGTGCCGACGATCGCGAGGACGGTATCGGAGAGGCCCGCGGTGTCGATGGTGTGCCGGAACCGGGGCAGGGTGTCGAACAGGCCGGTGACCGGGTCGACCAGGGAGGTGTCGTGGTACTCCCATCCGGGTTGGTGTTCCTCGGAGCCGTGGTGGTGATCGATGGTGAAGACGACCCCGTCCTGCGCGCGGGCCGCGGCACCGAGCAGCACGGCCGATTTACCGCAGTAGGTACCGATTTCGGTGATGACCCCGCCGCGGCAGTACTGCGCGGCCGCGGCGTACAGCGCGCGTCCCTCGTTCTCCGGCATGAATCCGGTGGCCCGGCGGGCATGGTCGAACAGCTGCTCGTCGGTCAGCGGCCGGGTGGGGACTGATAGTGGCATCGAGCATCCTTCTGAACAGGTACACGTGGTCCGCGGCGGCCGCAGCGAGAGCGGAGGCGGTGCATCATCGGGCTGTGGACTCTTTTGTTCGGGGATCACGCGGTCACGACGGTGACCCGACAGTACGTCATGGGGTGTGTGCTCGGAGATAGTCGATCGGGCACCTGACCGACACTACATATCCAGACAGGTGCCGGCGCCGTCGACGTTCCGGGCTCGCCCAGGCCGCCCCTGTTAGGGTCTGGAAATATGGCCTCCACTCCCGGTCGGCGGCCGCGCGCCGACGCGGCCCGAAATATCGAGCGGATCCTGGTGGCCGCGCACGAAGCGTTCTCCGAACACGGCGCGGATACGCAGCTGAGCGCGATCGCCGGTCGCGCCGGCGTGGGTGCGGCGACGCTGTATCGGCATTTCGCGAGCCGGGACGAGTTGATACAGGCCGTGCTCGCGCGGCGGTTCGACGAGGATGTCGAACCGGTGGTCGCCGTGGCGCTGGCCACGGCGGACCCATGGCGAGCCATGGTCGACATGCTGACGGTGTTACTGGAGGTCGCCGCAGGCGATCAGCGGGTGATCGCGGCCGCGCAGTCGCCGGATGTCTTCACCGGGTTGGCCGCACGGTATTTCGACGCATTCGGAATGGTGCTGCGGCGAGCGCAGGACGCGGGGGTGGTGCGCGATGATCTCGTGGCCGCGGATCTGCCCCGATTGACCACCATGTTGATCAGCGCGCAGCGTCTCGGGGGCGCCGAAGACGCCATGTTCCTCGGAATGGGTAGCGCCGGAAGCGGTCCGGGCAACGGATGGCGGCGATACCTCGCACTGATTCTGGATGCGATACGTCCGGCCGCGGCTACCCCCTTACCGTCGTTCGACACACGCAACGGCACAGGATCACACGACCGGAGTTGATTCGACGCCCGCCGAGGTGCGGCTCCAGGCACAAAGCGAGAGTCAACTCTCACTTGTGCTACCTTCGCCCGAGAGGGCAGACGAGAGTCGACTCTCGCTTACTTCGTTTGCGTACCTGCGTGATGACTGAACGGATTCGATCGATGACGCCCACGCCCCCCATACCTTTCTATCGACAACGTGAACTGTTCGACCTGTCCGCCGAACTCGTCCGACGCCGTGAAGCCGCACCGGTCAGCCGGGTTCGCTTTCCGATGGGATCGATATCGGTCCCGGTGTGGTTGGTCACCCGCTACCGCGACGCTCGGGAAGTGCTCGGCGATGCCGCGCTGTACAGCAACAGTTTCGACCGCATGGCCGAACACCTCGCCGAGACCCTCGGCGAGCGGGCCGCCGCGCAAATGGCCGATATCGCTCCCGGTCCGCTCGTTGCTGCCGACCCACCGGAACACACACGGCTACGCCGAGTATTGACACCAGCGTTCACCGTCAAGCGAATGCGCCGTTTGCAACCCAGGGTGGAGCAGATCGTCGTCGAACATCTGGACGCGATGGCCGCGCGCGGCGGACCGGTCGATCTGGTCGACAGCTTTGCGCTACCCGTGCCGTCACTGGTGATCTGCGAACTGCTCGGCGTGCCCTACGCAGACCGTGCCGACTTCCAGAAACGCGGCGCGGTCCAGCTCGATCGGTCACGCGGCCACGACGAGCGTGCGTCCGCCGGCGCCGAATCACGTTCTTATATGGCCGAATTGGTGCGAATGAAACGTTCCGACCAGGGGGGCGACCTGTTGAGCATGCTGGTGCTCGACCACGGCGACGCGCTCTCCGACGCGGATCTGATCGGGATAGGCACACTGCTGTTGCTCGCCGGGCACGAGACCACCGCGAGCATGCTCGCGCTGTCCACTCTGCTGCTGCTCGAACACCCGGACCAATGGGCGACACTACGGGAAGATCCGGCGAACGCGAGCCGGGCAGTCGAGGAACTGCTGCGTCATCTCTCGATTGTCCACCACCCCGGGATTCGAACAGCCCTGCAGGACACGATGATCGGCGAGCACCATATCGCGGCGGGCGATATGGTGCTCTGCTCGATCCCCAGCGCGAACCGCGATCCGATACTCGCCGGCGATACCTTCGACATCACCAGGAAGCCGAGCGGGCATCTGGCGTTCGGTCACGGCATCCACCATTGTGTCGGGGCGCCGCTGGCGCGCATGGAAATGCAGGCCGCCCTTCCGGAGCTGGCAAGCAGATTTCCCACACTGCGGTTGGCCGTATCGCCCGACGAACTCACGTTCCGAGCCGACTCGATCGTCTACGGCGTGCAGTCACTGCCGGTCGACTGGTAACCGCGATGCGTATTCGAGTCGATCACGGTGTCTGCATCGGATCGGGAAACTGTGTGTCGACCGCCGCGGCGGTCTTCGACCAGAACGACGACACCGGCCTCGTCGAAACTTTGACCGAGCACCCGGCGGCCGAACACCGGCACGCCGTCGTCGAGGCGATTTCGAGATGTCCGGCGCGCGCGATCACGGTAACCGAAGACAGCACAGTCGAAACACGACGCCCCGACAGGACGTCCGGGTGGCTGGTCACCAAGACGATCATCGTCGATGTGGGGATGCCTTACGCCGCATACCTGGCGTTGAAGCTGGTAGGGGTATCCGATGTCACCGCCCTCGTGGTCGCGGGCGGTGTGTCCGTACTGCGGGTCGGTGTGAGCTATATCCGACATCGACGGATCAGTGCACTGGCGATGCTCGTGACGGCTCGTTTCGCACTGGGCATCCTGGCGGGGTTGCTGACCGGCGATGCGCGGGTCGTGCTCCTCAAGGATCCGATCATCACCGCCGTGATGGGTGCGGCGATTCTGGCGTCACTGACACTGCGGCGCCCGCTGACCTTCTACATCCGTCGGGACTTCGTCCCGGATGGCATGAGCTGGGACGAGGCCTGGGATCATTCGAGGGCATTCCGGCGGCAGAACCGCATTATCGCAGCGGCTTGGGGAGCCGGTCTCGTCGGGGAGTCGGTGGCACGTGTCGCGCTGGTGCTCACCGTTCCGGTGCAGGTGGCCGCCGTTACGTCACCATTGTTCGGCACCACCTGCGTACTTCTGTTGTTCGGATGGATGAACTGGTACCTGCGGACACAGCGCACCACGACAGCCGAGGTGCGGTCGTAACGATGCGCCCGGTGGTTATGCCAGGAATTCGAATTCGGGCGTCGTTCGTCGGCGAATTTTGACGTCACTTCGGCTCGGTGATCGGTACGCCGCTTATCCGATGGCGTCGCGATCGGTCATACCAGCACAATGGACCGATGATGCGAATGGAGGCCGTGCGCGGCGACATCACCGAACAGCAGGTCGACGCGGTGGTCAACGCCGCGAATTCCTCGTTGCTCGGTGGCGGTGGCGTCGACGGCGCCATTCACCGCAGGGGCGGACCCGAGATCTTGTCGGAGTGCCGAGACCTGCGCGCCGCGCACCTCGGCAAGGGGCTGCCGACCGGGCAGGCGGTGGCGACGACCGCGGGACGACTGCCCGCGCGCTGGGTGATCCACACCGTGGGCCCGGTATGGTCGGCCACCGAGGACCGCTCGGCGTTGCTCGCCTCCTGCTACAGCGAATCCCTGCGTGTGGCAGCGGAACTGGGTGCCGAGACTGTGGCCTTCCCCGCGATCTCCACCGGCATCTTCGGCTGGCCGATGGACGACGGTGCCCGAATTGCCGTCGAGACGGTGGGTGCCGCGGAAGCGGCCGTCGAATATGTGCGGTTCGTGCTGTTCGACGAGCGAGCACTTGCGGCCTTTGCCGCAGCACTGGAATAGAGCGGGCGTGCAACAGCGGTTCAGTGCCAAAGGACCGGACCCGAGTAGCGGACGGGCCGGCCGCGAGCACCGCGAGACCGTCCCACCCGTGCGCTGCGAGAGAGTTGATCCGACACCTGCTCGGCACTAGTATCTAGACACATGTCCGAAGGCGATTCCAGAATTCTCGAGGCCACCCGGCGGCGCCTGAGCGGCAAGCAGGCGGACACCGTGGAAAAACTCACCGGAGCCGCGATGGAAGTGCTGTCCCGGGAAGGCTTCGCCGGACTCACCATCCGGATGGTCGCCACCGAGGCCGGCGTGGGCACCGCGACCGCCTACACGTACTTTTCCTCGAAAGAACACCTGGTCGCAGAGATCTTCTGGCGCCGAATCAGGTCTTCGAAGACCCCGGTCAGCGACGACACCGACCCCACTGTCCGGGTAGTCGCCGAACTCCGCGGTATCGCTCTGCTCGTGGCCGACGAACAGGAACTGTCCGGTGCGGTGACCAGCGCACTGCTCGGCCGCGATCCCGATGTCGAGCATCTGCGCACCCGGATCGGAATGGAGATCCGCCGGCGCATCACCCGGGCACTGGAACCCGAAGCCGATCCCGAAACCGTGGAATCGCTGGAACTGCTGTACGCGGGGGCGCTGGTGCGGGCGGGGATGGGCTACGAATCGTATGCCGATATCGCCGACCGGCTCGAACGAGCGGCGATGCTCGTCCTGAAATGAGCCCGTACGGGCGGGACTGCTAGCCGGTCACCGCCGCGCGGCGCGCATGGGAGTAGATCAGCCGCGCGTACTCACCGAGAAGTTCCTCCAAGCGCACCTGCTGGCCGGCGGCCACCATCTGCTGGTATCCGATGAGCAGCGCCATACCGAGTTCGGCATCGACCCCGGCTATCCGCTCGTCGTCCACCACGCTCATGATGGTTTTCCGCACGGTGCGGCGCCGGGACTCGTCGACCCGCTTGAGCGCCACCCCCACCGCTTCATCATTGGCGGCCCACGCCCGGATCGCGGCCTCCGCCCGATGGTGCAGGCCCAGCGTCAGATTCGACAGAGCCTGAATCGCCTCGTCCGGTGTGGACGGATCGAAGTTGAGGGTGCGCAGGATCAGCACCTGCCGGTTCTCCCAATGATCCAGCAGCGCATCCACATACGACTGCCAACTGCCGAAATGGTGATAGAACGATCCGCTGGTCACCCCGAGCCGCCGGCACAGCACCCCGATGTTCAAGTGCCGGAAACCGAGCTCGGACAGAACCTCCAGGCCGGTGTCGAAGTAATTGTCCTTACTGACGATACGAGACATACGGCGCCGATCTCTTCGGTGAACGGGTGGGATTTCGAGGATCGAACAGTACCCCATAACACCACGTCCCGGCCGCGAGTGGTGACAGGTCAGCGCAGGCCTACGCCGAGCAGCGCGTCCACGGCAGCCGCGATATCGGCGCCCGCGCCGGGATCGGCGCCACCGTAGGCGAGAGTGTCACGCGCCCAGGCGTCGACGGCCGCCAGCGCGGCCGGAGTATCCAGATCGTCGGCGAGATGAGCGCGCAAGCGGCCGACAGTACCGTCGGCCGGAGGCGCGGCGGATACTGCCGCAGCCTGCCGCCAGCGCTGCAGCCGCGCTTCGGCTTCGGTGAGCACACTGTCGGTCCACATCCGGTCCGTGCGATAGTGGCCGGCGAACAGTCCCAACCGGATAACCGCCGGATCCACACCCTGGGCCCGCAGCTTCGAAACCAGCACCAGATTGCCCTTGGACTTGGACATCTTCTCCCCGTCCAGCCCGATCATCCCGGTGTGCACATAGTGGCGGGCGAAGCGGCGGCCCGCGGCCAGAGCCTCACCGTGCGCCGCGGAGTATTCGTGATGCGGATAGATCAGATCGCTACCGCCACCCTGGATATCGAATTCGGTACCGAGCCGGTTCACCGCGATCGCCGAGCATTCGATATGCCAGCCCGGACGACCCGGACCGAACGGCGACGACCACGACGGCTCCCCCGCGCGTTCGGCCCGCCACAGCAGAGCGTCCAACGGATCACGCTTACCCGGGCGGTCCGGGTCGCCCCCGCGTTCGGCGAACAACCGTTCCATCGTCGGCCGGTCATAGCCGGATTCGTACCCGAACTGCTCGTTGGCGTCGGTCCGGAAATAGATATCGGGGTACTGCTCGTCCTCGACGGTGTACGCGGCACCGGCGGCCAGCAGTTTCCCGACCAGTTCGACGACCTCGTCCACCGATTCGATCGCGCCCACGTACTCCCGCGGC
Source organism: Nocardia sp. NBC_01329 (assembly GCF_035956715.1). NCBI lineage: Bacteria > Bacillati > Actinomycetota > Actinomycetes > Mycobacteriales > Nocardiaceae > Nocardia > Nocardia sp. NBC_01329. The sequence continues at coordinate 2,314,809 of NZ_CP108381.1, read as the reverse complement.
GGCAGCACCCGCAGCGCCGCCATGTCCTCGCGGAACAACTCGATCTCGCCGGTGCCCAGATCCCGCCAGTCCACCCCGTCCCGGTTCGCCCGCTCGAACAGCGGATCGTCGACATCGGTGACGTTCTGTACGTAATGCACCTCGTGTCCGCCGTCGCGCAGCACCCGGTTCACCAGATCGAAGGTGAGGTAAGTGGCGGCGTGGCCGAGGTGGGTGGCGTCGTACGGGGTGATCCCGCATACGTACATGGTGGCTATCCGGCCGGGGGTCACCGGCCGGATACAGGAGTCGGCTGTGTCGTGCAATCGCAACGGTGGCCCTGCTCCGGGGACCGCTGGAATCGGGGTATCGGACCAGGACTGCATACCTTCGAGAGTAGAGGTCGCGACACCCCGCACCCCGCCCACCCCGGCGGGCGATCCACTACCACGATCATCTAGGGCGCCCGGACCTGCGCCGACGCCGTGCCCAGCGGAAGGCAACCGTTGGAGTCGGGCAGAGCCGATCCCGCGACAGCCCGGTCACGGATTCAGAAGGCCGGCCACGGAATGGGGCGCGATGTCTCGGGGAACGGCAGTACCGGCTCGTCCAGCAGACGTTTCGCGCGCCGCAACAGCGCGTCGATCTCGGGGTCGGTGAGATGGTCGGCCAACCGGCCGGCGAGCTCACCGGGCAAGGTTTCGGTGAACGCGGCGATATCGGCGAGCAGATCCCCCGGTATCGGCTCCCCCGCCCAGCCCCACAGCACCGTGCGCAGTTTGTTCTGCTGGTGCAGACAGATCCCGTGATCGACGCCGTACACATCGCCGTCCACCGATTCCAGCGCATGCCCGCCCTTGCGGTCGGCGTTGTTCAACAACACATCCAGCACCGCCATCCGCAGCAACCTCGGATCGTCGGCGTGCACCAGCGCCACTTCGTCCCCGGCGCCGTCATAGGCACGCAGCACCTCCCGGAACCCGTCCGGCACCACCTCCGGTGGGCACAGATCGACCAGGTCCAGCCGGGCGCTGCCCGGATCCCGGGGTTCGCGGGTGGTGATCCAGCGCTGCACCATGCCGGGACCGTAAGGCCCGTCCCGCAACACCGTTTCCGGGATCACCGTCCACCCCAGCGCGTCGCCGATCAGATACGACGCCACCTCACGTCCGGCCAGTGTCCCGTCCGGGAAATCCCATAGTGGTTGCTCGCCGCGGATCGGCTTGTACACCACCCGCAAGTCGCCGTCGGCGGCGGTCAGATCGCAGACCAGCGTCACATTGCTGGCGACCCCCACCCGGCCCAGCACCGTCAGCTCACCCACGTGCAGAGCGTCCACGGCGCCGGACACGATCATTCCTCCAGATCGCTCGCGCCGAACAGTTCACCGCGCTTGTAGCCGTTCGTGCGTACACACATGTGCCCACGCGCCGACAACGGTTCCCCGCACAACGGGCACGGTGGCCGGCCGGCCGCGATCACCCGGGTCGAGCGCAGCGCGAACTCGCGCGCCTGATCGGGAGTGAGAAAAACGCGCACCGCGTCCGGGCCCTCGTCGGTGTCGTCGAGTACCACCGATTCGTCGACCTCGGTCTCGGTGATCGCCAGCAGTTCCACCACCACCGCGCCCGCGTCGGCGTCCCAGCCCAGTCCCATGGTGCCGACCCGGAACTCCGCATCGACCGGCGTCACCAACGGAGCGTTGTCGTTGACCTCATCGGCCTGCGGCGGTACCTCGGCACCGAATCGCCGCGCCACCTCGTCGAGCAACAGTCCCATCCGGTCGGCGAGAACTTTGACCTGCTGCTTCTCCAGCAGCACACTCACCACCCGGGGTTCCTCCACCGCCTGCAAGTAGAACGCGCGATCGCCCGGCTCACCGACAGTTCCGGCGACGAAACGCTCGGGGGTGCGGAAAACATGGATTGCGCGTGACACATGCACCTCCTGATACGTAACCCTGTTCGGCTGCGGTGCTCCGCTGCGCCGTATCCCGGCGCGGACGCCGATTCACCCGATCCGAGCCGCGCCCGCCGGTATCGGGCATACCCATTATCCGTCTTTCCTTCCCGCACCGATCTCCCCGCCGGGCACAGGTCCCGATGTGCCGGATTCGGCCTTCGGCGCGGGCGCCAGACCGGACAGGTCCGCACCGGTGTCGTTCATCCGGGTGACGAACGGCGCGGTGCGGGTGTAGCGGATGACGCTCAGCGAAGCGGGCTCGACCATGATCCGCTGGAAGCCGTCGAGGTGGATCCCGAGCGCGTCGGCGAGCACCGACTTGATCACATCACCGTGGGTGCAGGCCACCCACAGTTGGTCCCCGTCGTGCAGTTCGGCCAATGCCCGGTCGTGTTCCCGGATCGCCGAAACAGCCCGCGCCTGCACCTGCGCCAACCCCTCGCCACCGGGGAACACCGCAGCCGAAGCATGCCGCTGCACCACCTGCCACAGCGGTTCCTGCAGGAGGTCCCGGATCTTGCGGCCGGTCCACTCGCCGTAGTCGACCTCGGCGAGGCGGTCGTCGACCACCGGTTCCAGACCGAGTTCGGCTGCCAGCGGCGATACCGTGCGCTGGCAGCGCAGCAGCGGGGAGGTCACGATCCGTGAAATCGGCAGGCCGGTGAGCCGGTCGGCGACGGCGCGGGCCTGTTCACCACCGCGGTCGGTAAGTTCCACACCGGAACTGCGACCGGCGAGAGTGCCTCCGATATTGGACGTCGACACACCGTGTCGCAGCAGGATCACCGTCATGCGGCCAGCCTAATGGGCGCAGTCGGGCCCAGCCCATCCGCAAGACTTCGCACGACTGGAGCGAACACGCACCGGGCCACCACCGGGCCCATACCGGTACCGATCATGTGGCCGACACGACTCCGCCCGCGAGCAGGCCGATGATCACGAACCCCAGCACGATCCGGTAGCCGACGAACCAGTAGAACGAATGCTTCTCCACGAACCGCAGCAACCACGCCACCGACACATAGCCGACGACGAACGAAACCAGGGTCGCCACCAGCAACTGCGCGCCCGACGCGTTCAAGCCCTCACCCGCGGGTTCGAAAGCGTCCGGGAGACTGAAAAGTCCGGACGCGGTCACCGCCGGTATCGCGAGCAGGAACGAGAACCGAACCGCCGCCTCACGTTTCAGACCGAGGAACAGGCCCGCGCTGGCAGTCGCACCCGACCGGGACACACCGGGGATCAGTGCCAGGCACTGCGCGAAACCCATCGCCAGACCGTCGCGGGTGGTGAGCTGTTCCAGCGGCCGCTCTTTCCGGCCGAAATGTTCGGCCGCCGCGATCACCAGCGCGAACACGATCAGCATGATCGCCACCAACCACAGATTGCGGGCCCCGGTACGGATCTGATCCTTGAAGACCAGCCCCAGCACGCCGATCGGGATGGTGGCAATGATCACATACCAGCCCATCCGGTAATCGAGTTCGCGCTGCGCCTCGGCGCCGGGGTCGTATCCGGCGGGGCCCGATCCGGTGACGACCGGAAGTTTGGTGGTGACCATTTCGCTGACCGGCACGTTCTCCCGGGAACGCACGGTCAGCTTCTCGAACACGGTGGCGCACCACACACAGATGATTCGCCAGATGTCCTTGGCGAAGAACAGCAGGACCGCGGCCTCGGTTCCGAGCTGAGTGACCGCGGTGAACGAGGCGCCCGCGTCATCACCGAAAAACACCGAGGACACGATCCGCAGATGCCCCGACGACGAAACCGGAAGGAACTCCGTCAAACCCTGCACCAATCCGAGCACCAACGCCTGCAGCCAGGTCATCGACTCGCCAACCACACGTCCTCCTGTACAACGCCGAAAACCCGCTCCGCCTTCGGTCTTACGGCACCCCGGACGCAGCCGGGCACGGCGACGACCGGCAGCGACCCTACAGTGCCCGCGCCAAGCCCTGCTCGGCGGCCACTCGCGCGGCGGACACGCCGCGCGGACGGTTCGTCGCGGACCGCCTCCGCGCGAACACGCTCTAGGCTGGACGCCGTGAGGAAACGTCGAACCGTGCCGTGTCTTCTGACCACCTCCGGGCCCCACACGCTCATGCCGGACACGGGGACTCGGTGATGGAACAGCGCACCGTCGGCCGCAGCGGGCTGCGGGTTTCACGAATCGGCCTGGCCACCCATACATGGGGTAGCCATACCGACCCCGATACCGCCGCCGCGCAACTGATCGCGTTCGCCGAATCCGGCGGCACCCTCGTCGACACCTCACCCGCCTACACCGGTGGGGCCGCGCAACGGATCCTCGCCGACCTCCTCGGTGATCTGGTGTCACGCGATGAACTCGTCCTGTGCGCGGGCGCGGGCCTGGTACCGCATCTGCCCTCGGTTCCCGTCGGCAGCGACCCGCCGCCCCACGGGCAGGCCCGGATCACCGTCGACTGCTCACGGCGCACCCTGCTCCGGCAACTCGACCGCACCCTGCTGGAACTGGGCACCGACCACCTCGACCTGTGGCAGGTCACCACCTGGGACCCCGGCACCCCGCTCGACGAGATCGCCGCCACCCTGCAGTACGCGGTCAGCTCCGGGAGAACCCGGTACGCGGGGGTCCGCGGATTCACCGCCTGGCAGCTGGCCAGCCTCGCCGCGGTCAGCCCGATCACCGCCGTGCAGACCCCGTATTCGCTGCTCACCCGCGGCGCGGAGGACGATACGGCGCCCGCTGCCACACACCACGGCGCCGGACTGGTGGCCACCGCACCGCTGGCGGGCGGCATCCTCACCGGCAAGTACCGCGACGGTGTCCCCGCCGATTCCCGCGCCGCCGACGAGGCCACCGCCGCCGAGATCCGCGGCCGTCTCGACGACGACCGCGCCACCGCCGTGGTCGATGCTCTCGTCACCGCCGCCGACGGGCTGGCCACCTCACCGCTGGCGGTCGCGCTGGCATGGGTGCGGGACCGGCCCGGGGTCGCGAGCATGCTCGTCGGCGCCCGCGATATGGGTCAGCTCACCGGGGTGCTGGCCGCCGAGACGCTGGAACTGCCCCGGGCGATCGCCGCCGCCCTCGACGATGTGAGCTCCACCCCGTAGACCGGGGGCGGGCACTCACCACACACACCCGTACGGATTAGCCTTGCCTTCATGAGGTATCACCGGGTCCGATCCGGACGGGCGCGCGCACTGCTGGCCGGACTCGCGGCGGGTCTACTCGTACTCACCGCGGCATGCGACAGCGCCGAACCGGCCGGCGCCACGGGACAGGGCCCGGCGACCGCGGCCCTCGACAACCTCGACCCGGTGCCCATCACCCCGGCACCCACCCCGGTCCTGCCGGCCACCGTCCGCTCGTTCGACGGCACCGATGTCACCGTCACCGACGCGAGCCGCATCGTCGCCGCCGACCGGTACGGCACCCTCGCCCAGATCGTATGGGCGCTCGGTCTGGGCGAGAACCTGGTGGGCCGCAGCACCGCCGCATCGTTCCCCGCCGTTTCTCATCTGCCGAACGTCACCGGCGGCAACGGCGCACTCAACGTCGAATCGATCCTCGCGTTACGGCCCAGCGTGTTCCTCACCGACACCACCAGCGCTTCCCCGGCGGTCCGGGAACAGTTGCGCGCCACCGGGATCACCGTCGTCTATTTCGACCCGGAACGCACCATGGAGGGCGTGGTCCCGCAGATCGAAGCGGTTGCCGCCGCTCTGGGAGTACCGCAGCGCGGACAGGAACTCGGGCAGCGCACCAGCGACGAGATCACCGCCGCCAGCGCCGCGGTACCCGCCCCGGACCCGCGGCTTCGGATCGCGTTCCTGTACCTGCGATCCAGCGCGATCACCATGCTCGCCGGGCCGGGCTCCGGCGCCGACGCGCTCATCGCGGCGCTGCACGCCGAGGACGCCGGACAGCAGGCCGGGCTCACCGAACCGTTCACCGCCATCACCAGTGAAGCCATGATCGCAGCATCCCCGGATGTGCTGCTGGTCATGACCGACGGGATGAAATCGATCGGCGGGGTCGACGGAATCGTGCAGATCCCCGGGATCGCGCAGACTCCGGCCGGGCGCGACAAACGCATCATCGACATGTCCGACGCGGTGCTGTTGTCGTTCGGCCCGAACACCGGCCGCGTCATCTCCGCCCTGTCCGACGCCGTCTACGGCCGAACCGGCGCATGAGCGAGTCGGGCCCGGAGGGGCAGCGCAGCGTAACTCCGCAGGGCCCTCGCTCATGCGCGATGGGGACAGCGTGACCGTAGAGCTGGATGAACCACCTCCCCCGGCCACCGGTCATCCGCAACGCCGGGCCGTCCTCGCCTTCACAATCGCCACGGTGGTGCTGGTGGCGCTGGCGCTGGCCTCCGCCGCCATCGGGCAGGTACCGACCACTCCCGCCGAGGTCGCCGGCAGCGTCGCCCACCGCATCGGACTGGACTGGGGGCCCATGCCCACACACCCAGCCGGGGAGGTCACGCTCTGGGAGGTCCGGTTCCCGCGGGTCGTGCTGGCCATCCTGGTGGGGGCCGCCCTCGCCACCGCCGGTGCACTACTACAGGGCGTGTTCGCCAACCCACTCGCCGAACCGGGCGTGATCGGCGTGTCCGCGGGTGCGGCGGTGGGTGCCGGGACCGTGATCGTATTCGGCGGGGCATTCGTCGCCGCCTGGTCGGTCGCGGCCGCCGCGTTCGCCGCCGGACTGGTCACCACGGCGCTGGTGTACATGCTGTCGCGATCGGGCGGCCGCACCGAGGTGGTGACCCTCGTACTCACCGGTGTCGCCATCAACGCTTTCGCCGGCGGGCTCATCGCGTTACTGCTGTTCGTCGCCTCACCCGCCGCCCGCGACCAGATCGTGTTCTGGCAGCTCGGCAGCCTCAACGGCGCCACCTGGGATGCGGTCACGATCGTCGCGGTACTCACCACCGCCGGAGTCGCCGCCGCGGTACTCGTCGCACCCCGGCTGGATCTACTCGCGCTCGGGGAATCAGCGGCCCGCCATCTCGGTGTCGACGTGGAACGGCTCCGGCGCACGGTGATCGTGATCGTCGCGGTGCTCACCACCGCGGGGGTGGCGTTCACCGGCATCATCCTGTTCGTCGGCCTGATCGTCCCGCACGTGGTGCGGATGATCGTCGGGCCGGGTCATCGGGCCCTCATCCCGGTCAGCGCCGTCCTCGGCGCCGTGGTGCTGCTCGCCGCCGACGTCGCCGCACGCTCCCTGGTCGACAATGCCGACCTGCCGCTGGGCATGCTCACCTCGCTCATCGGCGCCCCGTTCTTCTTCTGGCTGTTGCGTCGCACGCGGGCGCGAGCGGGAGGCTGGGCATGACAACCGCCCCGACCCCACTGCGCCGCGGCCTCACCGGGCTGCTGCGCCGCGCCCACGAACTGCCCCGCACGCCGGAGACGGGCAGCGTCACGGTGCGGGCGCGGGGGGTCACGCTGGACCGGCACGGGGGCGGCGGCGGGACCCGACGGGTACTCGACGGGGTCGATTTCGAGGTCTCGGCCGGTGAGGTCGTGGCCTTGGTCGGCCCGAACGGTGCCGGGAAATCGACGCTGCTCGCGGTGCTGGCCGGTGAACTGGAAGCCGGGCACGGCAGTGTCGAACTCGACGGCCGCCCGCTCGACCGGTGGACACCGATCGATATGGCCCGCCGCCGCGCCGTACTGCCCCAATCCCACACCGTCGGGTTCCCGTTCACCGCCGCCGAGGTGATCGCGATGGGTCGCGCGCCCTGGCAGCGCACCCCGCGCGCCGCGGGCGACCACGAGATCATCGCCGCCGCCATGGCAGCTACCGACAGCACCCATCTCGCCGGCCGCGCGTTCCCGAGCCTGTCCGGGGGTGAACGGGCCCGGGTGGCGCTCGCCCGGGTACTGGCGCAGGACACCACGACCCTGCTGCTGGACGAACCGACCGCCGCCTTGGACCTGGGACATCAGGAGGCCGTGCTCACTCTCGCCGCCGAACGTGCCGCCGCCGGTGCCGCGGTGGTGGTGGTTCTGCACGATCTGGCGTCGGCCGCCGCCTACGCCGATCGTGTCGCCGTCCTCGACGCCGGACGGGTCGCGGCCGCCGGGCCACCGCGCGAGATCCTCACCAGCGAGCTCCTCAGCCGCGTCTATCGATACCCGGTCGAGGTTCTCGACCATCCCGGTACCGGCGCGCAACTGGTCCTGCCCGCCCGCCGGGCGCGCGGCTGAATGTCACCGAACCCGATCGCCACAACGTGACTCAGCGGTGGCGGACATCGACCGGCCCGGCCGCCAGACGAGTTTCAGCACGGCCGGGGTGAGCAGCATCCGGATCACCGTAGCGTCCAGCACCAGTGCCGCGATCATCCCGTAGGCGATGTACTTCATCATCACCAGCTCCGAGAACCCGAACGCGCCCGTCACCACGATCAGGATCGCCGCCGCCGACGTGATCACCCCACCGGTGTGCGCGATCCCGTAGCGGATCGCCTCCGGCGGGTCGGCCCCGGCGGCCCGCGCCTCCACCACCCGCGACAGCAGAAACACCTCGTAGTCGGTCGACAACCCGAACACCACGGTCACGATCAGCACCAGCACGGCGAACATCAGCGGGCCCGGCGTGAAATCGAACAGCTCCGCCCCGTGCCCCTCAACGAAAATCCAGGTCAGGATGCCCAGGGTGGCGCCCAGGCCCAGCGCCGACATGGCCACCGCCTTCACCGCCAGGATCAGCGACCGGAACGCCGCGTACATCAACGCCAGCGCGGCCGCCACCAGAATCGCCGCCAACAGCGGCAGTCCGTCGAGCAGCCCGTGGATACTGTCGCGTTCCAGCGCCGGTACCCCGGCCACCATCACCCGCACACCGTCGGGTTCCTCGATACCGCGCAGCACCGCGATCGCGGTATCGGCGGCCCGATCATCGACAAGGCCCGCCTCCAGCACATTGATACCGTCCCGGGTGGGTGCCGCCGGTTCGAACGGGCCGGTCAACCCCGGGGTCGCATTCGCCTGGATACGGATATCGCTCAGCTGCGACGCATCCGCACCGGTCACCACCAGACGCAACGGCTCGGTCCGGAAACCGGGGAACAACACGTCGAAATCCTCCTGCGCCACCCGCGCCGGATTGTCCTGTGCCAGATACTTTTCGCTCAGACCCCCGAACTCGATATACCGAAACGGCACCATCAGCAACAGCAGGCCCAGCACCACCGGAACGATCACCGCCCACGGCCGCGCCATCGCCCATACAGCCAGCCGGGAGAAGATGCCCCGGTCGATCTCGGCTTCCGTACTCGCCCGCGCGAACCGCCGCCACTGCCACAGATCGATCTTCGTACCCGCGACCGCCAGCATCGCCGGAAGTGCGGTCACCGACAACACAGCCGCCAGCAGTACCGAACTGATCCCGCCGTAGGGCACCGACCGCAACACCCCATTCGGGAAGATGAACAGCGCGCCGAGACTGACCGCGATGATCGCCGCCGAGAACAGCACCGTGCGGCCGGCCGTGGCGACCGTCCGCGCCACCGCCTCCTCCACACTGCGTCCGGCCGCCAGCTCCTCCCGGAACCGGGTCACGGTGAAAAGGCCGTAATCGATCGCCAAGCCGAGACTCACCAGTGTCACCACCGCGCTGGCGAAAACATTGACGTCGATATAGCCGGTGAGCATCCGCATGATGCCTTGGGTTCCCAGAATCGTCATCCCGCCGACGAGCACCGGCAGCGACGCGGCCACCACCCCGCCGAACACGAAGTACAGCAGGATCGCGACCAGCGGAAGCGCGATCATCTCCGCCCGCCGGATATCGTCCTGCATCCCGGTGTTGATTCCCTCCACCACCGGCTGCAACCCCGCCGCCTGCACGGTCGTCCCCGCCGGGCCGGTACCCGGGCCGTCCGACGCCAGATCGCCGAGAATCGCCTGATAGTTGTCGACGGTCACCGAACCCTCGCCCCGCAGGCCGATACTGGCGAACGCATGGGTGCGGGAAGCGTCGGCGAACTGCCCCGACAAGGCAGTGTCCCAATAACTGTCGATGCGCAGCACCTCGCCGGGATGTTCCCGCAGCAGACCGGCCAGCTGCGCGGTCACCGCCGCCCGCACCTGCGGATCGTCCACCGTACGGCCCGGCGGCGCGGTGTACAGGGCGATCACGTCACTGTCGGTGTCACGACCGAACGTCGTATCGGCCAACTTCGACGCGGCCACCGATTCACTCGACTCGTCGAACCAGCCCTCCTGGGTCAGCCGGTCCGCTAGATCGCGGCCGTACAGACCCGATACCGCCACCAGGAACAGGAACAGCGCGAGCATCGCGACCCGATGCCGGTACACGAAACGACCCCACCGGTAAGTCCCCGCCGTGAGCATCTCCGCAGGTCCCGCCTAGCCGCACGCCGCAGTTCGGTAATCGGCCGACCGCAGGATCCCGCACAGATCGGTTCGCGACAGCTTCCACGAGCCGTCGAGGAAGATGAAATGCACCACCGTGGTGCGGACCGCGGTCCCGGAACCGTCCTTGTCCAACCGCATTGTCGCGGTCACCGTCCCGTCGTGGTTGTCGAACACCGGGTCGGTCACCCCGTACACCGCCCGCGGATTGTCCTGCAACGCCTTGTACATATCCGGGATAGCCTGAGCGAACGCCTCCCCGTCCTCGATCAGCGCGATACGCTCCGCATCCGGCAGCGCCGGGTCCAGCGCCCGTTTGATCTGGCCGTCCAACTCCGCCGCCGTCGGCAACGCCCGCGCCGCCAGTTCCCGCGACGTCGCCGACGCGGACGCGGACAACGCGGCCTTCGCCGATGCTCGCGCCGACGCCACCGCCTCCTCGTCCACCCCGGACCCGCAGCCGGTGGCCGACACCGCCACCACGAGCAGAATCACGAGTGACATGAATCCGGCGCGCACTCCGCGCACCAGCCGGGAAACAGGCATGTGCCGCATCGCGTCCTGAAAACCATCATTCACTGCATACCCTCGATCACCGACCCGATCCGGGCCAGCAGCGCCCGAACGGTCGGAACATTACGGCCCCGCGGCGGCGGCTGGGCCGCGGGGAGCAGGTCACGCACCAATGCCACCACACTGCGCACATCGTCGAGATCGGTATCGGTCACATGGGATTCCGCGATCGCGACGACATCCTCGGCGCCCGGCACCTCCTCCTGATCGAGATCCGGTCGGTACACCTCCAGCCGCAGCGTCGCCCGCACCGTGCGGAACGCGAAAGTCCGCCCGTCACCGGTATGACCGAATCCGTGCGCGAACGGGCCCGTGGTCACCTCGTCGGCGGAAAAACCCGGCACCTCGTGCATCGTCAACTCCTGACCTCCGCACCGTCTGATCCGTACGGTAACCCGGCCCACAGTTGAGCCCGGCTGCCGACACCCCACATACCCCGCTGCCACCGCGGTCAACCCCGTCGTGATCAGATGATCGAATGCAGCATCGGTCGTTTCCGGACACAACGCAACGGGTCCGGCGCCGCAGCCCTCGCGTTACCGTCGCCGCGACACTGCTCGCCGCCGCGGTCCTGCTGACCGGCTGCTCCGGCGACTCCGAGCCGGGACCCGGCGATGTACCCACCCGCGAACCCGCGACGCCGGCGGTATCACCGCCGGTCACCACCGAGCCCGCCGGGCAGGTGTATCCCGCCCCGGCTCCGCTCACCGCTCTCGTCAGCGACCCCGGCAGCGGAAAACTCGCCGGACTCGACACCGCCGGGACCACCCTCGTCCTCTTCACCCCGGCCACCGAACCCCCCACCACCCAGGAAGTGCGGCTCCCCACGCCCGCCACCACGATCGCCGCGGGAACCCCCGGTGAGATCCTCGCCGCCACCGACGGCGCGATACTGCGCATCGACGCCGCGACCCGGGCCCTCACCCGCATCCCGGTAGACGGGGACCTGCGCAGTGTGCGGTCCCGGCCCGACGGCACCCTCATCGCCGGCACCGCCGACGGCCGCGTCGTAGTTCTCGACCGGACGGGCGAAGTCCGGCAGACAGTGTCCGGTCTGGTCTCCGCCGACACCATCGCCCTCACCGGCGACGCCCTCGCCGTCCTCGACCGCCGCCAGACCCTGCTCACCGAGATATCGCCCGGATACGAGCGGCTCGGGCTCGCGCTGCGGGCCGGTTTCGGCGCCGCGAACCTCGTCGAAGCCCCCTACGACCGGGTTGTGGTCACTGATCCGGACAGCGGCCAACTCCTGGTGTTCACCACCGATCCGCTCGTCCTGCGCCAGCGCTACCCGGTAGGATCGTCGCCTTACGCACTCACCTACGACCGGCGTTCTGACACCGTATGGGCGACGTGCACGCAGAGCAACGAGATCGTCGGCTACGACCTGTCGACGGGAACACCGCGCGAGGTGGGCCGGTACTCCACCGTCCGGCAGCCGAATGCGGTCACCGTCGACGACGCGACCGGCGATCTCTACATCGGCTCCGCGACCGAACCGGGTCTGCAGCGCATCCCCGCGGACCAGCGCAAGAGAGGGCAGTGATGGCATCCACTCGACGTGGCGCGACCTCGCGCACCACGCTCCCGGCCACCTGGGACACCAGCAGCGAAGACTACGAGTACGTACCGCTGCGCCTGCCGCCCGACGTCACCCGGGTCACCGCCTCCATGCGGCTGGCGATCCAGGCCGAATACGGCGGCTGGGAGCTCTCCCGCGTCCGCGCCTACACCGACGGCAGCCGCCGCGTCCTGCTACGCCGCCGCAAGACCGCGCTCGCCGGCCCCGCCGGGCATTCCGCGGAGCTATGAGCGTGCTGTACCGACTACTGCTCCGTGTCATGTTCCTGCTCCCCCCGGAACGCATCCACCGGATCGTCTTCGGCGTGATCCGAGCGGCCACCGCCCTCGCCCCCACCCGAGCCCTGCTGCACCGCCTGTTCGGCGTGGACGACCCCATCCTGCGCACGACCGCGTTCGGAATCGAATTCGAGACCCCGCTCGGCCTGGCCGCCGGATTCGACAAGGACGCCACCGGAGTCGATGCCTGGGGCGCCCTCGGTTTCGGATTCGCCGAGATCGGCACCGTTACCGCCGCCGCCCAGCCCGGCAACCCGCAGCCCCGCCTGTTCCGGCTCCCCGCCGACCGGGCCCTGATCAACCGGATGGGGTTCAACAACCACGGCGCCGCCGCCGCGGCCGCCCGCCTCCACACCCGGACGACGACCGTGCCGATCGGGGCGAATATCGGCAAAACCAAAGTGGTCGACGCCGCGCATGCTGCCGACGACTACGCCACCAGCGCCCGCTTGCTCGGGCCGCTCGCCGATTTCGTGGTCGTCAACGTCAGTTCTCCGAACACCCCGGGACTGCGCGACCTACAGGCCGTGGAATCTCTGCGCCCGGTCCTCACCGCCGTCCTCGACAGCGTGCGGGTGCCGGTTCTGGTCAAGATCGCGCCCGACCTTTCCGACGAGGATATCGACGCGGCCGCCGATCTCGCCGTGGAACTCGGTGTCGCCGGGATCGTGGCCACCAACACCACCATCGGCCGCAGCGGGCTCGCCAGCGACCCCGAGCAGGTCGCCGCGATCGGGGCCGGTGGGCTGTCCGGCCCACCGGTGGCCGACCGCGCTCTCGAAGTGCTGCGGCGGCTGTACGCCCGAGTCGGCGACCGGCTCGTCCTGGTCTCCGTAGGCGGAATAGAAACCCCCGAGCAGGCCTGGGAACGTATCCTCGCCGGCGCCTCCCTCCTTCAGGGCTACACCGGATTCATCTACGGCGGACCGCTGTGGGCCCGGCGCATACATCGGGGAATCGCCGCACAACTGCGAGCTGGGGGCTACCGCAGCCTGGCCGACGCCGTCGGCGCCGGCCACGCCGCACACCGCTGAACGGACGGGGCACTCACGCAGCGGTTCCGCTGCGGACCGCGCCGGGGTCATCCCGATAGGACGCGCCCGGCGCGATCCGATCGTTCATGAACTCGGCTTCCAGCAGCCGAGCCTCCACCCGTTGCGCCAGCAGCACGATCACCTGCTCCCACACGAGGCCCATCAGGTCCACCGACGCCACCGCACGGGCCAGTGCCGGCTCGTCGTGTATCAGCGCGGGATCGGACAAGGTCTCGTCCACGGCCATACCTGCGTAGGCCTGGTCGAACGACAGATAGCGGCCGGGCAACCAGCTCAACTGCCACCAGGACCCGTGCCGTGTCTGCACGCGCTCGGCGAATTCGGGGGAAATCGCACTGGTCATCAGCCAGTCGGTGATGTGGATGGTCACAGCTGCCTCCTAGAGGGGCTCGGCACCGAGACCGGGCCGGAGAATCGGCCGGCACGGCAATCGCTGCCGTCGGGGATGAACGACGAATCGGCGGGGCGCTCAGCGCGCCTTCGCGGAGGACGGCTCCGGATCCGCACTCACACGATCGATACCTCGTCGTGCTTCGCCTCGACGCCCTCTTGACAGGGATTTCCTAACTGCGATCACCAGGCCCTCCCGTTCCTCTTGACCGAGGGAAAACTCCCTTCAAGTCTGTCATTTGACACCACCTCGGTCAATGCGTATGTCAAACGCCCTTTGCATTATGGTTATTGCCAATACCGAACGTGTCGAAACCCGGCCGGCGACGGAACACCAGGAAGGCGAGCCATATGGTCCCCCACGACGACACGGCCATCGTCGCGATCCGCAATATCCTCACCAGGTTGTGCAAACGCTCCGGCCTCAGCGCGGACCGGCTGCGAACGACCGAGATCGACATAAACCCCCTCCTCGACCTGCCCGCCGTGAAGCGATACGCGGAGGAACACAGCACCACCCGCCGCCAAGCCGTCCTCCCCGTCGTACGCGAGCACGCTCGGCGACTGCCACCTACCCATCGCGTGATCACCGACGCCGAATTGTCATTGGGGCTGCTCCGAGAATCCGATCCGGGCGAGACCGATCTGTCCGCGCTCTACTCCCAAGACCTCGGCGCCCGCCGCGAATACCTCTCCGCACACTGGAGCAGGCTGCACCGACTCGCCGCCGCGGACCCGATCCCCCCCGCTCCCACGGTTCGTTCCCTCCGCGCGACCCCCGAACGCCGGGCCTTCACAGCACTGGCCGCACTCCTGGTCACCGGGACCGTTCACACCGACGACCGCTACGGTCGCATCCCCGCACGAGCACAAACAGGAACCCTCACCGTCATCGGCGACGCCGTGATCGACCACGTCTACCAGGTGGACACCATCCCCGACGCCCGCGGTTTCGCCCGCGGTCGCTTCACTGCGAACCCCGGCGGCAAAGGCTTGAATTGTGTTGTCGCCGCAGCACGTCTGGGAATAGATGTCCGATTCATCACCTCGGTCGGCGACGACGAGGGCGGCAGGCGGATCCTCGACTACCTACGCTCCGAGAACATCGATACATCATTGGTGCGAGTGGTACCGAACGCGGCCACGCCGATCACTGCGCTGATCGTGAGCCGCACAGGGATCACCGGCACCATCGCGTGCGCCGATGATCGCAATCGGCTGACCGACACAGAACTCACCGCTCCACTCGTCCGATCCGCCCTCGCCGATTCCGACGCGGTCCTCATCACCCTCGAACCCCCACTGCCGGTCATCGAACAGGCACTGGCAACAGTCCAAGCCCTGGCGGACCCACCACCGGTGCTCGTGACCTCGGCGAAGGTCGATACCCCACAGGTCCTCTACCGCTATCTGTCCTCTGTCGACTACTTGATCGGATCCCTTCGTGAACTGGACTACCTCGTCCCGGAGGTACCCGCCCGCTCCGGCCCACATATCGCGGAGCAACTGCGCATGCTGGGCGCCCGAGCCGTCTGCGTCGTCGAGGACTTCGGCTGCACTGTGCGCTCCGATCAGCTGGCACTCGATATCCCCCGTATGCAGGCCGCCGCACTCACCGATATTCCGGGCTCACGGTCCGCCTTTGTCGGCGCACTCATCTACCGCCTGCTCTCGAACACCCCCGAGCGGGAAACGACAGATCCAGCGCGCCGTTCAGTGAACGAACACGACTTCGCGTGGGCAACCGCCGCCATGGTCGCGACACAATCCTTCGCCGGGGACATTCCCGGCACAATGCCGACGGTCGACGAGGTGGACCGAATCATTCGCCTGACATCCGAAAAACACTGATCTCGATAGGCGCCACACGAGGCGACGTGTACCGAATCGCGACCGCTGACCATACCTCCGAATGCCACTCCGAGGCCGCCGAGACCTACGCTGCGGGCGCCCACGCAGGCAATTCGCCGTACAGGACCCCGAACCCCCGGTAACATAGTGATACACATCACTCCTGCGGCCGACCGTCTCCGGCGGCACCGGTAGTACACGTGTCCGCGGGCACATCCAGCACCGGGATCGGACCATGACCACAGACATCGCCTACCGGCACCACACAGGCACCCTCGTCGACACTGTGCCCGCCGCCTTCCAGCAGACCCTCACCCTCCGCCCGGACGGCGTCGCTCTCCGCACCGTCGGGGACACCCAGCAGATCACCTGGCGCGAATACGGCGCCCGGGTCCGCGTGCTCGCCGCCGGACTGTCCGCACTCGGACTCCACCGCGGCGACACCCTCGGCGTGATGCTCACCAACCGCCCCGAATTCAACCTCCTCGACACCGCGGCCCTACACGTCGGCGCCACCCCGTTCTCCGTCTACAACACCTGCTCGCCCGAACAGATCGCACACGCCTTCACCAACGCCGGAAACAAGATCGTCGTCACCGAACAGCAATTCCTCGACACCATCCACGCCGCGGGTATACCCCTCGACCACATCGTGGTCGTCGACGGTCCCGCGGAGGGCACCGTATCCCTCACCGAACTGGAGACCCACCCCGATCCCGACTTCGACTTCGACGCGGCGTGGCAGGCCGTCGAACCCGGCGACCTGGTCACCATCATCTACACCTCCGGCACCACCGGGCCCTCCAAGGGCGTCGAGCTCACCCACCGGAATGTGCTCGCCCAGATCACCGCACTCAACAGCGGGCCCATGGACGTCGGACTCGACGACCGCGCACTGTCCTACCTGCCCGCGGCGCACGTCGCCGACCGGATATCCGGGCACGCCATCAACCTCGTCACCGGTATCCAGATCACCACCGTCCCTGATCCCCGGGAGATCGCGTCCGCACTACCGGATGCGCGGCCGACCGTATTCTTCGGCGTCCCTCGTGTCTGGCAGAAAATCAAGGGCGGAGTCGAGGCGAAACTGGCCGCCGAAACCGGCGCCGAGAAAGCAATCGCCGACTGGGCGCTGGCCACCGGAATCGCCGCCGCCAGAGCCGACCTCGCCGGCACCGGGCGCGGACCGCTGCTGAACCTGCAACACCGCGTCGCCGAGAAGCTACTGCTCGGCAAGATACGCACCGCTCTCGGCCTCGGCGATCTGCGGGTCGCGTCCTCCGGCGCTGCCCCCATTCCACCGGAAACACTCGAATTCTTCCTCGGACTCGGATTCCGCGTCTCCGAGGTCTGGGGCATGTCGGAAACCAGCGGCGTCGCCACCTACACCGAACTCGACAAGCCGCGGCCCGGCTCGGTAGGCCGCCCGGTCGACGGGATCGAACTCCGGCTCGCCGAGGACGGTGAGGTGCTGGTACGCGGCGAGATCGTCACCCACGGCTACCGCGGCATGCCGGAGAAGACCACAGAGTCCCTGGACGCCGACGGATGGCTACACACGGGCGATATCGGCGTGCTGGCAGATGACGGCTACCTCCGGATCATCGATCGCAAGAAGGAGATGATCATCAACGCGAGCGGCAAGAACATCGCCCCGAGCAATATCGAAAACGCGGTGAAGGCAGCCTCATCGCTCATCGGGCAGGCCGTCGCCCTCGGCGACGCCCAGCCGTACATCACCGCGCTCATCGTGCTCGACGCCGATATGGCAGCGCTACGCGCCAAGGAGATCGACGCCGACGCGGCCGATATAGCGGGCCTCGCCCGCCGGCCCGAAATCATCGAAGACGTACGGGCAGCGGTCGCCGCCGGGAACGCGAAACTGTCCCGGGTCGAACAGATCAAGAAGTTCGTCATCATCGACACGATCTGGGAACCCGGAGGCGCTGAGCTCACTCCGAAGATGTCGCTAAAACGGGTGCCGATCGCCACCGAATACGCGGCGCAGATCACCAGCCTCTACACGGACCCACCACCCGAAGACGTGATCGAAGTGCCGGCCCAATGACGCCCGTGGCCCCGGCGGATACCGCCGGGGCCACGGAACGTCTCGATTCATTTCTGTTCGTAGGTACCCACCAGAACGGCACGCGCCAGGGTATGCGAGAAGAGGTTGAAGCCGAGGAACGCCGGGGAAGCCTCCGGCGGGACGCCCAGCGAATCCACATCCACCGCGTGCACGACGATGAAATACCGGTGCGGACCGTGCCCGGCCGGCGGAGCCGCGCCCACGAATCCCGCGAACCCGCCGTCGTTACGGAGAGTCACCGCGCCCGACGGCACCTCGCCGCCCTCGCTGCCGGCACCCGCGGGCAGATCCGTCACCGAGACCGGGATATCCGCCACGGCCCAATGCCAGAACCCGGACGCGGTAGGCGCGTCGGGATCGTAGACCGTCACCGCGAAGCTCTTCGTCTCCGCCGGAAATCCCGACCAGCTCAGCTGCGGCGACACATCCTTACCACCGGCACCGAAGACACCGCTCACCTGATCGTTGCCGAGGGGCGCACCATCGGACACATCGGCGGAGGTCAAAGCGAAGGACGGTACCGAAGGTAGTGCGTCGTAAGGGTTGTCGGCCATTTTCTCCTCTTTCGAATCGGATCAGCTGTGCAGCAGGAAGTGTTCCAGCACCTGGGTGCCGAATTCGAGTGCATCGACAGGAACACGCTCGTCGACACCGTGGAACAGGGCCGCGAAATCCAGCTCCGGCGGTAACCGCAGTGGCGCGAACCCGAAACACCGGATACCCAGCTGCGCGAACGCTTTCGCATCCGTACCGCCGGAGAGCATGTAGGGAACCGTCCGTCCTTGCGGGTCGTGCGCGAGGATCGCATCACTCATCGCATCCACGAGATGACCGTCGAAGGTCGTTTCGTAGGAGTCGAGTTCAGTGATCCACTCCCGCTCCACATCAGGTCCGATGAGTTCGTCGACCTCGCGTTCGAACGCCGCCTGGCGGCCCGGGATCACCCGGCAGTCCACCACCGCCTCCGCTGTCTGCGGAATGACATTCGCCTTGTATCCCGCGTTCAGCATGGTCGGGTTGGCGGTATCGCGCAGCGTGGCGCCGATGATCCGGGAGATGGACCCCAGCTTGGCCAGTGTGCCCTCGATATCGGGGCTCTCCGGATCGAAGACCAGCCCGGACTCCTCCGATACCGCGGCCAGGAACTCCGTGACCGATTCCGTGAGCACCAGCGGGAAGGTATGGGTGCCCAGACGTGCCACCGCGGCGGCCAGAATAGTGACCGCGTTGTCCTCGTGCAGGAATGACCCGTGGCCGGCACGCGCCTTCGCGCGCAACCGCATCCACCCCAGCCCTTTCTCGGCCGTCTCCACCAGGTAAAGGCGGCGTTCGCCGCCGTCCGGGCGCGGAACCGTGAGCGAGAACCCGCCGACCTCACCAACTGCCTCGGTAACCCCTTCGAACAGGTCGGGCCGGTTCTCCACCAGCCACTGCGAACCCCACTTTCCGCCGTTCTCCTCGTCGGCCAGGAACGCGAAGACCAGATCTCGCGGCGGCACCGTCCCCTCGATCTTGAACTGGCGCGCCACCGCCAGCATCATCCCCACCATGTCCTTCATATCGATCGCGCCTCGGCCCCAGACATAACCGTCTTGCACGGCACCGGAGAACGGGTGCACGCTCCAGTCCGCCGCCTGTGCCGGTACCACATCGAGATGCCCGTGCATCAGCAGCGCGCCGCGGCTCGGATCGGCGCCGGGCAGCCGCGCGAATACGTTTCCGCGCCCGGGCGCGCCGGACTCCACGTACTCGGTGATGTAGCCGGCATCTTCCAGCCGGCTCGCCACCCATTCGGCACACTCCTGTTCGCCCTTGGTGGTCGCGAGATCACCGGTGTTGGAGGTGTCGAACCGGATCAGCGTGCTGACCAGCTCCACCACCTCCGCCACGGCACCAGAACGAGAGGAACCCGAATTATCACCTGTAGCGGCCACGCCCCCTTCCTACCATCTTGGGCGTCTTTGTTTCCTTTTGGTTCGCTTTCCTTTTGGTTCGATCGAGATAGGTCGATACATAGTTAGATGCGCATATCTACGTATGGGCATCTTTTAATTCGGGCTCGATGTGGGCGGCTCTTCGATCCGGTGGGATGGTGCGGGAGAAAACGCCGGGCTCTCGATAGGTACCGCCGGTCGGTTTTTCCAGCGACTCGGCCCCCGCGCCGCTCCCCTGCCGATACCGCAACAAGCACCGGAATCAGACCCACTCCCCTGGTCCCGCACCGAAGGGCTATTCGACCGGCAACTCCGAGAGCACTTTACGAAGGTAGTCCCGGCTCTCCCCCGGGGTGAGCGCGATAACGCTCAGCTTGTTCATCACCGTCATGTAGACCTCGACATCCTGCTTCTTCTCCAGGTAATGCGAGGTGGTGAGTTGCTCCGTGTAGACCATATCGGGGAGTTCGGGCTCCGGGAAACGGAGGATGCTGAAAGAACCGCCGGCCGCAGGATGCCCGCCTACCGAGTACGGCAGCACCTGGATCTTCACATTGGGGCGATCGGAGACGGCGATGAGATGTTCGATCTGATCACGCAGCTCCGGGTAACCGTCGATCGGGCGGCGTAACGCGTTCTCGTCCACCACCGCCCAGAGGGTCGGTGCGGCGGCCCGACTCAAGATGTCCTGGCGGCGCATCCGCATACCCACCCGGCGTTCGGTCTCGTCGTCGTTGCCGAGCGTGATCACCGAACGGGCGTAGGACTCGGTCTGCAGCAGACCCGGCACGAACTGCGCTTCGTAGGTGCGGATGGTCGTGGCGGCCTGTTCGAGGCCGATATAGGTTTCGAACCAGTTCGGCAGCACATCGTTGAACGGCTGCCACCACCCCGGGTCGTTGGCCTTCTTCATCAGGTCCAGATAGACGGCCAGCTTCTCCGGATCGTCGACACCGTACAGCTTCAGCAGATCGAGCAGGTCGCGCTCACGGAAGCGGGTCCGGCCCAACTCCAGCCGGCTGATCTTGGCGTGCGAGCCACGGATATGGTCACCGGCGTCCTCCCGGCTGATTCCGCACGCCTCCCGCAACCGGCGCAATCTGCTACCGAGCGAAATACGCAGCACTGTCGGCCCACGATCGGCTTCCGCCTGATCCGGGATATCGGAATCGTCGTGCTCGTTTGTCATGGTCGCCTCTGGCCAGTTTGTGCTGTGCTGCATCGTACGGCGCCCGCCACCGCCCAACCGCACCGGTCGGCAGGCGATCCTACTCTCTGGTAGGTACATATTTCGGTAACGCGCCCGCCCCGGAGGGGCCGGCAGTCGTGCGGCAACCGGCCGCCGCGGATCTGTGGTTCGAATCCTACAGTGCCGCATACCCTTAGCATCTGTCTGTATGCACGCGGTATCAGGATTACTTCCGTAACTCCCCCACGACACGACGTCCGGTTTCACCTTCAGCGCGAAGACCTGGGGAGACGACACCCGATGACGGCATCGGCAGCAGGAGCGCATACCACTGGGGTAGCGCGTACCTCTCCACTCGACGAAGGTGAACCGGTCGGCTCACTCGGTCCCGGCAACATCTACGCGAATCCGATTCCGAGCGGCACCGAATTCCCTGCCTCTTGTAATGCGTTGGCCGCCAACAATTCACCTGCGCGAGGACGGCGACCCTCGAACGGCCGGATAGGCCGCGGCCCGATAGGATAGTCGCCAGTCACCCGGAACCGGCTGTTACTGCCGAGGCAGCCTGATTCCGCAGTACGTCCGAACGAACAGGATCCGGCCGCGAGTATGTTCCACCGTCCACCGCACGAAACGGTACCGCGCGAATCACACCGCGGTCTCACCGGAGCGGTCGGAATCCAGCCCCTTTCACGTATCCGAAATACCCGAGTGCCTACCGACGGGTACCCGGGGCCGCCCGATCCGCACACCGATGGAGGCCAGAAATGCCCGGCGAAGTCGCGCCCACCGAGGTCCGCACGAAACTCATCGAGGTACTCGGTCATCCGAGCATAGATCTGGCCACCTCCAAGAACGGCGTCAATTGGGCCACCAGCGCCTATTTCGCCACTCTCGACGAAGATCCGTTCCGGCTCACTCTCATCCTGGAGAACAGCGGCCGGACCCTGGATCAGCTCGAGGCCAACCCCAATGTAGGAGTGAAGGTCGTACCCGGCGGGATCGCGGAGCCCTTCGCCCAGGGACTGGGCACGATCACCGTGCGAGCGGAGGCCGACCGGGACGAGACCTTCCAGGCCCTCCTGCGCAAGGAGCCCCGGATCGAACCGTTCCTCGCCACCCCGGTCACCGCGATCGTCGTCGATATCGACTGGTGGCGGGTCACCCATCTGGGCGGCGGCTGGCTTCCGGGCAAGGTCCTCGAGCGCGGCACGGACACCTGAGCGGAAGTCCGAGGGGACCCCGCCGGACAGACGGCCTAACATCGTCCTGTTCGATTCGCAACGTAGAGAGAGGTATTCATGGCCGAACCGGCTCCTCGGACAGGGGTTCGCGTACCGGTCGGAGTGGACACCACCCGGCCGAGCATCGCCCGTGTCTACGACTACAGCCTCGGCGGCAAGGACAACTACGATGTCGACCGCGCCGCTTTCGAGCAGATCCAGCGGATAGCACCGCGACAGGGCGATGTCTCCCGGATGAACCGCCGCTGGCTGCACCGGGTGGTTCGCTACCTGGCCGGACCGGCCGGCATCGATCAGTTCCTCGATATCGGGGCCGGTCTGCCGACAGTGGGCAACACCCATCAAATCGCGCAGCAGGAGAATCCCGAGGCCAAGGTCGTCTATGTCGACAACGACCCGGTCTGCAACGCGCACGGGCGGGTGCTCCTCGAACAGAACGAGAACACCCATTTCGTCTCCGGCGATCTCCTCGAGGAGAACACATTGCTGGAGAACAAGAACGTACTGCAGTACCTGGATCCCGACCGGCCGATCGCGGTGATCCTGTGCGGGCTGCTGCACCACCTGGACGACGAACTGGAACCACCGCGGGTCATGCGGGAATACATCGAGCGGCTACCCGAAGGCTCCTATGTCGCGATCACCAATTTCTGGGATCCCGCCGACGAGAACCCCGAGCTGCACGAGCTGGCAAAACGGCTGGAGCAGGCATTCACCGAGATGGGGCTGGGTTCGGGCTGGTATCGCACCCGCGCACAGCAGCTCGACTACTTCGACGGGCTGGAACTCACCCCGCCCGGTCTGGTGGAACTCGAGGACTGGTGGCCGGCCGGACCGGCTACCCGGCCCCGGCTTCCCGAGGAGAAGGTGATCATCGGCGGAGTCGGTTACAAACGTCCCGTTGAAAAAGTCAGGTTGCACAGCGTGAACGGAAATGATTAGCGAAGAAATTGTTGTCCGCTGGTGCACGGCGCCGGGTTTCCACCCGGCGACCGCCACGACCGGACGACTCCTAATCCTTTTTCGTGCAATTGAATTCACAAACGGGACAGTTGGGCCCGATCGCCGTGCCGACTACACGCATCCGGGATAGGCTCGACCCACTCCGATGACGCGAACCATCTTCTCGCGCAGTTCGATCGGCGCCGATTGCTCACCCCGGCGCCGCGTTCTACGCTTTGGTGACCTGAATCACATTTTCCAGCCAGATTTCTTCGCGATAGAGAGGGTCGACATGGCCGAACCGGCGCACCGGACCGGCGTTCGAAAACCGGTCGGCGTGGACACCACCCGGGCCAGCATCGCCCGTGTCTACGACTACAGCCTCGGCGGCAAGGACAACTACGACATCGATCGCGCCGCCTACTCCTCGATCCTCGAGGTCGCGCCACGGCAGGGCGATGTATCCATCATGAACCGGCGCTGGCTGCACCGGGTCACCCGGCACCTGGCCGGGGCGGCGGGTATCGATCAGTTCCTCGATATCGGGGCCGGTCTGCCCACCGTCGCCAACACTCACGAGGTCGCCCAGCAGCAGAACTCGGACGCGCGGGTCGTCTATGTCGACAACGACCCGGTCTGCAACGCGCACGGGCGAGTACTCCTCGAACAGAACGAGAACACCCACTTCGTGCCCGCCGACCTCCTCGAAGACAAGACCCTGCTGCGCAATTCCGACGTGACCAGGTATCTGGACATGGACCGGCCGATCGGTCTGATCCTGTGCGGGCTACTGCATCATGTCGACGACGAACTCGACCCCGTCGGGATCATGCACAGATATGTGGAACTGCTACCGCCCGGGTCCTATCTGGCGATCAGCCATTTCTACGATCCAGGGCCGGACGATCCGCAGCATCACACACTCGCCAAGGAACTCGAACGTCGCTTCACCGAAAAGGGCCTGGGCTCGGGCTGGTATCGCACTGCCGAGCAGATCCTCGAATACTTCTGCGGCCTCGAACTCCTCGAACCGGGTTTGGTCCAGCTGGATGAGTGGTGGCCCGCCGGACCGCCGCTGCGGCCGCGCTATCCGGAAGAGAATGTCATGGTCGGTGGTGTTGCCTACAAACCGATAGCCGGCACCACAAACCACGCGAATTGACCCGCGTGTATCGGGCCGGGCCCGCCGCTATCCGTTGACGCGACGGAAAGCGGCGAGGATCCCGGCCGGTATCCGGCCGCGCGCCGATACCTCGTGCCCGTTGCGTAGCGCCCACTCCCGGATCAGCTTCGCCGATGCCGACCGGGTCGGCCGCTCTCGCTTCGTCCGCGCGGCCCGTCCGGCCTTACGCGCGAAGGGGGTCCATTTGCCGAAGACTGCGCGCAATTCCCCCGCATTGGCTTCGGTCAGGTCGATCTCGTACGTAACGCCCTCGAACGCGAACACCACAGTTTCGGCCGCGGGTGATTCGTCGTCGAGGTCATCGATCAAACTGATGACGACCTTGCGCGCCATGGGCTTGCTCCTCCGATCCCCAATTATCTTGCCGGATATGACATCAACTACCCCGTGGCCGTGTGAAAGATCCGGGCCTGCCCGCAGCGCCGGCACAGCGACCTCATCCGGGGGATGTGAGCATACCGCTCCCGATGACAGAGAAGTCGCCGGGGCACGATCGACCCGGGTTACCGTGGCGGGGCCGAACGAAAGGAACATCCATGGGCGAGTGCGAGTCCGAGCGGCCCGAGACGATCGAGTACCGGCTACCGCACCTGACGATGACGGCACTCGCCTGGGGAGATCCCGGCGGGCGGCTCGCCCTCTGCTTGCACGGATTCCCCGACAGCGCCTGGACCTGGCGTCATCTCGGTCCCGCACTCGCCGAGCACGGATACCGGGTGATCGCCCCGTTCACGCGGGGATACGCGCCGACCGCCGTACCCGATGACGGCGACTATCACCTGGGCGCCCTCGCCTACGACACGCTCGCGCTGTACCGCGCACTCGGCGCCCCGCCGGGCGCGGTGCTGATCGGCCACGATTGGGGTGCGCTGACCACCAATACGGTTGCCGCGCAGCCGGATTGCCCGTTTCGACGGGTCGCGTCACTCGCAATACCGCCGGTCCCGGCCCTGCGCCCGCGCCGCGGTGCGGGAATGGCGGCGTATCTGCGGCAGTTGCGGTTCAGTTGGTACATCCTGTTCAACCAACTGCCGGGAATATCCGAACGGTCGCTCGATCGACTGATCCCCCGGCTGTGGCACGACTGGTCCCCCGGGTATCGGGCCGACGCCGATATCGCACACACTCTGGCGGCTCTTCCCACCACCGCCCACCGAACCGCGGCGCTGTCCTACTACCGGACGTTCGTCCGGTTCGCCGGGAAGCCGGCCGCGCCCTATACGGAACTCCACCGGCACTGGGACGGCGCTCCCCAGGTCCCCATGCTGTACCTGCACGGCGATGCCGACACAACCCTGCATCCGGCGTTCGTCACCGGGGTGGGCGAGGTTTTGGCGCCCGCAGGCGGAACGAGCGAAACCCTGTCCGGATCCGGGCACTTCCTGCATCTGGAGCAGCCCGACCGCGTGGCGGAACTCCTGGTGGACTTCTTCGGCGACGCGCCGCCCGCGGACTGACACGGCCGCCCCGCACCGGCCCCGGAACCGAGGTTTCTTCGCCCGAGGCGAGCCCTTGCGCCATATCTCGATGCGATACGGCTACTCACCCGCTATGTTTCCGGTCACATCCGTAATAATCCCGCTTCCGCGATTATTACGAACACCCATATGATCGCGCGGTGGCAAGTGAGTCGGAGACGAGCACCCTGATCGAGCAATTCGTGCTCGCTGTCTGCGATCCCGGAAAGTGGCAGGGCGTCGACCGGATGGCCGAACTCGACCTGACCCTGTCACAGGCCCGGGTTCTGTTCAGCGTGGTCCGGCACACCGAGCCGCAACCGATCCACACCATCGCGGACGAACTCGGGCTGTCGATGACCGCGGCCGGCCGCAATGTCGATCGGCTGGTCCGCCTCGGTCTGCTCACCCGGCAGGAGAGCCCCACGGATCGGCGGGTCAAACTCGTCGGCCCCACCGAACACGGGCATCACCTCGCCTGGGATCAGATCGCGATCCACCTCGCGACGATCGACAAGGTCGTCGACCGCTTGCCCGACGCGTTACGCGAGGACCTCGGACGGGTCCTCGCCGCTGTGCTCGAGTCCGGGGCCGTGCACAACGTCGTGGCGTGCCCCCCAGCATCGTCAGGAGACAATTCGTGAACGCAAGCCCAGCCCCCGCGCCCGACGCGGGGGCTTCGGACAGAATCGACGCATCGGTACTGAAACTGGCCGGTGTGGTGGTTCTCGGCGCCATCATGTCCATTCTGGACATCACGGTGGTGAACGTCGCAATGCCGACGTTCCAGACCGAATTCGATGTCGCCAACTACTCCACGGTGGCCTGGACGGTCACCGCCTATACGCTGGCGCTGGCCACCGTCATCCCGCTGACCGGCTGGGCCGCGGACCGTTTCGGCACCAAACGGCTCTATATGATGGCCCTGGTGCTGTTCACCTTCGGTTCGGTGCTGTGCGCGCTGTCCTGGAACATCGGCGCACTCATCGGGTTCCGGGTGATCCAGGGCCTGGGTGGCGGCATGCTCATGCCGCTGGGTATGACGATCATGACCAAGGCCGCGGGACCGGAGCGGATGGGCCGGCTGATGGCCATCCTGGGTGTTCCCATGCTGCTGGGTCCGATCCTCGGCCCGATCCTCGGTGGCTGGCTCATCGAGGACGCGTCCTGGCATTGGATCTTCCTGATCAACCTGCCGCTCGGCATCATCGCGCTCGGCTACGCCTGGGTCGTGCTGCCCAAGGACACGCCGCGGGCCGGTGATTCGTTCGATTTCGTCGGCATGCTCATGCTGTCGCCGGGTCTGGCGCTGTTCCTGTACGGCATCTCCTCCATCCCGGAGGAGGGCACCGTCGCCACTCCGAAGGTGTGGGCGACCATGCTGGTCGGCGGCGCGTTGGTGGTCGCGTTCGTGTTCTACTCGTTCAAGCCCAAGAATCCGCTGCTGGACCTGCGGCTGTTCAAGAACCGCGATCTGACGGTCGCCACCGTCACGATGTTCCTGTTCTCCGCTTCGTTCTTCGGCGGGCTGCTGTTGATCCCCACCTATTTCCAGCAGGTGCGGGGTGAGAGCGCGCTGCTGGCCGGGCTGCTGGTGGCGCCGCAGGGTATCGGTTCGCTGCTCACCATGCCGATCGCCGGCAT
This sequence comes from Nocardia sp. NBC_01329, assembly GCF_035956715.1. Classification (NCBI taxonomy): domain Bacteria; kingdom Bacillati; phylum Actinomycetota; class Actinomycetes; order Mycobacteriales; family Nocardiaceae; genus Nocardia; species Nocardia sp. NBC_01329. Next base: position 2,287,069 of record NZ_CP108381.1, on the reverse strand, counting down.
GCTGGTGGACAAGGTGCCGATCGGTCGGGTGGTACCGGTCGGTCTGGCGATTCTCACCGTGACCATGTTCGGACTCACCCAGATCGAAGCAGACAGCTCGTACTTCTATGTGCTGAGTGTCCTGTTCGTGATGGGTCTCGGTATGGGTCTCACGATGATGCCGCTGATGACGGCCGCGTTGCGGACCCTCAACGAGGCACAGGTCGCCCGCGGTTCCACCCTGCTGAACATCATTCAACAGATCGCCAGTTCGGTGGGCGTCGCCGTGATCTCGGTGGTGCTGACCAACCGGATGAAGAACTCCGAAGCCGTATCGGCCGGGCAGGCGATGATGGAGGCCCAGCGGACCGGCGAACAGCCCGACCCGTCGGTACTGCAGTACGTCGCGAGCCTGGGTGAGAAGTTCGAATCCGTGATGCTCGGGGAGATGTCGGACGCCTATGCCGGTACCTTCTGGGTGGCGTTCGCACTCTGCCTGGTCACCCTCGGCTTCTCCGTCCTGCTCCCGCGTAAGGCGAGTGAGGTCGCGAAGCCCGATTCCGAGACGCCTGCCCCGGTGCTCATGCACTGATCTCCCGGCGATCCGGACCGCGACCGCCCGCCCGAACCCGACCCGGTTCAGGCGGGCGGTTGCGTTTTCCGGAACCAGTCGAGGATTTGCGGAAGAGCGACACGGACGGTATCGCCGTGGTCGATATCGCCGAGATCGACCAGCTCGGCGGACGCACCGAGCTCGGCCTTCATACAGCGTTGCGAATTCTCGAATGGCACACTGCGATCACCTCGCGCCGCGAAGAGCCGGACCGATACCTCCGGAGTCCAGTCACAGACGGTATCGCTGTCGGACATGGCCCGCAGCGCGGCACCCGTGGGATTGCGGGCCAATTCCAGATATTGCGGGGTGAGCAACTCCTCCGGAGTACGGGGCAATCCCGAGGACACCGCCAGCAGATCGTGATGTCCGTCGAACAGCGCTTCGATCCGTTGTGCGTAGGGCTGCCGGAAGGCTTGGGCCGGATCGTCGTAGAGGTGATATATGCGGTTCATCGCGGTCATCCAATAACCCAGATACAGCACAGCAGACCGGCTCTCGACCCGCCCGTCCAGCGCGGCCGGCGCCTGCACCTCTTGCACGGCGTATGCCCCGCTCACCGCCGCGGTGGCGGCCAGGCCGAACCCCTCGACAGCGCCACTGCGCAGTTCACGGGCGAGTGCGAGGGCGGCCTGGGCGCCCTGGGAGAATCCGGTCACCAGCACACCGGGATCCAGTTCGCGGCGCTGATCGGCGAGCAGTGAACGGGCCGCCACCAGCAGATCCGCCGATGCGGACCCTTCCGTCGGGGCGTGCGCGTACGGATGGAATCCCGGCCCTTCACCGAGACCGAGATAATCGGGGGCGACCGCGGCGTAGCCGGCGGCGGCGAACTGGACGGTGCGGGCACGTTCGGCCTCACCGTCCGCCGAAGGCGCCTCCTCCCGGCGCACCGTGGTGCCGTGCGCATAGGAGACCGTACGCAACCGCACGGTGCCGGTGTCCGGGAACACGACCAGGCCGCTGGCGGTGATAGGCGAACCGTCGGCCGCGACGGTGTTGTAGACGACCCGCTGGGCACGAATACCGTTCGCCCCGGCGACCGGATACCTCCATTCGGCGAGGTAATCGGCGGTCTCCGCACCGGTCATCTCGAAAACCGGCGTCACCGCGACGACAGTGCCGCGATCGGGCCGGTCCGTATCGCCGTTCCGCTCGCCGCCGCATCCGGCGACGAGCGCGCACAACAACACACTCGCCATCGACAACACCCGGCGCATGGCCACCCTCGTCTCCCGGCTGTGGTTCCTACTGGATCGGGCTCACCGTAACCGATGGCCGCGGGCCGTAGACGACACCGCACAGGCGCCGGCGAAACAACAACGAGGCCATCGACGATGACAGAAAGGTGAACCCCGAGGTACTTCCGCCGGCCGAGCGGCGGGACATGGTGCGACGTCTTCTCGCGCTCTGTCATATCATCAACGATCTCGTCGAGATCGCCGAGACCGGTGTTGCTGACGGCGGCCCGATCCCGGAAACGCTGTGTGCGCAGGCCCTGCAGATCCAGACCGTGGTCCGTGATGTCGTCGTGGATCTGGTGGCCAATGGCCACGCGGAACGCTCGGACGCTGCTTGAGGAGGGCGGGATACCGCGCCCTTCCGGCGAATTCGCCGATGTTCCCAGTGGTGGGCGCAGAATTAAACTGAGGCGATGGTCAAACCGAGCCCGTGGGGAGCGAGCGAAGGTGACGACGCCGTATCGTCGAGCACGGTTCGCGCCGCGCGGCCGACGACGGCGGCGGCCACGCCCGCATCCCCGCCCCTGCCCGCCGGTGCACGAGCCGAGGCTTGGGAGCGCCACCGCACTCGCGCCCGGGCAGGCCTGCGCCTGGCGCAGGAACGCGCCGAGGACATCCGAACCGCGCCACAGATGAGCGGGAAATGGGGCTATGTCGTCGCCGCCCTCGGCGGAGTCATCGTCTTCATCCTGATGTTCAAACACTGGCTGGTCGCACACGGCCCCGACGGTATGGCCGCTGCCACCCCGTTCGGGCAGATCGACTCGACCACCCGCTACCTGAGCGTCTGGTCGTCGAAGGGCCCGCCGCCCGCCGCCGATCTGACCGGTTCGTGGGCGATCGCCGCGAGCAGCATGATCGCCCTCACGATCGCGGCGGTCGCGATCCATATCGCCACCAACTCCGAACGTTTCGCGCGTATCGCCACCGGCGGCGCGGTGATCAGCGCGCTGCTGGTGGTCGTGAACATGTTGTACCTGACCGCCCGGCAAAAAGAACTCAAGAGTATGACGAACCGACGCTGGGATCTGGGTGGTCAGCTCGGTTCTTGGATCAACTGGGCGGTGAACGACGGGTCGAAACCGGTCGCGGGTCTGAACCAGGTGGATTACGTCGCCAGCAGTACGATCACCAATTCAGCGATAGCTGCGGTGATCATCTCGGTGGGTGCCGCGGTGATCGCGGTGGCGACACTGCCCCGTAGCGCCACGGGGGGCCGAATGCCCTGGCGGGTGAGCATATCCCGGGAGGCCTCGGCGAACTACTCGGCCGCGGGCAGCGACCGGGCGAACGACGGGGGAACCGCCTTTGCGGTGGAGACCCCTGTGGTCACCCAGGCGGCGCCTCCCGCTGCTGATCCGGACAGCGGGACCGCCCCTACCTCCGCTGGTGACCCCGGGCCGCCGAAGAGCTAGCGCGGGGGCCGCACCGCGATCAGTCCTGCGCGACCCGGACTTCGACGTCGATATTGCCGCGTGTCGCATTGCTGTACGGGCACACCTGATGCGCTTTATCGGCCAAGTCCTGCGCATCCTCGGCGGACAGATGCGGGAGGGTGACCTCGAGGACCACGGTCAGCCCGAAACCACCACTGTCCGTACTGCCGATACCCACCTTGGCGCCCACCGCCGAATCGTTCACATTCGCCTTCGTCCGGGAACCGACCAGGCGCAGCGCGGAATGGAAGCAGGCCGCGTACCCGGCGGCGAAGAGCTGTTCGGGGTTGGCTCCGGCGCCACTACCGCCCATTTCCTTCGGGACGGCCAGTTCGAGGTCGATCCGGCCGTCGGTGGTACGGGTATGGCCGTTGCGGCCGTCTCCGGTGGCCAGCGCCTCAGCTGTGTACAGCACACGCATCGCCGTCTCCTCTGCTCGTCTCACGCACGGTTGTCGCTACTCCCCGCAGCGAATGCCGCGGGACTGTGCGCAGTGTAGTGTCGCGCGCGGTGCCGGATCAGTTGCGGCACAGGGGAAAGTTCTGAGTATCATCCGGCGGCCCCTAATCGGCTCGAGCGATCGCGAGGCATATGTTCCCTGACCAGACCTCCACCCATTATCCGGTCTCCCCCATCCCCGACAACGCCTACGGCCGCGGGGCGCCTGTCCCCGCGCCCCGCGAATCCGACCTGGTGATCACCGGGCTGCTGTGGTTCCTGCTCGCGGCACTGGCGATCGTCTCGGTCGCGATCTCCCCGTGGTTTCTGCTGGCAACCGGAGTGTGTGAAGGGCGCGCGGATTGCAGCGCCGATCCGAGTACAGGCAATTGGCTTATTGTCCTCGGCGGCTGTTTCGGATTCCTGGTGGGTGCCGCCACCACCGTCAATGCCGCGCGCAGCGGGCGCGCACTCTACCCCGGCGCGCTGCTCGGGCTGGTACTGGTGCTGGGCGCCTGGCTCGCGGGTTCCTTCCTGATGGGCTGATTCCAGACTGCTGAACACTCGAGCTGCGGCCCGCGCGGGCCGCAGCTCGAGTGTTCAGGACCCCGTGGTCGCGAAGCGGCGATCGGTGTAGCGGCGCAGGTTCGCCAGGAAACGCCGGAACGCCAGGTTCATCAGCGGAGCCGCTGCGAACGAAGTGAACCGGGCAGGACCCGCGAGTCGCTGCGCCAGCGTCCAGGTCAGCCGGCACCCTTCCGCGGTCTCGGCAACCCGGTAGTCCTCGGCGAAAGCCGCCAGCGCACTGGTGGAGCTGCTGTTGAACCGGAACGCCATCCGAGTGTTCGGCTCCCAGGCCAGGAACTCCTCGTCGCCGACGATACCGCCGCGCATATCGACGACCCGGGTGGTACCGACCCCGCGGGGTTCGGGGCTGGTCCAGGTGACCTTCGTGATCACGCTCGCCCAGTGCGGCCAGGATTCGGCGTCGGCCAGTACCTCGAAGAGCTGCGCGGGGGTGATCGCGAGATCGACGCTGTCACTGAACTTCAGCGGAGCGTTGTCGATGAACTCGAGGCCGACGCGCTCACACGGATGCAGCGTGCTCATCGCCGGTCACCGCCGTATCCGCCCACCTGTTTCCGGTCGTTCATACGCAGCGTCCTCTCGTCGGTCGATGCAGCCGCGCCCGCACAGCCGCCCACCGATGGTTACACCTGTCCAGTCATCTGTCCAGAGCCCCCGACCGGCGTCGAACGTTGGGATCCGGGGTAGGAAAAGGGGCACCGCGCCGACCGGTCGCACAGAATCCAGGGGTTCGGCAGTGGCGTTCAGGCGCCGATGGCCCGGGCGAGATGCGGCCAGGAATCGTGCAGGTCGTACTCGAACTGACCCCAGGTATGCGCACCCGCGGGCCGGTCGATATGCACCACTCCGATCCCGAGCTGCCCCAGGCGGCCGGCGAAAGCCGAGGTGCAGACACTGGCGATCGCCTCGACCGGCGGGAAACCCCAGCCGCGGTCGATATCGCCCGGCATCCCGGAGGCGGCGGAGAGGTACACGATCTTTCCGGCCAGCCTGGATGCGTTCGCGAACGCGTCGTGGGCCTGCCAGCCCGCGCCTCCCGGCGGACCCCACATATTGCCGGGGTTGGCGCCCCCGCGCACCACCTGTGCGCTGACCATCGCGATCCCCGCTGTATCAGCGGACCACGGACATCCGCTGAAGGAAGCGACCGCCTGATACCGGCCCGGTGCCTGGATCGCGAGATCCACGGCCGACCCACCGCTCATGGAGACCCCGGCGACCGCGTTGCGGCCGGTGGTGGCGAAACGAGCGTCCACGACCGACGGCAACTCCTGGGTGAGATAGGTCTGCCAGCGAGCTCGTCCCACCACCGGATCGTCTGTGTGCCAATCGGTGTACATCGAGTAGGCACCACCTATCGGCATCACCACGTTCACGTCCTTGTCCCCGAAGAACTGCCGGACATCGGTATCGTCCCACCAGGAGATGCCGTCGGCACCACCACCGATACCGGTCAGCAGATACACCGTGGGCGCCGGTCCCCCGCCCGCCGCCGGAATGACACGATTGGTCACCACCGTGTCCATAGCGGGTGAATACACATCGAGCACGATCGAGCGACCGTCGATCGGTTTCTCCGCGTCTACCCGCGGCCCCGGGGTGGCCGCGGCGGGTTGAACGTTGAACAAGGATGCCGCGACCACCACTGCCGCGGTCGACATCGTGAGCAAGAATTTGTTCCGCACCCCTCCGGTGTACCCAATTCGCGCGTCGGCTCGCCGCCGCGTCTCGTGCCGAATTACCGTTGTGCGCCAGCGTGGCTCGCTGCCGATCATGAAATACGCAGCTGAGACCACGGATCTCCGGGCGCGCGGCACGGGTGTGCGGGGCCGGGCGGCACAGGCTCTCCGGCGTGGCGCACCCCCGCCGCGCGTGTCGTTACGGGTACGCGGAAGCGGTTGTCGGCGGGTCTGCGCATGCCCGTACCGGGCCACCCGGTAGAAAGAAGACAGGGCAGTCACCGGCTCGCGGGCGGTCTCCACGATCATCGCGACCCGGCGGAACCCGCCGAAATGTAGAAACAGTCGAACGAAAGAGCTGGTTCATGGCGTCCTCCACAGCGCGTGCACAGATCGGGGTCACCGGCCTGGCGGTGATGGGCAGCAATATCGCCCGCAACTTCGCCAAACACGGCTACACCGTCGCACTGCACAATCGCAGCGTCGCCAAGACCGACGCGCTGCTCGCCGCGCACAGTGACGATGGTGATTTCGTCCGCACCGAAACCATCTCCGAGTTCGTCGGCGCGCTGGAGAAACCGCGCCGGGTACTCATCATGGTTAAGGCCGGCGACGCCACCGACGCGGTCATCTCCGAGCTCGCCGACGCGATGGAGACCGGCGATATCATCATCGACGGCGGTAACGCGCTCTACACCGACACCATCCGCCGCGAGGCCGCGCTGCGCGGCCGCGGCCTGAACTTCGTCGGTGCCGGTATCTCCGGTGGCGAAGAGGGCGCGCTCAACGGGCCCTCGATCATGCCGGGCGGCCCGGCGGAATCCTACGAATCGCTGGGACCGCTGCTGGAATCCATCGCCGCCCAGGTGGACGGTACCCCGTGCTGCACCCATATCGGCCCGGACGGATCCGGTCATTTCGTGAAGATGGTGCACAACGGTATCGAGTACGCCGATATGCAACTGATCGGCGAGGCCTACCACCTCTTCCGGGCGGCGCTGGACCTGGACCCGAAGCAGATCGCCGATATCTTCACCCAGTGGAATTCCGGTGACCTGGAGAGCTACCTGGTGGAGATCACCGCCGAGGTGCTGAACCAGGTCGATGCGAAAACCGGTAGGCCCTTGGTGGATGTGATCGTGGATGCGGCCGAGCAGAAGGGAACCGGGCGCTGGACCGTGAAATCCGCACTCGACCTGGGTGTTCCGGTCACCGGTATCGCCGAGGCAGTTTTCGCCCGGGCACTGTCGGGTTCGCGCGGGCAGCGCGCGGCGGCCGAGGGCCTCGCCGCCGGCCGACTGGCCGCCAAACCCACCGACATCGCGCAGTTCACCGAGGATATCCGGCAGGCCCTGTACGCGTCCAAGGTCGTCGCCTACGCCCAAGGTTTCGACCAGATCGCCGCCGGTAGTGCCGAATACGACTGGAATCTGCACCCGGGTGATCTGGCCACTATCTGGCGCGGCGGCTGCATCATCCGCGCTCGCTTCCTGAATCGGATCAAAGAAGCCTACGAGAACGATCCGGCGCTGCCGAGCCTGATCCTCGCGCCCTATTTCCGGGAGGCGATCGAAACGGCGATCGACAGTTGGCGGCGGGTGGTCGCGACCGCCACGCTGCTGGGCATTCCGGTACCGGCGTTCGCTTCCTCGCTGTCCTATTACGATGCACTGCGGGCCGAACGCCTCCCGGCCGCGCTCACTCAGGCGCAGCGCGACTTCTTCGGTGCGCACACCTACGAGCGGGTGGACGCCGAGGGCAAATTCCACACTCTGTGGAGCGAGGACCGGACCGAGGTCCGGACCAGCTGACATACGGCCGCCGGGCGGGATGCCGGGCCCGGCGGCGCCCATCCCCTCTTGACTCCGGGTCATCCGACCAGTTGCAATGACGATGTGAGCTACGACACGATCATCAAAGGCGGACGCTGGTTCGACGGTACCGGCGCAGCCTCGGCGATTCGCCATCTCGGATTGCGCGGCGATCGGGTCGTGGCCGTCTCCGAAACACCGCTGGACGAAACGCACTGCCCGGATGTCGTGGACGCGGCGGGTAAATGGGTGTTGCCGGGGATGATCGATATCCACACCCATTACGACATCGAGGTGCTGAAATCCCCGGCGGCCGGAATCGGTCCGGCACGGTATCACCACCGTCCTGCTGGGCTCGTGTTCCCTGTCGACGGTTCATATCGACCCGACCGGTGCGGGCGATATCTTCGGCCGCGTCGAGGCCATCCCGCGCCGTCACGTGATCGAGACACTCCACGACACCAAGACCTGGAATTCGGCGAGCGAATACGTAACCGCGCTCGAACAACTGTCACTGGGGCCGAATATCGCTGCCATGCTGGGTCACTCGGATATCCGCACCGCACGGCTCGGGCTCGACCGCGCCACCCGCAAGGAGGTTCGCCCCCATCGCGCGGAACTGGCGGATATGGAATCGGCGCTGAACGAGGCGCTCGACGCCGGGTTCGTCGGTCTGTCGGCCCAGCAGTTGCTCTTCGACAAGGTCGACGGCGAAACCTGCCGCTCCCGCACACTGCCGTCCACCTATGCGCGGGCGAAGGAGCGGCGGCGTCTCAACGCGATCCTGCGGCGGCGCGGCCGGATCCTGCAGGGCGGTCCGGATATCACCTCTCCGCGCAGTCTGGGTGCGATGATCTTCGGCAGCCTCGGTATCGGGCGTCGCAGGCTCAAGACCAGCCTGCTGTCTGCCGCCGATATCAAGGCCAACCCGTTCGCTGTCATCCTGATCGGCTCACTCGCCCGGCTGGTGAACGCGCTCGGCGCCGATTTCCGCTGGCAGCATCTGCCGGTGCCGTTCGAGGTGTACGCCGACGGGATCGACCTGGTGATCTTCGAGGAATTCGGTTCCGGCGCCGCGGCCCTGCACTTGGCCGACCGGGTGAAACGCGATGCGCTGCTCGCCGACGAGAAGTATCGCCGCCGCTTTCGCAAGGACTACGACGCGAAATTCGGGATGCGGGTCTGGCACCGCGATTTCTTCGACGCCGAGATCGTCAGCTGCCCGGACGATGCCGTCGTCGGTAAGACTTTCGGGCAGGTCGGTGTGGATCGGGGCGGTCTGCACCCGGTGGACGCCTTCCTCGACCTCGTGCTCAAGCATGGCACCGAACTACGCTGGCGCACCACCATTTCCAACCATCGGCCCGAAATCCTGGACCGGTTCGCCGCTCATCCGGGTATCCAGCTCGGCTTCTCCGACGCGGGCGCGCATCTGCGGAATATGGCCTTCTACAATTTCGGGCTCCGATTCCTGCGCCGGATGTACCGAGCCGAACAGGCCGGTACCCCGGTGATCCCGCTCGAGCGCGCAGTGCACCGGCTCACCGGTGAACTCGCCGACTGGTACGACATCGACGCGGGCCGCCTCCGGGAAGGTGACCGCGCCGATCTGGTAGTCATCGACCCGGCGGGACTCGACGACTCGCTCGACGCGTACGCCGAGAGCCCGGTGGCTCAGTACGGCGGCCTCGAACGCATGGTGAACCGCAACGACGCCGCAGTCACAGCGGTCTACATCGGCGGGCGCTACGTTTTCGGCGACGGCACGGCCGATCCGGCACTGGGCACTACCCGGACCGGGCGCTTCCTACGGCCCGGACAGCGCTGAACCTCACCAGGGGAAGATCGCGTACCGCCCCTCAGCGCCGGTCGACGGGTACCGCGAACGACTCGAGGCCGTAGCTGCGGCGAGACGAGTCAGGCGGGGGTCACCGAGACCGGGACGCCGTTGAACACGGCATTGCCGGACGGCACGTCCAGGATCGAATCATCGGTCAGCACATTGGCGTTGACACCTGCGTTCTGCCGAGCCACCTGCTGCGAGCCGGTGGTATGCCCCCAGCCGTGCGGCAGGCTCACCACCCCGGGCATGATCGAATCGGTGGGCTCGATCGGGACCGTGAGCGAACCGACGGCAGATTTCACCAGCGCCTGCTGGGACAGTCCGAGGCGGGCGATATCGTCGGGATGGATCTGCAGCGTACAGCGATTCGTCCCACCCACCAGCCGGGGCGCATTGTGCATCCAGCTGTTGTTGGAACGTAGATGACGGCGCCCGATCAGGACCATTTCCGCCGGTGCGGCCGCCGATCCGGCGCGCAATCGGTCGAGATCGGCCAATAGCCGCGCCGGTGCCAGATCCACCTTTCCGGACGCTGTACGCAGCACCTCGGACAGCCGTGGCCGCAGTGCGCCCAGATCGATACCGTGTGGATTGCCGAGGAGGGTATCCAGACTCAGGTCCCCGCCGTTCCACTCGCCGTAGGGCCCCAGCCGCAGCATCAGATCCAGACGCTGTTCGGTACTGGTACCGCTGGACAGTTCGGGCCGCCGTTGCTCGAGGCCGGCCGACCGCAACGTGGTGCCGATGACGAGTTCGTCGAAGGCAGTGAGTGGATCGTATTCCGCGGTCGGATTGTGCGGCTGCCCAGCTACCGCCGCCGCCAGCCGCACGTACACCGCGGCCTCCGACGGCCTGCCCCCCAACGGCACCAGCGGCGGCGAGTACCGGGCGTAATTGCGGACCGCGAACTGCAGCAGCGCGAAATCATAGTGCGGGGATTGCACCGGACGCGGCGGCGGCAGGATCACATCGGCGTGCCGGGTGGTCTCGTTCAGATAGCAGTCCACACTGACCATGAAATCCAGCCCGGCGAATGCGGCATCCAGCCGGGCGCCGCTGGGCGCCGACAGCACCGGATTACCGGCAGCCGTGATCAACGCCCGCACCTGACCTTCACCGGGGGTGGTGATCTCGTCGAACAGCGTCGCCACCGGCAGTTCGCCCATCGCCTCGGGCAGGTCACGGACCCGGCTGCGCCAGCGGTCCGGCCGGAAGGGCTTGGTGCGCACGATCCCGCGGACGGCGGCGGTCGCGAACATCGCGCCACCGGGGGTGTCGAGGTTTCCGGTGAGCGCGTTGATCACGTCCACCAGCCATTGAGTGACGGTGCCGAACTCGGCGGTACAGGTCCCGATCCGGGCATACACCACCGCGGTCGGGGCCGCGGCGAGTTCGCGGGCGAGCCGACGAACGGTATCGGCGGGCACTCCGGTGCGCGCGGCGACGGTTTCCGGATCGAATTCCGCGGCTGCCGACCGCAACTCGTCCAGGCCGGTGACCTCCACACCGATCTCGGCGAGATCCTCCGCGAACAGGGCGTGCACGATGCCGAACAGCAGATAAGCGTCGGTACCCGGCCGAACGAAGAGATGCTCATCGGCCCGGGCGGCCGTACGGGTACGTCGCGGGTCGACTACCACCAGGTGGCCGCCGCGCGCCTTCAGCGCCTGCAATCGGCCCGGGAAGTCCGGCGCGGTGCACAGCGAACCGTTCGATTCGAGCGGATTGGCGCCCAGCATCAGCACGTAGTCGGTGCGGTCGAGATCGGGGACCGGGACGGCGAGCGGATCGCCGAACATCAACCCGCAGGCGAGCTGTTTGGGCATTTGATCGGCGGTACTGGCGGAGAAGATATTCCTCGAACCGAGCGCGCGGATCAAAGCTGGTGCGTACAGGGTCCCTGCGACGGTGTGCGCATTGGGGTTGCCCAGGTACAACGCCACCGACTGATTACCGTGTTCGGCCTTGATCGCCGAAATCCGAGCGGCGATCAGGTCGAATGCCTCAGCCCACTCGACCGCCCGCCACGAACCGGTGGCGCGATCCCTGATCATGGGTTCGGTGATCCGGTCGGGGTCGCCGTCGAGCTGCCCGAAACTGGCACCCTTCGGGCACAGGAAACCCTTGCTGAACGGATCCAGCTTGTCGCCACGCGCGCCGGTCACTCGATCGAGCGAGTCTACGGTCAGCTCCAAGCCGCAGGCCGCCTCGCACAGCGGGCAGGTGCGCAGCAGGTTCCGAACGGCGGTATCGGGTGCGGCAGGATTCGGTGCGGCCATGCCACCATCATCACCCTTTGAGACACCAGCCGGAAGGTGTATCGGGAGATTCGCGGCGCAACATCACCGCATCGCGAGCCCTCGAGCGAAAGCCGAACCGGCGACCAACCCCGCGAGCACAGCCACCGGCACTGCGGCGACCTTCCAGGACCACCGGCGCTCTCCGCCGAACAGGTAGCACCGAGTCTCCCGCGCCGAGGCCGGAGCGGCGGATCCGCTCGGCCACCGCAATCGAGCGCGGGAGCGATGTGCGGACCCCTGGCCACGCCTGTAACGTGTTCCGCTCCGAGTGTCGAGCAGTGGGCCCGAAGGGGGACCAGCCGCAAATGGTGAGCTTCTTCCGTAGACAAGGCGATCGGTTCGTTGCCGAGAAACTCGCAATCAGCCCGTGGACGCCGAAGAATCTCAGTGGAACGGGAGTGTGCGGTCTGCTCGCCCGGGAGCTGGAGAACCACGGCCCCGACAGCTTCGTCCCGGCCCGCCTCACCGTGGATCTCTACCGGCCGGTGGCCGACGGACCGTTCGACATGCGCACCACGGTGATCCGCCGTGGCTCACGGATCGCCGTGATCGACGCCGCCCTCGTACAGGATGGTCAGGACCGGGCTCGGGCCTCGGCCCTCTTCCTGACTCCCGGTGCCGAGCCGCCGGGACGGGTATGGAGTCCGACCGAGGAATTACCGACACCTCCGGAGGGTCGGATGTCGCCGACGGGATCGCCGCCACTGTTCAAAAGCGGTGACCGCGACTGGACCCCCGATTTCGGGGCGAACCAGAACGCCGACCGCAAGATCTGCTGGCAGAGCCTGCCGCCCCTGGTCGCCGGTGAGCAGATCACCCCTTTCCAGCGCGCCGCGATCATGGGCGATGCCACCAACCACACATGCCATTGGGGATCCGAGGGCGCCGGGTACATCAATGCCGATGTGACCGTGACACTGGCCCGGCTCCCGATCGGCCACGAACTCGGCTTGCGTGCCGAGAACACCATCGCCTCGGCCGGGATCTCCATCGGCAGCGCCACCCTGTACGACCGGACCGGCCCCGTCGGCACCTGCGTGGTGACCACGCTGTCCAACGCCCGTCGACAGATCGACTTCTCGATCGGCCCACTCGCCTGACCCGAACCCCCGCGCATGGCGGATCAGAGGCGCTACAGCGCCCCGGCACCGGAGGTGCCGACAAGTACCACAGCACCGGAGGCGCCTACAGTCCCACAGCACCGGAGGCGCGACACTGCACCACAGCCCGGGACGCGGCGGATTCGCGGGCCGCTTCGAGTATTCGGAGCCCGGCGAGCGCGTCGGCGGGATCGACCGGTACAGGCCCGCCGTCCAGCACTGCGGCTGCGGTGGCCGCGTAGAAAGCGGGATAGTCTCCGGGCAGAGTGGGATACGGCGTCACCTCGGACCCCGCGCCGAGTACGCCGTAGTCCGCCTCGGCCGCGACACCCCAGCGGCTTGCGTCCCCCGGCCTGCGACCATCGCGCAGTGCTGCCTCCTGGGGATCAAGACCGTGCACTTCGTACCCGGCCCGGTCGCCGAGCACCCGGAACCGGGGGCCGAGCAGTGGGGCCACGGCACTCGCCCACAGATGGGAGAGCGCGCCGCCGGTGTGAGTGAGGGCGAGGAACATATCGTCGTCGGTGCTGACGCCGGGGCGGCGATCGGCCAGTTCGCAGTAGACGCTCTCGACCGGGCCGAACAGTGTCAGGGCCTGGTCGACGAGGTGACTGCCCAGGTCGTACAGGATCCCGGCGGCGTCGTCCGGTCCGCCGACCTCGCGCCAGCCGCCCTTGGGTACCGGCCGCCAGCGCTCGAATCGGGATTCGAAGCGGCGCACCGGGCCCAGCGCACCGTCGGCCATGAGCTTGTGGACCGTCCGGAAATCACCGTCCCACCGCCGATTCTGGAAAACGGTGAGCAGCCGCCCGGTACTCTGTGCGGAGCGCAGTAGATCCTCGGCTTCTGCGGCGGTCACCGCGAAGGGTTTGTCCACCACCACCGCGGCTCCGGCTCGGAGCGCCCGGCGCGCCAGTTCGGCGTGCACACGGTTGGGTGCGGCCACGACCACCAGATCGATACCGGACATATCGGCGAAGAGGCTGTCGGCGTCGGGCAGCACCCGGGCCCCGGGATGTTCACGGCGCGCCTGCGCCGCCCGTTCGGCCGAACCGGTCACCACGGCGGCGACCCGCATCCGGGGCTCGGCGGCGACGAGTGGTGCGTGGAACACCGATCCAGCCAGCCCGTATCCGATGACGGCGACTCCGAGGCTGCTCATACCCGCCGACGTTACCCGGCGGCCGCGCTCACCCGGCGGAGGTCAGGAATGACAACCGGACCTCGCGGTCCGGATTATCGACATTGAGGTCGACCAGCGCGATCGACTGCCAGGTTCCCAGCGCCGGTTCGCCGGCGAGCACCGGAACAGTCGCGTAAGGGGCGATGAGCGCGGGCATCACATGGGAGCGCCCGTGCCCGCGCGATCCATGCGCGTGCCGCCACCGATCGTCGGCCGGCAGCAGGTCGCGCAGAGCGGCCAGTAGATCCTCGTCACTGTGTGCGCCCAGCTCCAGAACCGCGACTCCGGCGGTGGCGTGCGGTACGAAGATGTGCAGGAGACCGTCGCCGCCCGCCTCGTTCACGAACGCCCGGCATTCCGGGGTGATATCACGGACCATTTCGTTGCGGCCGGTGTGCACCGCGATGACTGTGCTGCGCATATCCGGGCAGCCTACGCGGATCCGGTATCGGTGGCTGCCGGGTACGCACCGCGGGCCCGGCATCGTTGCGCCAATCCGGAGAGCACCGGCGAGCATCCGGCATCGAGGCGGCGGGTGGCGAGGTCGTCACTGCGCGTGGCACCACGGTTCACGATCACCACCGTGCCACCGTTGCGGGCGATCCGGTGTACGAAGCGGCGGCCCGACAGAACGGCCAGACTGGATCCGGCCACCAGGATCACCTCGGCCGAATCCACCAACTCGTAGGCGGCCGCAGCTCGTTCGGGTGGCACGCTCTCCCCGAAGTAGACGATATCGGGCTTCCACAGTCCGCCGCAGCGCGGACAATCCACCATGCGGAAATCGCTGGTGTCCTCGACCACGGCGTCGGCGTCGGGCGCCACTTCGAGCCCGGTCACCGAGGCGGCGGCGAAACCCGGATTGGCAAGCTCCAGTTGTTCGGCCAGCGCCATCCGGGAGATCCGTGCCTCGCACCCCAGACAGCGCACCTGGGCGTAGCTGCCGTGCAGATCGATCACCCGGCGGCTGCCCGCCTTGGTGTGCAGCAGATCGACGTTCTGGGTGATCACCCCGGTGACCGCGCCCCGCCGTTCCAGTTCGGCCAGGGCACGGTGGCCGGCGTTCGGGCAAGCGGCGTCCATATGCCGCCAACCCACGTGGTTACGCGCCCAGTAACGCTGACGGAATACCGGATCGCCCACGAACTGCTGGTAGGTCATCGGATTACGCGGCGGCGAATCCGGTCCGCGGTAATCGGGTATGCCACTGTCGGTGGATATTCCGGCGCCGGTGAGCACGACCATCGACCGGTCGCCGATCACCTCGACGAGATCGTCCAGAGCGTCGGTCCAGGAATCGGCGTGGTCGCGGCCGAGCAGTGCCGTGGCGGGCATACCCCGAGCCTACGTGCCGGGCGGCGGCCACTGTCCGGCCACCACCCGGGACCGGGAACTACTCGGTCACGTCTGGATCCCGGCGAGCTTGCCCGCTTCCGCGTCGAGACCCAGCATGGCCAGCAGGTTGCGGCAATCGGCGGCGTCGGTGGAATGGCCGGCGACGATCCGGGCGGCGACAGCACTGCGGCGCGCGGCCTCCGCGCGTTCGGCACTGCGGATCTCCGCGAACTCGGCCAGATCGGACTCGGGAACGGCGTGGTCGATAGGGGTGGTGCTGCGGCTGGATGTGCCAGGCATGGGTCTCCTTCGAGTTGTTCGAAGCCTACGCCGAGGACCGGTGACGCACAGCGCAACCGGAAACTCGAGTCCACCTCCGCACCCCTGTTCCGGCCCCAGGTTGCGCGGGCCACCGACCCAGCTACCAGCGTGTTCGCCGAATCCGCATAGCACGCCCCGGAACTCGGACGGATCCTCGCGTGGAGTTGCGAGTTCGACATGCCGATCGATTGCCGGGGTCGATAGCAAGACATCGGGTACTGTGGCCCGTGTCATAATCCGACCACCGGACCGGCGTCGCCCAATTTCCGTGTCGCAGGTGCGCCGATGTCCTTTTTGCGGCGCTTGTTTTTTATGACACAACTCCTCTAAATTCACCTCCTGCACGTTCACCAATTTGGAATGCTCGTGTTCCGCTGTTGCGGGGGCGGTATTCCACCCCAGCGAGGAGGTACACCGGTGGAGATCGACCACTTCAGCCATGGCTGGCTCACCCCCGTGGTCGCGTACGTGATGTCGTTCACCGGATCGTTGCTCGGGCTACGGTGCATGAGCCGTGTCCGCACCGGATCGCCGTTCGACGGCTGGCTCATCGCCGCATCGGTCGCCATCGGCGGCACCGGAATCTGGGTCATGCACTTCATCGCCATGCTGGGATTCCGGATCAACGGCGCGGCCATCAAGTACGACGTGCCGGTGACCCTTGTCAGCGCGATCATCGCCATGGTGGTGGTCTGGCTCGGACTGTGCCTGGCCCAGCAGCGCCGGATGGGCGCCCAGGGCCTGCTGGTCGGCGGCGTGGTCACCGGAATCGGTGTGGGCGCCATGCACTATGCCGGTATGTACGCCATGAAAACCGATGTCGAGATCGGCTACGAATGGTCGACTGTGGCGTTGTCCATGGTGATCGCGGTGATCGCCGCGACCGCCGCGCTCTGGTTCACCCTCAATGTCCGCGGCACCCTGGCCACGGTCGGCGCCGCACTGGTGATGGGCGTGGCCGTGGCCGGTATGCACTACACCGGCATGTACGCCATGCACGTGGGTGCGCAGCACCAGATGACGCCGTCGGGAGCGGGAGCAGCGCAGTTGCTGACGCCGCTGATCGTCGGTGTCAGCCTGCTGACCGTGGGCATGCTGTTCCACTTGGGCCTGACCGAGGTGAGCGGCGCGGCGTCGCTGGCGCGACGGACCGCGACCGACACCTACTGGCCCACCCGCGACTGACCCCAGGGCGTCCGCTTCGGGACATTTCGGGTCGCCTGGCCGAAATGCGTCACGTGCCATGACATGCGCCGATCAGGCCGGCGCGGCGCCCCGATAGGGTCGCGGGGTGCGGCAGCGGATCATCCTGGATGTGGACACCGGCGTGGACGATTCCCTCGCGCTGCTCTATCTGCTCGCCAGCCCCGACGCCGAGATAGCCGGTATCGCTTCCACCGCCGGAAATGTGCCTGCGGCACAGGTCGCGATCAACAATCTGGCGTGGCTCGAGCTGGCCCGGGCCCCGGAGATCGAGGTGACGGTCGGTGCGGCAGGCCCGCTCGAGATCCCGCTGCGCACCACCGAGGACACCCACGGGCCGCACGGGGTCGGCTATGCCGAACTCCCGGCTCCCACCCGGCGCGTCTCCACTCGCAGTGCCGCGCGGATGTGGGTGGATCTGGCCCGGCGGAACCCGGGCGAGCTGATGGGGTTGTGCACCGGGCCGCTCACCAATCTGGCTCTCGCCCTGCGCGAAGAACCCGAACTTCCCCGGCTCCTGCGGCGGCTGGTGATCATGGGCGGTGCTTTCAACCACCCCGGGAACACCACCCCGACCAGCGAGTGGAACATCCACGTCGACCCCGAAGCCGCGAAGATCGTCTTCGACGCGTTCTCCGCCGCCCCGCCCGACCGCCGGCCGATCGTATGCGGTCTCGACATCACCGAATCCATCGAGATGCGACCCGCGCACCTGATCCGGCTGGCCGAGCGCGCCGGCAGCCACCCGCTGGAGACGGTATCCCCCACCGACCCGCCCGAGGCTCGCTCGGTGGCCGGCAATCCGATCATCCGATACCTGACCGATGCGGTCCGCTTCTACTTCGATTTCCACCACGGCTACGACCTCGGCTACCTGGCCCATATGCACGATCCGTTCGCCGCAGCGGTAGCGCTGGATCCGGCGCTGGCGCGCACCCGGCCCGCGACCGTGGACGTCGAACTCGCCGGCACCCTCACCCGGGCCACCACTGTCGCCGACTGGGCCGGGATGTGGGGGCGCCCACCCAACGCCGATATCGTCGTCGGCACCGACCCTGTGCAATTCTTCGACCGGATGATCGCCCGGATCGGCGACCATGCCCGCGCCCGGTATCCGGGGGGAGCATGCCGATGAACCCCTCGCCCGGTGACCGGCCGCCGAACTCCGTCCGACCCGATCGAGAGGTACGAACGTGAACTCCTCCGGAGTAGCAGAGGTGCCGGCCGACGAGGCGTATCTGGCCGAGTTCCGGCAGCGACTGGAATTGCCCGGGATAATCGATGTGCACACCCATTTCATGCCGCACCGGGTGCTGCGTAAAGTCTGGGCCTACTTCGACGAGGCCGGGCCGCTCACCGGACGTCCCTGGCCGATCACCTATCGCGCCGATGAATCGGTGCGGTTGGACACCCTGCGCCGCTTCGGCATCCGCGCCTTCACGGCGCTGGTGTACCCGCACCGGCCGGATATGGCGGCCTGGCTGAACGAATGGACTGCCGAGTTCGCCGCCGAGGTCCCGGAATGCCTGCACACCGCCACCTACTATCCGGAGGCGAGCGCCGCCGGGTACGTGGCGGCCGCGGTGGATCAGGGCGCCCGAGTTTTCAAAGCGCATATCCAGGTCGGCGCCTACGACCCCCGCGACCCGCTGCTGGACCCGGTCTGGGGCCTGCTCGAGGACGCCGGCGTACCCACCGTGATCCACTGCGGTTCCGGTCCCGCGCCCGGCGCCTTCACCGGCCCCGGGCCGATCGCCGAGGTGCTGCGGCGGTTTCCGCGGCTGCCGCTGATCGTGGCGCATATGGGTATGCCCGAGTACCGGGACTTCCTGGATCTGGCAGATCGGTATTCGGAGGTGCGTTTGGACACCACGATGGCGTTCACCGATTTCGCCGAGGCCGATGTCCCGTTCCCGGTGGCGGACCGGCAGCGTTTGATCGACCACGGCGACCGGATCATGTTCGGTAGCGATTTCCCGAACATTCCTTACCCGTACCGGCATGCCGTTCAGGCCCTCGAGCGGCTGGAACTGGGCGACGAGTGGCTGCGCCGAGTCTGCTACCGCAATGCCGCGGACCAGTTCGGTAGGGTCTGACCGATACCGGCCCGGCGTTCCGTTCGACCACGAGCGGCCGGATACCGGCCCGGCCGAGTTCACAGGCCAGCAGCAGACCCACCGGGCCCGCCCCGGCGATGATCACGTCGTAGCGCATCTCGAGTCCTGCCGTTCGGTACGGGCAGCCCGGCGGCCAACTGGTTGAGGGCATCACGCAGTACGGCCGCGAGCGGTTCGGGTGGCCGGGTGCTGCGCGCGACGGTGACCGCGTCCCAGCTCTTTTCGATGGAGAGTCGAATGGTGGCGAGGCTCAGCGCGAAGCGGGTCTCGCGTTTCTTTTTCAGCTGTCGAAAGCGTCCAGCAGCTTCTCGGCGGCCAGGGCAGCGGTCAGTGTGCCGTCCCGGACCGCACGCTCCACCTCACCGCGCAGCGCCTTCACCTTCGGATTCTCGGCGAGACGGCGCAGCAGCTGATCGTGCACCATGGTCCAGGTCCAGTCGACCTGTTGCCGGCGCCGTTTCTCGGCGAACTCCCCGGCGTCGGTGAGAACCCGGCGGTGGTCCAGTACGGTCTGCCAGAACTGCTCGAGACCGATACCCTCCAATCCGCTCATGGTCAGCACCGGCGGACGCCACAGCGCATCGTGCGGATGGATCAAGCGCAGCGCCCCCGCCAATTCCCGCGCCGCCGACTTCGCCTCGATCTCGTGTCTACCGTCGGCCTTGTTCACCGCGACCAGATCGGCCAGTTCCAGGACACCCTTCTTGATGCCCTGCAACTGGTCACCGGTACGGGCCAGGGTGAGGAAGCAGAAGACGTCGACCATATTCGCGACCGTCACCTCCGACTGCCCCACACCGACGGTCTCCACCAGGATCACGTCATATCCGGCCGCCTCGAGCAGCACAATGGTCTCGCGGGTCGCCTTCGCCACCCCGCCGAGCGTGCCCGCCGTCGGCGACGGGCGGATGAAGGCGTTCGCCTCCACCGACAGCCGGGCCATCCGGGTCTTGTCCCCGAGGATCGACCCGCCCGTACGGGTGGACGACGGATCGACCGCCAAGACGGCGACCCGGTGCCCCCGGCCGATCAGCTGCATACCCAGGGCATCGATGAAGGTCGACTTCCCCACCCCGGGTACCCCGGTGATCCCCACCCGGTTCGACAGTGCCGCACCAGTTTCCGGGGCCAGCCGCAGCAGCAGCTGCTGAGCCTGGTCCCGGTGGTCGGAGCGGGTGGACTCCACCAGCGTGATCGCCCGCGCGAGGGCGGACCGCTCACCGGAGCGAACCGCCTGCGCGAGGGCCTCCACGTCGACTACACGTGTGCTCATCCCTGGGCTTCGACCCCGGATTCGGAATCACCGGAACCGAGTTCGTGCCCAAGCGCGGCACCGAGCTTGCGCAGCAGATCGATCGCCGCGTCCGCGATCACGGTGCCCGGCGGGAAGATCGCCGCCGCCCCCGCCTCGTACAGCTCGTCGAAGTCGCCGGGCGGAATGACCCCGCCGACGATGACCATGATGTCGGGCCGGCCGACATCGGCCAGAGCCTGCCGCAGCGCGGGCACCAGCGTGAGATGACCGGCGGCCAGCGAGGACACACCGACGACGTGCACGTCGTTGTCCGCCGCCTGGCGGGCCACCTCCTCGGGGGTCTGGAACAGCGGGCCCACATCCACATCGAATCCGAGATCGGCGAAGGCCGTCGCGATCACCTTCTGGCCGCGGTCGTGACCGTCCTGACCCATTTTCGCGACCAGGATACGGGGGCGCCGTCCTTCGGCCTCGGCGAACTCCTCCACCAGAGCCCCGGCGGTGGTGATGTTGGTGACCTTCCCGGCCTCGTCGCGATACACACCGGACAGGGTACGGATCTCGGCCTGGTGGCGGCCGTAGATCTTCTCCAGCGCGTCCGAGATCTCGCCGACGGTCGCCTTCGCCCGCGCCGCGTCGATCGCCAGGGCCAGCAGGTTGTTCTCCATCCCGCCCTCGGCCGAGGCGGCGGCACGGCTGAGCTCACCCAGCGCCCGGTCCACCGCGTCCTGGTCACGGTCGGCCCGCAGCCGCCGCAGCTTCTCGAGCTGCTCGGCCCGCACCCGGGAGTTCTCGACCTTGAGGACCTCGACCTCGTGATCCTCGGCGACCTGGTACTTGTTGACGCCGATCACCGGCTGCTGGCCGGTATCGATCCGCGCCTGGGTCCGGGCGGCGGCCTCCTCGATGCGCAGCTTCGGAATACCCTCACCGATCGCCTGCGCCATCCCGCCGTGCGCCTCGACCTCCGCGATATGCGCCCGGGCCCGTTCGGCGAGCTGATGGGTCAGCCATTCGACGTAATACGAACCGCCCCACGGGTCGATCGGCCGCGTGGTGTTGGATTCCTGCTGGATGAGCAGCTGGGTGTTGCGCGCGATGCGGGCCGAGAAATCGGTCGGTAGCGCGAGCGCCTCGTCCAGGGCGTTGGTATGCAGTGACTGGGTGTGCCCTTGGGTCGCCGCCATCGCCTCGATACAGGTGCGGGCCACATTGTTGTAGGCGTCCTGCGCGGTCAGCGACCAGCCCGAGGTCTGCGAATGGGTCCGCAGCGACAGTGATTTCGGATTCTTCGGATCGAACTTCGCGACCAGTTCGCTCCACAACAGCCGGCCCGCACGGAGTTTGGCGACCTCCATGAAGAAATTCATCCCGATGGCCCAGAAGAACGACAGCCGCGGCGCGAACTTGTCGATCTCCATGCCGGCGTCGATCCCGGCCCGCAGATACTCCACGCCGTCGGCGAGGGTGTAGGCGAGTTCGAGATCGGCGGTCGCCCCGGCTTCCTGGATGTGGTAGCCGGAGATGGAAATGGAGTTGAACTTCGGCATCTTCGCGCTGGTGTAGGCGAAGATATCGGAGATGATCCGCATCGAGGGCTTCGGCGGATAGATGTAGGTGTTGCGGACCATGAACTCTTTCAGAATATCGTTCTGAATGGTTCCGGCCAGCTGTTCGGGCGTGACGCCCTGCTCTTCGGCGGCCACCACGTACAGCGCCAGGATCGGCAGCACCGCGCCGTTCATGGTCATCGACACGCTGACCTGATCCAGCGGTATCTGATCGAAGAGCTGGCGCATATCCAGAATGGAATCGATGGCGACACCGGCCATACCGACATCGCCCTGCACCCGCGGATGGTCGGAGTCGTAGCCGCGGTGGGTCGCGAGGTCGAACGCCACCGACAACCCCTTCTGCCCGGCCTGCAGATTGCGCCGGTAGAAGGCATTGGAATCCGCCGCCGTGGAGAAACCCGCGTACTGGCGGACGGTCCACGGCTGGTTCACATACATCGTCGGGTACGGACCGCGCACGAACGGCGCGACACCGGGGACGCTGTCGAGCGGGAAACCCGCTTCGGCGACGCCGTCACGATCGGCCTTGGTGAACACCGGCACGACATCGATACCCTCCGGCGTCGACCACACCAACTGTTCGGGCGCGTAGCCGTTCGCGGCAGCCGCCTGCCGCACGAACGCGTCGCGGGCGCTCTCGTCGGCGTTGTCCGGTGTGAAACCCGGTTCAGTGAGGGGAATCTCGGCGAAACTGCCGATCTCCTGCGCTATTCGCTGTGTCGTCATCAGGCTCCCACCTTCTCCAGCAGGGCGGTCAGGGCGGCGACCGCGTCGATCCGAGCCGCCAGGAACCCGTCCGGACGCCGAGCCTCCTCGATACCGGCCAGCACCTTCTCCGGTCCGGCCAGCAGTACGGTTCCGACTCCGGCACCCCGCAGTTGTTCCACTGCCGCGGCCGCATCGGTGCCGTAGCGAGCGTCGGTACCGCAGAGCACCGCGATCGATGCTCCGCTTTCCTTTGCCGCCGCGGCGATATCGCCCTCGGCGAGCGGTCCCGGATTGATGGATTCGATCCCACCGGAGGCCAGCAGGTTGGCGATGAAGGTGACCCGCACATTGTGCTCGGCGACCGTGCCCAGCGGCACCAGCAGGGCCTGCGGACGAGTGCCGTGTGCCGCCAGGTAGGCATCCGAGCGGTCGCGCAGCGCTTCGAACGGGGCGCCGTACCGCTGCCCGGGCCCGGCCGTGCGGGCGGCCTCCGACAGCGGCGTCTCGGCGAGGTTCGGAAATTCGTTCACCCCGGTGACCGCGGTCCGGCGATGGGCGATATCGCCCTCCCGCCGGGTGTTCGTCTCACCGATCCGGGTGGCCAGCAGACCGGAGTCCAGCGCCGACCGGTAGCCACCGGCGGCTTCGATCTCCTGCATGAATTCCCATGCGGCGGTGGCCAGGTCGTCGGTGTACCGCTCGACATACCAGGAGCCCGCGCCCGGATCGTGCACATGCCCGAGATGGGATTCCTCGAGCAGCAGCAGCTGAGTGTTGCGGGCCATCCGCTCCGAGAACGACGCCGAGACACCGAGTTCACCGGCGGGCAGCGCGGAATCGAAGGGCAGTACGGTGACGGTATCGGCACCGCCCACCCCGGCGCCGAAAGCCGCCAGGGTGGTGCGCAGCAGGTTCACCCAGGGGTCCCGGCGGCTCATCATGGCCGCCGAGGTCACCGCATGCTGCGGGGCCGCGCCCTCCGACGGCGCGCCCAGCGCATGGGCGACCCGCGCCCACAGACGCCGGCCGGCCCGGAACTTGGCGAGGGTGGCGAACTGGTCGTCGGTGGCGGCGAACCGGAACTCCAGCTGGCGCAGCGCCTCGGGGACCGGCATCTCCCCGGACAGCACGCGCAGGTATTCCAGCCCGGCGGCGACGGCCGCACCCAGTTCCTGGGCGTCGGAGGCACCGGCGTCGTGGTGGACAGTGCCGTCCACGGTGATGGCTCGCACGGTCTCCGGACGCCGACCCGCCGCGACGGCCAAGGCCGCTGTCTCGGCGAGACCCAGATCGTCGGCGCCGGCGAATGCACTGGTGAGGGGGGCCGCGCCGAGGGAGACACGGATCGCGGCACGGTCGGGCGCCGAATACCGGTCGAGCATCTCGTACACGGCCGCGGCCGCGGCGGCGGTCCGTGTCCCGGCCCGCAGGGTCAGCGGCGCCAGTTCGAACAGCAGACCATCGAGCGCGGCGCCGATCTCACCCACCGGTACGCCGTGCGCGCCGATTCCGAGTTCTACGGCGCTCAGCCCGTTCTCCAGGCCGACGGTGATCTCCCGGTTGGCGGTGGCCGCGTCGCCGGCGGCGATCCGGGCGCTGACGAACCAGCCGCGATGGACATCGCGGGTGGCGTCGCCGCCCCGGACGAACGGGTAGGCACCGGGCAGCGGCTGCTCGGGCAGTTCATCCCGACGTGTGTACAGCGGTGCGATACTCAGTCCGTCGTAGGTGGACTGGTTCAGAAGCTTTTCGGGTTCCGCACCGAGTTCGGCCGCATCGGCCTTGCGGGTCTTGGCCAGCACTCCCGCCACACCCTTGCGCCAGGCGGGATATTCGGGCACCGCGGACGAGGACGGATCAGCTCCGGCCGCGGGCTCTGCAGCAATCGGCATACCCTGTTCCCTCATTGTCGTTCCAGTACAAGCGCACCACTGGTGTGCGCGGGTACCTTGGCATCCGCCCAGCTCAGCGAATACTTTGGTTAACGAGCATTCAGCCCGCCCCTCCGATGCTAGCGGGATGCCCGTACGGCATTGTCCGTGGCCACCACTACCAGCGAGTAACCTCGCATTCCCGATCGGCTCGCCCCCTGCCCGACCACCGGGTCCGGTCCCGCCGACCCGGGACCGTTCGGACAGCGCCCGGCGGCCGACCGGTAGCCTCGGCCGGTGCCCCGAATGCTCCGCGATCGGCGGGTGATCCTCTTTCTGTGCGGTGCCGCGCTCGTCTGCGCGGCCGCATTGCTGACCCCGCTGCCCAGCCCGGCACAGATCCAGGAGTGGGCCGGGGAGGCCGGGCCCTATTTTCCGATACTGTTCTTCGTCGCGCACACCGTCATCACCATCGCCCCTGTCCCACGCACCGTGTTCACGGTGGCCTCGGGCCTGCTGTTCGGCCCCGCGCTGGGGCTGGCGGTGGCACTCGGCGCTTCCGTACTCAGCGCTGCCGCCGCGTTTCTCCTGGTCCGTGCCTACGGACGGGACCGTGTCGGCGTGTACCTGGACCATCCCGCCGTGCAAATGGTGGACGAGCGCCTGCACCGGCGGGGCTGGCTCGCCGTCGGCGCGCTCCGGTTGATCGCCTTCGCACCGTTCTCGGTGGTGAACTACTCCTGTGCACTGTCCTCGATCCGGTTCTGGCCTTATGTGGCCGCTACGGCGATCGGCATCCTGCCCGGTACCGCCGCCACCGTGATCCTGGCCGATGCACTGACCGGAGGTACTCATCCGGCAATGGTGGCGGTCTCGATCGCCTGTATCGCCGCGGGCCTGCTGGGACTGCTGATCGATCAGCGGTGGAAGCCCGCGGTCGAAGCGCCGATCCCCGTCCTCGACGGATCCCGTATTCCGGAGCACAACGCCACGCCATGATCGTTGCTGACCGATAGCGCAGGCCGGCGCGGAGATCGCCGCACCGGAACCGGAGATCCCGACGACGGCGACGTACAGCCGACCTGCCGGGTGTACCGGGTGCTTTCCACACCGGCAGCAGCTCAGGGCTGATCGGTCTCGTCGCGCGCCTCCGCCGGCCAGCGATCGAAATCGGGTGATTCGGCCACCCCGCGGATCGTCGCGGCCTGCCCGGCGTAGAAACCTGCGTGGGCCGCCTGCCGGTTGCGCCGGCCGGCTTCGGCCAGCCAGCTGTGCGCACGGCGCAGTACTTCGCTGACATCGGATGCGGAATCGCCGTCCAGAACCAGGTCACCGTGCTCGGGTGCCACCAGCACAGCGGCCCCGACGTGTTGCAGGCAGCGCCCGATTCCCTTGGCATCGGCGAGGTCTCGGTAGGTGGTCAGTGCGCGCTGCCAGCAGCGCAGGGCGCCGCGCGGTTCGCCGCGGGCCCAGGCGACCGCGCCGGCGATCTCGTACACCCGCGCCCACCCGTCGGCGTCCTCGTCGGCGGCGGCACGCAGTGCCGCCAGTTCCAGCCGGTCCTGGGCAGCGTCCAGTCGGCCCTGATAAATATGTGCCACGGCGAGGTCGGTGAGCACTCGCACCTGGTTCGCCCGATCGTCGCGCGGTAGCCGCCACCAGGCCGACCGCAGCCGATCGACCGCGGCGGACAGGGTATCGGCGGTGGCGCCCGATTCGAGCAGGGCCAGGCCGGCGGCGTGTTCGGCGCGGGCGCCCACCCCGGTGGCCTGCCGCCACCACAGGCGCCGCCGCGGTGGCGGTGGCGGCCCCAGCCCACCCGAACGCAGCAGGACCGCCCGGTGGTGGCCACCGAGTACCGCCGGGCCGAGTGCCGCCAGGTCCGCTGCCACCGCACGAGTTTCGCTGCCACCGGCCGGATCGACGGCGTACCAGATATCGAGAGCATCACCGATTCGGACCAGTTGGGCGGCGGTGGCCGGGGGAACGGCAGCCGCGAAATCGCCGCGGCAGCACTCGTGCACCAGCATCCGCAGCCCGGGCTCCTCCACCGTGAACCAGCGCCGGGCCCGTGGCCCGAACGGCACGGTGTTCACCCCGACAGCCCAGCTCGTGGCACGGTCCGCACGGTGGCTCAACAGCGCGAACAGGGCCGCCTGCCACACCGCGCCGGCGATCACCGCGTCCCGATCCCGTGATTCGGGACGCAGCGCGAGCCGGTAACGCTGAGGCTCGTGGCAGACCAGCACTCCGGCCGAGATCAGTCGGGTCAGCAGGCCGCTCGCGGTCCACTGCTCCCCCGGCCCGATCGGCGGGCCGCCGCTCGGCGAGGAGCCCGATCGCGGTCCCAGCGCCGATTCCATACCCACGGCGGTGAGGATCGCATGCACGGTAGCGGCGTCGTACTCGGCGACCGGCAGTTCGGACAGCGCGGCGGCCACCGGATTTCCGTCGATCCGGGGATCGTCCTCGGGCGGTGGCGGCGATGGTCGTGCCAGGGGCGTCCCGGCGAGAGGCGGCCCGTCCAGGTCGGCGAGCAGGGTGCGACGTCGCAGCAGTCGGCGCCGATCGCGCTGTTCGGCGGTCAGCCGGTAGCCGGTGTAGAGCACAGCCGATGCGACGATGAGCACCGCCAGCCAGCGCAGGCCGGAGGCGAGCAATTGCACCTCGGCGCTGTCGCCGAACGAGTTCATCACCAGGTTCCGGCCCAGCTCCAACAGCAGAGCCGAGGCCAGTACCGACAGACCACTGAGCACCCCGGAGACCACCGAGGCGCGCGGCAGAGTTTCTCTCATCGCAGCACCCCACCGGTGAGACCCGGCACGATCCAGCGCCGCCAGGTCGCCAGTACCAGAGCGACCGGTAGCAGCGCCGCGATCAACGAACCGGCCGCCAGCTGAGCGGCGTTCTCGCCGAACTGCCGCGCCTCGCCCCACAGCAGCAGCGACCACGGTGAGGCACCCGCCCCACTGATCAGCAATCCGACGATGAAATCGTTCCACACCTGAACGAATTGGATTACCGCCACCGCGACCAGGGACGGACCCGCCGAATCGAGCAACCGGCGGCTGATCGTGCCCGGGGCCGCCAGCCCGCGTAACGCGTCGGCCGCCGGGCTACCCGGCGGTACGGCCACCGCGCCGCGCAGAATCAGCACCGCGATCGGTAGCCCCGCCGCCGCGTGCACCAGAACGAGCGGCACCCGGGTCCCGGAGAGACCGTGGTCGTCGATGAAGATGTCGAGCGGACCCAGATATGCCTGAACCGGTAGTACCGCGAGAACCACGAGCGCGGTCACGATCGCGCGCGTCACCCATCCGGCGGGCGCGACCGCGATCCGGTAGGCCAGGGGCGCGGCGGCGGCCACCACGATGACCGTCGCCAATACCGCCACCCAGAACGTCGCTTCGACGGAGTGCAACAGCCACCGGTCCCGCCAGACATCGGCGAATGCGGCCATCGACCAGCCGTCCGGTCCGCGCAGCGCCACGACCCCGAGCACCACCAGTGGGATCACCGCGGCCACCGATATCGCCCCGATCACCGCGCCCCGGGCCCACTCGGTCACCGCGCGGCCGCCCGACGCGGCGGGAGCACCGTCGCCGGGATGCTCGGCGGACGGATATCCGGTACCGCGGTCCCGGAGGTCGGTCTGCAGCGCCCAGGCCGCCGCACCGAGGAGGACGGCCAGCGGAAGCGCGTATGCGGCCGCATCCCCGGCGGTCGCGGAATCGGTCGCCAGCCGCCACCACGACACGGTGGCACTGTCCACCTGGTACTGAACCGAACCCGGCACTCCGATGAGCACCACGTCGAACACCCGGGCCGCCGCCACCCCCACCACGAGCCCGGCCACCAGCACTATCGGTCGCTGCAAGGTGAACAGTCGCCACACCAGCGTGATCCCGGACTTCTCCCGCAGCCGGGTCCATCGGACCGGATCGCGTTCGAGCGCTCGGATACCCGCGCGGAACACACCGATCAGGAAACCGAGCCAGGTCCACAGGAACGCCGAACCGAGCATCACCACGAACCAGGCCCGGTATCCGGGAAAACCGTTGAATCCCAGTCGGGTGCCGGTGTATTGGAAGATCAAGCGGAACGCGACACCCGAGACCAGTGCCGAGATGCCGAACGGCACGATCAGCGGCAACCACAACCCCCGGCTGCGCCGGGTCCACCAGGCCAGCAGCATCGCCACCACCAGCAACGCGGCCGCGAACGCCATCCAGCACAGGCTGCGCGCGTACGATTCGTCCGACCAGCACAGCGCCGCGACGGCAACCGTCCCGACCAGCACCGGAGCCGCCCACAACTGTCGCTGCGCGCCGCGGCGGGCGGTTTCCACGGCGGCCACGAACGCTACAGCCGCGACCGCACAGGCCACCACCGGCCACAACCGGGTACGCAGGGCCAGAACGACCGTCCCGGCGGTGGGTACGAGCAGCAGGGCCAGCAGCAGCAGAGCCGGCAGACACGCCATCAGGGTGACTCCGCGCTGCGGCGGCCGACCGGGCACCAGCGCCCCACGCAGCGGCCCGACCGGCAGCTCCACCCGCAGGCCGTGCGCTTCGAATCCTGTTGGTGTCGTACTCATCTCCATCCTCTTTCGAACCGGCTCAGGGTCGCGA
The DNA here is from genome assembly GCF_035956715.1 of Nocardia sp. NBC_01329. NCBI lineage: Bacteria > Bacillati > Actinomycetota > Actinomycetes > Mycobacteriales > Nocardiaceae > Nocardia > Nocardia sp. NBC_01329. The sequence goes on along the minus strand of NZ_CP108381.1, from coordinate 2,257,843 downwards.
CAGCGGTATCGGCAGCGGCACTCACATCACCACCGGTATCGCCGACAGTGATCAGGAATTCGGTGAGCACCCGCCACAAACCGTCGCGTCCGCCGACCGCGCCGATCCGGTCGGACAGATCGAAATCCGGCCAGTCGGCCAGAGTGGCGGCCGTGGCCGCCGACCAGCGCGAATACCGGGCGCGGGTGTTCACATTGGGCCCGAGGAACCCACCGACCCGCTCGATCCAGGGCACCGGCGCCTGCTCGGCCGCCAGCGCGGCCACCACCGCTTCCGCCCGGGGCCCCGCCGAACGGGTCAGGACCATGACATCACCGCCCACGATCCGCGGATGCTCCCCGCCCGGCTCTGTCCTCGGGAAGGGCACCACCACCGCCGCCTCCTCGGTCCGGCCCGAACGCCGCAGCGCGTCGCGCACCACCGGCTCGGCGAAATCCGGTGCCGCGACGGCCAGCGCTCGCCGGTGTTCGAAGACATCGCGCACGGCATCGGCGAACTGTTCGGTCAGCGCGGTCCCCACCCCGCCCGGCAGCCCGTCGCGGATACCCCAGAAGCCGCCCAACCGGGTGAGGGTGTGGCGCACCGCCGGGACGTCCCAGTTGCGGCCCCCGTCACCCAGCGCGCGATACACCGCCGGAGATTCGGCGAGCAGCAGGTTCTCGAAGAGGTCGGTCAGCACCCAGCCGTCGGCGGCCCCGAGCGCGAGCAGCCGCCGCGACGAGCCCGCGGCTTCGCGGACACCGGCGAGCCAATCGCCGACCGTCCACGCGGCCGGATCGCCCAGCCCGGAATCGGTGAACCCGTCGCGGTCGTACCAGATCAGGGATTTACCGCTGGCTTTGAACGGCACTCCGTAGAGGTGACCGCCGTCCTGACACAGCCGCCGCCACTGGTCACCGTAGTGTGACCCGTCCGGGCCGGTCCACAGGTCCGCGGGCACCTCCCGCAATCGACCGGCAGCGGCCAGATCCCGGAGCTGCCCGGCCTGCGGCAGCATGACGATATCCGGGGCCGACCGGCCGCGGGCAGTGAGCGCGGTCCCGATCTCGTCGCCGAGCGGCACCACTTCGACCGGCTCCGGCAGTCCCGCGGTATCGAGGACCGACCGGAACGCCGACAGCTCCAGGCCACCCCAGGCGACCGCGATCCGCACCACGTCCCGATCGCCGAGCAGCACATCCGGTGAGCAGGCCGCCAGCAGCGGCGCCAGCGCGGCCGCCCCCAATACGGCACGACGTGTCCCCACGATCCCCCGATGCGCTTGTCCGGCAGTGGGTTCCGATTATGGCCCAGGCGGCGACCGGACGCGTGTGGTTCGGCGAACCCGCCGGTGACCGTCCCCTATAAGAGGCGGCGACCGGCGCGCGGAACTACTGTCCCGGCTGCTGCACAGGTTGCTGCGGCAGCGCCGCAGGTGTACCGGACCGATCCGGTTTGGTGGTGGTGACAGGCGCGGCGGTGTCCACCGGTGTGCGGGCCACCGACTCGGCCGCACGGACCGCCCGCTCCACCGCCGGGTCGGTACTCGTATCGAACCAGTCGGCCACTTCGTCGGAATCGTCGTCCGGTTTTCCGGGAACCTCCGCATCGGTGGGCGGCTCGTACCGGAAAACGCCGTCCTCGCCCTGGGTCGCGAAATTCTTCGCGAAACCCTCCAGCGCCTTGCCGAAATCGCTGGGCACCAGCCACACCTTGTTCGCGTCGCCGCGCGCCACCAGGGGCAGAGTCTGCATGTACTGGTAGGCCAGCAGTTCGGGGGTCGGTTTCCCGGATTTGATCGCGGCGAACACCTTCTCGATGGCCTTGGCCTGTCCCTGCGCCTGCAGATACGAGGCGGCCCGTTCGCCCTGGGCGCGCAGGATCCGGCTCTGCCGCTCACCCTCGGCTGACAGGATCGCAGACTGTTTGGCACCCTCCGCCGACAGGATCTGCGCCTGCTTCGCGCCTTCCGCGGTTTTGATCTGCGATTCCCGGGTGCCCTCGGCGGTGAGGATCATGGCCCGCTTCTCCCGGTCCGCCTTCATCTGCTTCTCCATCGATTCCTGGATCGACGGCGGCGGATCGATGGACTTGAGCTCGACCCGCGCCACCCGCAGACCCCAGCGGCCGGTGGCTTCGTCGAGCACCCCACGCAGCTGATTGTTGATCTGGTCGCGGGAGGTCAGTGTCTCCTCGAGGGTCATTCCACCGACCACATTGCGCAGGGTGGTGACGGTGAGCTGTTCGACCGCGGCGATGTAGTTGGAGATCTCGTAGACCGCCGCCTGCGGCTGCATCACCTGGAAGTACACCACCGAGTCGATCTGCAGGGTCAGATTGTCCTGGGTGATCACCGGCTGGGGCGGGAAGGAGACCACCCGTTCCCGGAGATCGACCTTGGCGCGGATCCGATCGACGAACGGGACAAGGAAGGTCAGCTGTCCCGAGGCCGTCCGGGAGTACCGGCCCAGCCGTTCGATCACCGCCGCCTCGGCCTGCGGTACCAACGCGATCGATTTGAACACCACTACCGCCACCAGCAGTACCAGTGCCAGGACGACTATCAGTGCAGCCATTACGGCCCTTTCCAGACAACGGCGGTCGCGCCGTCGATCTTCATCACGTACACGGTCGCGCCCTCCGGGTACTCCTCACCCGGGTCCAGGGCACGTGCGGTCCACACCTCGCCGCCCAGCTTCACCAGGCCGCCGTGCTCGCCCACCGGCTCCAGTACCCGAGCGGTCTTACCGGGGAGCGCGTCCGCGTTGGTCAAGGTGGGCGGTGGAGTCCCGAAGCGGCGCAACAGAACAGGACGCACACCCACCAGCAGTACCACCGCCGACACCGCGAACACCACCGCGTCCACAACGGGCGTCGTGTCGGCGAGGAAGCTCACCCCGGCGGTGAGGAGCGCGGCGGAACCGAGCATCAGCAGAGTCAGTTCACCGACGAACATCTCGGCTGCCGCCAACAGTATCCCGGCAACCAACCAGACAATTGCGGCCACACAGCCCACCTTAGTGCGATACCGCACATCCCGGGGCCGGACGGGCGACACCCCGTCACCGGAGGAGCGCCGGGGGTGGCGAGTGCGCTACGTTCGGCCCGGTGAGCGATCGATACGCTGATATCTTCTCCGGCCACCCGCGCACTGCCCGGCGCACCGTCGCCCAAGTGGACGCCGATCCGGGCCTTGTTGTCGAGGACGCCGCGAGCGGGTTCTGTGGGGCCGTGGTCGGATTCGACCGGAGCCACGACGGCGATTTCGTGAAACTCGAGGACGCGCGCGGCGCGGTACGCCTGTTCGCCCTGCGAGAGGCGGCGTTCCTGATCGACGGTGAGCCGGTCACTCTGGTGCGGCCGAGAACACCCGCCGCCACCCGATCCGTCCGCTCCGCGTCGGGGTCCACCCGGGTCGAGGGGCAGCGCGCGAAAGTCGCCGCGCCCAGCCGGATCTGGGTAGAGGGTGTGCACGACGCGGCACTGGTGGAGCGGGTCTGGGGTCACGACCTGAGGGTCGAGGGGGTGGTGGTCGAACATCTGGAGGGCCTCGACAACCTCGCCGCCCGGCTGACCGAATTCGGTCCCGGCCCCGGGAAGAAGGTCGGCGTATTGGTCGACCATCTGGTCACCGGATCCAAGGAGACCCAGCTCACCACCGGGCTCGGCGAATTCGTCCTGGTCACCGGGCACCCGTACATCGACGTCTGGGAGGCGGTCAAACCGGCGGTGCTCGGTATCCCGGAATGGCCGCGGGTGCCGCGCGGGGAGGACTGGAAGACGGGGGTGTGCCGGCGGCTCGGTTGGGGGACGCCGCAGGAGGGCTGGCGCCGGGTCTATTCGGCGGTGAACTCGTTCCGTGATCTGGAGGCACCGCTCCTCGGTGCGGTGGAACGTCTCATCGACTTCGTGACCGAACCGGGCGAACTATTCTAACCGCCGGAAACGGCGTGCGCAGAGGCTGCCCGCCGCTTGCCGACACCCTTTATGCTCGATGATTATGTGCTCTCCCAGTGCCACCCTCACACTGTGGGCCGGATCGTGGCTCGCGGGTAGCAGCGCGCCCGACGACGTGCTCGGGGCGCTGCATGCCTGGGCGCCGCGCCATACTCTCGCGGCCGGGGACCCGGTCACCGGCGGCCGCACCGATCTGCCGTGGTCGGCACACGCGAACCCGGGCAGCACCGGAGTCATGCCGCTGCTCAAGCTGATTCGCGAGGAACTGGCCGTCCCCGACGCGGAACTGCGCCTGGTGCTGCCGGTACCCGGCGATGTCCGCGGCCTGCCGATGGGCACCGCGTTCGCCGCGGACGCGGTGGAATCCGGGGAGGGAATCCTGCTGGGGGTCCCGGATGCCGAAGGTACCGGGCTCATCCCGTCCGAGGTGGACGAGAACACACTGCAGTGGACCGTCTACAGCGTGCCGATGCCACGCACCGCCGGGCCCGATATGTCACTCGGGGAAGCCGAATACGCGATGCGCGAAGCAGTCCGGGACGCGGCCGACGCGCTCATGCGCCTGCACACCACGGGCCTCGGCGGCGGGGACGCCGACCCCCGCGAACTCATCGAGGCCGAACTGGCCGACTACTCCCGGCACACCTACCCCGAATACGTCCCGTTGCGCGCCAAGCGGATCCTCGATTCGGCCGATCACGTGGCGGCGATCCTCACGGTGGCGCAGCGCGAACCCGCTTCCGCGCCGACCTCGGCCAGCGCCGCCACCGAACACGAGACCCTACTGCGTCCCCTGTGGGACGCTATTCGCGCGGCGCGCCTCGTCGCGGTGCACACCGCCGCACCACAATCCCGCTGATCCCGGCGCAGGTGCGGCGCCGCTGATCCGGCAGGGCGTCGCCGTATCACTCGGCCGGAGTACCGACTTCGCGTGACATCCACCGCGGGCCGGCCGAGCACTCGGCGCGCCTCGCCCGACCCCGGCCGCGCGGTCTCGCGACCGGGAGAGCCCGGATTCAGCGGGCGGCGATGATCGCCGAGCCGTGGCCGAAGAGACCCTGATTGACCGCGATACCGGCCCGGGCGTTTTCCACCTGGCGGTCGTCGGCTTGTCCGCGTAATTGCCAGGTGAGCTCGCAGACCTGAGCGATCGCCTGCGCGGGGATCGCCTCACCGAAGCAGGCCAGCCCGCCGCTGGGGTTCACCGGCACGCGTCCACCCAGCGTCGTGGCGCCGCTGCGCAACAGTTCCTCGGCACCGCCCGTCTCGCAGAGTCCGATGTCCTCGTACCAGTCCAACTCCAGCGCGGTGGAGAGATCGTAGACCTCCGCGAAGGACAGGTCCGAGGGCCCGAGTCCGGCTTCCTCGTACGCGGCATGCGCGATCGCGGACCGGAACGTATGCGGTGGGGGTTCGACGGCCACCGCCGAATCTGTCGCGAAGTCCGGCAGGTCGAGCACTGTTTTCGGGAATGTGGGCGTAACCGTCGACAGCGCCCGGATACGGACCGGGTCGCTGATGCCGCGGCGGCGGGCATACTCCACCGAGGTCAGGACCAGTGCCGCGCCGCCGTCACTGGTGGCGCAGATGTCGAGCAGTCGCAGCGGGTCCGCGACGATGGCCGAGGCCGCGACCTCCTCGGCCGCGACCTCCTTGCGGTACCGGGCGTACGGATTGTTGAGTCCGTGCTTGGCGTTCTTCACCTTCACCGCGGCGAAGTCCTCGAGCGTAGCGCCGTGCAGCGCCATCCGGCGCCGGGCGTACAACGCGAAATAGATGGGGTTGGTGGCGCCGAGCAGGTGGAAGCGCAACCAGTCCGGATCGTCGCGGCGTTCACCGCCGACCGGCTGGAAGAAGCCTTTGGGGGCGGCGTCCGCACCGATCACCAGCGCCACATCGGTCAACCCGGCCAGGATCTGGGCGCGGGCGTTGGCGATGGCCTGGGCACCGGACGCGCAGGCGGCGTAGCTGCTCGAGATCCGCGCGCCCGACCAGCCCAGCGCCTGGGCGAACGTCGCCCCGGATACGAAACCGGGGTATCCGTTGCGGATCGTGTCCGCGCCGGCGATGTAGCCGACGTCGCGGTGGTCCACACCGGCGTCCGCCAGGGCCGCGCGGGCTGCGACCAGTCCGTATTCGACGAAATTACGTCCCCATTTTCCCCACTGGTGCATGCCCGCACCGAGGACGGCGATATCGCGATCATTCCTGTCGGTCATCGACCGGCCTCCACATCCACACCGTGTGATCGGCTTCCTCGTCCGTGTACAGCACACCGAGGGTGAGTTCTACCGGCATCCCGACGGCCAGGTCGTCGACCGTGAGGCCGCGCACGACCTGGCCGAGAATCACCATCTGCTCGACGTCGAGCTCCACCGCCGCGACGACATACGGCTCGAACGGATCGGTTGAGACATAGGGCGGGGGCGGTTTGTACCGGGCGTCCGCGTAGGACCAGATGCGGCCCTGTGTGGAGAACAGGTATTCGGCGAGTTCCGAGCCGTCCTTCGGACTTGCGCACTGCGGGTTGCGGCAGGCCAGTGTGTTCCGCGGGAAATACGGTGTGCCGCACACCTCGCAGCGACTTCCCACGAGACGCGGCGTGCCGTCGTCCGCGGTGAACCAGTCCGATACCGCCGGGCGTTGTTCCTTCTGCACAATCCGACACTATAGGAACACGTTCTATTCTGGGATAGGAACACGTTCCATTTTCGAGCGGAATTCGCCTGCGCCGATGTATCGGCAGCGGTACCGTGAAGCGCGATGGGCATCAGAGGCGTCGACCCGCAGTCGATCCGAAACGTCACAATCGCCGGAGAACCCGCCGAGACGACGGGGGTAGTCCGGCGCCTGTTCCGCGGCTGCGCCGGGACCGGCGCAGCCGCCGCGCTCCACCGGGTTGGCCGTGTCGATCACACGATTCGCGTCGCCGAGCTGTCGAGCTACGCCCCTATCGCGGACCTGGAACGAGCCATCCGGGTCGCCGACGGAGTGATCGTGATCCTGAACGCCGCCGTCGCGAACGCCCCGCGACTCGAGACGATCCTACGGGTGGCCGACGACCATCAGGTCGCCAGGCTGTGTCTGGTCATCGGACTCGACCATCCCGGCGCCGACTTCGACCGCTGCCTCCGCGCGATCGCCGACGCGCGGGGGGCGCGACCGCTGACGCTGCACCTTCCCCTCGGTATCGGCCCCGGGTTCGAAGGCGTCCTCGATCTGGTTCCGATGTGGGCGCTCGAACCGATGGCCGCCGAATTCTACGGACCTCGGTGGAAAGTCGCCGAGCAGTGGTATCGCGATCTCACGGCTGCGGTAGCGGAGCTGGACAGCGAGGATTCCGACGCCGACCTCGGGACCCGAAAGATCCCGCCCGCACAGCTGCACGACTACATCCGCTCCGTCACCCGCCTCGGTGAGGCGGTGCCGGTGCTGTGCGACGCGGCCCGGGGCAGCGACGATACCGCTACGCTCCTGGACGCCATCGTCCGCTATCTGCCGTCGCCCATGCTCGTCTGCCAACCCGAGCACGCTCTCGACTACTGACCGGTATTGCCGGGAGGCACGACTTCGGCCGGTCACCGACCGGCGGGGCGCCGGGGCGGCGCACAACAGTCGACCGCGCAAGGAGCGCCGTCGGTCGTCCATCCGTAGCCCGGCACCGCACCGAGCCGACGCGGTGTCACGTCGCGGAGGTGCTCCCCGATCAACTCCACCACCATCTCGGCGAACCGTGGATCGGTGCCGGGCGTCGCCGCCCGTGCGAAGGAAAGCCCGAGTTCGGCAGCCTTCTCGGCGGCCTCGTTGTCCAGATCCCAGATCACCTCGAGGTGATCGGAGACGAATCCGACCGGGCAGATGATCACGGACTCGAATCCCTTGTCCGCCAGCACTTCCAGATGATCGACGATATCCGGTTCCAGCCACGGGATATGCGGCGGACCCGAGCGGGACTGCCAGACTACATCGTAATCGTCGAAACCGGTTGCGGCGGCGCACAACCGGGCGGTTTCGGCGACCTGGCGGCTGTAGAGCCGTCCACCATCGGCCGGCGGACCGGCCGCGACGTCGGCGCTCACCGGTACCGAATGCGCTGTGAAGACCAACCTGGCGATCTTCCGGTGCTCGGCGGGCAAGGTGGCCCGCGCCGCGCGTATCCCGTCGGCGAAGGCGGCGACGAGCAGCGGATGATCGAAGTACTGCCGCAGTTTCACCAGTTCCGGGGCGCCCGACCCGACGGCCGCGCGGGCCCGGACGATGTCCTCGTCGTACTGGCGGCAGCCGGAGTATCCACCCCAGGCCGAGGTCGGGAAAACGAGCGCCGAGCGCACCCCGTCCGCGGTCATCCGGGCCAGGGTGTCCTCCACCATCGGATGCCAGTTGCGGTTGCCGAAGTACACCGGCAATTCCGGCCCGGTCGCCGACAACTCCCGTTGCACCGCGGCGATGATGTCGCGGTTGAGGGCGTTGATCGGGGATACCCCACCGAAGTGCAGATAGTGTTGCGCGACCTCGGCGAGCCGCTCCGGCGGGACACCGCGCCCGCGGGTCACGTTCTCCAGGAACGGCAGCACATCGTCGGGTCCCTCCGGCCCGCCGAAGGACAGCAGCAGCAGTGCGTCGGCCACGCGGGCCACGATGTCTCCTCCTCGGTCGATTCCGTCAGTCCAGCGGCATGTTCTCGGGGAACCACGTGTTGTGGCTGGCACCGCCGTCGACGTAGATGATCGAACCGGTGGTCGCGGGCAGCCAGTCCGACAGCAGCGCGACGATCGATCTGCCGACCACCTCGGCGCCGCCGTCCCAGCCGATCGGCGAGGCGCCGTCCCAGTAGGTGTCCAGCTGCTTGAGCTGTTTCGCGTCATCGGTGGCGGTGCCGGCGATCGCCTTGGCGGCGAGCGTCTTGACCGGGCCCGCGGCGATCACATTGGACCGGATCTTCTTCGCGTAGCCCACCTCACGCGCCACATATCGGTTGACCGATTCCAGCGCGGCCTTGGCCACACCCATCCAGTTGTAGAACGGCATGGCCGTCCGGGGATCGAAATCCATTCCGACGATCGAACCGCGCTCGTTCATCACAGGCAGCACCGCGCGCGCCAGCGCGGCGTAGCTCCACGCCGAGATCTCGAACGATTTCGCCGCATCCGCGCTGGGAGCGTCCAGGAACGGCAGCGCATCGGGGCCCATGAGGGTTTTGGGGGCGAAAGCGATCGAATGCAGCACACCGTCGATGCCCTCGGGTGCGAGCCGCCGGATCTCATCGGGCAGTTTGCGCAGGTCCTCGTCATTGGTTACGTCGAGCCCGATGGCCGGCGGCACCTCCTCGGGCAGCCGCTTGGCGATCCGGTCGATCAGCCGCAACCGCTCGGTGAGGCCGGTGATGATCACCGTGGCCCCTTCCTTCTGCGCGATCGCCGCCGCGTGGAACGCGATGGAGGCATCGGTGATGATGCCGGTGACGAGGATCGTCTTGCCTTCGAGCAATCCGCCCATGAGTTCTCGGTTCTCCCTGAGTGTGGTGTCGTGTCTCGCCGCGCTCGGTCGCCGTGCCGACCTCGCGCACGTCGGCGCGGCTTTCGATCAAATACTGAAGAACTGCGGGCCGGTCAGTGCCCCATACCCATACCGCCGTCGACCGGGATCACCGCACCCGAGACATAGGCCGAATCCGGTGAAGCGAGGAAGCTGACCACCGCCGCCACGTCCTCGGCCCGGCCGAGTCGCTGCAGCGGGATGAACTTCTTCGCCATATCCCGCATATCCTCGGGGAGGTCCTTGGTCATATCGGTCTCGATGAAACCGGGGGCCACGACGTTGGCGGTGATCGAACGTGAACCGAGCTCGCGGGTGATGGAACGCGCCAGGCCGATGACACCGGCCTTCGAGGCAGCGTAGTTGATCTGCCCGGCCTGACCGGCCATACCCACGACCGAGCCGAGGAAGATCATCCGGCCCCACCGGGCTCGCAGCATCGCGCGGTTGGCCCGCTTGGCGCACCGGAAAGCGCCGGCCAGGTTGGCGTCGACCACCTTGGTGAACTGCTCTTCGCTCATCCGCATGAGCAGGGTGTCGTCAGTGATACCGGCGTTGGCGACCAGCACCTCCACCGGACCCTGCTGGGCTTCCACCTCGGCGAACGCCCGGTCCACCGAGTCGGTGTCGGTGACATCGCATTTCACCCCGAGCAGACCCTCGGGGGCACCCGAACCGCGATGGGTCACGGCCACCTTGTGGCCGTCGGCGTGCAGACGCTGCGCCACCGCGAGCCCGATCCCGCGGTTACCGCCGGTCACCAGAACCGAGCGTGCTGTGAAGTTCGACATGGGGACAAACCTACCTGGCGCCCTCACCACTCCCGCCATGGGACGTCCACCGATATTCACCCGCTTCGATTGTGGGTCACGGACAAGCCGCACAAAAGAATCCGGGGCCGGGTTCGGCAATCGAACCCGGCCCCGGATGAGCCTCTGACCGGTCTCGGCGGCAGTCACCGCGGCGGCTGTGCACCACCGCGCGACAGCCGGAGACCGGGCGTACGGATCAGGGCAGCCGCTGGCGCAGGAACAGCGCCAGCACCACTCCGGTCACCGTGGCCAGCAGGCCGAGCAGAAACCACGGACGGCTGGCGTCGCCCCTGGTCACCTCGTAGCCGATCTGTTCCTCCAGGGTGTCGTAGACGCTGGAGAGTTCCTGCAGGCTGGAGGCGGTATAGAACTCACCACCGGACAACTGCGCGATCTCCTGCATCGCATCGTCGTCCACCGGTACATCGACCTGGTCCGTACCGCCGTCCTCGCGCGGGATCTCGACCACACCGCCTTTGGTGCCGAACGAGATCGTGGAGACCGGGATCTTCTTGGTCTTCGCCAGCCGCGCGGCCACGAACTCGTGCCGCGGATTGTCCACGTCCTCGAAATCGGGCACGGTCTGTTTACCGTCGGACATCAGCACGATCCGCGCCGGCGGCGGGGTCTCCGAACCACCCAGTACCGAGGCGAGGGTCTCCACGGACTGCAGGGCGGTGAGAATTCCCTCGCCGGTGGCCGTCCGCTCGGCGAGCTTGATGTTGTCTATGGCGGCCTTCACCGAGCCCCGGTCTGTGGTCGGTGAGACCAATACCGATGCGGTGCCCGCGTAGGTCACCAGTCCCAGGTTGATCCCGGGGGTGAGCCCGTCGGCGAAGTTCTTGGCCGCCTCCTGGGCGACCTGCAGACGGTTCGGTGCCACATCGGTGGCCTCCATGGACAACGAGACGTCCATGACCAGTACCACGGTCGCCCGGTTGCGGGGCACCTTCTTCTCCGCGGTCGGTCCGGCCGCGCCGAGGGTGGAGAACACCAGCCCGACGATCACGAGCGCCATGGGCACATGGCGCCAGAAACTGGGCCGGTTGGGAGCGACCTTCTCGAGTTGCTCCATATTGCTGAACCGCAGCATGTGGCGATGCTTGCTGCGCTGCACCAGCAGGTACCCGAGTGCGAGCAAGAGTATGACAGCAAGAAATCCGAGCCAGATCGGTGCGGTGAAATTCGAAATACTCACTGGCGTGGCACCCGTGGGGTCGAGGCGCCGAGGCTGTGGCGCCGGGTGGAGACGAACCGGACCACGTCGGCGATCCAGTCCCGGTCGGTCTGCAGGGTGAGCACCGGGGCGCCGCAACCGCGCAGGGTCTGCTCGACTTCGTCCCGATGCCGCTGCGCGGCCGCCGCGTAATCGGCGCGCAATTGCGGGGTGACGGTGAACTCGCGCGTCCGTCCGGTCTCCGGATCGTGCAGGACCACGTCACCGATATCCGGTAATGCGCTGTCGCGCGGGTCGAGCACCTCGACGGCCAGTAGATCGTGGCGCGCGGAGATGGCCCGCAAGGACCGCTGCCAATCGATATCACCCAGGAAATCGCTGATGACGACCGCGAGGCCGCGTTTGCGCTGGGGGCGGCGCAACGATTCGATGGCGCCGCGCAGATCCCCGCGCACCCCGTCGCGCGGATGCGGCGTGGTGGCGATGCTGCGTAGCAGCGACTGCGCGTGCACCCGGCCGCTGCGGGCGGGAATCCGCTGCATCTGCTCACCGGTCGCGACCACGGCGCCTACCCGATTTCCGCCGCCCATCGTCAGATGGGTGATCGCGGCCGCCGCGGCCACCGCCAGATCACGTTTCTGGCAGGCGGCGGTACCGAAGTCCAGGCTGGCGGACAGGTCCACCACCATCCAGGTCTCCAGTTCGCGGTCGGCGATCATCTGCCGCACATGCGGATGGGTGGTCCGGGCGGTGACCGACCAGTCCATCTGCCGCACATCGTCGCCGGGCTGATAAGCGCGTGCCTCCCCCGGCTCCGAGCCGGGACCGGGGATGAGGCCGAGGTGATCGCCGTGCAGAACGCCGTCGAGACGGCGGCGCACGGTGATCTCGAGGGTTTTCAGGGCAGCCGTCAGATGCGGGTCGGTCAGCTCACCGGAACGAAACGACGGCGGTGCGTGAGGGTCGGGAACGGTCTCTCGGGCGCGGGGGTCCGGCGGCCGGGTCACTGGGGCTGGTTCGTGCCGGCGGTCTGCGGTACCTGGGGCGCCGGAGCCTGCTGCGGCGGCGCGGGCGGCCGGTTGCCGTTCTCCGCGGCGGGCGGGGCGCCGCCGGGCGCCACGGCCTGCGGCGCGACCTGCGGGAGACCGACGGTCTGCAGCACCCGCTGGACCACATCCTCCGGGCTGACCTCGTCGGCGAGCGCATCGTAGGACAGGACGAGCCGGTGCCGCAGCACATCGGGGATGACCTCGACGACGTCCTGCGGGACCACATAGTCGCGGCCGCGGATCAATGCCACGGCGCGGGCGGCGGCGATGATGCCGAGGCTGGCACGGGGCGAGGCGCCGTAGGACACCCAATTCGCCACATCGTGCATACCGAATTCGGCCGGAACGCGGGTCGCGGAGATGACCCGGACCACGTAGTCGACCAGCGCGTGGTGCACGAAGGTGTTCGCGGCCACTTTCTGGAGCCGGATCAGTTCCGTCGGTTCCAGAATCGAGCGCGGCTCCGGCGGGGTCACGCCCATCCGGTAGATGATCTCGCGCTCTTCCTCGACCGAGGGGTAGTCGACGACGACCTTGAACAGGAAGCGGTCGCGCTGCGCTTCCGGCAGCGGGTACACACCCTCGCTCTCGATCGGGTTCTGGGTGGCCATCACCAGGAACGGATCGGGCATCGGGTAGGTCTTACCGCCGATCGACACATGCCGTTCGGCCATCACCTCCAGCAGCGCCGACTGCACCTTGGCCGGCGCGCGGTTGATCTCGTCGGCGAGGACGAAGTTCGCGACCACGGGACCGAGTTCGGTATCGAACTCCTCGCGGCCCTGCCGGTAGATGCGGGTACCCACGAGATCGGTCGGGACCAGGTCGGGAGTGAACTGGACGCGGGAGAACGAACCGCCCACCACCTTGGCGAAGGTCTCCACCGCGAGCGTCTTGGCGATACCCGGGACGCCCTCGAGCAGAACATGCCCCTTGGCCAGTACGCCGACCAGCAGTCGCTCGACCAGCCTGTCCTGCCCGACGATGACCCGCTTGACCTCGTAGATCGCCTTTTCCAGGGTCTGGACGTCACGCTCGAGAGCGCTCGAAGCAGGCGTCGGCGGTTCCTTCGCCAAATCTGCCCCGCTGACACCGTCCGTCGAAGTCACCAACATCCCCGCTTTCGCCTTGGTCCTGTGCGTGCTGTCACAACTATTCCAGGTGATGGCCGTATATGCCGTAACCGGCTCCACCATAGGCGCAAAACCGACGCGCTCGCATGCCCACGGAGCCCTGGAGTGCCGCCGTCCCGGCACCGCGATGACCCGGCCACCGACCTGGCCCGACGAACGCCGATGCCCGATCACGACAGTGATCGGGCATCGTTTTCGCCGCTGCGCGACGCACCGGACCGGCCTTATCCGGCCACTCGCTCCGAGGCGCGCGAATCATCTTCGGGCAGTATCGCTTTCACGCCGCTGCGTGCCTTGAGCCAGGCGAGCCCCGCGATGGTGGCGATGAATCCGAGCAGGATCACGATCGTGACCGTGGTCGGATCGATCATGCCTTCGTGCTGAACCCGGTCGACGAACGTCTGGGTCTTCACATCGACCGAGTCGGCCGGGCGAACGCCGCGGACATGATCTTCGGCCAGTTCGAGACGGACCCGGCTGATGCTGTCGCTGTAGGTTCCCACCCAGTCCTGGCTCAGTACCAGAACCGTGCCGTGTTCGGTCTCGGCCACCTGGGTCGCCAGATCGCGCAGCTCCGAATCATGACCGGGATTACCTTCGATCACCACCACGCTCAATGCGATCCCCTGCTCCCGCGCCGTATCGACGATGGCGGCCAGATCGTCCTGGTCCGCCCCGTCGGGGGCGGCCACCGAATTATCGGCGAGATCGTCGCGGACCTCGGTCATGGCCTTCGAATCGAGTCCGTCCGGGAGCTTGGTGGCCCTCAGGGAGAAGGCCGAGGTGTGGGTGACGGTCATCTTCCATCCGGTCTGGTCGAGCCGCATCGTCTGGGGACGCGACGGGGAATCCGTACTGGGCACGAATCGCGGGGGTACCCGTCGGCACCACCCGGCTAACTCGGACCAGCTCGAGAGCAGGTTACGCGACGGATGAGAGGTGCCCTACTCCCGCCACGCCCGAGGAGCGGCGCGCCGTGGAACGGGTGTATCGCGGCGCCCCGAAATTTTCACAGGACAAGCGTACTGTTAGGGTTGGGAATCGCGGGGAACCGGTGCCTTCCCGGGCCGGCACCTCATGCCAGAGACGTACCGCCGCCGGCACAGCCCCGCCGACGGCGTCCGCACACCCGACAAGTGGAGCTGACGTGACGAAAAGTATCGATACTTTCGGCGCCCAGGGCAACCTCGAGGTCGGAAGCAACTCCTACGAGATCTTCCGGCTCTCGGCCGTACCCGGCACCGAGAAACTCCCGTACGCACTGAAAGTCCTCGCCGAGAATCTGCTGCGCACCGAGGACGGCGCGAACATCACCGCCGACCATATCCGTGCCCTGGCGGACTGGGACCCCAGCGCCCAGCCCAGTATCGAGATCCAGTTCACCCCGGCACGCGTGGTGATGCAGGACTTCACCGGCGTCCCATGTGTGGTCGACCTGGCCACCATGCGTGAGGCCGTCTCCGCCCTCGGCGGCGACCCGGAGAAGGTCAATCCGCTCTCCCCGGCCGAGATGGTCATCGACCACTCGCTCATCCTCGACGTTTTCGGCCGCGCCGACGCCTTCGAGCGCAATGTCGAACTCGAATACGAGCGCAACGGCGAGCGTTACCAGTTCCTGCGCTGGGGCCAGGGCGCGTTCGACGACTTCAAGGTCGTCCCCCCGGGCACCGGCATCGTGCACCAGGTCAATATCGAGTACCTGGCCCGCACCGTCATGGTCCGCAACGGGCAGGCCTACCCCGACACCTGTGTCGGCACCGACTCGCACACCACCATGGTCAACGGCCTGGGCGTACTGGGCTGGGGTGTCGGCGGTATCGAGGCCGAGGCCGCCATGCTGGGCCAGCCGGTCTCCATGCTGATCCCGCGTGTGGTCGGTTTCAAGCTCACCGGTGAGATCAAGCCGGGTGTCACCGCCACCGACGTGGTGCTCACCGTCACCGATATGCTGCGCAAGCACGGTGTGGTCGGCAAGTTCGTCGAGTTCTACGGTCAGGGCGTCGCCGAGGTGCCGCTGGCCAACCGCGCCACCCTGGGCAATATGAGCCCCGAGTTCGGTTCCACCGCGGCGATCTTCCCGATCGACGAGGAGACCGTCAACTACCTGCGCCTGACCGGCCGCACCGACGAACAGCTGGCGCTCGTCGAGGCCTACGCCAAGGAACAGGGTATGTGGCATGATCCGGCCGCCGAACCCACCTACTCGGAGTACCTCGAGCTGGACCTGAGCACCGTGGTGCCCTCCATCGCCGGCCCGAAGCGCCCGCAGGACCGTATCGCGCTGAGCGAGTCGAAGGTCGCCTTCCGCAAGGACATCCACAACTACGTGGAGGATCAGCACCCGACACCGCATTCCCAGCTGGACGAGGCGGTCGAGGAATCGTTCCCGGCCTCCGATCCGGCCACGCTGTCCTTCGCCGACGACGGCGCCGTCGATGTGCAGTCCGCGGCCCTCAACTCCCAGGGGCGGCCGTCCAAGCCGGTGCGGGTCGTCACCGAGGAGCGCGGTGAGTTCATCCTCGACCACGGCGCGGTCGCGGTCGCGGGTATCACCTCCTGCACCAACACCTCCAACCCGTCGGTCATGATCGGCGCGGCGCTGCTCGCCCGTAACGCGGTGGAGAAGGGCCTGTCCAGCAAGCCGTGGGTGAAGACCAATATGGCCCCGGGCTCGCAGGTCGTCACCGACTACTACGAGAAGGCCGGCCTGTGGCCGTACCTGGAGAAGCTCGGCTTCTACCTGGGTGGTTACGGCTGCACCACCTGCATCGGTAACACCGGTCCACTGCCGGAGGAGATCTCCAAGGCGGTCAACGACAACGACCTCACCGTCACCGCGGTGCTGTCCGGTAACCGCAACTTCGAGGGTCGCATCTCCCCCGATGTGAAGATGAACTACCTGGCCTCGCCGCCGCTGGTCATCGCCTACGCGCTCGCGGGCACCATGGACTTCGATTTCGAGAACGACGCGCTGGGCACCGATCCCCAGGGCAATCCGGTGTTCCTGAAGGACATCTGGCCCTCGGCCCAGGAGATCGACGACACCATCAAGTCGGCGATCAGCCAGGAGATGTTCACCAAGTCCTACGCCGATGTCTTCAAGGGCGACGAGCGGTGGCGCAGCCTGCCCACCCCGGAGGGCAACACCTTCGAGTGGAGCGACGATTCCACCTACGTCCGCAAGCCGCCCTATTTCGACGGTATGGGCATGGAGCCGGAGGCGGTCGCCGATATCAAGGGCGCGCGCGTACTGGCCCTGCTGGGCGATTCGGTCACCACCGACCACATCTCCCCCGCCGGTGCCATCAAACCGGGCACCCCGGCCGCCGACTACCTCGATTCGCACGGCGTGGCGCGCAAGGACTACAACTCCCTGGGCTCGCGGCGCGGTAACCACGAGGTCATGATCCGCGGCACCTTCGCCAACATCCGGCTGCGCAACCAACTCCTCGACGATGTCTCGGGTGGCTACACCCGCGACTTCACCCAGGAAGGCGCTCCGCAGGCGTTCATCTACGACGCCTCGCAGAACTACCAGAAGGCCGGTATCCCACTGGTCGTACTGGGTGGTAAGGAGTACGGTTCGGGCTCCTCGCGTGACTGGGCCGCCAAGGGCACCAGCCTGCTGGGTGTGCGGGCCGTGATCGTCGAATCGTTCGAACGCATCCACCGCTCGAACCTGATCGGTATGGGTGTGATCCCGCTGCAGTTCCCGGCGGGCGAATCGGCCGAATCGCTGGGCCTGACCGGTACCGAAGTCTTCGACATCGAGGGCATCGAGGAGCTCAACTCGGGCACCACACCGGCCACCGTGCACGTCACCGCGACCAAGGACGACGGCTCGAAGATCGAGTTCGACGCGGTGGTTCGCATCGACACCCCCGGTGAAGCCGATTACTACCGCAACGGCGGCATTCTGCAGTATGTCCTGCGGAATATGATCCGCAACTGATTGCGCCGCCGCCGGAGCGTGTTCGTGAGACTCGCTCGGGCGGGGTGGCGAGGGTGACGGCAAGTCACTGGATCGTTCGCTCGTAATCTGATGGCCCCGCGCGGTGATCCGCCGCGCGGGGTTCGTATATCCGTTGAAGGAGAACGATGCCCAAGGTCAGCGAAGATCATCTGGCCGCCCGGCGCACACAGATACTCGACGGCGCCCGTCGCTGCTTCGCCGAGTTCGGGTACGACGGCGCCACGGTCCGGCGCCTGGAGGAGGCCATCGGCCTGTCCCGCGGTGCCATCTTCCATCATTACCGCGATAAGGACGCGCTCTTCTTCGCGTTGGCCCAGGACGACGCCGAGCGGATGGCCGAGGTAGCGGCCAACCAGGGCCTGGTGCAGGTGATGCGGAATATGCTCGCCGACCCTCAGGAGTACAACTGGTTGGGTACCCGGCTCGAGATCGCCCGGCGGCTACGCACCGATCCGGAATTCCGGGCAGGCTGGACCCAGCGGTCGGCCGAACTCACCGCTGCCACCCTGGCGCGCCTCGAGCGCCGTAAAGCGGCCGGGGCGCTGCGCGACGATGTGCCCACCGATGTCCTGCTGGGCTATCTCGATCTGGTGCTGGACGGTCTCATCGCCCGTATCGCGTCGGGCCATACCAACGAAAACCTCACCGCCGTATTGGACCTCGTGGAAGCATCGGTACGCCGCCGGCACTGAGCGCGCACCACCCGGCCCGCGCCCCGGCGCGGTCAGCTCCCGGATTCCAGTACGTCGAATTCTCCCCGCCGTAGGCCGCGGGCGAGGAATACCGCCTCGATCTCCCGCTCGGCCACGACCGCCGGCCGGCCGAGGCGGCCGAAGACCACCATGGCCGCCGGATTCGGCCACTCGACCGCATCGCCCGGCGCCGCTGAACCGGGAACAACCGCGATCTCCGCCGGGTTCGCACCGCTATGACCTTCTCCGTCCCCGTAACCGTCCGCGGTTACGAACTCGATGTCCAAGGCCATGTCAATCAGGCGGTCTACCTGCAATACGCCGAACACGCCCGCTGGGAGTTCCTCGTCGCCGCAGGCCTGAAGGCAGACAAACTGGTCGCCGCCCGAGTGGGGCCGGTGGTCCTGGAGAGCACCATCAAATACCGGCGCGAACTGCGCGTCGGGGACGATTTCCGGGTCACCTGTGAATTCGAATGGGGCAGCGGGAAGACCTACCGGATCCGGCAGGAGATGATCCGTACCGACGGCACTCTGTCGGCCGAGGTGGCGGTGATCGGCGGATTGCTCGACCTGGACGCTCGGAAGTTGCTCGCCGATCCGGGTGGCCGTTTCCGCGAACTGGCCACGAATCCGGGGCTACTCGGACTCTGATCGTCGGCAGACCGATCGGGCAAACAATTCTTCGGCGCCCGGCCTCCGCCCAACTTCCGGAAATCTTCCGCCACAGGAAAATTTCCGAAAACAAGATCAGGTATCCGAACAGGGGAAATCCGGCGATATCGGCAGCCGGAGCCGCCGTACGGCGATATGATCCGGACGCGCTCGGGGCGTGGCACACTGCGAGCAAGATCGGAGAATCCAGATGACCGATGCCCTCCACTTCCTCGACACACCCGAATGCGGTGCGGTCGCCATCCTCACGGGAGTACTGGCCGGCGAATCCGACCGTGATATCCGCGTCCGGGTGGCCGACGGGACGTGGACCTTCCGCCGCGGTGATGTACTCGCCGTCCGCTCCCTCGACGAACGAACCACCGACCGCGAGGTCCGTGTCGAGATCCGCCTCGGAAGCACCGCCGATTTCACCCGGAGTCTGCGTATCGACGTGGTGGAACGGCCGATGACGCTCGCGGCACCGCCGTCGGAGGCGTGCGGGGACCCACAGCTCCACCGGCTCACCGAATCCTGGGCCCAGCGACTCGACCTGGCCGACACCCCCGAATTCCCGGCGACGTTCACCTGTGCTCAGACCATGTCGCACAACACCAGCGACGACGGTATCCACAGCGATAGTTTCGACTGAACGGCCGACGCGGTGAGCACCCGGGAGACCGCAGCGATCCTCATCGTCTCCGAATCCGACGATCTGCACGCCGCCGCCATGGAAGCGACGCTGCGAGAACAGCACGCGATAACACCGCTCCGGCTCGATCTCCGGGATTTCCCACGCGAGCCGGGCAGTTTCCGGCTCGACGAGGCCGGAGTCGAGCGATCGTTGGCCGGACTGGACGGACTGGACGAGGTCCGGTCGGTCTGGTGGCGACGCCCCCATCCGGCTTCGGTGCCGTCGGGCGTCCGCGCCGACGACGACGCCTACCGGCAAGCCGAATGCGACGGATTCGTCCAGGGGCTGCTGTGGTCGCTGGGCGCCCAGTGGATCAACGATCCCGGGAACGACCGGATCGCTCACCGCAAGATCGTCCAACTGGACACCGCGCGCCGGGCCGGCTGCGCGGTCCCGGAGACCCTGGTCACCAACGATCCGGACGCTGCTCGCGAGTTCATCGAAACCCGTGGCGACCGAGTCGTATTCAAACGCACCGGTACCTCCCGCGCCGAATTCTCCGAGACCCGGTTGGTAGCGGCCGCCGACCTCGACCGGCTCACCGGTATCCGCTGGGCGCCCACCATCTTCCAGCGCTACATCGACCCGGAATGTGATCTGCGGGTGGTGTGGGTGGACGGACAGGAGTGGGCTGTGCGCATCGATTCCCGGGCCGGCGCCGGGCGTGTGGATTCCCGGCTGGACACCTCCGTCGATTTCGCACCCGCGCTCCTACCGGCCGGTGTCAGCAAATCGCTGGCGACGCTGATGGGCACACTGGGCCTGAGTTTCGGCGTGCTCGATCTCCGGGTGGGCCTCGACGGCGAGTACTACTTCCTCGAGGTCAACCCGCAGGGGCAGTTCGCCTATCTCGAGATCAAGACCGGGCTGCCGATCTTCACCAGTCTCGCCAATCTCATGGCTTACGGAGACGGCTCCGTCTCCGGCTGGTGAGCGTGCCACGTCACATGCGAGCCCCGCCGCCCGGGCGGGTCAGCCCGGGCGGTGGAGCCTGCGAATACCGTGAACTAGCGAGCTTTACGGCGGTTGGCACCACCACGGCTGCGGAGTTGCACATGCGACTCCGTCAGCACGTTGTGGATGAACCCGTAGGAGCGTCCGGTCGCACGTGCCAGCGACCGGATACTCGCCCCCGCCTCGTATTGTTTCTTCAACTGGTTTTGCAGGCGATCCCGTGACTTACCCGTGACGCGGGTGCCCTTGCCCAATGTGCTCTTGCTCTGTACCGGCCTGTCGCCCATGGCTTCCTCCGAGTCGCCGAGCAGCGTCACTCTCAGGCTAAGCACTCCGCGACCATCCGGCAATAAGTTCTTGTGATGAAACTCACGCGAGCTGAATCAATTCCAGGTACTCGGCGGACCAATGGTCCTCGGTGCCGTCCGGGAGCAAGATCACCCGTTCCGGGTTCAGGGCCTCGGCGGCGCCCGGATCGTGCGTTACGAGTACCACCGCGCCCGCATAGGTGCGCAGCGCGTCGAGGACCTGTTCCCGCGAGATCGGGTCGAGGTTGTTCGTGGGTTCGTCGAGCAGCAGCACGTTGGCGGCCGAGGAGACGAGTCCGGCCAGCGCGAGCCGGGTCTTCTCACCACCGGACAACGTCCCGGCGGGCTGCTCGAGCTGCGGACCGGTGAACATGAAGGCACCCAGCAGGCCGCGCAGCTCCTGTTCACCCGCGTCCGGCGCCGCGTGCCGGATGTTCTCCCAGACAGAAGCCGAATCGTCGAGGGTGTCGTGCTCCTGGGCGAAATACCCCACCTTGAGCCCGTGACCGGGCACCAGGCCACCGGCGGTGGGCTCCTCGGTACCGGCCAGGAGCCGCAGCAATGTGGTCTTACCGGCGCCGTTGAGACCGAGCACCACCACCCGGCTGCCCCGATCGATGGCCAGGTCCACTCCGGTGAAGATCTCGAGCGACCCGTAGACCTTGGTGAGGTTCTCCGCCATCAGCGGGGTCTTCCCGCAGGGGGCCGGTTCGGGGAACTTGATCCGGGCGACCTTGTCGGCCACGCGTACCTCGTCCAGTTCCGACATCAGCCGGTCGGCACGTTTGGCCATGTTCTGCGCGGCAACGGCTTTGGTGGCCTTGGCACCGAGCTTGGCCGCCTGGACACGCAACGCCGACGCCTTCTTCTCCGCATTGGCCCGCTCCCGGCGGCGGCGCTGTTCGTCGGTCGCGCGGGCGTCGAGGTACTTCTGCCAGCTCATGTTGTAGACATCGGCTTCACCGCGCACCGCGTCGAGGAACCACACCTTGTTGACCACGTCGGCGAGCAGTTCGACATCGTGGCTGATCACGATCAGGCCACCGCTGTGGTTCTGCAGGAAGCCGCGCAACCAGGTGATGGAATCGGCGTCGAGGTGGTTGGTGGGCTCGTCCAGCAGCAGTGTGGTGTCGGACCGGCCGCCGCTGCCGTCGGAGGCGGCGAAAAGGATGCGCGCCAGTTCGATTCGCCGCCGCTGACCACCGGACAGGGTCCGCAGCGCCTGGTCCAGCACTCGATCCGGCAGCCCCAGGCTGTTGCAGATACGGGCCGCCTCGCTCTCGGCCACATACCCACCGAGGGCGGAGAACCGGTCCTCCAGGCGGCCGTACTTGCGGACAGCGCGTTCACGTTCGGTCTCGTCGGCCAGTTCGGCCATCAGTGCCTGTTGCTTCTCCATATCGCGGATCAGCGCGTCCAGACCGCGGGCCGAGAGCACCCGGTCCCGGGCCAGGACGTCGAGATTCCCCTCGCGGGGGTCCTGCGGGAGATAACCGATGTCGCTGGATCGCGTGAGCGTCCCGGCATAGGGCTCACCCTCACCCGCCAGGATGCGCAACGTGGTGGTCTTACCGGCACCGTTACGCCCGACCAGGCCGATCCGATCGCCGGCCTGTACCCGCAGCGCCGGGCCGGGCGCGGACAGCAGGGTGCGGACGCCGGCCCGGACCTCGAGGTCGGTCGCGGTGATCACAGATATCTCCTAGGAACACGGGTTGGGGGCAGCGGCCCGGCTCGCCCGACAGTGGGCCCATCCACCGATCATCGGATGTGTCCGGACATGGAACCACCGATTTTACCCGGCCCACGCCACCGCTCGGTCACGGCGGCCGCCGGGCGGTCCGTGCCCGCCGAGGGCGCGGACCCGGGCACGGTAACGTGCCCGGATATGAGCACCGATCTGTTGGGCAAGAGTGCGCTGGTCTCCGGGGCCAGCCGTGGTATCGGCTACGCGGTGGCCGCCGAGCTGCTGAGCCGCGGCGCGAATGTGCTGATCACCGCGCGCAAGCCCGAACCACTGGAGAAAGCGGCCGCCGAGCTGCGGGCGCTGGGGCATCAGGGGGAGGTCGTCGCCCTGGCCGGGAACTCCGGCGACGACGAGGCGCGCAGCGCCGCCGTACAGCGCGCGGTCGCCGAATTCGGTTCGCTGGACATCCTGATCAACAACACCGGGATCAACCCGGTGTACGGCGCGCTGATGGAAGCCGACCTCGATGCGGTGCGCAAGATCTTCGACGTCAACGTCGTGGCCGCGCTGGGCTATATCCAGGAGGCGTACAAGGCGTGGATGGGCGAGCACGGCGGCGCCGTGGTGAATGTGGCCAGTGTGGCCGGTATCCGCTCGACCGGGGTGATCGCGGCCTACGGCGCTTCCAAGGCGGCGTTGATCCGGCTCACCGACGAATTGGCCTGGCAGCTCGGCCCGAAGATCCGCGTCAACGCGGTGGCGCCCGGGGTGGTGAAGACCAGTTTCGCCGACGCCCTGTACTCGGCGGACGAAGAGGCGGCCGCGCAGCTCTACCCGATGAAGCGGCTGGGTTCGCCGGAGGATGTGGCGCGGCTGATCGCGTTCCTGGCCTCCGACCAGGCGGCCTGGATCACCGGTGAGACGGTGCGTGTCGACGGCGGCCTGCTGTCGACCGGCGGTCTCTGAATCCATCGATCAGGGCCGGGGCGGTGTGTGCACTGCCCCGGCCCTTGTCGTCCCACCGGCTCGTGGCGGTCAGGAGCGGTGCGGGAGGTTCTGCAACCGGACCTGGCCGCGTGCGATCAGCCGGCCGTCCTCGTCGGTGATCACCACCTGCCACAGCTGCTGCGTTCCGCCGCGATGCAGCGGGGTGGCCTCGGCGCTCAGCTGCCCGTCACGGACGCCGCGCAGGAAATCGGTGTTGTTGTTGACCCCGACCACCACGCCGCGTTCGCCGTACCAGGCGGCGCCGCCGGTGCTGGCGAGGGTCTCCACCACGGTGCACAGCACTCCGCCGTTCTGGATGCCGGCGGGCTGGTGCAGCTGCGGGGTGACGTTCCATACCCCGCATACGCGATCGGGCCCCAGCTCGGTCACGCGCAGACCGAGCAGATCCGCGAAGGTTCCCTTGCTGATCTCGTTGAGTTGCTCGGGGCTGAGATCGGCCACCGATGAGGGGCGGGTCTGCTGTTCGGTCATGGCTCCCACGATCGCATGCCGAGTCCGGGTCAGGAGCGCGGGCCCGGCGGTCACGGGTGGAAATCGAAGCGGCGGGCCCCACCTCAGGGTGGGGCCCGCCGCGGGCATTGGACCGGGGGTCACCGCAGCCCTCGGGACTCTCGCGCGATCCGTACGCCGGTTTCGAGTATAGGCCAGGCTTACCTAACTAAGCAACACGCTGGGCGCGCCGGATCGCCATCCCACGATCTTCCAGCGCCATCAGCAATCCTTGCCCCCGCCGCGCACCCGCCACCGGATCGGTGCGGGCCAGATCCGGGACGTACGTCGTGGCGCCGGAGACGGATTCGGCCACCAGCGCCCAGAAGCGGCGCGGACTCAGGCCCGCACACCGAGCCAGCGCGCCTTGCACGAGCAGCAGCGAGGGTTCGCAGCGATAGGCCAGCCACACCCACATCGCCCGCTCACACGGCAGCGACACCACCCCGGGCGCACCTTCGAATGGATCGCCGGCCACGACGCGGATCGTGGTGTCGGCCAGCCCGGCCCAGTCGATGCCCCCGTCGTTGTCGGTATGGATCCAGACATTCTCCAATCCGGGATCCCAGGCGCGGCCGTCGGCGATCCACAACGCCGCGACCCGACCGACCACAGCATGGATGAACGCAGTCGCCACCACCTCCGACGCGGCCGTCGCGCTGATCATCTCCGCCGCGTGCCGCCGGTACATCAGCTCGATCCGGCCCTCGCGCAGACCTGTCGACAGCGCCCACCAGCGTCGCTTGCCCTGTTCGGCCATGGCAGCGGCGGCGTAGACGCGCGGATGCTCCGGCTGCAGGGACCGCAACCGGGAACACGCCGACCCGAACGGCGCCTCGTACGGACGGGGGATGCGCACAGTGGTGGCCAGTTCGGACATTCGAACCTCCTCGAGATCGGCGTCGCAGCAACGACTTGATCGAAAGATAGGTTAGCCTTACCAGACCTAGCAAGTGTTTCTCGCGAACAAGGTTGTAACGAGCCCGTGACGACCCCGGGCTCCCTTGTGTCGGCCGCACCCGCCCGCAACCACCCCGGCACCGGACCCCGCACCACGCATCCGGCCTATCCGGTGTCTCACGACCTATGATCTATCCCACGCGGTTACGACACCCTGTAGTACGGCACAGCGTCGTTGTCGTCGTAAAATCAAGAGATGGCTGGACTTGGTGAGCTCGAGAAAGCGGTTATGGACCAACTGTGGTCGACCGATGAACCACAAACGGTCCGGCAGGTCCACGAGGCCCTGTCGGCGCGCCGCGAACTCGCGTACACCACGGTGATGACCGTGCTGCAGCGTCTCGCGAAGAAGAATCTGGTGGTACAGCGGCGCGACGACCGCGCCCACCGGTACGCTCCCGTACACACCCGCGACGAGCTGGTCGCCGGTCTCATGATGGACGCGCTGCAACAGGCGGACGAGGCCGGGAGCCGGGCCGCGGCCCTGGTGCACTTCGTGGAGCAGGTCGGCAAGGACGAGGCCGCGGCCCTACGGGACGCACTCGCTAAGCTCGAAGCAACCGAGGACAACTAGCCCCCGCAGCGACCGACCTCGGACCCTGGCCCCACAACGCAGTGAGCAGAGTCGATGAACGCAGCAGCACCGGCATTCGCCGTACTTGCCTTGCTTCTCGCCGGTCCCGTACCGGAATCGCTCAGCAGGGCGACCTGGACCTATCGCGTGCCCCGCGCCGCCCTCGTGCTCTGGCAAGCCATTGCGCTGGCCGCGGTGCTCAGCGCTTTCAGCTCCGGGCTCGCCATCGCGGCCGAACTCCTGGTCCCCGGCCACGACGGCCGGCCCACGACCAAACCCACCGATGAGATCGATGCGCTGGGTCTGCCGCTGTGGCTGGCCTACGTTTCGGTGTTCATGCTCACCCTGTTGGTCGGCGCCCGGCTCGTGTACGCGTCGATCCGGGTAGGGGTGCACACTCGCCGCCGCCGCGCCAAGCACCGCATGCTGGTGGATCTGCTCGACCAGAGCGGCCCGGTCCGGCGCGCCGCCGATATCCGGGTGCTCTCGTCCACCGAACCCATCGCCTACTGTCTGCCGGGGCTGCGGCGGCGGGTCGTGGTGAGCGCCGGCACCCTCGACAATCTGAACGAGCAGGAGCTCACCGCCATCCTCAGCCATGAACGGTCCCATCTTCGAGCCCGGCACGATCTGGTGCTGGAGGCGTTCACCGCCGCGCACGAGGCCTTCCCGCGGTTCGTCCGCAGCAAATCCGCGCTGGATTCCGTGAAACTGCTGATCGAACTTCTCGCCGACGATTCCGCGGTCAAGGTCACCGGTCCCAAACCACTGGCCAGGGCACTGGTGGCGTGCTCGAAATCCACCGCCCCGCAGGGCGCGCTGGCGGTGGGCGGACCCAGCACCCTGATCCGCATCCAGCGGCTGGCCGGTCCACTGGGCGATTTCCGCATCGCCGGCGCCGCCTATCTCGCCTCGATCGCCATTCTGGTGGTACCGACCCTGGCCGTCGCGATCCCCTGGCTGGTCGAGTTGAGCCGGTTGTTCCGTGCCTGAGCCCACGACATCGGACGCCGGGAGCTCGGCCGATCCGAACACGGGCGCACTCCGTACTCCCCCGCCCTTCGCCCGGCTCGGACTGCCGGTACTCACTGTGCAGGCACTGCGACGCGAGGGAATCACCGAACCGCTCCCCATCCAGGCCGCGGCCGTACCCGACGCGCTGGCCGGTCACGATGTGCTCGGCCGCGCGCCCACCGGCTCCGGGAAAACGCTGGCGTTCGGACTGCCGATCCTCGCCCGCCTGGCCGGTGCGCCGGCGATCGTCCGCGCCCCCCGGGGCCTGATCCTCGCCCCCACCCGGGAACTCGCCTTGCAGATCGAGCGAGCACTCGAACCCTTCGCCCTGGGATTACGCCTCGGCACAGCGGTGGGTGGTATGCCCCTGGCCCGGCAGAGCGAGAAGCTCCAGCGCGGTGTGGACCTGCTGATCGCGACTCCCGGGCGCCTCGCCGACCTGGTCGAACAGGGCGCCGCAGTACTCGACGCGGTCCGGATCACCGCGATCGACGAGGCCGACCATATGGCCGATTTCGGTTTCCTGCCGCAGGTCCGCCGGCTACTCGATCTCATCCCCCGCGACGGGCAGCGGTTGCTGTTCTCCGCGACTCTGGACGACGACTCCGTGCAGGATCTGGTCCGGCGGTATCTGCGCGAGCCGGTCACCCACTCCGTGGCCGCGGAACCGGAGACCACCACCGCGACCCATCACTTGCTGTTCGTCGAGGTCGCGGACAAACCCGCGGTGCTCGCCGAGATCGCCGCCCGCGAGGGCCGCACACTGCTGTTCGCCCGCACCCAGTACGGCGCCGAGAAACTCACCCGCCGGCTACGCGACCAAGGGATCCGTGTCGCGGCGCTGCACGGAGGCAAAGCACAGAACCGGCGGATCCGGACCCTGGAGGCCTTCGCCGACGGCAATATCTCCGCGCTGGTCGCCACCGATATCGCCGCCCGCGGTATCCACGTGGACGCGATCTCGCTGGTGGTGCACGCCGATCCGCCCGCCGATGCCAAGGACTACGTCCATCGGGCCGGGCGCACGGCCCGGGCGGGCGCGAGCGGGACGGTGATCACCGTGGTCACCCCGGACCAGCGCGCCGAGGTAGCCGCACTGACCGGCGCCGCCGGCGTCCAGGTGGTCGAGCACACAGTGCGACCGGGCGACCGGGAGATCCGCCGGCTCACCGGTGCGCGCACCCCACCCGGTCCCGCTGCGGTGGAAGCCCCCGCGAGCCCACCGACCGCCCAGCGCGGCCACCACCGAGGCCCGGTCGCCCGGGGCCGGGCCCGTGGCGGCGATGCGAAACCCTCGCCCGGCCGCCGGCCCCGCCGCCGCCCGGCCCGGTGAATCCGTCAGGCCCCCACGCGGGAGAGCCTTCCCGATTACCATGGGCGCAGTGCAGTTTCTCCCCGGACATCACCCGCCGTACGACCTGACCTACAACGACGTCTTCCTGGTTCCGAACCGCACCGATATCGCCTCCCGGTTCGACGTCGACCTGGCGACGGCCGACGGCTCCGGCACCACCATTCCCTTGGTCGTCGCCAATATGACCGCGGTCGCCGGTCGGCGGATGGCCGAAACCGTGGCCCGGCGCGGCGGGATCGTGGTGCTGCCGCAGGACCTGCCCAACAGCGCCGTCGCCGAGACCATCGCCTTCGTCAAGAGCCGTTCGCTGATCGCCGATACCCCCGTCACGCTGACCGGTGATCATTCGGTCTCCGATGCCCTGGCCCTGATCCACAAACGGGCCCACGGCGCGGTCGTGGTGGTCGACAACGGGCGGCCGGTCGGGCTGGTCACCGAGGCCGCTTGTGCGGACGTCGATCGGTTCGCCCGGCTGCACGAGATCGCCAGCACCGACTTCGTCACCGTCTCGGCGACCTCGGAAGCCGCCGAGATCTTCGACCGCCTCGAAGCCGCGCACAGCGACGGGCCCGCCGTACTGGTCGCCCCGGACGGCACCCTCGCCGGGGTGCTCACTCGCACCGGCGCCGTGCGCGACGGGATCTATCGCCCGGCGGTCGACGACGGCGGGAAGTTGCGGATCGCGGCCGCGGTCGGGATCAACGGGGACGTACCGGCCAAGGCCAAGGCGCTGGTGGACGCGGGCGCCGACGTGCTGGTGGTGGACACCGCGCACGGCCATCAGGTGAAGATGCTGGAAACCCTGCGCGGCATCCGGGATCTCGGGCTGGGCGTCCCACTGGTCGCCGGTAACACCGTATCGGCCGAGGGCACCCGGCATCTGATCGAGGCCGGCGCCGATATCGTCAAGGTCGGAGTCGGACCGGGCGCGATGTGCACTACCCGGATGATGACCGGGGTGGGCCGGCCGCAGTTCTCCGCGGTGGCCGAATGCGCGGCGGCGGCCGCTGATCTGGGTGCCCACATCTGGGCGGACGGTGGTGTCCGCCATCCGCGCGATGTCGCTCTGGCGCTCGCCGCGGGGGCCTCGAACGTGATGATCGGCTCCTGGTTCGCCGGTACCTACGAATCTCCCGGTGACCTGCGGATAGATCGGAACGGCGATGCGTACAAGGAGAGCTTCGGTATGGCCTCCAAACGCGCCGTCGCGGCCCGTACCGCCACCGATCACGGCTACGAGCGGGCCCGCAAAGCCCTGTTCGAGGAGGGTATCTCCAGTTCTCGGATGCAACTGGATCCGGAACGTCCCGGGGTGGAGGATCTCATCGACCACATCTGTTCCGGTGTCCGCAGCGCCTGCACCTACGCCGGTGCGCGCACCCTCGCGGAATTCCACGATCGCGCGGTGATCGGCGTGCAGTCGGCGGCCGGGTTCGCCGAGGGCCGTCCGCTGCCGGGCGGGTGGTGACCCCGGCCACATCACCGGACGACGCCGCCACCGCGACCGTGCGCCCGCGCGTACGGTCGCGGTAGCATGAGAGTCGCCGGCGACCGCCGACCATATTCGTCAGGACGAAAGGATCCAGTTGTCACCCGCGTCCGAGGGCGCCACTCAGGAGGGCTCATCTATCGAGCCGGGTGACAGACCCGGCGTCCTCCGCTGCACGACCCTCCCCCCTCATCCGGCCCCGTTCACATCGCTGATTCCGATGTCCGCCGGGTGGTGGTGATATGGCCGTCGCACTCACCGTCCTCAGCCTCATCGGGTTCGTGGCGCTCACCGCGGGCACGGCATTGTTCGTCGCCGCGGAATTCTCGCTCACAGCACTGGAACGCAGTACCGTCGAAGCGCATGCCCGGGACGGCGATGTCCGGGCCCGCGCTGTCCGGCAGGCACACCGCACGCTGTCCTTCCAACTGTCCGGCGCCCAGCTCGGTATCACCATCACCACGCTGATCACCGGTTATATCGCCGAGCCTGTGCTGGCCCGGCTACTCGAACCGCTGTTCGGCCTGTTCGGGGTCCCGGATTCCGCGGTCACCGGTATCTCCCTGGTCCTCGCGTTGATCCTGGCGACCTCGCTGTCGATGATCTACGGCGAACTGGTCCCCAAGAACATCGCCATCGCCTCCCCGATGGCCACCGCCCGCGCGACCGCCGGGCCGATGGTGGCGTTCTCGGCGGTGTTCAAACCGATGATCCAGTTCCTCAACGGCACTGCCAACTGGGCGGTGCGCCGATTCGGTGTGGAACCCGCCGAGGAACTGCGTTCGGCGCGGTCGCCGCAGGAGCTCGGATCGCTGGTCCGCACCTCGGCTCAGCACGGCGCCCTCGATCAGCGCACCGCGCAGTTGCTGGACCGCTCCCTGCAGTTCGGCGAACGCAGCGCCGAAGAACTGATGACACCGCGGGTCAAGATCGAAGCCCTCGAGCGCACCGACACCATCGGTGATCTGCTCGCTGCCGCGGCCCGCACCGGTTTCTCGCGGTTCCCGGTGATCGACGGCGACCTGGACAACACACTCGGCATCGTGCACGTCAAACAGGCCTTCACTCATCCCGCGCCGACCCGCGCGGGTGTGGGACTGGCGCAGATCGCGCAGCCGGTGGCGGTGGTTCCGGCCAGCCTGGACGGCGATGAGGTCCTGGAACGGGTTCGCGCCGACGGGATGCAGGCCGCGCTGGTCGTCGACGAGTACGGCGGCACGGCGGGCCTGGTCACCATGGAGGACATCATCGAGGAGATCCTCGGCGATGTCCGCGACGAGCACGACGAAGAGGAACGTGAGGTACGCCGGGTCTCCGACGGCTGGGACTGTTCCGGCCTGCTGCGGATCGACGAGGTGACCCGGGCGACCGGGTACATCGCCCCCGAGGGCGAATACGAAACCCTCGGCGGTCTGGTTCTCACCTGTCTGGGCCGGATCCCGGTGACCGGCGATACCGTGGTCCTGCCGCAGCGCCGCGGCCACGACCGGCGACACGGCGACGGCCAAGGCGGCTGGCTGGCCCGGGTGGAACGGATGGACGGGCGCCGGATCGACCGCGTCCGGCTGGTTCCGGCCGACGCCGAGGCCATCGCCGTGAGCGAACAGCAGACCGCCGGGCGGGAGGTCCACCATGGGTGACCTCTTCGGGGTGGCGTTGACCGTGGTCCTGCTGGCGGGTAACGCATTCTTCGTGGCGGCCGAATTCGCATTGATCTCCGCGCGCCGCGACCGGCTCGAGGCCCTGGCGGCCCAGGGTAAACGCAACGCCGACACCGTGATCCGGGCCGGGCAGAATCTGTCCATGATGCTGGCCGCCGCCCAGCTGGGCATCACCATCTGCTCGATCCTGCTCGGCCGGGTCGGCGAACCGGCGGTGGCTCATCTGCTGGAGCATCCGTTCGAGCTCGCCGGACTACCCGAGACACTGTTGCATCCGGTGTCGTTCGTGCTGGCGCTGACGATCGTGGTGATCCTGCACATCCTGCTGGGTGAGATGATCCCGAAGAACATCGCGTTGGCCGGACCCGAACGCAGTGCGCTGCTGCTGGTGCCGTTGCATCTGGCCTGGCTGCGGATCGCCCGGCCGCTCATCGCGATCTACAATTTCGCCGCCAATCTGAGTCTGCGGATGCTGCGCATCGAACCCAAGGACGAACTCGAGGCCGCGGTCTCGAGTGACGAACTGGCCGAGATGATCGGCGAATCCCGTTCCGAGGGCCTGCTCGACGAAGAGGAACACCGACGGCTCACTCAGGCGCTCGGTACCGGAGAGCGGTTCGTAGCCGAGGTCATGGTTCCGCTCGCGCAGGTACGGACGATTCCGCTGCGCGCGCACGGAACCACCCTCGGCGATATCGAGAACGCGGTCGCCGAAACCGGGTTCTCCCGGTATCCGGTCCGCGCCTTCGACGGCTCCCTCGTCGGTTATCTGCACGTGAAGGATGTGCTGGACAAGGTCTCCGACGAAACCGCCGGTCCGAACACCGAGATCCCGCGGACCGATATCCGGCCGCTGCCCACCGTGCTGATGGGCACCACGCTCTACGAGGCGCTGGCCCGGCTGCGCCGCACCAGCAGCCATCTCGGCCGGGTGGTGGACGCGCGCGGTAACACTGTCGGCATCGTCGCGCTCGAGGATCTCGTCGAGGAGTTCGTCGGTACCGTCCGCGATACCACACACCGGGTCGCCGAATGACAGCTGCGGCTGTCCGTTCGGTGCTCAGCGAAGCGGAGTGGCGGTCGCGGGCGGCCACCCATCGCGACCGCCTCGACGCCCTGGTCGGCCCGTACCTGCGGGCACGGGCCGCCGGGGCGAAACATCCCGTACTCGATTTCCTGTTCACGTATTACGGCCACAAGCCCGCACAGCTGCGTCGCTGGCATCCAGGTTTCGGGGTGGCGCTGGCCGGCGCCGCCGAGTACACCGGTTCGCGCGGATATCACCGGATCGAGGCGCCGGACGGGGTTTCCGAACCGGTGTCGACCGCCGATCCGGAGTTTCTGCGCGTCCGCGCCGATACCGTGTCCTTTATCGCGGGCCTGCTGCGCGCGACCGCCTCCCGCCCCGCCCAGTTGTCCTGTTTCGGCCTGCACGAATGGGCGATGGTGTACCGGACCGGGGAGATCCGGCACGACGCGGTACCGCTGCGCCTCGGGGACGCGGGCACGGATGCGGTGGTCGAGTCGATGCCGGTGCGCTGCACCCATTTCGACGCGTTCCGGTTCTTCACCCCGCCCGCGGTCCCCCGCAACAACAGGCAGCTGACCCGCGCCGGTCAGATCGACAGCGAACAGCCGGGCTGCCTGCACGCGAATATGGATCTGTACAAATGGGGTTTCAAACTGACGCCGCTGCTCTCCTCGGATCTGCTGCTGGACTGCTTCGCACTGGCCCGCGACGCCCGCGAACTCGATATGCGGGCGAGTCCTTACGATCTCCGTGAACACGGCTACGACCCCATCCGCATCGAAACACCCGCGGGGAGGGCCGAGTACGTTCGCGAACAGGCCGCGATCGCGAACCGCGGTGAGCCGCTGCGGAAGCGATTGCTCGCGAGCCTGATCTCACTGCTCGATCAGGTGCCGGAGTAGCGAGTTCGCACAACCACTCGATGAGTGTTTCGTCGTGGCGCACCCCCCGTGACGATCATGCCGGTCGGCGGCTATCGCGGCGATGACATGGAACAGGAACCGCCCGGCGGGGTGGTGGTGTCGACGCCCTGCTCGAGCACGATCAGGTCGATGCATTGCCGCTGAGCGGTGCGATGGGGCTCGGATTCATGTCTCATCCCTCGTGGCGCAGTAACCGCTGCTGCCTGGGTTCGGCTCGTTCATGCCTGCTCGGCAACCTTTCAGGGGCAGGCGATCCACCTGAGTTGCTTGTTCCCTACGAACTTCCCGGCGAATTTAGACTCATATTGCAAATTTAGACTATCCGTCTATAGTGATGGCTGGTTGGAGGTCCCTGGCCTCCTCCGGCTCACACAGAGTCCGGTCCATAGTCCGAAGGTCCGGGCCGAGTGTGGGTTCGCTTTCGCTCGCACCAGCGTGGGTGCGCGCGCTGCCGGAAGGAAGTTGGCTCAATGAAGAACAAGATGGGCCTGTTCATCGTCACCGCCCTGGTGCTCGGGGTCACCGTGGGTCTGGTGTTGCACTACCAGCTCCCCGGTAGCCGTGCGGACGTCGTTCATTACCTGGACACGGTCACCCACGTGTTCTTGAACTTGATCAAGATGGTGATCGCGCCGCTGATCTTCGCGACAATCGTCAGTGGCATCACCGGCATGGCCGGGACCAAGGGGCTGGGCTCGCTGTTCGCGCGCTCGATGACGTGGTTCCTCGCCGCGTCGCTGCTGGTCGGCGCCTACGGGCTCCTGATGGCCCACCTGATGCAGGTCGGCACCGGCCTGAACCTGAGCGCGACCGCCGGCGGGTCCGGAATCGACACCAAGCCGCTTTCCCCGTCGAAGTTCATCGAGGACCTGGTTCCGCAGAGCTTCATCCAGGCGCTGGCCACGAACAAGCCCATCCAGATCTTGGTGTTCGCGATGTTCTTCGGACTCGCGTTGCTCGCCGTGAAGTCCGCGCACGGAACCTCCCGCCTCTCCGATGCCATCGACGAGCTGACCACCGTGATGCTCAAGCTCACCGGATACGTGATGCTGCTGGCCCCGATCGGCGTGTTCTCCGCTGTCGCCGCCGCGTTCACCACGCAGGGCCTGGACGCGTTCGCCACCTACGGCTCGCTGATCGCCAACTTCTACGCCGCCTTGGCCGGCCTGTGGGTCGCGCTGATCGCGGTCGGGGCCTTGTTCCTCGGCCGAGGCGTCTTCCGGCTGATCCGAGCCGCCCGCGAGCCGATGTTCATCGCCTTTGCCACGTCGAGCACCGAAGCCGCGTTCCCGAAGATGATCAGCTCCCTGACCTCCTTCGGTGTCGACCGGCGTACGACCGGCTTGGTCCTGCCACTGGGATACGCGTTCAACATCGACGGCTCGATGATGTACATGACCTTCACTTCCGTGTTCCTGGTCAACGCCTACAACATCGACATGCACATCGGCCAGCAGATCCTGATGTGCCTGGTCCTGCTCATCAGCAGCAAAGGTATGGCCGGGGTGCCCCGCGGCGCACTGGTCATCATCGCCGCGATCGTTCCCGGTTTCGGCATCCCCGCTGCCGGTGTGGCCCTGCTGCTGGTGATCGACCAGTTGCTCGATATGGGGCGCACCGCCACCAACATCCTCGGCAACGCCATCGCGGTAGCCGTTCTCGGGCGCCGACCGGCGGCCGATAGCCCCTCGGCCAGCGTCACCAGCCATCCTCGAACGGAGGCCGACACGCGGGAACTCGTTTACTGACAGCCACTACGACACTCATTCCCCAGCACCGTTCAGAAGGGCAGAGACTGCAACCATGAGTAACGCGTCCACCACGACCGACCCATTCCTGTACGACCGGTCGGGTCGCCACTACGACCTCACCGATCCGCGCTGGCGCGGTGATGACGGCACCGCGCTGGCATTCAGCGCCCTTCCCGGCATCACTCCCGATCAGATCGTGACCTCGGAACGGTCGCTGTGGCGCTATCAGGCGGCGATCCCGGTCGATGCGCGGCACCGCGTCAGCCTCGGCGAGGGCTGCACCCCGATGGTGCCGCTGGGCTGGGACGGTCGGCGGGTGCACTTCAAACTCGAGTGGTTCAACCCGACCTCGAGCTTCAAGGACCGTGGGGTGGCGGTGATGGTCTCACACCTGGTCGGCCAGGGCACCGAGCACGTGCTCGAAGACAGCTCCGGCAACGGCGGCTCCTCCGTCGCCGCCTACAGTGCGGCCGCCGGGATCCGAGCCAAGATCATCGTGCCCGAGTCCACCTCAGCCGCGAAGATCCTCCAGGCTCGCGCGTACGGCGCACAGATCGAGCTGGTCGGGGGCACCCGCGATCAGGTCTCGAACGAAGCGATCCGCCAGTCCGAGCAGATAGCGTATGCGAGTCACAACTGGCACCCGTTCTTCTTGCAGGGCACCAAGACCGTGGCCTACGAGATGTGGGAGGACCTCGGGTTCAGCGCCCCTGACAACGTGGTCCTCGTCGCCGGCGCCGGAAGCAACATCCTGGGCTGTGACATCGCATTCAGCGAGCTGCTCGCC
Organism: Nocardia sp. NBC_01329; assembly: GCF_035956715.1. Taxonomy (NCBI): domain Bacteria; kingdom Bacillati; phylum Actinomycetota; class Actinomycetes; order Mycobacteriales; family Nocardiaceae; genus Nocardia; species Nocardia sp. NBC_01329. Next base: position 2,222,200 of record NZ_CP108381.1, on the reverse strand, counting down.
GCGGGCCAGATCGAGCACCGGCCGCGGCTGCTCGTCGGGCAGCCCGAGCACTGGGCCACCATCGCGGACACGGTCAACGGTCTCGACCCGGCCGCCCGCGGCGAGCGAGTGCCCACTATCGCCGAGGGCGCCTCGATCGCCCATCCGACCCGCCTGCCCGAGGCCGTCGAGGCGATCCGCCGGTCCGGCGGCGCAGCTGTCGCCGTCCCCGAAGAGGCGATCCGGGCAGCGGTGCGCAAGCTCGCATCCCGCGGCCTGTACGCCGAGCCCACCAGCTGCGTCGCCACCGCGGCGCTGGACCACTTCATCGCCGACGGCACCATCGGCGCCGGCGAGACCACTGTGGTAGTTCTCACCGGCGCCGGGGTCAAGTCCTCCGAGAAAATGATCAGCGTCTTCGAACAGGACATCAACAGCAACCAGGGATGAGGAGGGGTGCCCGGCATGAGCACCGAGGACGACAGCAGGGCCAGCAGCACGAACAGCGGTACCGACCCCGCCACAGATGACGAGCATCTTCTCGTCGAGGCGGAGAAGATCGCGAGCGCGATCGGGCGGATGTTCCCCGGGTTGTGCGAGGTGGTGCTACATGATCTGCGCAAGCCTCAGCACGCCATCCGCGCCATCGAGAACAACCTGTCCGGCCGGCAGGTCGGCGACTCGGCCACCGAGCTCGGGCTACGTCGGATCGCTGACCCGAACTACCCGAGCGTGATCCAGAACTACCCCAACCAGTTCCCCGACGGGCGGCCGGTCAAGAGCACCTCGATCGGGATCAAGAACAAGGAAGGACGCTACGTCGCGGCGCTGTGCCTCAATCTCGACGTCTCATCGTTGTCGCCGTTGACTCTCACCCTCGCGAACCTCGTCGCGACCGAGGTGGAGCACCGCGGCGAGGTCTTGGAGACGCTGCGCGACCGGACCGCCCGCGAGCTGCGCGAGGCCATCGAGGCATTCGCCGCGGACCGGTCCAACACTCCGCGAGGCCTGCCCCGGGACACCAAGCGCGAACTCGTCAAACAGCTGCGCCGGGACGGCTTCTTCGACTCCCCCAGCTCAGCGCAAGCCATCGCCGACCTGCTCGGCGTCTCCCGCGCCACCGTTTACAACTACTCCAAGTAACACCAGAATCCATTCACCACGTAACGCGAAGGGTCTCAGGAAAATGACTACGCCCACTGCCGATATCCAGCTGCGCAACAGTCCCGATCTGCGGCCACCATTCGGGCATTACTCTCACGTCGCAGTTCACGGTGGGCTCGCATACATCTCCGGTCAGCTGCCCGTCGACCAGGCCGGGAACAGCTCGGCCGGGCAGCCCTTCCACATCCAGGCCCGGCAAGTGCTGGACAACCTCGACAAGTGCCTGGCCACCGCCGGCACCGACCGGACCCGGCTGGTGTCGCTCTTCGCCTATGTCACCGACGTCGCGGCATGGCCCGCCTTCGACACGATCTATGCCGAGTGGATCGGTGCGCACCGTCCCGCCCGCGCAGTCGTGGGCGTCAACGAACTGCATTACGGCTCGGCCGTCGAGATCCACGCCATCGCCGCCATCGACTGAAGGGGTGCCGGTCTGCACATCCGTTCGAGTTCTCCGAGGCGTTCGCCGCTGGAAACCGTGCCGGAAGCGCCGAGTCGGCAGACGCTATCGGTGCGGCGGCGGCGCACCGAACGTTTCGGTCAGGCACGAGAGCGGGGTGTGCGCCACATGAGCCACAGATCGGGGCCGCCGCCCGGGACGGTGACCTTCGTGGTGACCTCGAAGCCGAACCGTTCGTAATAGGCGATGTTCGCCTGTTTGCTGGACTCGAGGTAGCTGGGTATTCCGTCGCGGTCGCACTGTTCGAGCCGCGACTGCAGCAGAGCCTGCCCGAGGCCGTGGCCGCGCCGGTCCGGATCGGTGCCGATTGTCGCGAGATACCAGTGCGGTTCGTCCGGATGGACGGCGGTCATGAGTTCCACCAGCTCTTTACCCGCGCGTAGCCGTCCGCCGAACGCGCGGGCGAGCTGCGGGAGCATACGCAGCTCGCGCCACACGGACGGTTTCCATCGCCCGGGGGCGTCCCACAGGGCGACCCCGCCGATAGCACCCGACGAGTCGAGCGCGATATCCACCCCGCCGTTTGCGAGATGCTGATGGCGGGTCTGGGTCGCGAACAGACGGGGTAGCCCCGAGGCTCGCCGACCCGGATCGGGCCACAGCCACTCCATCACCGGATCGTCCTGGAAAGCGGCGGCCAGGGTGCGTGCCAGGGAGCCGATCTCGGCGCGGCGGGCCGGACGTACGTCGGGAGGGGTCGACATGATTGCGATCCTAGCCCGGGCCGGACTGCTCCGGCGGGGCCGGTAAAGCGCCACGGTGAGGCCCCGTGAGCCCAGCGCCGACTGGACGAGTACGGCATCGGCCGGCATCGTTTCCGCTCGCGCCCCTGCGTCGTGAGCCCGGTCCGCGATGTACTGGCGCGCATGATGAATCCCCTGTTCCGGCTTGGTATCGGTGCGCGCCCGGCGTAGGGTCCGATTGGAGCGACAGTGACCAACCGACGATCGGACCACCGGCTCTCGGCCTTCCCGGCGTCGAACCGATGTCCCCAGCGGCAACTGGGGGTGACCTGCGCCGGGCGCTTCCCCAGTAGACGTGTGCCGCAACACGTTCGGAAGCGATACCGTGGCGATTCCACGGGGAAATTCACGCTCTTTCACCACGGTGCTTTCCATATCCCACTCATCCGGTTAGGAAAGGTAACGATCGTGACCACTGGATCCACGCTGCCGAGACGGGCATTGGGCCGTCAGCTGCGAAAGCTTCGGGAGCGCAACAGCATCACGCAATCGGCGGCGTCGCGCATCGCCGAGACCAGCCCGCAGTCCTACGGGCGTCTGGAGGACGGCAGGCAGACCAAAGTCACCGACCTCGCGCTCAACGCCCTCGCGAACGCCTACGGGGCCACCGATTCCGAGCGCCGGTTGCTCCTCGGGCTGGCCCAGGAGATCCGGTCCGCCGCGGCATCGGGATCGGGGTGGTGGCGAACCTATGCCGATGCAATCGCCGAGGGCTTCGACCACTATCTGGCCCTCGAGGAGGCCGCCAACTGGGTGACTTCCTGGCAAACCGCCGTCGTGCCGGGCTTGCTTCAGACCCGCGAATATCGACGTGCACTGACCTGGGCCGCCTTTCCGGACCGATCGCCGGACGAGGTGGAGAGGATCCTCGATGTGGTCCAGCGGCGCCAAGATCTACTGCATCGAGAGGGGTTTCGGTTCGAGGCACTGCTGTCGGAGGCGGTGGTTCGGTATCGCGTCGGCGGTCCCTCCGTGATGTCCGATCAAGCCCGAGCCCTGATCGCACAATCAGAGGACGATGGCGTGGAGATCCGCATCGTGCCATCGTCGGAGCAATACCCAGTAGGGCTGGTCGCTGGATCGTTCGTCCTGTTCAGCTTCCCTCTCCTGCCGACCTCCAAGCTTCAAGAGCCACCAGTCGTATACAAAGAGGGCCTGGCCGGAGACCTGTACATGGAACGCGATATCGAAGTCGAGCGGTTTTCCGACGAGGCCAGGCGAATCCGCCATGTAGCGTTGTCCCCAACGGCATCCAGAGATTTGATGCTGCGCGTATCGAAGGAGCACAGATGATGGATCTCATCGGCGCGAAGTGGTTCAAGAGCAGTCGAAGCGGCGGCAATCGGGACTGTGTCGAGGCTGCACATCTGGACCGGGGACGTGTCGGCGTTCGGGACAGCAAGAATCCCGGCGGCCCCGCACTGGTCTTCGCTCCCGACGAGTGGGACGCGTTCCTCGGAGCCACCAGGACCGGCGTGTTCGACTGATCGGTTCGTGAGAAAAGCCCCCGCCGGGGGCTTTTCTCGTTTTCGAGGCGAAGTACTCACCCGGCCCCGGGCACGACGGATCTCCACGTCATGGTGCTGCACGTCGACGAGTCGGTGTATTCGCCGCCTGCGGATCAGCAGTCGGTCGTGGGCTCCTGAACACGCGGACGAGGGACCGAGTGCGCGCTCGTCACATGCGGACGACCAGGCGATACCAGGAACCGTCGTATTGCCGATAGGTCGTCCCGCTCGACTGGTGCTCCGGTGGCGGGCCGTCGGGCAGGTAGGCGAATCCGACCCGATCGATCAAACCGCCATCGGTGTAGAACCGGCATTCCCGGCCGTCGCTCTCTATCAGCTCGACGGTATAGAGGCCGATCCGGTCGGGTCCGGAGCGCTCGGCGCATTCGACCGCCGCCGCTTCCAGCGAACCCTTCGACAGCTGCCAACCCGACCGTTCGGCGGCACCCGAGTACACCACGGCCACCGTTACCGCCACCAGGAGCGGAGCTACGGCGCTCAGCAGGTGGGCCCGGTAACGGACCAGGCCGAACAACGCGCAGATCGCCCACAATACGGCCGACACCAGCAACACACTGGTCAGGATCAGCGGGTATCCGGCCCAACCGTCGGAGGCCACGAACCAGACCAATGCCGCACAACAGAATTCGACCAGCGCGGCCACCGCCACTGTGGTGATGAGCCACCACTTCGTTGCCGGTCGCCGCAGCGCACCGGACTCACCCCCGTAGGCCATGGAGATACTCTAGGCCCGGCCCGCCGTCCCACGAGCACCCGGGACGGACACGACGGAGCCCGGACGCGTTCGGCGTCCGGGCTCCGTGCCGACAGTCGACTACCGGTTCACAGCGGGGGGAAACCCGCCGATCCGGTGGTCGCCCACTGGAAGAAATCCCCAACACGCATCACGATCAGCGCGGCGATATCGAGCACGGTACTACCCATTCGAACCAGTCCTCAGGTCATGTTGCAGATACGGCCGCCCAGATTAGGCGGCCCAGCCGGCGACGACAACCGGGCTTGCGCCCCATGTCACCACTACGACATCCGCGCAGACTAGCGATCCACCGGCATCCGCGGCCACTCGCGCCCACTGATCGCGAGGGTGGCGGGATCGGTGGTGAGGGTCGCGCCCTCGTCCGTTTCGTAATCGTGCTTCGCTGCCGCTGTGGAGCGGACCTCCAGCTCGGCCACCCCGACCAGCACGACCAGGCCCACGACCACCAGGGCGACGGTGGTGAGCAACGGAGTGAGCAATTCCACCGGCGCGACCCCTTCCGGCACGCTGGTGTGGTCGCCGTGGTGGGCGCTCATGGCGGCCATTCCGGTGTAGTGCATTCCGCATACCGCGACACCCATGATCAAGCTGGCGCCGATCGTGTTACCCCAGCCCTTCACGTGCAGCATGAACCACAGCGCGGCAGTCGCGGCGACCACCGCGATCAGGATGGACAGCAGAACCAGCCCGGTGCTGTACTCCATAGCCGCGCCGGTGTTCATCGCGGCCATGCCCAGATAGTGCATACCCACGACGCCGATACCCGTGATCGATCCGCCCAGCGGAAGAGCGACGGCCTCACGGTGACCGCGCACCACGATCGCGAGCCCGATCAGGACGACGACGACGGCGATACCCGCGCTGAGCAGTGTCATCGGCATGTCGTAGCGGATGGTCATACCGTCGATGGAGAAGCCCAGCATCGCGGTGAAGTGCATAACCCAGATCCCCGCGCCGCCGAGGGCGATGGCTGCCGCGACGAGCCAGCCACCGGCTTGCTCGGACGCCCGCGCACGGACCGCGCACCGTAGACCGAGCACCGACCCGATGAACGACATGAAATAGGCGAGGACAGGTGTGACCCACCCATTGTTGAAGTGCTCGAGCTGCACGTGTAACTCCGCTGTACTAGTCGATTTCCGAACTATGTCCGCATAGACAGTAGTTCGGCACATCCCGGGGGGGCTTGCAGAGTAAAAATTTCACCTCAGGTGCGTACAAATCCGCCACTTGATGTCACAACTGAGCTAAGGACGGAAATGTCCGGATCAGCCCTGCAGGTACGCCGGAGTGGCCGGGGGCACCACGCTGTACACGAAGTTCCGCCGCAACTCATGGTACGGCTCACACTCCTCGAAGAAGTTCCGGCGCATCTGCGCCAATTCCTCGGCGCGGTACTCTGCCAGCGGTTTGGCGGCCTCATCGGCCTCGCGCAACTGCTTCTTCGCGGTCAGCCGGTTTTCCAATTCGGGCGAATCGGCCAGTGACTCCGCTTCCCGGCGTACCCATTCGGCGAACTCGGCGCTGTCTCCCGGTGCCACCCTGTCCACGAGACCGAGATCCGCGGCCGCCTTCGCGCCCACCGGCAGGGTCTTCCGCGTCAGCCGGGCGGCCTCGACCGCACCGACCCGCCGCGGCAGCGAATAGGTCCAGTACTCCGAGCCGTACAGGCCCATCAGGCGGTAGTGCGGGTTGAGCACCGCCGATTCCCGGCACCACACCTCGTCCGCGGCCAGTGCCAGCATCACTCCGCCCGCGGCCGCATTACCGGGCAGGGTCGAGATCACCAGTTTGTCCGTCGTGGTCAGAATCGCCTCGACGAGATCGTTCATGGCGTTGATATTGCGCCACGACTCCTGAGCCGGATCCTCGGCGGCCTCGATGACATGCAGATGGATACCGTTGGAGAAGAAATCGCGAGTCGGGCCGAACACCAGGGCACGGATCGGCCGGGCACAGGCCTCCCGATAGGCCGCGAGCAACCGCCGGCACTGCGCGGTACTCATCGCGCCCCCCGTATAGGCGAATTCGAGGTGCCCCACCGAACCGGTCTCGCGGTACCGCACCTCCGACCAGGTGTCGCGGACCGCCGCCTCGGCCGGGGATACCGAAACCTCGGGTGTACCGGCGGGCAGATCGGCCCCCAGCGCGTCGACCGCGGTCCGTTTGAATTCCGCGGGTCCTCCTGGGATCCGGCGGCGGCGCAACTGCGGCAACCACACCGCGCCGTCGACGGTGGCCCGGCAGATCGCCCCGTCCCGGGTCGCGATCACCGTGCCCGCGGTGCCGCGCAACCGGTCCTCGTTGTGACCGCCGTGCACGAAATACTCACGGCCGTAGAGTTCGTCGAGCACACCCGGCTGCGAATCGGCGGCGCGCAGTTTGCGCAGCACATCGGCAGTGCGCTCGGTCGCCCAGTCGATCCGGCGGTACTGCTGCGCATGGTAGGGCCGCAACCGGCCACGCACGTCCGGGCGGTCGTAGTCCAGCGGTTCGGGCACGAAATCCCCTGCACCGAAACGTTCGACGGCCAGCAATACCGCCGCCACCGCGGCTTCCGACATCTCGTTGCGGTAGAGCTCGCTCTTCCCGCATGCGGGAACAGGGAAGGCCACCGACGCCCAGATCGGACCGGCGTCCATCTCCGCGACCGCCTGCAGGACGGTGACGCCCCATTCCGTGACCCCTTCGCTGATCGCCCAGTCCAGCGAAGAGGGTCCCCGATCGCCTTTGGGGCCGGGATGCACGATCAGCACGGTGTGCTCGGTCCAGATGTCCTCCGGGACAGCGGTGGTGAGCATCGGCGCCACGATGAGATCGGGACGGAAAGCGGTCACCCGGGCCCGCAGCGGGGCATCACCGAGCGCCAATTCGACCGCGACCTCGTGCCCGCGATAGCGCAGTTCGGTGTGCACACGCTGCGTGAGGCTGTTGAAAGCGCTCGCGACCAGCAGGACTCGCAAAATTTTCCTCCATCGAACAGGGACTGATCCGGTCGTACCCCAGGTACGGTCTCGACTCGACCAAGCTAGTCCTGCCCTGATCCGCGCGCAGCCCGAGCCCTCTCGTCGACGGCCAACTGCGCGAACGCATCCGCGCGAACGGCGTATACCGCGGTCACCATCTCACGACGTGATATGGAGCTCGAAACCGGTGGTCCCCGGCTCCTCACGACCTGATTCGAGCCGCAGTCCGCGATCATAGTCACCGCCGGCCTGACGCCGATACCGAATCGGCTCGGTGTGCTCGAGCTCTCCCAAGCGCTTTCGCAGATCATCGGCTATGAGACCGAAACGCTCGTCGTCCACTCGGATGGCCCCGTGTACGACGAACGGCGGCAGAACATCCATTCCCGGGTAGTACAGGATGCCGTGGTGGATGGGAAACAGCAGATCCGCTATCGGGCCGTTGATTCCGCGATCGGAATACGCGGGTTCCCGGCCGCCGACCGCGACGACCAGCATCGCCCGCCGCCCGGCCAGCACGCCGTCACCGTAGCGGGGGATGGCGGTGCCACCCGCACCGTAGGCGAACCCACAGGTGAACACCCGGTCCACCCAGCCCTTGAGGATCGCGGGCATGGCGAACCACCACAGCGGGAAATGCAGCAGTACGGTATCGGCCCACAACAGTTTCTCCTGCTCGGCGCGAATATCCGCGCTCAGCGAACCGTTCTCGTAGGCCTCCCCGGAGGCCAGCATGAAGTTCGTCTCGGCGACCGCACCGAAATCGCCGGCATCGGCGTGGGCCTTCCAGCCCATGGCGTACAGGTCGCTGATCCGGACCTCGTGCCCGTCGGACCGCAACTGGTCGACGGCCACATCTTTCAGGCTCGTGGTGAGCGAATCGGGCTCCGGGTGCGCGTGGATGATCAAAACCTTCATACTCCGGCAACGCCGCTCCCCACCGCCGGCATTCCTGCCACCTCCGGCTCCGGGCCGGAGGGACCGTACGAACACGCAGTCCCCGGCCGCTCGGGGGGCGGTCGGGGACTGCGTGGTCCGGCGGCTACGAGACGATCACGCCTCGTTCTTACCCGCCAGGGCCTTGGCTTCGCGGCGACGACGGTGCAGGATCGGCTCGGTGTATCCATTGGGCTGCGCGGTGCCCTCGAGGATCAGCTCCTTCGCGGCCTGGAACGCCACACTGCCCGCGAAATCGGGTGCCATCGGCCGGTAGGCGGCGTCACCGGCGTTCTGCCGGTCCACCACGGGCGCCATCCGCTCCAGGCTCGCGACCACCTCGTCGGTGGTGACCACGCCGTGCCGCAGCCAGTTGGCCATCAGCTGGCTCGAGATCCGCAGGGTCGCCCGATCCTCCATCAGCGCGATATCGGAGATATCGGGAACCTTGGAGCAGCCGACACCCTGGTCGATCCAGCGCACCACATAGCCGAGGATGGACTGTGAGTTGTTGTCCAGCTCCTGCTGTTTGTCGGCCTCCGACCAGTCGGTGTCCGCGGCCAGCGGGATCCGCAGGATATCGTCGACGCTCGCGCGGGGGCCGCCCTTGGCGATCTCGGCCTGCCGCTTGAACACGTCCACCAGGTGATAGTGCGTGGCATGCAGCGTGGCCGCCGTCGGCGACGGTACCCAGGCGGTGGTGGCGCCGGCCTTGGGATGACCGATCTTCTGCTCGAGCATTCCGGCCATCAGATCGGGCATCGCCCACATCCCCTTACCGATCTGCGCCTTGTGCGGCAGACCGGTCGCGATACCGGTATCGACGTTCCAGTCCTCGTAGGCCAGAATCCAGCGCTGGGTCTTCATCTCGGCCTTGCGGATCATCGGACCCGCTTCCATCGAGGTGTGGATCTCGTCGCCGGTGCGGTCCAGGAAACCGGTGTTGATGAACACCACACGGTCGGCGGCAGCATTGATGCACGCCTTCAGGTTCACCGTGGTGCGGCGCTCCTCGTCCATGATGCCGACCTTGAGGGTGTTGCGCGGCAGGCCCAGCACATCCTCGACGGCAGCGAACAGATCGTTGGTGAAGGCCACCTCGTCCGGTCCGTGCATCTTCGGCTTCACGATGTACACCGAACCGGTGCGGCTGTTGGTCAGCGCCACATCCGCGCGCAGCGAATGTTTGGCGACGAGCGAGGTGATGATGCCGTCCAGGATGCCCTCGGGCACCTCGTTGCCCTCGGCGTCGAGGATGGCGTCGCTGGTCATCAGATGGCCGACATTGCGCACGAACAGCAGTGACCTACCGTGCACCGACAGTTCGGAGCCGTCCAACGCGGTGTAGACCCGGTCCGGGTTCATCGTGCGGGTGAAGGTCTTGCCGCCCTTGCTGACCTCTTCGGCCAGATCGCCCTTCATCAGGCCCAGCCAGTTGCGATAGCAGAGGGTTTTGTCCTCGGCGTCCACCGCGGCCACGGAATCCTCGAAGTCCATGATCGTGGTGACCGCGGATTCGATGACCACATCCTTGACACCGGCGGTATCGGTGCTGCCGATCGGCGAGTCCGGGTCGATCTGGATCTCGATGTGCAGACCGTTGTTCTTCAGCAGGATCGACTTCGGCGCGGCCGGGTCGCCCAGGTAGCCGACCAACTGCCCGGCATCGGCCAGGCCGATGGTGGTGCCGTCCTCCAGACCGACCTCGAGCTCACCGTCGACAATGGCGTAGGACGTCGAGCCGATATGCGAACCGGTGATCAGGGTGACCGAATCATCGAGGAAGTTGCGGGCCCATTCGATGACCTTGTCACCGCGCACCCGGTTGTAGCCGCTCCCCTTCTCGGCACCGCCGGTCTCCGGGATGGCGTCGGTACCGTAGAGCGCGTCGTAGAGCGATCCCCAGCGGGCGTTGGCGGCGTTGATGGCGAACCGCGCGTTGCTCACCGGCACCACCAGCTGCGGACCGGCGGTGCTGCTGATCTCGTCGTCGACACCGGTGGTGGCGATACCGAAGTCGGCGGGCTCGGCCTGCAGGTAGCCGATCTCGACCAGGAACTGCTTATAGGCCGATTGGTCGTAGCCGGCACCCGGGTGTTCGCTGTGCCAGGCGTCGAGCTTGCCCTGGATCTCGTCGCGTTCGGCCAGCAGGGCGCGATTGCGCGGAGCGAACTCGGTGATGATCCGCTCGGCGCCGGCCCAGAACGCGGCGGAATCGACGCCGGTGCCGGGGAGCGCCTCGTTCTCTACGAAGTCGTGGAGAACGGTGGCAACCTCGAGCCCGCCGACCTTTTTCCGCTCTGTCATCTACGTGCCTCACTTCCGCGAAATACCGGGTGGAAAGTCGATGTTTATGTTACCGACCGGTAGCGGCGCTCCGATCGCCGGGTGATCACGTGGGCGGGGCGGACGGCCCGGTCCGGACTCTACTCCGGCACAGCAGCCGCGATCGGGCTCCGCGGTGGCGCCGCACGGCCGTTTCACCCGCACCGGGCCGTGCGCCGGGCACGTTCCCCCTGCGGCAGAGCCAGGATCCGGCGGCGAAAAAATGAGCCGACAATCGCTACTGCCCTGTGCCACCATGTATTCCATCCGGCCCGCCACCCTGGCAGGTCTACGACGACAGAGAAGGGAGGAGTGGTCTTGTATCCAGTCGCATCCGCCGGTAACACCCGGCCGAACGCCGATTCCGCACTACGCGTCAGCGCACCGGACCGGTCGATGAACCGCTGCGGCGAGCCGTCGCGGCAACCGAAAACCGTCGCCGGCGACCTCGTGATCGACCGGCTCCTCCCCCAGCGGCACTGACCGCCCGCGTTCTCCCGTCCCTGTTGTAGTCCCGGCTGTCCCGGGCCGTCGAAACCTGGTGATCCCCATGCCGATATCCGCTGTCGCCGAACCGGCGACACTCACTCCGGACAACTGGATACGCACCCGGGTACTGGTGCTCAATGCCAGCTACGAGGCGCTGGCCCGGATCCCCGCCGACCGTGCGGTAGTGCTGCTGACCAGCGGAATCGCTGAATCCGTCGTGATCCGGCAGCCGCACTTCCCGATTCGGTCCCAGCACTCCGAGATCATGCTGCCCGAGACCATCCGACTGCTCCGCTACCGCTACCTGGCCCACATCACGGTCCGCAGGCCCGACGGGCACGCCACCCACGCCGCCGTCCTACGACGCGACGGGAACAGGTGCGGATATTGCGGTGCCGGGGCGCACACCGTCGACCACATCCGGCCGCGCAGCCGGGGCGGGCCCAACACGTGGGAGAACCTCATCGCGTGCTGCGCGACCTGCAACACCGGTAAGGCCGACCGCACTCCGGAGGAGGCCGGTATGCGGTTGCTCTGGCAGCCCCGGCCACCGGACCCGCTGGCCCGGGCGCAACGGCGGGTCTGGAGACAGCTCGCGACGACAACAACCACCGCCACCGAGGCGATCCGCGAAGGGAGGGGATCGAGATGACCGTCGAGATTCTGGCAGATCTGCTGCCCGCCTCCGACAGCCGCGGCTGGCAGCGGGCCGCCTGCCGCGGCGACCCGAACCATGAGGCGTGGTTTCCCTATCCGTCCCAGGATTTCGCTTATGCGCGGGAAGTGTGCGGGCGCTGCCCGATCCGGCAGGACTGCCGGAGGTTCGCCGAGCGCACCGGACAATCCGGCGTGTGGGGTGGGCAGGAATTCGACCGGGGCACGATGATCCGGGAATAGCCGGAGAAAAGCTGGTCGGAGACACTGTGGGGCCGTGCCGCGAGCACGGCCCCACAGTCGTGACCGTGGTGCGTCACGACCGCGTTCAGGTACATAGACTGACTGCCCGTGGGTACCCATCGCAGCACCGGTTCTTCCCGGAGATCGAGCAAGGGACCGGTGATCGCGGCGGTAATCGTGGTGGTCCTGGTCGCAGTCGTTTTCGGATGTTCACGAATGGGCGCGGACCCGGCGGATCGAGCATCCACCGGCACGTGCATGGAAGGCGAGGCCGTCCTCGACGTCACGGTCGATCCGGATATCGCCGACCCGGTCCGCACCATCGCGGACCGCTACAACGAGACCGGTCCGGTGGTGCGGGACCACTGCGCGAAGGTCGCCGTCACCGAGCGGGCATCCGCGGATATGGTGGCCGCCTTCACCTCGAACGCCACCTGGAACCCGGTCCTCGGCCCACGGCCGGGTCTGTGGATCCCGGTCTCCAGTCGCGATATCGAGTCCATGCGCGTGCCCGGTCTCATCGAGGGCACACCGCAATCGATCGCGTCCAGCCCGATCGTGCTGGCCGTACCGGAGATCCTGCGCCACGCACTGGCCGCCACCCAGACCTCGTGGGCGGATCTGCCACGGCTGCAACAGGGTTCGCTCGACCAGATCGGGCTCCCGGGCTGGGCCGGCCTGAAGCTGGCGCTGCCGCCGGGTGACAGCACCGTCGCTGTCGCCGCCGCTGTCGCGGGCGCGATCTCGGGCACCGATCCGCTGACCGAGGAAGCCGCGAAATCCGGACAGGCGATCTCGGCCGTCTCGGGACTGGCCGCCGCCGCACCGGAGGCCGCCGATATCTCCGCCGCGATGACGACGTTGTCGGCCGCCGCACCGGCCGAGGCAGCGGTACACGCCGTACCCGTGACCCAGCGGCGACTGGCAGCCAACGGCAGCGCCACCGCCTACGTCCCCGCCGGGGCGGCGCCCGTGGCCGACTACCCGGCCGCGATCATGTCCGGCCCCTGGGTGGACGAGACACAGAACCTCATCGCCGGACTGTTCGCCGACTATCTGCGCAGACCCGAACAACAACGGGAACTGATCGCGGCCGGGTTCGCCGCGCCCCCGGCCCAGCACGTCGCCGCGCCACCGCGGGCTGCGCTCGACCGGCTCCGCAAAGCGCTCACCCACCCGGTGCTGGGCGTGCAGGCCACCGCCCTGCTGGACGTCTCGTCCTCGATGAGCACCACCGAGGGAGATCTGACCCGGCTGGCCAACACCGTCGGCGCGCTCGCCTCCACCATGAATGTGATGCCGCCCGATTTCGGTCTGGGAATCTGGACCTTCGGCAAGAACGTGGACGGTGACAACCCGTACCGGGTCATCGCCGATACCGCCCGCCTCGACGACGAGCACCGCGGCACACTGACGGGGTCGCTCGGTTCGATCGAAGCGACCTCGGACGGCGCCGACGACTGCTATCCGGCACTGCTGGCGGCATACCGGAACGCGATCGAGAGCTACGCCGCCGACCGCACCAACTCGGTCCTGCTCGTCACCGACGGGCCCGCGGACGAGTCCGCGCTGAGCGGCGATGAACTGCTGTCCGCGATCGGGGCCGTGGGCGACCCGGCCGAACCGATACGAGTGGACGTCATCATCGTCGGTGGCGGCCAGGGCACCGATACGCTGCGCACGCTCAGCCAGCGCACCGGCGGCGCCTACACGGTGCTACCTAGCAGCAACGACCTCGAGTTCGGCACCGCGATGGTCGCAGCGCTCACCACACCCTGAACTGGATTCGATCGGGCCGACGACGCTGAATTCATTCGGACCGACGGCCCGGGGGCATCGCGCCAGCGGTAGCGGGCGCGGGGCCGTCCGGTCCGGCCGTGATGGGAACGCCGGGCCACGACCCTGTCCTCCGCGAGGAGTTCCAGATAGCGCCGAGCGGAATCCGTGAGACGTCGATCGCCGCCGCGGCATCAGCGGCGGTGAGCCCGTCGGGTGCATCGCGGAGCACGCGGCTGATTTCGGCGAGGGTAGACAAGGGACCGGTTCGCGCGAACTCCTCCACTGAACGAAATGCACGAAACCACGACGGGCGTCACGTATCAGTCCATCATTCTGGACAGGACGTGGTGGCCGGGTTCACCTCGCCCGCGCACTACGACTCGGGAGGAGATCAGGTCATGGAGGACCGGACTCGAACACGGCGGGATCGCACCCACTGGCTCTATCTGGCGGTTATCGTCGCCGTCCTGGCGGGCATACTGGTCGGCTGGCTCGCACCGGGCACCGGCCGGGCACTGGCGCCGCTGGGCACCATGTTCGTCGACCTGATCAAGATGATGATCGCCCCGGTCATCTTCTGCACCATCGTCCTCGGCATCGGTTCTGTGCGCGCGGCCGCCACGGTGGGCAAGGTGGGTGGCCTGGCCATCGGATATTTCCTCCTCATGTCGACCGTGGCGCTGGGTATCGGCCTGCTGGTCGGCAATTTGCTGGACCCGGGCACCGGATTGAACATCGCGGGCACGGCCGGCCAAGGCGCGCAATACGCCGAGGAAGCGCACGGAGCCGGCGGCACCGTCGAATTCCTGCAGAGCATCGTCCCCACGACACTGGTCTCCGCGCTCACCGCGGGCAGTGTGCTGCAAGCGTTGTTCGTCGCGTTGCTGGTGGGTTTCGCGGTGCAGGCCATGGGCTCGGCCGGGGAGCCGATCCTGCGTGGTGTCGCGCTGATCCAGAAACTGGTTTTCCGGATCCTGGCGATGATCCTCTGGCTCGCTCCCATCGGGGCCTTCGGCGCCATGGCCAATGTGGTCGGCCGGACCGGACTCGATGCCGTGGTCCAGTTGGCCACCCTGATGATCGCCTTCTACCTGACCTGCCTGCTGTTCGTCTTCGGGGTCCTCGGCGTGCTGGTGAGACTCGTCGCCCGGGTGTCGATCTTCAAACTGTGCCGCTATCTCGCGCGTGAATACCTGCTCATCGTGGCCACTTCGTCGTCGGAATCCGCGCTGCCGCGGCTGATCGCGAAGATGGAACATATGGGGGTCGAGCGCACCACCGTGGGCGTTGTGGTGCCGACCGGCTATTCGTTCAACTTGGACGGCACCGCCATCTATCTGACCATGGCCTCGATATTCATCGCGGACGCGATGGGGCAGCCGTTGAACCTGGGCGAACAGTTCGGCCTGCTGGTATTCATGATCGTGGCTTCCAAGGGCGCGGCCGGAGTCACCGGCGCCGGCCTGGCGACGCTGGCGGGCGGGTTGCAGAGCCATCGGCCCGAGCTGCTCGACGGAGTCGGATTGATCGTCGGAATCGACCGGTTCATGTCCGAGGCCCGCGCGCTCACCAACTTCTCCGGCAACGCGGCAGCCACCCTGCTGATCGGAACGTGGACCAAGTCGGTCGACACCGAGCGGGTACGCGAGGTCCTGGACCGGAAACGGCCGTTCGACGAGCAGACGATGGTGGACGACCACGAATCTCACCCCATCGCAGACAGCGGCGGCGCGAAGGACCTCATCCCCGCCTGATGCCCGAGTTACCCGGACACCCGCCGACAACGCCGCCGCTCTCGGCCACGGCACGGCGAGGCGGCCGACGGTGGTCTTCGCACCGAAGATTACCGTGCGGTTCGCGTGGCCGAGACGGGGACCGCCAGAAGCAAGTGGGACAACTGTTCTGGGTCCGTGAGCATGATGTCGTGCGGGCCGTCGATCGCGGCGGTGCGATATCCGAGGGCCGCGCCGAACTGATCGAAGGCGTATGTCTGAGGGCGGCAGTAGACAGCGGTTCCGGGAATGCGGTCGACTGCGCCGGTCAAACGGGTCGGTTCGGTGAACGTCCGCAGGGGCTGCGGTCGTAGCCGCGCCGCGAGCTGGGCTGCGGCGTGAGCATCGGTGATACCGAAGGCGGCGGGCGGTGGGGCCGGAATCTGTTGTCCCACCGCTGCTGCACGGATCGCGTCGACGAATGCGGGGGGCGCCAGAGTGAACATGCTCGCACCGTCGTCGCCGGCCCACCCGTCGACCAACACGATATGGTCGACGCGGTCGGGCCGGAGGTCGGCGGCTTCCCGGACCACCAGGCCCGCATAGCTGTGGCCGACCAGTACCAGCGTGTCGGTGTGGGGCATCGAGTCGAGCATTGCAACGACTGCCGCGACCTGGTCGTGCAGTCCATGGGCGGGGTCGGCGCCGAGGTCGGGAATACCGGTGCGCGCACCCGAGGTACGAAGGATCGGCACTATAGTTTCCCAAGCCCAAGGACCGTGCCAGGCACCGTGCACGAGAACATAGGTGGTCATGGGCGGGTCTCCTTCGGAAGCAGGGGTAGCACCCGGTCGACGAATTCTGCGAGCCCTGCGGCGGGGTCGTCGGCGATGAGGCGGATCACCAGGTGTCGAGCGCCGGCGGCCAGGTAGTCGTCCAGCCACTCGGCGGCTGCGCCGGGTGTGCCGGAGAACAGTGCCTGGATTGATGCGATCGTCTCGAGGGGCGCACGGTAGTAACGTTCGATGCTCTGCCGCAGGCGTTGTCGCGCCTGCTCGGGATCATCGTCGATGCACAGGGTTGCGTAGAGCGCGGGCAGTACCGGCCTGGTGGCTACCTGTTCGATGAACCCGTATTCGTTCGCGTAGGCATCGGCTGTCACCGGGTACGGTAGCCAGCCGTCGGCGAAGTCGGCGATGCGGCGCAGCGCGGGTCCGCCAGCCCCGGCCAGCCAGATCGGCGGACCTCCAGGCTGCGTGGGCGGAGGTACGAGTCGCACGTCACGGAAGGCGAAATGGGTGCCGTGGTGGGTGGTCTCCGCCCCGGACCACAGCTGCCGCAGGCAGTGGATGGTTTCCACCAGGCGATCGGTGCGGGTTCGGAAATCGATTCCCATAGCGGTGTATTGGGCCCGGGTAGCGGGGTTCGGGAACCCGCTTCCCATACCCGCGATCAGCCGTCCGTCCGACAGTCGGTCGAGGGTGGCCAGCTGATGGGCCAGCAGGATCGGATGACGTAGCGCGGGGAGCAGCACGGCGGTGCCGAGCGTGAGGCGCTCGGTCGCCTGTGCGATCGCCGCCAGCACTATGAGCGGATCCGCACGTGGTCTGGTAACCGGACTGTCGCCCGCCCAGATCGAATCGAACCCACTTGCCTCGGCGCATCGAGCCAGCTCGACGAATGCCTGCATATCATGCCGGCCCAGCAGAGACTGGTCCCGCGTCGGTAGAAGATAGCCGATCTTCACCGGATTCCCCATGAGCGTGCTCACCGGATAGCGCCCGCTGCGGTGGCACCCAAGCGGACGGGGTCGGCCACGGTCAGTACGACTTTGCCGGTGGTATGTCCGCGGCCGACCAACTGATTGGCCTCCGCGGCACGCGCCAGTGGTAGTTCGCGCTCGATATGCACTGCCAGCCGTCCTTCGTCCACGAGCTGCGCCAGCGCCGCCAAACCCGCGTAGTCGGGTTCGACCAGGAATCCGGAGGCACGAACCCCCAACTCGGCGGCCCGGGCTGCCATTCCAGGGGTCCAGGCGCTCTGTGCATTGACCATGATTCCGCCGCGCCGCAGGCACCGCAGCGCACCTACGGCGCCGTCACCGCCGAACATCTGGATCACCACATCGACATCGCCGACCACGGCGGCGATATCAGTGGTGGTGTAGTCCACCACTTCGTCGGCACCCAGGGCGCGGACGAATGAATGTTTGGCGGCGCTAGCGGTGCCGATCACGTAGGCGCCCAGCGACTTGGCGATCTGCACCGCGAGATGGCCGACTCCGCCGGCGGCCGCTGTGATCAGCACCCGCTGACCGGGACCGACCCGGGCCACATCGACCAGCATCTGCCATGCGGTGAGCCCGGCCAGCGGTAACGCGGCCGCCTCCGAAAAGGTCGACCTCTCCGGCATCTGCGCGAAATGGCGGGCGGGCGCGGTGACACATTCGGCGTACGCGCCGGCCGCCCGCGGAAACCACGGCATTCCGAATACCCGGTCGCCAGGACGGAACCGGGTGGTGCCGTACCCGACTTCCGTGACCACACCCGCGACATCCCAGCCATGGATGAACGGCAGCTCGAGGATCCGGTTGTAGGCCGAGCCCTGGGCGGTATAGAAGTCGACCGGATTCACACCCGCCGCCACCACTTCCACGAGAACCTCACCGAAGGTGGGTTTCGGCCGGTCGACCTCGGTCAACCGCATGTTCTCCGGACTTCCCCACTCTTCCTGCAGCACTGCCAGCACGACGAACCTTCCTCGACAACTCCAAAGTATATGGACAACTGTACTATTAATTGATAGACCTTGTACAGGGCGCTTTCCTTCCTTGATGCACATCTCAGGGCATAGACGATGTCCGACTGTCCATTCAGCTTCCCGAGATCTGGAGTATTGCGATGACGAGAACACCGATCGAGACGGTGCAGATCTATGCGGAGGCCAAGTCACGAGCCGATATCGCGGCCGCACTGGCGGCCTGCCGTGACGACGCGATACTCGAGACCGTCCCGTTCCGGGTCGTCAGCCGCAACCGGACCGAGGCAGCCGGGCATCTGACCGGGTTCTTCCGCGCTTTTCCCGACTACTCGGTAGAACTCGAATACCTGCACGAAACCGACGATCTCGTCGTCGGAGCCGGGACTATCCGCGCCACGATGGCGGGGCCGTTGGCCGGTATCGAACCGACCGGCCACCGCTTCGCACTGCCGTTCGCATGTCACTGGCGTGTGCGCGACGGCTTGATCGCGCAGGAGCGATTCTTCTTCGACTTCCACCAGATGTGCGAACAACTCGGCCTGTCGACCGACGCGGCGGCGGCCCGATTCGGCGCCTGGCGCGATACCGCGCGGAAACGCCTACTCTGAACCCGGACAGCCGTCCTAGTAAACTAGAATTATGGACAAGAGGGTGCAACGCGGGCTCCGATCACGGCAGGTCATCCTGGACCGGGCGATGAACATAGCCTCGATGGAAGGGCTCGAAAGCCTGTCCGTACGGCGCCTGGCTACCGAACTCGAGGTCAGCAAGAGCGGTGTATTCGCACAGTTCGGGTCCAAGGAGGAGCTGCAGCTGGCGACGGTACGGGCGGCGATCGACGTGTTCTCCGCCCGGGTGATCCGCCCGGCCATGAAGGCGCCTGCCGGGATCCGACGGGTCGAGGCGCTGGCCGGCTCGTGGCTGGACTACGCGCGCCAGCCTGTATTCGAGGGCGGCTGCTTCTTCATCTCGACGGCGCCCGAATTCGACACCCGGCCAGGTCGGGTTCGCGATGCCCTCGCCTCGGCGCGCCGGGACTGGCACACCCTCTACACCACCATCGTCACCGAGGCTCAGCAACTGGGCCAGATACGCCCCGACATCGATCCGGCCGACCTGGCCTTCGTCCTCGACGCCCTCGCTCGCGTCGCCGCCGAGGACGCCGCTCTGCTCGACGACAACCTTCGATACGACCGGGCTCGGCAGATCATTACGAACCGTCTGCGCGCGGCGGCAACCGATACCGCCGCGCTCGACCACGATCCGCACTGACAATCGACAGAGGCGGGCCCGGAACGGGCGTCGAACGCCTACCGCGGTCTCGGACTGCGAGCGAGCGCAGGGACTCAGCAGCCGCACGCACAGCCTGCACAACGCGGCCGGTACTCGAACCGGTTCGCCGCCCCCGGCCGGCTTCTGTTTCCCGGCTCAGTAGGCGTAGGCCGCGAGGGGAGGGCAGGTGCAGACCAGGTTCCGGTCGCCGAAGGCACCGTCGATCCGTCGTACGGCCGGCCACACCTTCGGCCGGTCGTGGTCGAGGCCGAGCGGGTATACCGCGACCTCCCGACTGTAGGGGTGATCCCATTCGCGAACCAAGCTCGCTGCCGTGTGCGGGGCATTGCGCAGCGGATTGTCCTCGGCCGGCCACTCCCCCGCGCCCACCCGATCGATCTCGCGCCGGATGGCGATCATGGCCTCGGCGAACGCGTCGAGCTCTTCCAGATTCTCGCTCTCGGTCGGTTCCACCATCAGCGTGCCCGCCACCGGGAAGCTCATGGTCGGTGCGTGGAATCCGTAATCGGCGAGCCGTTTGGCCACATCGTCGACGGTCACGCCGGTGCGCTTGGTGATATCGCGCAGATCCAGAATGCATTCGTGGGCGACCATCTCGTTGTCGCCGGTGTAGAGCACGGGGAAATACTCGTTGAGGCGGCGCGCCAGATAGTTGGCCGACGCGATCGCGGTGAGGGTCGCCCGGCGCAGCCCCTCGGCTCCCATCATCCGGATATAAGCCCAGGTGATCGGCAGGATCGATGCCGATCCGTATTCGGCCGCCGAGACAGCGTGCGAACCGGGGACCAGTGGGTCGCCGGGGAGATACGGCGTGAGATGGGACCGCACCGCCACCGGCCCGACCCCGGGACCGCCGCCACCGTGCGGGATACAGAAGGTCTTGTGCAGGTTCAGATGGCTGACGTCACCGCCGAACCGCCCCGGCCGGGCCAGCCCGACCAGCGCGTTCAGATTCGCGCCGTCCACATAGACCTGGCCGCCGGCATCGTGCACCAGGGCGCACAGTTCGGCGACCTCCTGCTCGAACACACCGTGTGTGGACGGATAGGTGATCATGATGCAGGCCAGCCGCTCGGCGTGGTCGGCGATCTTGGCCCGCAGATCGTCGAGGTCGACGTCGCCGTTGGCCCGGCATTTCACCACTTCGACCCGCAGACCGACCATCGCCGCGGAGGCGGCATTGGTACCGTGCGCACTCGAGGGAATGAGGCAGGTATCGCGGCGGGTGTCACCGCGGTCCAGGTGATAGCGGCGAATGGCAAGCAGGCCCGCGTACTCGCCCTGACTGCCCGCGTTCGGTTGCAGACTCACCGAGTCGTATCCGGTGATCTCGGCCAGCCAGCGCTCGAGATCGTGGATCACCCGCCGCAGACCGGGGGTATCGGTTTCGGGAGCGTAGGGGTGCAGCCGGGCGAATCCGGGCCAGGTGATCGGCTCCATCTCCGCGGTGGCGTTGAGTTTCATGGTGCACGAACCGAGCGGGATCATGCTCCGGTCCAGTGCGATGTCCTTGTCCGACAGCGCACGCAGATACCGCAGCATCGCCGTTTCGGTGTGATACCGGGTGAACGCGGGATGGGTCAGGAATTCGGAGGTGCGATTCTCGAGCGCGGCCGCGGCGGGCTCGGTGGGGGCGATACCGAAGGCGTCCAGCACCAGGGCGATATGGTCGGCAGTGGTGGCCTCGTCACAAGCGACGGCGACATGATCGTCGTCCACTCGGCGCAGATTCACGCCGCGCGCGGCCGCCTTGGCAACCACCGCTTCCGCCTGGCCCGGAACCCTGGCCAGCACGGTGTCGAAATAGTTGTCGTGCACCAGCGCATCACCGAGTGCCGCAGCCAGTGCCGCCGCGTGCCTGTGGACCCGGCGAGCGATTGCCCGCAACCCGTTCGAACCGTGGTAGCAGGCGTACATACCGGCGACGATGGCCAGCAGCACCTGTGCCGTGCAGATATTCGAAGTGGCCTTCTCTCGGCGAATATGCTGTTCGCGCGTCTGCAGCGCGAGACGGTAGGCGGTGGCGCCGTCGGCATCCTTGGATACCCCGACCAGCCGGCCGGGGAGCTGGCGCGCGTAATCGGCGCGCACCGCCAGATATCCGGCGTGCGGGCCGCCGAATCCCATCGGCACCCCGAAACGCTGGGTCGTCCCGAAACAGACGTCCGCGCCCTGCTCCCCCGGCGGGGTGATCAGCGTGAGCGCCAGCAGATCCGCACCGGCGGCAACCAGCGCACCGCGTTCGTGTGCGGCGGCGATCGTCGCCGACCAATCCACGATCCGGCCGGACGCACCGGGAACCTGCACGATCACTCCGAAGAACTCACCGTCGGGCAGCCCGCCCCCGGACAGATCGGCCGCCACGATTTCGATGCCCAGAGGTTCGGCGCGGGTTTCCAGCACGGTCCGGGTCTGCGGGAACAGGTCACGGTCGACCACCAGGCGGGCAGGAGCACGGCGGTTGACCCGGCGCAGCAGCGTCATCGCCTCCGCGGCCGCGGTGGCCTCGTCGAGCATCGACGCGTTGGCCACATCCGTGCCGGTCAGGTCGGTCACCATGGTCTGGAAATTGAGCAGCGCCTCGAGCCTGCCCTGGCTGATCTCGGGCTGATAAGGCGTATAGGCGGTGTACCAGGCCGGATTCTCCAGCAGATTACGCACCAGCACCGGCGGGGTCAGAGTGTCGTAGTAACCGAGCCCGATCATCGACGTGGCGATACGGTTCGATTCGGCGAGCACGGCGAGTTCGGCCAACACCTCGTGTTCGGTGCCCGGTGCGGGCAGTCCGGCCAGGGGGTCGGCATCGCGGATCCCGGCAGGCAACGCGACGGCTGCCAATTCGTCGGCCGACGCGATACCGATCGCGGTGAGGATCCGCGCGAATTCGTCGTCGTCCGGTCCGATATGACGATCTGCGAAGTTCTGGGTCACCACGGCTCCCTGGGTGGGCGGCCGACCGGCACGGTCGGCTGATGGCCCTCCCCCTCTGTCGCGGCGCCTGAGAGCTTCGGCGACCGGATGATGGGTCCGGTCGCCTTTCACCTTGGGCGGGTGGCCCGCAGCCACCACTTTCCAGAGGCGCCGGTTCCCGCACGGTCCTGGTGCCTGAGAGATTGACGGGGAGGTGCTGCTCCTTCGGCGCCCGGATCTCGGGGATCCGGGACTCTCCCGCACGGCTACGACGCCCGCTCATCCTAGCCCGGTGGGCAGTGCCCGAGAGCACCCACCCGGACCGTGTGTGTCGATGCTCGCCCCTGCCCTGACCGGTGGGCGACGCCAGCAGGTTTACGGGTCAGCCGGTTTTACGGGTCAGCCGAGCCTTACGCCGGTAGGAGAGTTCGTCCTCGGGGCGTTCACTGGCCTCGGAGGCGCGTTCGGCGGGGAATGCGGCGATGGCTCCGGTGAGCTCCCGCATGGCACTGTTCACCGCTATCCCGAATACGCCTTGGCCGCCCTGCAGTAGATCGACGACTTCTTCCGGTGAGGTGCACTCGTATACCGAGGTCCCGTCGGAGAACAGGGTGATATTCGCCAGATCCTGTACCCCGCGACTGCGCAGATGATCGACGGCGATACGGATGTTCTGCAGCGAAATACCGGCGTCGAGGAGCCGTTTGACAATTTTCAGGACCAGGATGTCCTTGAAGGAGTACAGCCGCTGGCTGCCCGAGCCCGCTGCCCCGCGTATGGAGGGCACCACGAGGCCGGTCCGCGCCCAGTAGTCCAGCTGCCGGTAACTGATCCCCGCGACCTCACAGGCCGTCGGCACCCGGTATCCCACCATATCGTCGGGAACCGAATCGTCGGGGAACAATCCGGGTTGTATTTCGTAGCGCCGAGGCGGGCCCACATCCGATCGCATTTCCCGCATATTCTCTGCCACTGAACTACTCCCTTGCTCCGCCGATCAGTGCCCATAGCCGGCGGCCCGGCGTCGACTATGAGGCTACTCTTCCCATTCTCTCGGCCACAGCAGTGCCGAACCAAATGCGACGCGCGGTAACACTCTCGACCTGTAGTTGAGGTCTAGAAAAAAGGGCGATTTCTCAACTATCGGTCGCTTTGAAATCGTCGGGCGATACCGACTCCAAGAACTCCTTGAACTTTTCCACCTCGTCCTCGCGTTCGTCGGGCATCACCAGACCGGCTTCCTCGAGCACCGATTCCGCCGCGTAGATCGGGCAACCGACGCGCAGGGCGATCGCCACCGAATCCGACGGCCGTGCCGAGATCCGCACTTCGTTCTCGAAGACCAGATCGGCGTAGAACGTGCCTTCCTTCAGGTCCACGATATGAACCTCCTCGAGGGTGTGCCCGAGATCGGCGATCAGGATCTTGATCAGATCGTGGGTGAGCGGCCGGACCGGTGTGACGCCCTCCTGTTCGAGCACGATGGCCGTAGCCTCCGCCTGCCCTATCCAGATGGGCAGATACCGCTCGCCCTCCGCCTCCCGCAGCAGCAGGACGGGCTGATTCTGTGGCTGCTCGACCCGGATGCCGATCACGCGCATTTCGCTCATCGCACTGCCTCCCATACTCCCCGGCCGCCCGCCCTCGCCGTTGCAGGGCTCGCCGTACTACGAGTCTAGGCGAATTTCGCGCGGCGCCGCGATCGCTGGCGAACACCGGAATCGGTGTGTTGCCACCGGCGTAGCCGCCGGCGGCTCGTCTGCAGGTCAGGCCGGATCCGGCCGTTCACCGCGGAAATCGGACGGCTGGATCATCCGCCCAGAGAGTTGCGCACCGAAGCCTTAACCAGGCTCGCGTGCAACGTCAGCGACAGCGCGGCAAGTTCGCGCACCGTCTCCTCCGCCCGCGCCCGGGCACCGGCGTCCCGACTCTTGGCGATGGGCGCCGCGATCTGCGCCACCAGCGCCGCCTCCCGGTCCGCCGCGAGTTTGAACGCGCGCAGATGGCGCGCCTCCAAACCGAATTCGGCCATGGCCTTGGCGGTGGCCGCCAGGGTGACCGCGTCGGTGTCGAAGAACCCGGCCGGACCCGGGGTGATCAAATTCGCCCGGATCAGATCGTTGAGGAACTGCTCGTCGATCCCGGCCCGGTCGAGCAGGTCCGCGCGGGTCACCCGGATCTCGTGATCGAATTCGAAATCGTCCGGGGTGATGCGCCCCGGTTGCACACCGAGCCGCCGCGGCGGCCGCGGCGCCATCTCCTCGGTACTGTCGTCCGGCATCGGCTGCCCCGCGTCCGGCCGGGCGGTGCGCGCTCGGGCGCGGGCTTCCCGCACCCCGAGCGTCGCGGCACCGCTGTCGATCGCCTCGAGTTGTTCCTTGATCACCTTCAACGGCAGGTACTGGTCGCGTTGCGCTGTGAGTACGAAACGCAAGCGCTCGCAGTCCGCGACCGAGAACCGGCGGTAGCCGGACGGTGTCCGCTCCGGCCGGATCAGGCCCTCCGCCTCCAGGAAGCGGATCTTGGAGATGGTGATATCCGGAAAATCCGGTCGCAGCAGATCGAGCACGGAGCCGATCGACATCCCTCCGTGCGCCCACTGCTGCGCCGCGCCTGTCATGATCTCGAGTCTTTCATGCCGAAGCGCCGATCACCCGGACCGGCGCACCGATCGTCAGCTGTTCACAAACTTCCCGCACCGGCGGCCGAACCGGCCTCCTGAGTCCGCGGACCGGTGAGGAACACCAGCCGGAACTTGCCGATCTGTACTTCGTCACCGTTCTGCAGCTCCGAGGAATCCACCGGTTCGCGATTGACATAGGTGCCGTTCAGGCTGCCCACATCGACGACCTGGAAGGAATCCTCGTCTTGCCGGAATTCGGCATGGCGACGGCTGACGGTGACATCGTCGAGAAAGATATCGCTGTCGGGATGACGACCGGCGGACGTGGTGGGCTGGTCCAGCAGAAAGCGCGAGCCCGCGTTCGGGCCGCGCTTGACGACCAGCAGCGCCGCCCCGACCGGAAGACCTTCGACACCCTGCACCGGCTGTTCACCGGTCGGCTCGCCGGAGCGCGATGCGTCGACCTCGTTCAGGAAATCCGCGCGGAAGACCGACGTCGTCTCGGCCGCGGTCTCCCCGTAACCCGGGTCTTTGTTCTCGCTCACCGTTTCTCTCCTCCTCGAACCTCATAAACCATGCAGGCAGATGCCGCGATAAGACGTGGCTGGGCGGCCCCGACTCCAGGCGGCACATCCGTTGGCATTGACCGTACCCTGCCGGGCCGCACCCGTGCAGGTAGAACCGGGAAGGCTGGATCAGCCCCCGATAACTCCTTGATAACCCGTGGCATCGAGCAGTTCGGCGACACTCGAGTCCAGTGCGGACGCATCGTCCACCTCGAGTTCGAACAACCACCCGTCACCGTAGGGGTCGGTATTCAGCGTTTCCGGCTTCGCCTCCAGTTCCTGGTTCACCGCAACGACTTTCGCGTTCAGTGGAGCGTAGATATCGGAAACGCTCTTCGTCGATTCGACCTCGGCGATGCTGTCCCCGGCGGCGACATCGGCGCCGGATTCCGGCAACTGTACGAACACGACGTCACCGAGTTGCGACTGGGCGTAATCGGTGATCCCGACCCGGACCCGGGTGGGTTCGATCCGACGCACCCATTCATGTTCCGCGGTGTAACGCAGATCCTCCGGAGCCCGGTTCACGTGGTGTCCTTTCCTCGTGTCGTCGTGCACGATGTCCGCAACTCTATGCGAGCCCACCGTCATCTGCCGCGCCGGTATCCCCGCCGTGTGCGGCACGCCCTCCGGCCGGGGCCGGGGGAATCCGGCGCGCCACGACGAGGGCGCGGCCGAGGTAGAGCAGGCCGGTCCACACGTAGACGGCCGTACCCCAGATCAGTAGTGCCCCGCCGAACGCCGTGCTGAAACCATTTCCGGCCCAGTCCATCTCTCCGGCCAGCAGCCACGGCAGCGCGGACATGAGCGCGAATGTGGCCGCCTTGCCCAGGTAGATGACCTCGGGCGGGTCCAGGTCGCGACGGCGGTAGACGATGAGGGTCAGGGTCAGCACTACATCGCGTGCGATCAGCAGAACAGCCACCCACCAGGGGACGAGCCCGCGGACCGCGAAGGCGATCAAGGTGGTGACCAAGAAGACTCGGTCGACGAAGGGATCCAGCAGGGCACCCAGCCGCGACGACTGGTCCAGCAATCTGGCGAGTTTGCCGTCCAGGAAGTCGGTCAGCCCGCTCAGGATCAGCAGCGTGAACGCCCACCCGTCGGCATGTTCCACCAGCAGTAGCCAGAGGAACAGCGGTACGCCGATCAACCGCAGCACACTCAAAAGGTTGGGGACGGTGAGCAGGCGGTCCGACAGCACCGCGCCGATCGCACTACCGGGATCACGGTCCGCCGCCGACGTCTCGGATCCGCCGCTTCCCGAATCGCTCTTCACATGCCAGTGCTTACCGCATGGCGTGGGGTGACGCCAGCACACCCCGCCGCGTCATTCGATGAAAGAATGAGTATGAAACCATCTCATCATCGAGTCGGGTGAGCTGATCCGGCCCCGGCCACCGGCCCGCACGACCGGGTGAGCCCGGCCGATCCGCGGGGTCGGTACCGTTACCGGGTGTCCGAAGGTCGTATCCCGCTGCGCTCCCACACCCCCGCCGACGACGTGCTCGCCCGCGGTCGGGCCGTCCGCGACCGGGTGCCGCGCACGGCCCGCGACCGCACGGTCCGCACCGACGGGCGACCGTCGGTGGCGGAATTCATCGAGGCATCGAACAAGGGGCGCATCGATGAGCTGATCCCCCTGCGCATCGGCCGGATGATCGCCTCTCCGTTCGCGTTCTACCGGGGCGCCGCCGGATTGATGGCCACCGATCTGGCGGGTAGCCCGGATACCGGTTTCACCGCCCAACTCTGCGGCGACGCCCATGCCGGGAATTTCGGCCTGTACGGCACTTCTCGCGGTGAAATCGTCATGGATATCAACGATTTCGACGAAACGGTCCCGGGACCGTGGGAATGGGACCTGGAGCGGCTGGCAGCCAGCCTGGTCCTGGCCGGCCGGGTCGGCGGCGCCGACGAGGACGAATGCCGGACTGCCGCCGCGGACGCCGCCCGCAGCTACCGCCGCGTCGCCGCCGCACTGGCCGAAAGCCCCTTTCTCACGACCTGGTCGGCCCTCGCCGACGAATCCATCCTGGATCGTGTCGAGGCCGAGGACCTGCTGGACAACTTCAAGAAGGCCGCCAAGAAGGCCCGTAAGAACAACAGCGACAAGGTCGTGCAGAAATGGACCCATATCGACGACCACGAAACCGGGATAGAGAGCCATCACTTCGTCAGCGATCCACCGATCCTCACGACCGTTGCCCAGGATGTCGAGGACGCCGCCATCGATGCCCTGGAGCGCTACGGTACGACGCTGCGCGAATCCCGGCAGGGTCTGCTGGCCAGGTTCGCGGTGGCCGATATCGCCTTCCGGATCGTCGGTACCGGCAGCGTCGGGCTGCACAGCTATGTCGCACTGCTGCACGGAAATTCGGGCGAAGTCCTCGTCCTTCAGCTCAAACAGGCGACGCCGTCGACGCTGGCCCCGGTACTGGGCATCGCGGCGCCGAAACACGAGGGTAAGCGAATCGTACAGGGCGCCAGGATGGTTCAGACCGAAACCGATATCCTCCTCGGCTGGACCAGCATGTCCGTCCCGACCGGAAAGGGCACCCAGGAACTGCCGTTCATCGTCCGCCAGTTCCGCAACCTCAAGGGCGGAATCGCCCCCGAGGAACTCGAACCCGGCGATCTCGACGACTACGGCCGGCTGGCCGGAGCACTCCTCGCCCGCGCGCACGCCCGTTCCCTCGACCCGCGGCTGATCAGCGGCTATCTGGGTGAGGGCGAGGATTTCGACGAGGCGATCGCCGAATTCGCGGTGCGCTACGCCGACCGCACCGAGGCCGATCACGAGGAACTACTCGCGGCGGTTCGCGCCGGTAAACTTCCGGCGCAGGAGCCGGACCGGTAGTTTCGAGGGGTGCGCCGCACGGCCGGCGCCGCCACAGCCTCGGCTCGAACCACATGTGCCTCGGCTCGGACGCGAAGGGCGGTCACCATGCTCGTGCAGGTACAGAACAGCACCGACAGCGTTGCCGAACGGGCCCTGATCGATTGGCTCAGCGGCTGGGACGGCGCGGACAGCCCGCAAGGAATCGCGACGGTGAACTGCGGACTGGTCCATCAGAACGTCACCTATCGTTTCGATGCCGTCGTGTGGACCCCGACCAGTTGTGTGGTCATCGATGTCGCGGCCCTGCGGTCCACCCACGGCGGCACCCTGCAGGTCCCGTTGACCGGCGACTGGACGCTCAACGGCGTCCGCGCCGAACTGGAGACCAGCGACAACCGTTCGCCGCTGGAACGTTCCCGCGAACACACCTTCGCCCTGCAGACCTGGCTGGCCGCACGAGGACTGGGCCAGCGCGCGGTGCACGGAGTGGCCTTGGTGGTGCCTCCGCAGAACGCCCCGGTACAGATCGAGCAGAAGGTACAGGACCCGAGTTTCGATGTGATCCTCGGCGACGACGGAAGCCGGCTGCGTCACTATTTCGGTGTCCTCGCCGAGCGGGAATCGCACCGCTGGACCGCCAATGATATCGCGGTGTCCTTCCGAGGTATGGGAATGCTGCCGTATCTGCCCGCGCCGCAGCGCCTGCTCGAAGAAGGGTTCCTCGGTCCCATCGATGTCACCCTGTGGCACGGCGGGCCGGCCCAGGCCGAAGCCGAACAGTACGCGGAAGATCTCGCCGAGTACGAACGGTCACTCGGAACCCGGCGGTTCCGGTCTCCCTGGTACAGCCCGTGGCGGCTGTACCCGCGCGAGGTCGGCGATATCGATTTCGGCCGCGCGGTCATGCGTGCCGGCTTCGCGCTCGGGATGTTCGTCGCGATCGCGTGGATGCTGTGGTTCGTGATCACTGTCTTTCTCACCTACGGCCCGGGGTGAGCCGGGCATGAACGTCAGGGACCGGCCGACGGGGGCCGGCCGGCTGTACCTCCCTCTTCGGCCCGGCCGTAGTCGCCGCGCGAACACGGACCGTCCGGAATCACCGGTCACTTCCGGCACCCGACTGCCCGCTGCCGGAGCGGACAGCCCCGCGACCGGCCCGCGGAGCCGGGGCCCCGAGCACACTGCGGATCCCGTCACCACCGCACTCACTGCTGCCGCCGGAGCCACGGTAGCCGCCGCGATCCCGCTGTCCTTCCCACCGGGCGGCGGGCCGACGGCATTCGATCTCGCGGTGAACGAACAGGTGGATCCGCGGCTGGACCCCCGGCCCTGGATCGCCGAAGTGCTGGCGCTGGCGACCGATACCGGGGTGGTGCTGGCGATCCTGTGCGGCGCCGTCGCCTGGTTCGCCTGGCAGCGCAGATGGTGGGAGACCGCGACCGTGGTGCTGGTGCCCGAGGCAGCGGTCGCGATCAATGCTTGGGCGCTGAAACCGTTCTGGTCCCGGCCGCTGCACGATTATCTCGCGTATCCGAGCGGTCATACAGTGCATCTGGTGGTGGTGGCCGCCACGCTGGTGCTGCTCTTGCGTTCGGTCCGGGCCCAGGCGGTGATCATCGCGCTCGCGGCTGCCGCCTGGTGCGGGGCCGGTATCGGAATGATCGCGCTCGACTACCACCTGGCCACCGATATCGTCGGCGGCGCCGCCGCCGGTATCGCGCTGGCGGTCGCGCTGTACTGGGTGGCGGTGTATGCCGGGCGCCGCCCGAGGGCTCGGTCCGGCTGACCTCCGGGTCCCGTTACCGGCTACTGCCGCTCGTACACGCTCGCGTCGTCCAGCATCGCGGCATCGAGCATGGATTCCGGAACACCCAGTGCCTCGATGAGGGTGAGCGCGTCCGGGCGGAGCCGGTCGACGAGTTCGTTCACTCCACGCCGGATCGCTTTGGCCCGTTCCACCGAGATGAACCGGTGCATGATGTACCAGGCCGAGTTCTCTTCCAGGATCGAGTACACGTACAGATCGCAGACTGTCTCGGCGAGCCGGCGGGCCTCCTCGTCCTCGATATCGGCGATGCCCTCGATGAAGGCCTCGAGGATCAGCCGATCGATATGGGCGGCACCGGCGGCGAGTATGTGGTCCTGGGCGTTGTTGAACGCTTCGAACGGCTCGGTTTCCTCGGCACGGGCCCGCAACCTGTGGGCGGCCGTGCGAGTGAGGTAGTCCTCGCGGTCGGCGAAGAGCGCGAGCTGCGTATCGCGCCGACCGAGATCACCCTCGTCGACGCTCTCTCCGCTGCGATCGCGCAGCGTCTGGATGAGCTGACGCACCCCGGACCGTTTGCGCACCACGTCCCCGGCCATCGTCGCGGCGAACCGGACCCAACCCAGCGCGTCCAGATCCCGGACCTCATCGGCGTAGGAGGTCAGGATCTCCTTGGCGACGAGCTGGGTGAGCACCACATTGTCGCCTTCGAAGGTGGTGAACACATCGGTATCGGCCTTCAGTGTGACCAGGCGATTCTCAGTCAGATATCCGGCGCCACCACAGGCCTCCCGGCATTCCTGGATCGCGCGGGTGGCGTGCCGGGTCTGCGCCACCTTCAGGCCGGCCGCCCGTTTCTCCAGCGCCCGCTGCGCCCCGGCGGCCAGATCCTGGCCGGTCTGCACCAGATGCATGCGACGGACGAGATCGTTCTGTGCGAACGACAGCGCGAAGGAATGCGCGAGCAGCGGCAGCAGCCGACGCTGATGCATCCGGTAGTCCAGCAGCAGGGTTTCGGCGCCGTTGTCGGGATCGCCGAACTGGCGGCGTTTCAGCGAGTACCGCAGCGCGATACTCAGTCCGACCCGGGCACCGGCCGCCGCCGCGCCACCGACACTCACCCGGCCGCGCACGAGCGTGCCGAGGGTGGTGAAGAAACGGCGGCTGGGGTTCTCGATCTCGGAGCTGTAGGTCCCGTCCGGCGCGACATCGGCATAGCGGTTGAGCAAGTTCTCCCGCGGCACCCGCACCTGGTCGAACACGATCCGGCCGTTGTCCACACCGGGCAGGCCGCCCTTGCGACCGCAATCGGAGGTGGTGACCCCCGGGAGGTCGTTGCCCTGTTCGTCGCGGATCGGAACGAGCAGGCAGTGCACCCCGTGCTCACCCGAAGAGGTCCGCAGCTGTGCGAAGACGGCGGCCATCCGCGCGTGTTCGGCCGCGCCCCCGATGTAGTCCTTGCGCGCCGACGGCGTCGGCGTATGGATCACGAATTCCTCGGTGGCCGGGTCGTAGGTCGCGGTGGTCTCCAGATTCGCGACATCGCTGCCGTGCCCGGATTCGGTCATCGCGAAACAACCCAGCAGATCGAGCGAGATCAGCCGCCGGATGTGCTCGCGATGCCGCTCACTGCCCAGGTTCTCCACCGCACCACCGAACAACCCCCACTGCACTCCGGATTTCACCCAGAGCGAGAGATCGGCGTAGGCGAGCATCTCGAGCCCCACGACGGCCGCGCCGGGCTCACCGGTGCCGCCGTTCTCCCGCCGGAACCCCCGCTCGGCGTAACCCAGTTCGGCCAGTGAGCGCATCTGCTCCAGGACCCGGGCCCGCGCCCCGGGCAGATCGAGATCAGGGTCGGCGGTGTACTCCTTCCCCGCGAGCTGGGTGCGAGCCTTTTCCCGGACCTCGCCCCACGGCCCGTCCAGTGCCTGACGTAAACGTTGCGCTGTCGAAGTGCTGCCGGTGCTCATACTTCCGACCATAACCGGGGTCCGGGAGAGCAGGGGGCGATGGACACGCGGCGGTGTAACGCAGAACACGCGGTGTGTAACGCTCCCGGAACCGGGTATGGCGCCTTCGGAGACGGCCCAGGTCAGCGGTGCGATCGGGACGTTTTCTCCAATCGGCATGTCCAATAAACTTGTACGTAACAAACGTCACAATTTCGAAGTGCCTTTTGCGGTGGGCAAGAGCCCCCTCCGGCCACTACCTTCGCGGCTATGGCTGCGCAAGGAATTCTGGAAGGAGCGACCTCCGAACCACAGATCACCCCGGACCCGTCCGGCTACGCCGACTCTCGGCGTAACCCTCTGCGCCTGCCCGTCCTCACCGGTGCCATCGGCAAACTCGTCGCCGATCGCCCCGCCACCGCCGACACGATCGTGTCCGCGCCTACTCCGCTGCAGCCCATCGATCTCTCCGATGACGCCGCGGTCGCCGAGGTGCTGGATCTGGCCGTGCGGATGGGTGAGGTCGTGCTGGCATCGGGTTCGGCCGTCACCGATACCGAGACCACGGTGCGGTTCATCGCCGCCACCTACGGTCTGTCGGCCTGTGATGTCGAGGTCACCTATAACTCCATCCGTATCTACGCGCATCGTGGTGCGCGGCTGCCCTCGGCGAGTTCGATGCGGATCGTGCAGTACCGCTCCCTCGACTTCACCCGACTCGCCGCCGTGGACCGGCTCACCCGTCGTATCCGCCGCGACGTTCTGCCGCCCGCCGAGGGACGCCGGGCCCTCGACGCCATCACTTCGGCACCCCACCCCTACAAACGGTGGACGGCTACCTTCGGCTGGTCACTGATGGCGGCCGCGATCTCACTGCTGCTCGGCGGCGGATTCCTGGTCGCGGCGCTCAGCTTCGTCACCACAGCGTTGATCGACCGGACCAACCGGATGCTCAACCGGCACGGCCTGCCGTTCTTTTTCCAGCATCTGGTGGGCGGTGCGATAGCCGCTGTCCCGGCGGTGGTGCTGGCCGCCTTCGCCGGGCCACTGGGGATCTCGGTCAGTCCGACGCTGATCATCGCGGCCGGGATCACAGTGCTGCTCAGTGGGCTGAGCCTGGTCGGCTCGGTACAGGATGCGATCACCGGGGCGCCGATCACCGCGGCCGCACGCATGCTCGAACTGCTGATGATGACCGGCGGGATCATCGCCGGTATCGCCCTGACCTTGCGCATCGGCGAAATGTTCGACGCCACAGTGCCCCTGGACCTCAGCCCCGGGCACGGGCTGACGAACCTGCCGGTGCAGGTCGTAGCCGGTGCCGCGGCGGCCACAGCATTCGCACTCGCCTGCTACGCGGAACGGCGCGCGCTGGCCGCCGCGGCGGCCAGCGGCGCCATGGGCACCATCTGCTATCTGATGGTGATCACGGCCGACTTCGGGCCGGTCGTCGCCGCCGGCGCGGCCGCCATCGCGGTCGGTCTCGTCGGTGGTCTGTTCGCCCGCCGCGCCCTGACCCCACCGCTGGTCGTCGCGCTCGCCGGTATCACCCCGCTGCTGCCCGGTCTGAGCATCTACCGGGGTCTGTACGGCCTGCTCAACGATGAATTGGCGCGCGGCGCGAATCAGTTGTTGGCGGCCTTCGGTATCGGTTGCGCCCTGGCCGGCGGCGTCACGCTCGGTGAATGGTTCGACCGGACGGTGCGCCGCCCACCGATCCTGCGAAAGTTCGGCACGCTGCGTCGTCCGGTGGTCAAGCGCAACCGCAGGCCGACAGTGAACCTGGGCAAACGCCGGCCGACAGTAAATCTCGGCAAACGCCGGCCCACGGTGAATCTCGGCAAACGAATCGGCACGGTACCGGGGCGCCATCCGGTGCGGGTGCCCGTGCAGCATTCGACTCCCACCACGGAAGCCTCGGGCGACCTGTCCCTCAGCCTGCCGGCGGCCGGACAGTTGCCCCAGGTGCCCAAACCGGCCGAACGTGGTACGTCCCCGGTCCCCGAGTTCGATCGCGGGGTCTGGAGCCATGATCTGGAACCGGCGCCCCTGGTTCCACCGGGGACGCTGCCCCTGGTTCCGCCCGGGACGCTGCCCCCGGCGACGCCCGCGGCTCTGCCCGCCGACATGCTGGAAATGCCGGCCCTGTCAGCGAACCCGCTGGGACTACCCGCCGAGCCCCCGGGTGTCATCGAGGACACCTCGCCCACCATGGCGATGCCGATCCTCGTTCCGGGCGCCCCCGGAGGGGCCGGTGTGGGCGATCCGGTGGGAGTAGGCGCGGCGGAGGCACGGCTCGCGCCGACCGAACCGCTACCCACCGCGCCGCGCCCGTAGGGCCGCTGACGGAGAAACCCTGACCGGGCGCCGGACCCGGTATCGTCGGGTTGTCTACCGCCCGGTCGCGCGGTGTGTCCTACACCGCGCGACCGGTGCACTCGGTTCGGGTGAAGTACCCGGACCGCATCCGCAGGAAGGTTCACTCGATGCCGGACACTTTCGAAACCACCGAGCCGGCCGTGTCCTCGTTCTCCACTCGCATCCGGGAAGCCACCGCGCGCGAGCACGAGGAAGCGGAGAACTCGACCTTCATCACCGAGATGCTGGACGGATCGCTCGGTATCGACTCCTATCGCCGCTACACCGGTCAACTCTGGTTCATCTATCGGGCGCTGGAGGCATACACCGAAGCGCTCGCCGCCGACCCGGTGGCGGGCCCGTTCATCACACCGGAACTGGCGCGTACCGCGGAACTGGAGCGGGATCTGGCGCATCTGGCCGGCCCCGGCTGGCGCGACGAACTGGCGCCGCTGCCCGCGACGGCCGCCTATGCCGCGCGGATCGAGGAATGCGCCCGGACCTGGCCGGGCGGCTATATCGCTCACCACTACACCCGCTATCTCGGCGACCTCTCCGGTGGCCAGGTGATCCGCGGCAATGCCGAAAAACTCTGGGACCTGCCTCATCGCGGTGACGGTGTGCGGTTCTATGTATTCGAGGGCATCGGTAATCCCGCCGCGTTCAAACGCGAGTACCGGGCGCTGCTCGACCGGATCGGCGTGGACGAGCTCGAGCAGCGCCGCATCCTCGACGAGGGCAAACAGGCCTTCGTGCTCAACCGTGCGGTGTTCACCGAACTGGCCGCCGAGTTCCCGACCCGGCGCCCTTCCTGATCATCGATCGGGCGTCCTGGTCGTCTGATACATTCCGGCCCGTAGCCACCGTGAGCGAAGGGTGAACCGTGTCCGAAACCTCTCCCGCAGGCCCGGTACCGGCCGACGAGAACCCCGTGATCGTCGTCGGGGCCGGGCTGGCCGGCCTCGTCGCCACTTATGAGCTGACCAAGGCCGGACACCGGGTACTCGTACTCGATCAGGAGAACCGCAACAACCTCGGCGGGCAGGCGTTCTGGTCACTGGGCGGGCTGTTCTTCGTCGACAGCCCCGAGCAGCGGCGTCTCGGTATCAAGGATTCCTACGAACTGGCCCTGCAGGACTGGCTGGGTTCGGCCGGATTCGATCGCGACGACGAGGACCACTGGGCCAGGCAGTGGGCCGAAGCCTACGTCCGGTTCGCCGCCACCGAAAAGCGCGACTATCTCTACGACCTCGGTCTGCGAGTGACCCCGCTCGTCGGCTGGGCCGAACGCGGCGGTGCCCTCGCCGATGGTCACGGGAATTCGGTGCCGCGTTTCCATATCTCCTGGGGCACCGGCCCGGGTGTGCTCGAGGTGTTCCTGAACCCTGTTCTCGACGCCGAGCGCAAAGGCCTGGTGCGGTTCGCGTTCCGCCATCGGGTCGACGAACTGATCGTCCACGACGGCGCGGTCACCGGGGTGCGCGGGAGCGTGCTCGAGCCGACCGAACTCGCCCGCGGTGTGGCCACCTCGCGCACCGTGGTGGACGATTTCGAGTTCCACGCGCAGGCGGTACTGGTCACCTCCGGCGGTATCGGCCACAACCACGACCTCATCCGGCAGAACTGGCCGGTGGATCGGCTCGGCCCGGCACCGCGCACCATGATCTCCGGCGTGCCCGCCCACGTGGACGGGCGGATGCTCGGCATCTCCGAATCGGCGGGCGCCGCCCTGGTCAATCGCGATCGTATGTGGCACTACACCGAGGGCATCAACAATTGGGATCCGATCTGGCCCGACCACGCCATCCGGATCATCCCCGGTCCGTCCTCACTGTGGTTCGACGCGAACGGCACCCGGCTCCCGGCGCCGTGCTTCCCCGGTTTCGATACGAATTCGACCATGAAGGCGATCCTGGCGACCGGGTACGACTATTCGTGGTTCGTACTGACCCAGTCGATCATCGAGAAGGAGTTCGCGCTCTCCGGGTCGGAGCAGAACCCTGATATCACCAGCAAGGACCGTCTCACCACCGTGCGCAGCCGGTTCACCAAAGGCGCGCCGCAGCCGGTGGAGGCATTCAAGGAGCACGGCGTCGATTTCGTGGTGGCCGATACGCTGCGCGAACTGGTCGACGGGATGAACGCACTCGTCCGCGGGCCGCAACTGGACTATGCCGCGTTGGAGAAGCAGATCGTGGCCCGTGACCGCGAGATCGTCAACAAGTTCAGTAAGGACGCGCAGGTGACGGCGATCCACAACGCGCGCACCTTCTTCGGGGACCGGACCGCACGGGTCGCCAAACCGCATCGGATTCTCGATCCGGCCGCCGGGCCGCTCATCGCCGTCCGGCTCAATATCCTGACCCGCAAAACCCTCGGCGGGTTGCAGACCGATCTCCACTCGCGGGTGATGCGCCCCGACGGCACTCCGCTGCCCGGGCTCTACGCCGCCGGTGAGGTCGCTGGATTCGGTGGCGGCGGTGTCCACGGGTACAACGCCCTCGAGGGCACGTTCCTGGGCGGCTGTATATTCTCCGGCCGGGCCGCCGGGCGCACGCTGGCCAGATCGCTCGACCACGGCTGATCCACGGAGCCGGGAACCGGAGACCGGTTGTCCCCGGCCTCGATCAGTCCTGGGAGAGCAGGCGACCGGCCTCGGCGGCCAGCGCCGCCAGTTGCCGGGCCTGACGGCCGGTATCGATCGCCGGGCGACCGGACCCGATCCGGGTGGACAACGAAAGCGCCGCCACCGTGACACCCCGGCGACGCACCGGGACAGCCACACAGCCGATACCGGCGACCGCTTCCTCGTTGTCGACGGCGATACCCTGTCGGCTGCGGATACGCGCCAACTCCCGGTGCAGTTCCATCCGATCAGCGATGGTACGCGGAGTCAGCCGGGGAAGTTGTTCACGTAGTGATGTTTCCACCACGCCGGGGTCCAGGCTCGCGAGCAGTGCTTTGCCCAGCGCGGTACTGTGCGCCGGGAGCCTGCCACCGATCCGGGTCGGCACCGCCGCGCTCGCCCGGCCACCGGTCTTGTCCAGGTAGACCACATCGCGGCCGTCCAGCACTCCCAGATGACCGACCGATAGGGTGCGCTGGCACAGCTCGTGCAGCAATGGGCCGATCACGGCACGCAGTTCGTTATGGCCCGCGGCCAGTCCGCCCAGCTCCAAGGTGCGCAGACCCAGCCGATAGCCGCCCGGATAGTGGGCCAGCCAGCGCAACCTGATCATCTGGTCCAGAATGCGGTGGACGGTGGACCGCGGCAATCCGGTGCGTTCCACCAGATCCTGCAGCGTGAGAACCGGCGTCGCCGGCTCGAACGCGTCCAGGATCAATGTCATCCGCTCGATCATCGAAACCGGTGGCGCGGGCCGGGCCGGGGATTGCGTAACTCGCCACGACCCGCCCGGCTCCGGGTCGGCCAGCACCTCGACCGTCAAAACTTACCTCCATCGTGCAGCCCGGCCAGCATATGCGCAGCGCACCGATGGGTATCGACGATGCCCCTTTCGGTACCTGTGCAAACCGTCACAGGACCCTCAGCTCGGCATGAAGGATGCGTTGAAGACACTGCACAACCACTTTCCGTCGACCGATCGGAGTCAGCAACTTCAGCGCGACGGGCCGCGGCAGATCACGGTCGCGCGCGAGGTAGACCTCGCCCATTCCGCCGGCGCCCAGCAGACGGTCGATGTGGTAACCGGCGAAGATCTGTCCCGATTCGAGTCCGTTCTTCACGCGCTGCGCAGTCCGGGCCATCCGTAGGCCTGGAGTCCGGGGGCGGGCCCGGCCCGGCCGACCGTGGGCTGGTGCTGCTGCGCTCCGGGTACCGCGGCCGTGGGCTGTTGGAGTCCGTGTTCGCGCCGGAACTCCCCGATATCCATCCAGCGGACCTGCTGGACGAGTTCCTCGAGTTGATCACCGGGCAGGAACCCGGACTTCGAGTACACCAGTGTCCCCTCGCGGAAGGCCATGAGCCACGGGTACCGGTCCACCTGTCCGGCGGCCGCGAGCGCGGGTTCGGCCTCCGCCTCCACGGTGGCGTGCACGATATCGCGGTGGAGTTCTGCGGACTCCTCGAACACCGGCGCGAAACGGGTGCACCAACCGCACCAGGTCGCCCAGAAGTCCACCAGCACTATGTGATTGGTGGCCACCACCGTCTGGAAGTTCTGCTGGGTCAGTGGTGTCGTCGGCATGGTCGTCCTCCCGCGGCCCGACCAGGACCGCCCCGCGTGCGTATTCACCCCGTCCGGAATTCTCACACGAACGGGCATCGGCCGCCGGGGAAAAGCGCGCTCCCGACCGGCGATATCCGGCAGCCT
This sequence comes from Nocardia sp. NBC_01329, assembly GCF_035956715.1. Lineage (NCBI taxonomy): Bacteria > Bacillati > Actinomycetota > Actinomycetes > Mycobacteriales > Nocardiaceae > Nocardia > Nocardia sp. NBC_01329. Next base: position 2,183,061 of record NZ_CP108381.1, on the reverse strand, counting down.
ACGCGCCGGGGGCCCTCGCGAGCAGCCCGGTCGCGTACCCCGGGCCACAGCCCCGGCCACCGCCCGCCCGCAGCTGGGACGATAACGTGTTCTCATGAGCGAAGACGAGGCCGGGAACATCCTCCCCGACGTCGAACATCACGAGGGCGGATTCCGGCCGATGTCGGAGTTGATGGACGCGGTCCGCACCGTCGACACCACCCGCGGCGGGCCGCACTACGGCGATTTCGTGGAACAGGTGCGCACGCTCATGGACCACGCCCGGCTGGCGGTGCCGCCGGACGACCTGGTGCAGGAGGCGGCCGGCATCCTGGAGAAGCTCAACGACCGGCTGGCGGCCCATATCGGCGAGGAATGGGACGCACCGGGCTGGACCCGTTTCGATCTGCCCTCACGTGGCAATGTCACACTGCCGCCGTACCGGGTGGATCGGGTGGATCGCGACGGCGTGGACGCCCGGATCACCTACCGGACCTTCCACCTCGGCGGAAACGCCGCCACCCACGGCGGCTACATCTCGCTCGGTTTCGACGATTTGATGGGGCTGGCGGGAGCGGCGCATTCCGGCTCGGTCACCCGGACGGCCTCGCTCACGGTGGACTACCGGTCGATCACACCGTTGAACAAGGAACTCCGGCTACGCGCCTGGGCCGAACGCCAGGAAGGGCGCAAGGTATGGATCGAGGCCACCCTGCACGACGGGGACCGGCTCTGCGCCGAGGCCCACGGTCTGTTCATCGTCTTGAAGCCCGGCCAGCCCTGAGGGCGGCAGCCGCATATTCGCGACCGCAGCGCATGTCGGGCGCGCACGCGCCGAGCACGGGTGGGGCCGGAGCAATCCTTCTCGGCCCCGCCCGGGCAGCCGACGATCAGTTCCGGCTACCGCCCGGGTAGTGCTCGTCGAGATAGGGCGCGAACGCGGCGTCCACCTCGTCCGGGTCCAGCCCGAAATCGGCCAGCGAATACTTGTGTGCGGGCCTTGCGGCACCCGAGGTGGACTCACCGTGCAGCGCGGTCAGCTGCGTCCGCGCCGCCTCGGTGAATTCGATCCCGAACTGCGTGTAGATCTTCTCGACGGTGCCGATCGGGTCGGTCACAAAATCCTCGTAGTACACATCGCAGAACTGCGCCGCCGGGTGCTTCTTCCGGTCTTTCAGGAACTTTTTCGCTCCCCGTGACCACAGTTCGAGTTGCGCGGCACCCACCACCGGCCCGCGGAACTTCGCCGACCAGCCGGCGGTCGCCTGCTCGTTCAGACTGCACACCGAGGCGACAATGGTGCGCGGTACCCGGTGCATCTGGATCACCAGTGCGTCCGGATAGACGGCGAGCAGCGCGTCCAGCGCGAACAGATGGCTCGGATTCTTCAGCACCCACCGGCGGCCCGGATCGTTGGAACCGATCAGTTGCAGGTTCCGCCGATGCCGTTCGTAGGCGGGCGTCCAGTCCTGATCCCGCAGCCATTCGGAGTAGCGGGGCAGATAACCCAGGCATTCGTAGGAGATCGACATCGCGGACTGCCGCAGCAGTTGCCAGCACTCCTCCACCTGGTCGGCGGAGATATGGTGCACGCCCATGAATTCGGGATGCTCCACATGATGCTTCTCGTACCCGGCCTGCAACTGCTGGAATACCGGGTTCTGCTCCCAGGTTCCGCGCGGCGGGCGGGGCTGCGGCATCTCGGTCAGCCACATCTCCAGACCTTGGTGCCCCGGGTCGGCGGTGAGCAGTCGGTGAACGGCCGTGGTTCCCGACCGCGGTAGCCCGGTTACGAAGATCGGGCGTTCGACACCGATCTCGGCGTGCTGCGGATACTGTTTCCAACCGGCCTCGCTCAGGGCCCGGGCGATCAGGGCTCCGCGCAGCAGCGCGCGTGTGACCTTGTTGCCGAACGGGGTGAGCTCGGCATCGTTCTCATAGGACGCCAGCAACACCGACAGTCCGGCGCGGTAGCCGTCGTCGCCGAAATCGTCGAGGCCGATCACCTTGGTGGCGGAAGCGTGCAGATCGTCGATGGTGCCGACGTCTTCCCTGCCGATCATTTCTCGTTACTCCTCAGTGGTGGAATTCGCCGCAGTTCACATCGAGACAGGTTCCGGTGATAGCCCGAGACATCTCGGAAGCGAAGAAGACAACGGCATCGGCGATCTCATCGGGTTCGGGCAGACGCCGCAGATCGATATCGGCGGCGGTTTCGGTGTAGATATCGTCGGCGCTCACCCCGCGCTCTTTCGCCAGATAGTCGAAATACCATTTCAAGGTGTCGGCCCAGATCCAGCCGGGCGCCACGGAATTGACCCGGATACCGCGCGGACCCAGTTCGGTGGCCAAGCTCTGCGCGAGCGCGAGCAGGGTGGTCTTGGCCATTTTGTAGGGACCGTAGGGTTGCCGGGAATGCCGCAGTACCGCCGAGTTGATCATCACCACCGATCCTTTGCTCTCGGCGAGGGCGGGGGCGAACAACCGGGTCAACCGCAGCGCGGCGAACACATTGGTTTCCAGGTTGGTTCGTAGATCGTCGAGGGCCACGTCGGCGAGGTCGACCATCGGGGGCATGGCGAAAGCGTTGTTCACCAGCGCATCGACCCGGCCGAATTCGGTGTGGGCGGCGGTGACGAGATTCTGCGCGGCGTCGTCGTCGGTGATATCGGTGGGTACCACCAGGGCACGCCGGCCGAGTTCCTCGACCTGGGCGGCGACCTTGCGCAATCGCTTCTCGGTACGGGAGGCCAGCACCACATCGGCGCCGGCCCGCGCACTCCGCACCGCGATCGCCTGCCCCAGGCCCGGGCCGATCCCCGAGACCACGACGACCTTGTCCTGCAACAGCATCAGCCGAGCATCCTCTCCGCCACCGCGGCCTGGCGACCGGCGATTCGCGCCTTCCAGTCCTGCGAACCGATCCGCGACTCCTTGTAGAACGGCAGCCGGTCCGGCAGTGCGTCGAAGGACACCAGTTCCACCACCGGTCCGTCCTCGGGTGTCATCTCGCGGGCCAGCCGCTGCCAGCGGAACTGCAGATAGGCGCGATCGTGGCCGGTGCGTTCGATCCAGTTGATCAGGCCGGGATCGCGTTCACTGACGACCAGCCGGATCATGCCGTCCGGATCGACGTTCGCCTGATCGGCATTGAGGCTGGTCTGGTGGTTGATGTAGTCCAGCGACAGGTACCACATGCTGCCGAGCTGAAAGCCCTGGTAGGGCGCGTCGGATTTCGGCACGGTCAGGATCATCACCTGGTCGTCGGTGAGGTCGTAGTGGCCGACCGAGGAGAACTGGGTGGACAGCCCACCGGGGGTACGCCGCGGTTCGGTCATCGTGTTGACCGGCAGGTTCAGATAGAACCATTCCGGGAAAGCGAGAAAGGTCTTCAGCCGCGACACCAGCATCTTGCCCGCGACCTCGTAGCGTTTGGCCATCAGAGCCGAGGTGATCGCGGGCGGGGCAGAACCCACGGTATCGACCCGGGAGATCCGGACGGTGCCGGCTTTCTCGTTCGCCCAGTCGCCGAAGACTTCGCGTACCGCGAGCATGGTCGAATCGGCGGCGAGCTGGATATGGTTGCGGCCGCCCCGGCCGGGGCCCAGGGTCAATTCGTAGCTGCCGTCGGCGGCGATATCGATGGAGCGGTCGTCGAAGGCGGTTTCCCCGCCGGGGACCTCGGTCGGCGAATAGTTGCCGTTGAGTACCTGGAAGCTCAGGTCCCGGGTGGTGCCGCGAGTTCCGGTGACCACGTATTCGGCGTCGGGCCGCAGATTGGCGTGCCAGTAGAGGGTGTCCGGGTTGTCGAGGCCCATTTTGGTGTAGGGCCCGGTGGACTGGACGAAGAACGGGAAGTCCCGTTCGAAGGCCCAGGACATCTGGATGGCGGCGCGGATACTGCCCGCGAGGTAGTCGTAGCCCTCGGCGAGATCCTGTTCGGTGCGGATATGCGGGGCACTCTCGATGATTTCCTCGGCGGCGGCGATCGATTCCGCGAACGGCTGGGTCAGCACGATACTCCCGGTGTTCCATATATGTACCGCCCTGGTACATTGCGATACCGAGAAGATTAGAACCTGTTCTAGGAGCGGTCAATGTCAGCAGGAATATCCGAGGTTCGGGAGGTCGGCCGGCGCTCCGCTCCCACGCAGCGTGTCGTCCAGGTGCTCGATTACGTCGTCGCCCGGCGGGGCAGCCATACCGGACTGTCCGAAATGGCCCGCGACCTGCGCCTCGCCAAACCCACCTGCCTGGGCATTCTCACCGAGCTCACCGCGGCCGGCTACCTGACCCGCGATCCGCGCACCCGCGAATACGGTCCCGGCCCGGCCCTCATCGCCGCCGGCCGCGTCGCCCAGGAGAGTTTCTCCATCGCGGCGCTCGCCCATCCCGAGCTGGAACGATTGAGCGCGGCCTACGGCACCACCTGCACCGCCTCGGCCGTCGTCGGCGAGCGGATCAGTGTCCTGGACAGCGCCGGACCGGCAATGGTGCAGGTCGGGGCGACTTATCGATTCGCGCCGCCGGTCGGTCTCATGTATGTGCTCTGGGATACCGAGGCCGCCTTCGACGCCTGGTTGAACACCACCCCCACCGTCCCGCTACGCCAGGACGAGACCCTGCTGCGCCGGATAGTGGCCGAATGCCGGGACCGCGGGTACCTGGTTGAGAGCATGACCGGCGCGGGCAGGCAGCTGTACTCGCTCCTGGCCGGGGTAGCCGGGCACGACCTGCCCGACCAGCTGCGCACCGCCGTCGCCGAACTGGTCACCACCCTCGGCGAACGCGTCTACCTGGGCTCCGACCTGCGGCCCCGTAAAGAGCATCCGGTGAGCCTGCTCGCGGCTCCGACTTACGACGCCGACGGTCGACAGCAACTGGTGCTCACCATGTACGTCGGCAAGCCGATCACCGGGGCCGAGATCGCCCGCCGGGGCACGGCGCTGATGGCCGCCGCCGACGCGATTACCGCCGCCGCGAGCGGCCGCCCGCCGAAGGCCGTTGACCTAGCATAGAAACGTGTTCTAGTTTTTAGGCGTGAGCCAGAACACGAAGTCGGCGGCGAGTACGTACGAGCTCTCGCATCAGGCCGCACTCGAGGCCGAATCCGTCCATATCCTCCGGGAGGTGGCCGCAACCTTCGAACGTCCGGTCCTGCTGTTCTCCGGCGGCAAGGACTCCGTGGTGATGCTGCATCTGGCCACCAAGGCGTTCTGGCCGGCCCCGGTCCCGTTCCCGATCCTGCACATCGACACCGGGCACAATTTCGACGAGGTGATCGACTATCGCGACGCGGCCGTCACGAAATACGGATTACGCCTGCTCGTCGGCCGAGTCCAGAAGGATATCGACGCCGGTCGCGTCACCGAGGACACCGGCCCACGGGCCAGCCGCAACCGGTTGCAGACCGCAACCCTGCTGCGCACGCTACGCGAGGGCCGGTTCGACGCGGTCTTCGGTGGCGCCCGGCGCGACGAAGAGAAGGCGCGCGCCAAGGAGCGGGTCTTCAGTTTCCGCGACGAGTTCGGCCAGTGGGACCCCCGTCGGCAGCGCCCGGAACTGTGGAACCTCTACAACGGCAAACATCGTCCCGGCGAACATATCCGAGTCTTCCCGCTGTCCAACTGGACCGAGCTCGATATCTGGACCTATATCGCGAGCGAAGGCATCGAACTGCCACCGCTGTACTACGCGCACCGCCGCCCGGTGGTGCAGCGCGACGGCATGCTGCTCGCGCACACCAGGTTCCTGACCCTGCTCGACGGCGAGGAACCGCACGAGGCCCTGGTGCGGTTCCGCACCGTGGGCGATGCCACCTGCACCGGCTGTGTGGAATCCACCGCCGCCACCCCCGCCGAGGTCGTCGAGGAGGTCGCGACCGCGCGGGTCACCGAGCGCGGCGCGACCCGCGCCGACGACCGGATCTCCGAGGCCGGGATGGAAGACCGTAAACGAGAGGGCTACTTCTGATGAGCACCCTGCTGCGCCTGGCCACCGCGGGCAGCGTCGACGACGGTAAGTCCACGCTGATCGGACGGCTCCTCTTCGATTCCAAAACCCTGTTCACCGATCAACTCGATGCGGTAGAACGCACCAGCCGCGACCGCGGTGACGACTATCCCGATCTCGCCCTGCTCACCGACGGCCTACGCGCCGAGCGCGAACAGGGCATCACGATCGATGTCGCGCACCGCTACTTCGCGACACCCCGGCGCAAATTCATCATCGCCGACACCCCGGGGCATGTGCAGTACACCCGCAATATGGTGACCGGCGCCTCGACCGCGGACCTCGCGCTCATCCTGGTCGACGCCCGGTACGGGGTGGTCGAGCAGACCCGGCGGCACGCGTTCCTGGCCTCGCTGCTGGGAATCCCGCACCTGGTGCTGTGCGTCAACAAAATGGATCTGGTGGACTACTCGGCGCAGCGATTCGCCGAGATCCGGGAGGAATTCGCCGGTTTCGCGTCCCGGCTGCAGATCGCGGACCTCACCTTCATCCCGATGTCGGCGCTGCACGGCGACAATATCGTGCACCGCAGCGCCGGCATGGACTGGTACGAGGGCACTCCGCTGCTGCACCACCTCGAAGAGGTGCATATCGCCTCGGACCGCAACCTCATCGACGCCCGGCTGCCCGTGCAGTACGTGATCCGCAGTCACACCCCGGATTTTCGCGGGTACGCGGGCACCGTCGCCAGCGGTGTCTGGTCTCCCGGCGACGAGATCACGATACTTCCCTCGGGCCTCACCACCACGGTCACCGGAATCTGGGGGCCGGGCGGAGTTCCGCTCGAACAGGCATTCCCGCCGCAGGCGGTCACGGTCGGACTGGCCGATCAGCTCGATATCGGCCGCGGCGATATGCTCTGCCGTCCCGCCAACCGTCCACACGTCAGCCGGGACCTCGACACCATGGTGTGCTGGTTCAGCGACGAGGCCGAGATGCGCCCCGGCGCGTCGTATACGGTCCGCCACACCACCCGCAGTGTTCCCGCCCAGATCCGCGCACTGGACTACCGGCTCGACGTGAACACACTGCACCGGGACGAGAACGCGACCGGGCTGTCGCTCAACGAGATCGGGCGGGTGCAGCTGCGGACCCGGCAGCCGTTGCAGTTCGACTCCTATCGACGCAACCGCACCACCGGCAGCTTCCTGCTGGTCGACGACATCACCGGCGATACCGTGGGCGCCGGGATGATCACCGGGCCCAGTCTGCCCTCGTCCCGCGTGGTCTGGCATGCCAGCGCGGTCGAACGCTCCGAGCGCGCGACCCGTGGGCTGACCGTCTGGCTCACCGGATTGTCGGGATCCGGGAAGTCTTCGGTGGCGGTGGAGCTCGAGCGGCGCCTGGTCGCGGCCGGACGGCCGGCGTTCCTGCTCGACGGCGACAATTTGCGCCACGGTCTCAATTCCGATCTGGGTTTCAGCGCGGCCGATCGCACCGAGAACATCCGCCGGGTGGGCGAGGTGGCCCGGTTGTTCGCCGAATCCGGGATGGTCGCCATTGTCTCTCTCATCAGCCCTTACCGGGCCGATCGCGAGCGGGCGCGGGTCACCCACGACAGTGCCGGAATATCCTTCCTAGAGGTCTTCGTGGACACGCCGCTCGAGGTGTGCGAAGCCCGGGATCCCAAGGGCCTCTATGCGAAAGCACGGGCCGGGGAGGTCCGGGGTTTCACCGGCATCGACGACCCCTACGAGGCGCCGGCCGCACCGGCGTTGGTGCTGCGCCCGGCGGACGGCGATCCGGCCGCGATGGCCGCCGCGATCCTGGCGCTTCTGGCGCGGGAGGAAAGCGCCTGATCTCCCGGGCTGCGGCCGACCCGGAAAGTACGGACGGCATGCGCGCGATTCCTCGTTATCTCATAATCAAATCTCATTACTATTTGTTTTTGAGATAGCGATACAGGGTCGCTCGGGACACTCCGAAGCGGGCAGCGATCTCGTCGGTATCGGCACCCGCGGCGTGCAGCGAACGCACGTGCTCGATCTGCGCGGCGGTGAGCTTCGCGGGTCGCCCTCCACCGCGCCCCCTGGCAGGCCCGCGTGGCCGCGATCCGGCCGGATCGCCCAGTAGCGCCCGCGCGCCGTCCAGGATCATCCGGCGGAGCCGATCGGCCGGTTCGTTGCGGAACAACACCACCGGATCGGCGAGGCCCGCCACCACCTGAGATGCGCGCACCCGCTGCTCGATCCCGGCCCCGGGGCCCGCAACGAGCTCGTTCGCCAACGCGATCGCCGCCCGGAAACGGTCGGCGACCGGCGCTTGCACCAACAGGGTCATATCCCTGACGAGCATCGTCAGGGTGTGCCGGTGCCGCAGGTGGACATCGACATAACCCTCGATCGCCCGCCAGCGCACATCCTCGGCCTCCGGCGCCGACTCGGCCGCGGCCAGCACAGCGTCGAGTTCGTCCAGCAGCGGCGACGTGAGCTGGTGCAGGATCGCGTCCTTGGAGTCGAAGTGGTAGTAGAGCGCGGCCTTGGTGATACCGACCTCGTCGGCGATCGCCTGCATCGAGGTGGCGCGGTAGCCGCGCGCGGCGAACAGGATCCGCGCCGCGTCCAGTATTCGCTCGAAAGTCATCTCACCACTTACCCTTGGTCAGTTTCTACGCTATATTGCCTACCACCAGTCAGTCTATTGCCGTAGGGATGATCCGCATGCGCACCAGAGTTTCGTTCGACGTCGGCGGTACCCGGTGCGTCGGGAATCTCTACCTGCCCAGCGGCACCGAGCCTCTACCGTGCGTCGTGCTCTGCCACGGATTCAGCGGAACGATGGATCGCCTGGTCGAATACGCCGAACGATTCGCCGAGGCGGGATTCGCCGCGCTGATTTTCGACTACCGCAGTTTCGGCGAAAGCGCGGGCGAGCCACGGCAGGTACCCGACCTCGCCGGTCAGCTCGGCGATATCCGCGCCGCCGTCGCGTTCACCCGGGCCCACGAGCGGATCGACGCGGACCGCACATTGCTGTGGGGTAACTCGCTGGGCGGGGCCCATATGATCGTCGCCGCGGCCGGTGACGCTCGTATCAGGGCCGTGGTGGCACAGATTCCGTTCAACGGGTTTCCGAAGCGAGTCGAGGACCGGAGTGCCCGCGACACCGTGAAGTTGCTGGGCGCTTGCTTGCGGGACCGGCTACGTGGTCTGGTGGGCCGGCCGCCCTATTACATACCGATGGTCGGGCAGCCGGGGGAACTCGCAGTAACCGCGACTTCCGAGGCCGACCGCCACATCCGGACACTCACCGGAGGCCGGGAAAGTCTATGGCGCAATGCCGTTGCCCCCCGGGCGCTACTGGCGATGATGCGTTATCGCCCGGCCGAGTCGGCCGCGCAACTGTCCTGCCCACTACTGGTCTGCGCCGCCGCCGACGATCGCGAGACGCCCGTGGCCACGACCCGCGAACTGGCCGACGCCGCACCGCACGGCGAGTTGCGGATCTATCCCGGTACACATTTCAGCTTCTACACCGACCCGGAACTCCGGGATGTCGTCGTAGCCGATCAGATCGAGTTCTACCGACAGGTGTCGGCCGGTAGCCGATAGCGGCACCGACCCACACCGAACTCGATACCCGGTCGCGCCGAACCGCGTGGGCATGTTCCCGGCGAACGGAGTTCACTACCCTCGAGCCCCTACGGCGGCGCCGGTGCGGCATGGATCCGTGGGTCGTCGCCTGCTCGGCATTTGATACTCTGACTATAACTTGTACCGAAAGGGTGGTTATGCGGTCTACACTGCTGTCCCGGCGCGACCTCGAGTTCCTGCTCTACGAATGGCTCGATGTCGAAGACCTCACCCGGCGGCCGCGTTTCTCCGACCACTCGCGCCAGACATTCGACGCGGTCCTCGAACTGAGCGAGCAGCTGGCCACCAAATACTTCGCCACCCACAACAAACTCAACGACGCCCACGAACCCACCTTCGACGGCGATACGGTCACCATCATCCCAGAGGTCCGCACGGCGCTTACCGCGTTCGCCGAGGCGGGCATGGTCGGGGCGACCATGGACACCGACCTCGGCGGCGCGCAGCTCCCGGCCGCGGTCGCCCAGGCTGCCTTCGCCTGGTTCCACGCCGCCAACCCCGGAACCAGCGCTTATCCGCTGCTCACCATCGGCAATGCCAATCTCCTCATCGCGCACGCCGCTGAAGAAGTGGTGCGGCGTTTCGTCCCGCCCATGCTGGAGGGCCGCTACTTCGGCACCATGTGCCTGTCCGAACCCCAGGCCGGTTCCTCGCTCGCCGATATCGTCACCCGCGCCGAACCGCGCGACGACGGCACCTACCGGGTCTTCGGCACCAAGATGTGGATCTCCGGTGGCGATCACGAACTCGGCGAGAACATCGTGCACCTGGTGCTCGCCAAGATCCCGGGCGGCCCGGCCGGCACCCGGGGTATCTCACTGTTCGTGGTACCCCGCTACCTGGTGGGCGAGGACGGGTCCCGCGGCGAACGCAACGATGTGGCGCTGGCCGGGCTCAATCACAAAATGGGTTTTCGCGGCACCGTCAACACGGTGCTCAATTTCGGCGAGGGCCGCTGGACACCGGAAGGCGAACCCGGCGCGATCGGCTACCTGGTCGGCGAACCACACCAGGGCCTGAAATATATGTTCCACATGATGAACGAGGCGCGCAGCGGAGTCGGGCTGGTCGCCGCCGCGCTCGGCTACACCGGCTACCTCGAATCGCTGGACTACGCCCGGGACCGTCCGCAGGGTCGCACCAAAGGCGCCGCCGACCCGACCTCTCCGCAGCGCCCGATCATCGAGCACGCCGACGTCAAAAGAATGCTGCTCGCGCAGAAGAGTTACGTCGAGGGCGGTCTCGCGCTGGTGCTGTACTGCGCCCGCCTGATCGACGAACAGCACACCGCCGAATCCGACGACGAACGCCGCGCGCTGACCCTGCTGCTGGACATCCTCACCCCGATCGCCAAGAGCTGGCCCTCTCAGTGGTGCCTGACCGCCAACGATCTCGCCATCCAGGTGCTCGGCGGCTACGGCTACACCCGCGAGTACAACGTCGAGCAGCACTACCGTGACAACCGGCTCAACCCGATCCACGAGGGCACCCACGGTATCCAGGGACTGGACCTGCTGGGCCGCAAGGTGACCCAGCAGTCGGGCGCGAGTCTGCGCGAACTCGATGCCCGGATCCGGGCGACACTGGCGGCCGCGCGAGAACTCGGCGATACGACCGCGGCTCTGGCCGATCGGCTGGACAAGTCCTGGACCCGGCTGGTCGCAGTCACCGGCGGCCTGTTCGCGGCCGGCGATATCGAGGTGGCTCTGGCGAACAGCTCGGTCTACCTGGAAGCCTTCGGCCACCATGTGGTGGCCTGGATCTGGCTGGCACAGGCGGTCGCCGCCGACGGCCACGATGGTGATTTCTACGAGGGCAAACGGCATGCCGCCCGCTACTTCTTCCGCCACGAACTCCCCCGGACGGGACCACAACTCGATCTCCTCGCCGACCTCGACACCACCACTCTCGATATGCGCGAGACCTGGTTCTGAGAGCGGCGGCCGTCCGCTCCCGGGCGGAAAAGAAAGTAGCGCCCGCCGATACGGTGACCGTATGAGTCCTGCGCTGGGTGTACCTGCACCTCATCGAGGAATACGCCCGCCACAACGGCCATGCCGATCTGCTGCGCGAACGGATCGACGGCCGCACCGGCGATTGAGCCGGACTCCGGTCACGCGGGACAGCTACCGGCCGCCGCCCGGACCGCCGCGGCCACTCCGGCCGACTCCACCGATTCGCCACGCGCACACGACCATCCGCTCTCACCGGCGCGCCGGTATTCGAGGTAGGCGATCGCATGGTCGGCCACACGGTGACCGGCCAGTCCCAGAACCTCGATATCGCGCCCGGCCGCCGCGAGGGCCGACACCACCGCGTCCACCGGATCGGCGCCGTCGTGCTCGCTGCGGCGGGCCCGGCCGTCGACCACCAGCGCCACGGCGACGGCCGGGGCCGCCGCCGAGCCGGTCACCCGGATATCCTTCAGCACGACGTCCGGTGGTTCGGCCGCATCGATGTAGGCGGCGTCGAACAGAACGCGCAATTCGGCGGCGCTCACCTCACCACCGGTGCCGTCGACGTGCCTCTGGACCCGGCCGGCGAAATCGATCTGGAGCCGACGCGGCAGGTCCAGCCCGTGTTCGGTGGCCAGCAGATAGGCGATACCGCCTTTACCGGACTGGGAGTTGACCCGGACCACCGCATCGTAGCTGCGGCCGATATCGGCGGGATCGATGGGCAGATACGGTATCCGCCATTCGATCTCGCGTTCAGCCCGGCCGGTGGCGGCGGCGCGGGACCGATGCTCGGCGAAACCCTTTTTGATCGCATCCTGATGGGTACCGGAGAACGCAGTGTGCACCAGATCGCCTACGTAGGGATGCCGGGGATGGACCGGCAGCCGGGTGCAATACTCGACCGTCCGGCGGATCTCGTCGATATCGGAGAAATCGATCATCGGATCCACGCCCTGGGCGTGCAGATTCAGTGCGAGAGTGGCGATATCGACGTTCCCGGTGCGTTCGCCGTTGCCGAACACACAGCCCTCCACCCGTTGCGCACCGGCCAGCACCGCCAGTTCGGCACACGCGACACCGGTACCGCGGTCGTTGTGCGGATGTACCGACAGGATCACGCCGTCGCGCCGGGCGAGATTGCGGTGCATGTACTCGATCTGATCGGCGTACACATTGGGTGTCGCGATCTCCACCGTGGCCGGCAGATTCAGCGTCACCGGCCGCTGCGGCGTGGCCTGCCACAACTCGGTGACGCTGTCGCAGATCTCGAGCACATACCCGGGCTCGGTCTGGTTGAACACCTCCGGGGAGAACTGGAATCGCACCCGGGGCAGGTCCGTGGCGAATTCGAGTACATCGCGGGCACCGGCCAGGATCAGCTCACGGACGGCCGCGGCGTCCTTGCCCAGCACGGTGTCGCGCCACATGGGCGCGGTCGCGGTGTACAGGTGGATCACCACCTCGTTGTCCATCCCGCGTACCGAATCGACCGTGCGAGCGATCAGATCGCGCCGGGCGGGGGTGAACACCACCGGGGTCACATCCGCTGGGACCGAACCGGTATCGGCCAGCATCCGGACGAAGTCGAAATCCGCCTTGGACGCCGAGGGATAGCCGACTTCGATCTCTTTGTAGCCCATGGCGACGAGCATGGTGAAGAACCGCATCTTGCGGTCCGGGTCCATCGGCTCGGCCAGGGCCTGGTTGCCGTCACGCAGATCCACCGGAACCCACAGCGGTGCCCGGTCGATCCGGGCCTGCGGCCAATGACGTTCGGTGACGGGCACGTCCACCCGGTCGTGGATATCGCGATACCGGTGTGAGGGCAGCTGGGAATGCCGCTGCCGGTACCACCGCGGCGCGTCACCGGGGACCGGCCCGATGGGAGTATCGATGGTGGGATGGATCTGTGTGGTCATGGGGTTTCCCGGACTTCCTGTGCGTTCGGCCGTCTCCGCGACGGTGACCGGCCGACGACAACCCCACGGCGGGGCGGCCGATCGTTCAGGCCCCGCCGTGGCGGTCGAGGAGAAGCTCCGGGTGCGGCATATGGCAAACTGTACACGACTCCTCAGACAAGTAGCGAGGTTTTGAATTGTTATCCCAGGTGAGACGATCGCCGCTGGCCGAACAGACGGCCGAAATACTGCTGGCACGCATCCGCGGCGGCGAATGGCAGCTGGGCCACCGACTGCCCGGCGAGACCACCCTCGCAGCCCAGCTCGGGGTGGGACGTTCGACCTTGCGGGAGGCCATTCGCGAACTCGCGGGACGCGGCGTACTGAGCAGCCGTCAGGGCGCCGGTGTTTTCGTCACGGCCCTGGACGGCACCGCGGACTGGGATATCGTCGTGCGGCGCGCGAGCATCGCCACTGTGGTCGAGGCCCGGATGGCCATCGAGACCGAGGCCGCCGCCCTGGCCGCACACCGCCGAACCCCCGCCGATCTGCGGACGATCCGACGCACCCTCGCCGGCCGGGCCGCGCCGGGACTGTCGGTGCCCGAGCACGTCGATGCCGATATGGCCTTCCATCGGGCCGTCATCGTGGCCGCGCACAACGACATACTCATCCAACTCTTCGATACCTTCCTGCCCCGCCTGCGGATCGCCATGATCGATATGTTGCATATCCGCCCGCTGCCGTCGGCACCCGCCGACCATGCGGCGCACGAACAGCTCGCCGCCGCCATCGCCGCCCGCGATCCCCACGCCGCGGCCGCACTCAGCCGCGATCATCTGCACGCCATCAAGGAGGCATTCTCGTGACCACCCCCGTTCTGGAACTGACCGACGTCACCTTCCGGCGCGACGGCAACCAGATCATCGACGGTATCTCGCTGACGGTGCGGGCCGGTGAGCACTGGGCACTGCTGGGCCCGAACGGCGCCGGCAAGAGCACCCTGCTGGGATTCTGCGGCGCCGTCACCCATCCGACCACCGGTATCGTCCGAGTATTGGGCGAACAGCTGGGCCGGGTCGAGTTGCAGAAACTGCGGCGGTCGATCGGGCATGTCGACCACCGGCATCCGCTGCGCTCGCCGCTACCGGTCCGCGACGTGGTGCTCACCGGACTCACCGGAACGGTGGACCTCCCGATGCGCTGGACGCCGCGCGCCGATCAGATCGACGCCGCGACAGCCGCGCTCGACGCCGTGGGAATGGCCGCGAAGTCCGAACGGAACTGGTTCGCCCTCTCCCAGGGTGAACGCGGGCGCACACTCATCGCTCGCGCACTGATCACCGCACCCCGCCTGCTACTGCTCGACGAACCGACCACCGGTCTGGATGTGGCCGCGCGCGAACAGTTGCTGCTTACGATCGATTCGCTGGACCGGACCTATCCCGACCTCGCGTCGGTGCTGGTGACCCACCATCTCGAGGAGTTGCCCACCACGACCGGTCACGCATTGCTCATCGCCGACGGCCGCGCGGTCGCCGCAGGGCCGGCCGCCGAAACCATTACCACCACATACATTTCCGCGGCGTTCGACCATCCGGTACACGTCACCAGGGAGGGCGGACGATGGTCGGCTCGGTCCCCGCTGGCCCAACCGGCCTGATCCGCCCTACACTCGATAGCCCACGACCGGGCTCTCGGCCATTTTAGATACATGAATCATTGTGTGTACCATAACGTGGTGACCACCGTCAGCCGAACGTCCAGACCACCCGGCCGCCCGGCCTCGGCCACCCGTGAAGAAGTAGTAGCGCTGGCCCGGCAGTCCTTCCTCGCCGGGGAACGAGTCGATGTCCAGGCGATCGCCGCCCAGCTCAAACTGAGCAGGGCTTCCATCTACCGCTGGTTCGGCTCCCGCGACGGCGTCCTGGGCGCCGTACTGGCCGGAGAGTTCGAATCCCTCATCGAACGCGCGGATGCCCGCCGGCGCGAATCCGGTGCCCGCCGGATCCTCAGCGTCCTCGACCGGGTCAACCGCTGGATGGCCGGGAACGAACCGTTCCGGCGGTACTTCGAGAACGAACCACTGGCGGGCCTGCGCATACTCACCTCGAGCGACGGCCCGGTCCAGCCGCGCATCCTCGTCGCGGTGGAGCGGCTCATCACCCGCGCCGAGGAACAGGACGGCTACGCACCCCAGTTGGAACGGTCACTGCTCGCCTATTCCATGGTGCGGCTGGGCGAAGCCTTCCTCTACCAGGACAACGTGACCGGCCTGCGCGGCGATGTGGACCGGCTGCACCAGGTCCAGGCGGCGCTGCTGGGTATCGATCTGCCCGAGGACTGAGAATCGACGACGATCTCGGCATGGACCTCGGCACCGCGCCGACGGCGGCCGCGGGGCTGGTGCTTGCCGCGGGCGCCGGTCGACGCTTCGGAAAACCCAAGGCAGACGTTCTCTTCGAGGGCGAGCGGCTGGTCGATCGCGCGGTGCGGCTGTTGCGCGACGGTGGCTGCGCCCGAGTGATCGTAGTGACCGGCGCGGTCGAACTGCGGGTACCCGGGGCGACGGTGGTGCACAACCCGCGATGGGCGACCGGGATGGGTTCCTCGCTGATCGCCGGACTGGCGGCGGTGCGCGAAAGCGCCGCCGTGGTCGTTCCGGTCGATATGCCGTGGCTCGGTGCCGAGTCGATACGCCGGCTCCGCGCCTGCGGCTCCCGCCTGGCGATCGCCACCTACGACGGTCGCCCCGGACATCCGGTACTGCTCGGCGCCGAACACTTTCCGGCGGTGGCCGCGAGCGCGGTCGGCGATATCGGCGCCCGGAAATTCCTGGCCGCCAATCCCGAACTGGTTCAGCGGGTCCCGTGCGACGGGACCGGTTCACCCGAGGATGTCGACACCCCACAGGACCTGATCCGATGATCCCCGGCCGGCACGGCATCGGCGGTACCGGACTCGCGCGACCCCACAGCCGCATGGACCGGCCGCCGAGTGGCCGCGAGCGAGCGCCCCGAACCCGCGTTTGCCTGACCCGACGCGCTCGCCTCCGGCGGTCGCGGCGGTGAGGGTCGGTTGAATCTCGCTCCGGGACGCCGGCTCGATACGCCGTGGCCGGCAACCCGGCCGCAGCGCACAGACCCGGCCACACCGAGATCCGACTTTGTGTACTGTTGTCCATGTACGAACGTACACATATGGAGGAAACCGTTATGTCGCTGGCACTGCTCGGGGCGGCCATCGTGGCCGAGATCGTGGGCACCAGCCTGCTCAAGGCAACCGAGGGATTCACCCGACTCTGGCCCACGGTCGCCTCACTGTCGGCGTACGCGCTGGCATTCGTACTCCTCGCCCAGGCCATCGCGCGCGGGATGAACGTGGGTTTCGCCTATGCGGTCTGGTCCGGACTCGGCACCACCCTCATCGTCATCATCGGGGCGCTGTTCCTCGGCGAATCGCTCACCGCCACCAAGATCGCGGGCGTGGCCCTGGTGGTCGCCGGGGTGGTCACCCTCAATCTCGCGGGGGCGCATTGACCCCGCGCGATCCGCATCGCCGCCAGCGCATCCTGGATGCCGCACGGGCCCTGATCCCGACACACGGGATCGCCGGCCTCACCCATCGCCTGGTCGCCGCCGAAGCCGGTGTGCCGGTCGGCTCGACGACGTACTACTTCGCCGATCTCGCCGACCTCACCGAGGCCGCGCTCACCGATACCGCGGCCGCCACCCGGGAGGCGCTGGCACATTGGTCCGCGACACTCGGCCGCAGCACCGACCTACCCGCCGCACTCGCCGCACTCGCCGCCGAATGTCTCGCACACCCCGACCAATTACTCACCGTCAACGAGCTCTATCTGGCCTCGACCCGGCTACCGGAACTGCGTCCGCTGGCGCGGGTCTGGTTCGACGGGCTCGTCGATATCCTCACCCCGCACACCGGGCCCGCCGCCGCCCGGGCGATCACGATATTCCTCGACGGCACCCTGCTGCACGCGCTGACGACCGGATCGGCTCTGGATACCGCCGAGCTCACCGCGCCGATCGCCGCGCTCACCCGTCTCACCCCCGGCGCCGACCGCTGACCCGAGAACGTCCTCCGCCGGTCAGCACCTTCTCGGGACGCAGGTCCAGGCGGCGGAGCAGCTGGGCGTTGAGCGCGACCACGACGGTCGATACCGACATCAGGATCGCGCCGACCTCCATGGGCAAGGTGATATGCCACGGCGCCAGGACACCGGCCGCCAATGGCACAGCCACGATGTTGTATCCGGCCGCCCATACCAGGTTCTGGATCATCTTCCGGTAGGTCGCGCGGGACAATTCGATCACCGAGAGCACCGCGCGCGGATCGTCACCGGCCAGGACCACACCAGCGGACGCGATGGCCACATCCGTACCGGCGCCGATCGCGATACCCACATCCGCCGCGGCCAGCGCCGGGGCGTCGTTCACGCCGTCGCCGACCATCGCGACGATATGGCCCGCCGCCTGTAGTTGCCGCACCTTCTCGCCCTTGTCCGCGGGCAGCACCCCGGCGAACACCTCGTCGATACCGAGTTCGGCGGCGACCGACCGGGCCACGACCTCGGCATCGCCCGTGATCATCGCGACGTGGATACCGCGGGTGTGCAGCGCCGCCACCGCCTGTGCCGACTCGGGCCGCACCGCATCGGCCGCGGCCAGCGCGCCGACCACCACGCCGTTCCGGACGATATGCAGCACGGTCGACCCCGCGGCGGACCATTCGGCGGCTCCGGACAGGGGTGCGAGCCCGTATTCGTCGAGCAGCCCCGGCCCGCCCACACCGACGGCCGCACCGGCCACCGACGCGGTGACGCCGATCCCGTTGCGGGCAGCGAAACCGGTAGCGGCCGGAACATCCAGGGATCGGTGCGCGGCGGCAGAGACGACGGCGCGGCCCAGCGGATGCTCACTGTCGCCTTCGACCGCGGCGGCCAGCGCCAGAACCGCGTTCTCGTCGAACGCCGGAGAACCGATCACCGCCACCACCGCGGGCGCGCCCTCGGTCAGCGTGCCGGTCTTGTCGAAGAGGACCGCGTCGACGGTGCGCATCGCCTCGAGCGCACGCCGATCGGTGATCAGCACTCCGGCCCGGGCAGCACGCTCGGTGGCGAGGGCGACCACGAGCGGGATCGCGAGACCCAGCGCGTGTGGGCAGGCGATGACGAGGACGGTGATCGTCCGGGTGACGGCCGATTCCGGCTGACCCAGCAGCGACCAGGCCAGCGCCGTCAGCACGGCCGCACCGGAAGCGAACCAGAACAGCAGGCCCGCGGCCCGGTCGGCGAGCACCTGGGCGCGTGAGGAGGAGTTCTGTGCCTCGGCGACCAGCCGCTGGATTCCGGCCAGCGCCGTATCGCCTCCCACCGCGGTGATCCGCACCCGCAGCGCGGAATCGGTACTGACCGTGCCCGCCACCACTCGGTCTCCCGGCTGCCGCCGGACCGCGCGCGATTCACCGGTGATCATGGACTCGTCCACATCGGCCGTACCGGATTCGACGGTGCCGTCCGCCGGAATCCGTCCGCCCGGCCGCACGACCACGAGATCGCCCGGGACCAGATCACCGGCGGAAACGACGGCGGTACCCGATTCGTCCACCCGTTCGGCCTCGTCGGGAAGCAGCGCCGCCAGTGATTCCAGTGCGCTCGACGCCTGTCCGAGCGACCGCATCTCCAGCCAGTGCCCGAGCAGCATGATGACGATGAGCAGCGCCAATTCCCACCAGAAGTCGAGTTCGTGCGATACCAGCCCGATCACCGCGCCCCATGAGGCCAGGAAGGCGACGGTGATGGCGAGGGCGATGAGCAGCATCATGCCGGGCCGCCGGGCCCGGATCTCCGATACGGCACCGGTGAGGAACGGCCGGCCGCCCCAGAGGTACATCACGGTGCCGAGTACCGGCGACACCCACGCCAGCACAGCGGGAACGGTGTATCCGACCAAATCGGCGAACATCGCATCGGCGGCCACGACAGGTACTGCCAGGAGCAACATCCATCGGAACAGCCGGCCGAACATGGCCGCGTGGTCGCCGTGCCCACCATGGTCGCCGTGCTCGCCGGGACTGCCGTGCGCGGCATGGTTCCCGGTGTGACCACTTCCGTGCGGGCCCACCGCGACCTCCGCCCCGGCGCGGTGGGCCCTCTCGGGTGACCCGGGATCGCCGCTGTGCCGGGTGTGTTCGGATCCGCGTTCGGTCGCCATACCCGAACTATACCCCTAGGGGGTATATCGAAAAGGGTGATCGGGCCCACAGCCGAGGCGAGACCGCGAAAACCGACCCGGGGCGGCCCGGCGCCCACCTCGAGGCGAGCACCGGACCACCCGATATATCAGCCGTTCAGCATTGCCTGCATCTGCTGGATCTCGGCCTGCTGGGAATCGATGATCTGCTGCGCCAGCGCCCGAGCATCAGGGGCGATCCCCTCGGCAAGCTCGGTCTCGGCCATCCGCACCGCGCCTTCGTGGTGGGCGATCATCATGCTGAGCCACATGCGGTCGAAATCCGGACCCCGGGCGGCCTCGAGCTGGCCCATCTGCTCGTCGGTCATCATGCCGGGCATGGTGCCGTGGCCCATTCCGGAGTGTCCGCCGCCCTCGGTCGTGGCGACGCCCCAGGATTGCAGCCATCCGGTCATGGTGGCGATCTCCGGGTCCTGCGCCTGCTGAATACGCGCGGCCAGATCGATAACCGCCGGGTCGCTCGAACGCGACGGAACGAGCGCGGCCATCTCCACTGCTTGGCGATGATGCGGGATCATCTCCTCGGCGAAGCGGATATCGGCCTGGTTGTGGTCACCGGCCACCGGTGCGGTCGCCGCACCACCGACGGCCACCGAAGTGGTCGCGGTATCGGCAATCGGGGGTGTATCGCTGTTATCGCTACAGCCGGTCGCTACGGCGGCGGTGACGATCGCGAGTGCGGCCCCGGTGACAAATCTACTGATCATGGCGTGCTCCTGAGAGTTCGGGTGAGTTGCGTACGACGAAGCAGCGCCGCGACCCGGGAGACGGGTCCGGCGGGCGTCGATCACAGCCGCAACACGCCCAGAACCGCCAGGCGCCGCGAGATCGGAACACACGGCGGAGGCCGAGCCAGAGCTTCGGGCGGGAGCACCGCCGCACGGGCGGGTTCATTCGCCGACGGGTACCGCCCGGGGGCCGCGAAGATCAATAGCGAGGCCAGCGCCGCGACCAGGACAGCCAGGCACAGGTGCAACAACTCGTGACCCGTACCGTGACCGGCCGGACCACCGTCACGCGGCACCGTGGAGACGGCGCCCGGCGGCCACTGACAGCACAGCACCGCCTCGTCGTGCTCCCGGCCGTGTTCCGGAACAGGAGGCACCGAAACGAGCGCCGGCGAGTCGGACACCGAATGGTGTGTGTCACCGCCGGCTCGGGCGGGCAGGTGGTGCATTCCCGAAACGGCCACCGCGAGCACGACCGGCAGTAACCAGCGCACCAGCGTGCTCGCGAGACCGGAGTACACAGCCCGAATCTAACACCGGGCCGCCGGGCGGACCTCCACCGCTCACCGTTGCCGCGCTGCGGCCTCGGCGATCGGGTGGACATGGGTCCTCGATCTCGCCCGGCGGCCGATCCGAAGAACTCGTCAGCCCATGATGGCGTTCATGATCGTCCCCGCGCTGGTCGCCACCGCGCCGCCGGCCATGGCACCCGCAATCTGCTTGGGAGCTGTCAGCGCTCCACCGTTCCACTTCTCCCAAGCGAACTTGCCCCCACCGAAGACGATCGAGGTGACACCGGACAACAGGACGAACCAGGTGAGATACCTGGTCATCTGTACGATCTTGTCCGACAGTGGCGGCGCTTCCGGACTGGGATTGCCCAGCTGGGCAAGAACGACGTAGTGATCGTGCAATGCCGGAAGACCGTCGTGCAGTGCAGTGAGAATCGTGCTCATCTGGTCGTGCCCCTCTCGGATGCCGGTGTATGCGGTGGCGAGGAATGCCGATTCCGTAAAGCCGAACCCGACCGGTTATTGAAGCGCAAATGGGCGCACAATGGGGAGAGACTCACCGATTCCCTCTGGTCGGGCCGGTGGGGAGCGGCGTGTCGCAAATGCGACACGCACTCGGCGGGACCTCCAGCACTCGATCAGCATCCGAAGCATCGCACCGACCGGCGGCTCGTCCCCGACGGTCACCGATCTGTCACAACACGGCCTCGACACACCCACCGCGCGGCGTGCTCCCGCGCCGCGCCCGCGCTAGCGTCGAGCTGCTCCACTGTTCAGCACCAACGAAAACCGATCACTCACCCTGGGAGGTTTACGTGGGAACACGCACAGCACGACGCATCTCGGTCGCGATCGCCTGTCTCGCCGGCCTCACGGCACCCGCCATCGCCTTGGCTCCCGCGACAGCAGTCGCCGTCCCGGGGATGCGATCACCACTCGGGCTCTACCTGCACTTCGGTCCGCATCGCAACGCCCCGGAGCCGGGCGGGACCGCGCAGGCGGACCAGGGGGGTGCCGACTCCGATACCCCGGGCGCCGAACGTGCGGAAACCCTGGAGGCCGATGCCACCGCGCCGGACGCGACCGGCAGCAGCGCCGGGCCGCGCACACGTGACTACCGAGCCGCACCCGGCAAATCCGCTACGGGCCCGGCCGCGGAAGCGGGAACAGCCGGCGAGCCGGGGCGGAACCACCCGGGCGGCTAGCGGCTTGCCGCACCCGGCCCATCCGCGCGGACGCGCACCCGGGCCGCGCGGCGGTGGTGTCGCCGGTTACGACGGGCCATTACCAGGTGAGCACCGGTTTGATCACCGATCCGGCGTGCTGTTCGGCGATCGCCTTCTCGATCTCGGTGTGAGGAAAGCGCGTCACGAGCCGATCCACCGGCAGCAGACCGCGGGTGTACAACTCGAGCAGATACGGGATGAACGTGGCCGGTTCGGCATCACCTTCGAGGCAACCGCGCACGGTTTTGCCACTCAGCACCAGATCGCGCACATCGATCTGCGGAACACCCGAACCGAGCCCGATCGCGACCACCGTGGCACCGGTGCCCAATGCCGCGAAGGCATCGGCGAGAACCTTTGCCGAACCGGTGGTGTCCAGTGCGTGCGTCGCACCGCCGCCGGTGATCTCGCCGATCGCGGCGATCGTATCGATGCCGCCGGGATCGAGGACCTCGTCGGCGCCCAGATCCCGGGCCAGTGCCCGGCGAGGAGCGGCCGTTTCCACCACGATCGTCCGAACCCCGGACACGGTGCGGGCCGCCAGCAACGCCGCCGATCCCACCGCACCGGCGCCGTAGATCGCCAGCCAGGCCCCGGGTTCCGGCCGCAACGCGTTCATTACCGCACCGGCACCGGTCTGGAACCCGCAGCCGAACGAAGCGGCGACGGCCAGATCGGCCGCCGGGTCGACGACGATCGTGTTGTCGGCGGTGGCCAGCGCGTAGCCGGCGAAACTGGATTGCCCGAAGAAGCCGTCCCGCACCGCCGTTCCTTCGACCGTGACGCGCGCGGACTTATCCGGCCGCCGGCCGAAATGGTTGAGAGCGGTCGAGTTCCGGCAGTAGGCCGGCCGTCCGGCCGCGCAGTTCGGGCAGGCACCGCAGTGCCGGAAAGTAAGCACCACATGGTCGCCGGGCGCGATCGAGGACACCGCCGCACCGACCGATTCGACGACCCCGGCGCCTTCGTGCCCCAGCAGGACCGGTCGGTCCGGTTTGCCCAGGGTCCGGTTGACCAGGTCGGTGTGGCAGATCCCGGCCGCGACGATACGCACCAGGATCTCGTCGTCGCGCGGCTCGTCGAGGTCCACCGTCTCCACCGAGAACGGCGCGGCCGGATCGCGGGACAGGACCGCCGTCGTCCGCATCGCTATGCCCGTTCCAGCAGAAAGTAGAAATATTGGCCGTCGGCGAGCACCAGCTCCGGGCGCCCGTTCATGATGCCCATCAGGGTGGTGTCGTCGAGCCATTTGAAGTGGTCGAACACAGCGCGGCCGTCATAGACCATGGTGGCGGTCACCTCGCCGCGGAACTCGATGTTCCACAAGGTCGCCTCACCCTGGCCCAGTTCGACATTCGAGAACAGGGTGCCGTCCTCCCCGCGGCAGATGAGCGGTTGAGCGTCACCGAGTGAATGGAAGGTCTTGCCGTACCAGCGGCTCTTGGGCAGCGCCCGGCACAGCGGATGACCGGTCTGGAACGCATCACCCCGCCACTGGCCCAGTATCTCCTCGGCGCGGGCGGGCCGTAGCCGTGCCCACAGATCGTCGAGTTCGGTCACCGACACCCCCTCGGCCTGCTCCCGCAACTGTTGCCACCGTGGTTTGTCCGCGCTCATAGCTGTCCCATCGACTGGATTCGGCGAACCATCCGGTTCGGCAACGACCATAGTTCCGAACCATCCGGTTCGGCAAGATAGGATTCGCGATATGCGAGCGGCAGGCCAGGCAACCCGGGACCGGATCCTCGCGGCCGCCAAAGCGGAATTCGCCGAGTACGGCGTCGCGGGCGCCCGGATCAACCGAATCGCCGCGGCCGCACAGGCCAGCAAGGACCGGCTCTACGCCTATTTCCCCGGGAAATACGAGCTGTACGCGGCGGTCACCGAGCAATGGACCCGGCAAACCACGGCCGAAACCGCACTGCGCGCCGACGATCTACCCGGCTATATCGGCCGCCTCTTCGACCACTTCCTGGCACATCCGGAGAACGCCCGGCTACAGGCCTGGGCCGATCTCGAGCCCGCCGACGACCGGATCGAACAGGTCCTGCGCCGCGCCGTCGACCCCAAACTCGCCGAGATCCGCCGGGGCCAGCACGCGGGCGTGATCACCGCCGATATCGCGGCGCCCATGCTGTTGCGCATGCTCACCGAACTGGCCCGCACCACCGCGGTACACGCGGGCCCGGGTCCGGCCGAACGGATCGCGGCACAGCGGTCCGCCGTGGTGCTCGCCGCCCACCGCCTGGCCGGAATACCGGCGAATCCACGAAACCGTGCCGGTGCGAACGCTCACACCGGCGCGGCCGGACCACCGCCGGCCGGGGCGTCACCGTAGACGACCAACCAGATCGAACGACCCAGCGCCGCCGCGAGCTCCGCATCACTGATCCCGGTGCGCACCGCGAACGCGGTCGTGATGGAACGTTCCACCATGGCCGCCAGGACCAGCGCTGTCGCCGCGGGCTCCAGCTCCGGCGCGACCCGGCCGGCCGCCCGGTCGGCTTCCAGGCGGATTCGCACCAGATCGACGAAAGTGGCCACCCGCGCCCGCCAGTAGGCGCCCACATCCCGGTCGTAGGCGGCGACCTCACTCAATGCCAGCAGCAGGTAGCGGTGCCGCCGGAACCCGGCGATCATCGCGCTCATCGCCCGCTGCACTCCGGCCTCCCGGTCCGCGTGCTCGGCGCCCCACCACCGCTCAGCGGCCGAGAACAGGTCGGCCGTGGCCAGATCCGCCGTCCGGATCAACAACTGGCTCTTGTCCGGGAAATACCGATAGAAGGTGGACCTGGCCATCTGCGCCGTGGCGGCGATCTTCTGTACCGCGATCTCGGTGAACGGCGTCCCATCGGCAAGCAGATCCTCGACCGCACGTAGGACCCGCTGTTCGAATTCGGCCCGACGATCCTCGTCCGGTTTCCGGGCGGACCGGGGAGTGCGGGTCAGCGACGGCATCCCGCACTCGCCGGATCGCTCGTGTGATGCAGTGGATATCGGCTCTCGAGGTACATGGAGCCATTGTGCCCGCCGGCGCGTGTCGCGCCGGTCGCCACGACACTTGGACCGGTTTCCCGCCGCGGATGCGGCGCCGATCGATCGCGCGGCCGCAGTTCACGGAAGACTGTGCGGGACAGTGCCGCTCAGCAGGTTGACAATCCGCGCCGGGGAACGCACCATCAATCGGACATAGTGTCCGAGACTCGATGACCGAGGCGGTATCCATGGCTGACTCCCCCCGCGTGGTCGAGCAAGCCGATGCCGTCGTCGTGGGCGCCCGGTGCGCCGGTTCGGCCACCGCCGCCACCCTCGCCCGGGCGGGCCGCCGAGTCATCGCACTGGACAGTGCCCGCTTCCCCTCCGACACCCTCTCCACTCATCTGCTGTGGCCGGCCGGTATCGCCGAACTGTCCCGGCTCGACGCGCTGGATGCCGTGGCGGAACTGGGCGCACCCCGGCTCACCAAGGCCTACGCCGCCGGGTCCGGGTATGCGATCGCCAGTGAATTCCCGCAGGTCGACGGTATCGATTACACCCTGTGCGTGCGTCGGTCCGGACTGGATCACGCACTGATTCGTACCGCCCGCGCGGCCGGGGCCGATATCCGCGAGAAATGCCGGGTCACCGACCTCGTCTGGGACGGCGCGCGCTGCGCCGGTGTCCGCTACACCGACTCCCACGGCCAACCGGCCGAGATCCGCGCCGCGCTCGTGATCGGCGCGGACGGTCGCCGCAGCACCGTCGCGAAGCTCACCGGCGCCCTGGACCCGTACGAATCCGAACCCAGCGGCCGCGACTGCTACTTCGCCTACTGGCGCGACGCGTCCACTGAATGGCGCGATACCGCCGCCCAGTGGCGGGTGGGTACCGATCTGGGCACCGCGTTCCCCTGCGACGACGGTCTACTGTTGAGTCTGGTCCAGCCGCCCGCCGAATCCGGCAGGCTACGCCCCGGCGACGCCGAACGCCGCTACGCCGCCGCACTCGACCGGATCCCGCCGTTGCGGGAACGACTCCGCGACTGTGAGCAGGTGGGCCGGGTGCGGTCGGCCACCGATATCGTCTCCTACTTCCGCAGGTCCAGCGGGCCGGGCTGGGCGCTGCCCGGTGACGCCGGGCATTTCAAGGATCCGGTCACCGCCCAGGGCATCCGCGACGCCCTGCACTACGGCCGGCTGCTGGCCGAGGCCGTCGCTCCGGTGCTCGATGATCCGGTCCGGCTGGACCGCGCCGGCGCCGCGTGGGAACGCCGCCGGGTACGCGAATGCCGCGAGATCTACCACTGGACCAATCGGCTCGCCCGCGGTACCGAGATGAGCCCACTGGAAGTGGAGCTGTACCGGGCCGCGACCGGGGATCGAGACCTCGCAGCGATCACCACCGGCATTTTCTCCCGCACCCGGCGGCCGGCCGAGCTCTACACCCCCGCCCGCATGGCCCGGCTCACCGTCGGTGCGCTGTGGCACCACCGCGGCGACCCGAGGCCGGTGCTGGCCGATCTGGCACACGAGATCGGTGCCACCGCACACGAATTCCACAGCTCGTGCACCACATTGCGCGGCACTCCGCCCCCTGTCCCCCCATCCTCCACCGGTACCGCCATCGCTTGACCAGGAGTACACAATGTCGGATCAGCTGCCGAAGAAGTCAGCCTCGATCGACCGGCGCACCGCCCTGCGCGGCGCTTTCGCCGGCGCCGCGATCCTCGCGGCCGGGTCGGCGGTAGGCGGTACCGCGACCGCGGCCGCGCCGCGCCGCCGAACCCCGGGCCTACGCACGGGAGGCAAGGAAGTCGCCGTCTTCGGCGGTGGTATGGCCGGTCTCTCCGCCGCCCACGAACTCGTCGAACGCGGTTTCCGGGTGACCGTCTACGAACCCGCTTTCCTCGGCGGGAAGGCCCGCAGTATGCCGGTCCCCCGCACGGGCGCAGGCGGCCGCGCCGATCTTCCCGGTGAGCACGGATTCCGTTTCTTCCCCGGCTGTTACCAGAACATTCCCGACACCATGCGCCGCATTCCCTTTCCCGGTAATCCCAACGGTGTGCTCGACAACCTGATCCGAGTCGAGGGGACGGTGGCGGGATTCCGCGACAAACCGCCGATCTTCGCCCCGGTGGAAGTGGGCGCGCTCGATCAGCTCACCCCGGAACGCCTGCAGAACAGCATTATCGGTGCGTTCAGTTTCATCCCGGAGCTGCCGCCGCACGAATTGGCCTTCTTCGCCAAACAGATGCTGATGTGGTTCACCTCCAGTCCCGAACGCCGCTTCGGGCAATGGGAATACCTGACCTGGGAACAGATCATGCGCGCGGACGGGAAATCCCCGGCCTACCGCGCGTATCTGGTCAACGCGCTGACCCGCATCACCGTCGCGGCGAAACCCCATCTCAGTTCGGCACGCACCATCGGCACCATCGGCGAGGCCCTCGTGCTCGCGGGTACCGGGCTCGTTCCCGAATTCTCCGGCGGGGTGGACCGGATCCTGAACCGCCCGACCAATACGGCCTGGATCGACCCGTGGGTAGCCTATCTCCGCTCGCGCGGTGTGCAGTTCATGATGGGCCGGCGCGCGAGCCGGCTGCATTACACCAACGGCCGAATCGAATCGGTGACCGTCACCGACACCGGCGGCACCGCGACATCGGTGGTCGCCGACCACTACGTCTGCGCCATGCCGGTCGACAAGACCGTGCCACTACTCGACGACGAGATACTCTCCGCCGATCCGCATCTGGCCGGAATGCGCGAACTGCTCACCGACTGGATGGTGGGTATCCAGTTCTATCTGCGCCGTACGACCGATATTCCGGAGGGTCATATCGCGGCGCTGGGATCACCGTGGGCGCTCACCGCATTGCGTCAGGCACCCATGTGGGTCGGTGACTTCCCCGCCCTGTACGGTGACGGTTCGGCCGCGGAATGTCTCTCGGTGGATATTTCCGATTGGGACACCCCGGGTATTCTGCATCGCCGCCCGGCCAAACAGTGCAGCGCCCAGGAAATCGCGAGCGAGGTCTGGGCGCAGTTGAAGATGTGGCTGAACAACGGCACCGGGTGGCTGCGCGACGAGGATATCCATTCCTGGCACCTCGATCCCGGGGTCAGCTGGTCCGGCGGCAGCACCCACAACGAGACCCCTTTGCTGGTCAACACCGTCGGTTCCTACGATCATCGGCCGACCGCGCACTGCGCCGTACCGAATCTCTTCTTCGGCGGTGATCATGTGCGCAGCAATATCGATCTCGCGACTATGGAGAGCGCCAACGAATCCGGTCGGTCGGCGGCCAATGCGATCATCGACGCCGCGGACGATCCCTCCCCCCACGCACCGGTGTTCCCGCTGGTCGCGCTGCCGGCCTTCGAACCCGCGAAACGGCTCGACGCGGATCGGTTCCGAGCCGGGCTCCCGCATCTCCTGGACGTGTAGCGGCAATTCCCGGAAACCATTGTCCCCCCGATCTTGTTCCGTGAGAATGGGTTCCGGGCCGAGATCCGGCTTCCTGGGGACCGTCGGCGCAGCCACGCCGGCAGAACAAGTGGGGAACACCATGAGAATCAAGCAACTCGCCGCAACCGCGCTGATCTCGATCGGCGCCCTCGGCGTCGCCGCGGGCACGGCGCAGGCGCAACCGGCCGCCACCGAGGTGGCCGTGCGGGGGGCCGAGCAGGGGGTCGGCTATGTCGTGGCACCGAACGAGGCGGGCACCGCGATCGTCACGACCCTCGACGCCGGCAGCTTCGCGCTCACCGCCGACGGTGCGGCCATCACCTTGTCGGACCTGTCGGGGCGCGTGGTCACCACCCTGCCGCTCGGGACCGCCGCTGCCGGGCAGACCGCACCACCGGCCTCCACCATCTCCGCCGACGGCCGTACGCTCACCCTGACACCGGGCGCGTCCACCCCGGCCGGCCGGCATGTGGCCCAGCTCGTAGCCGATCCGGACACCGAGTCCCGCAAACTGCACAATGCCGGAGTCGGCGCCCTGGTCGGTGCCGGGATCGGTGCAGTGCTCGGCTTCTTCTTGGGCGGTGTGGGCGCCCTGGTCACGATTCCGATCGGCGCCGGTGTCGGCGCGCTGATCGGCTACTCCACCCCGTGACCGACGAACTCGGCTGCGGCCCACCGCAACAGGTGGGCCGGGCCGGGTTTCGTTCGCCCCTTCCCGCCGCCGCACCGAACCTGTTGCCCCGGAACGGATCTTTCTCGTTCGGCCCCGGTCCGGACAGCTGTCGGCAGACCGTTTCTGTCGGACCCCCCACGTAGAATCATGCAGGTAGGACACAGTCGGAGGGTTATGAGCGGTCGGCGAACCGACCGCTCGACACACCCTTTCGGCGCTTCGGAACCGGGGGTTCTGTGATGAGTGAAATCGGACAGGAACGACTGCTGCCGCCGCGTCAGCACGGGACGTCGTGGCGCGAATCCGAATACCGGGTCATCGCCGGGGAACTGCGGGCGGGTAAGGGGTTACCCGAGATCGCCGCGGAACTCGGGCGTACCCCGTCCGCCGTTCAGGCGGCTTTGCGGAATTTCGTTCCGCCGGACGAGAAAGTACGGGTCGGCGATCGAGCCGGCTGGATCCGCGACCGGATGGCGGCCGAACCCGAATGGGACTGGTGGTCGGTGGTGGTGGACCACCACCGGCACGGTCCGTCTGCGCTCTGGCTGACCGAACACGAGCACATCGCCCGTGGCGCCTGGCGAGATCGCACGCCCATGCCGGTGCTGGCCCAGCGGCTGGACACCGCCGAGATCGAGGTGGCCGGGTTCCTGCGCGCACTCGGACTCGCGGAGAACATGGCCGAAGTCGCCGATCGGCTCGGTGCCACTCCCGGCCAGGCGCTCGCCAAACGGGTGCACGCGGGACGTGATCAGGAACAGTCGGCGAACTGGATCCTGGTGGTCGACGGCGCCGCGGGCACCGTGAAACCGCGTAGCGCGCCTGTCCGGCGCCATGTTTCGGTACACGAGAGCCGAGCCGCTGCCGAAGCGGACCGGGATCGGGTCCTGCGTTGGCACCGCCGTTCCGCGAGCGACAGCACCACACCCGTCTGGTGGACGATCGCTCAGCGCGGGGTCGGCGATATCGCCGGCCGGACCTACTGCGGCGTGTTCACGCCGCGCCTGATCGACGGCGGCGTCCGTGCCGACGCGCTGGAGGTCGGCGACCGCATCCTGATCGCCGGATCGGACGGTAACCCGCTGGAGGCACTGGTGGAATCGATTGCCCAGCGCGGCGAGGTGGTGGTCGCCGATCTGGGACCGGTGGGCGATTCCCGGGTGCATCAGGTGATCGAGTTCGATGCCGGGGAGCGGGTGGAGGTAATCACCGTCCGGGAGTGACGACCGGTTAGGAACCTCGGCCTCGCTGTTATCCGGCGCGGCGGAAATATCGCAGCTCGATTCGTTCGATCTGAGGTTGCTACCTGCGCTTCAGGTCGACGATCGGGCCGCGTTCCGCCGGATCGCCGACCTTCTCGATATCTCGGATAGAAATCCGCCGCACAGCACCCGTGGTCAGGACACCTGACCGGCGCCGGTCGGACCGTCCTCGGGTAGTAACCCGCTGGACAGGTGTTCTTGTGCGAGGCGCCGAAGGGCCGAGAGCAGGGTGTCTCCGAGCAGGTTTCCCACGATCGCGGTCTCGGTTATCCGGTCGAGAGCGGGTTCGGCCAGAATCAGGCCGATATCGATTGCCGCGATCGACTCGGAGATATCGGCGTAGTCGTCCATCGCGGCGACCAGATCCTCATGCCCGAGTAGCCGCAGCGCCGCACAAGCGTCGACCAGCGTACTCCGTGCCGGGCTGCGCTCATCGATCCGCCAACCACGACGGGCCAGCAACGCCTCCACATCCGCTGCGGCGGTTTCCTTCTCACTTTCTCCCACCGACGAACGGCGTTCACCCAGTGCGTACAGCACCATGCCGAGAGATTCTCGTGCGGTGAGTGTCCCGGTATCCAGGACGGCGAGCAGTGACCGGGCGGCTTCGACCGACAGGCCACCGATATCCAGTAGCGCGCGGATCAGGCGCAACCGGTTCACGTGGTCGTCGTTGTATTCCACCTGGTTCTGATGCGTGCGAGTGCCGGGCGGTAGGAGGCCCTCTCGTACGTAGTACTTGATCGACGCGGGGGAAACCCCGCCGGCCCGGCTGAGAGCGGCGATCCGCATGGTCCTCCTGGTTCTCGAAGTCGGCGCCTCCGAATATTGACATCTGGAAGCATAGCCACCACTATCTACCGATAGTAGAACTATCGATAGTTCCACTTACGCAATGTGGAGTCCGCGCCTCGGCGTCATTCGACGACCACCACAGCGCTATGCCTCCACGCCGCCAGATGATTCGGAGAACCCGTGCTCGCACTGAACTGGCACCGCCCGCTGATGCTGCTCGCCGTCGCCATGGCGATCCTCACTCTCGCCGCCATCGGAGGGATGACAATCGACGACCGGACGCTGACCGGTCTGCCGATCTGGACCAAAGCCGTGAAGTTCGCGCTCTCGGTCGTCATCTATTCCGTCACATGGGCATGGCTGATCGCTCAGTTCACCCGTTGGCACCGGATCGCCTGGTGGGCCGGCACCGTGGCCGCCGCCGGTCTCGGACTGGAACTGACCGTTATCGTGATCCAGATCGTGCGGGGCACCACCAGCCACTTCAACTTCACGACTCCCCTGAACTCGGCACTGTGGGAAACCATGGGGCTGTCGATCATCGTGGTCTGGCTGGCCACCCTCGTCGCGTCCCTTGTCCTGCTACGCAATCCGACGTCCGATCCCGCCCGCAACGCCGCGATCCGATATGGCGCAGGCCTGTCCCTGGTCGGCGCGGCACTCGGCCTACTGATGGTGCTCCCGACACAATCGCAACGCGACACCGGTAGCGCTGTCCGCGGTGCACACACCGTCGGTCTCCCCGACGGCGGACCGGGCCTGCCGATCCTCGGCTGGAGTACCTCCGGCGGCGACCTCCGGATCCCTCATTTCATCGGAATGCACGCGGCGCAACTGCTTCCGTTCGTCGTGATCGCCCTGGAGTTGTCCGCGCGCCGGATAGCCGCGACACGACCGGTGGCGGTCCGTACCGCACTGGTCAAAACGGCTGCAGCGGTATACACCGCAGTACTCATCGTGCTGACCTGGCAGGCACTGCGCGGTCAATCACTGATGCATCCGGACCGGCTGACACTGTCTGCGGCCGGTCTGGTCGCCGCGGCCGCCACGGGCGCGGTGATCATCATCGTCCGGCGCCGGCCACCGGTCGACCCCGCCACTATCCAGCCGACCCGCACAGCTCCGGGAGCGATACGATGACCCAGCACCTCTTCGATATAACGTTCGTCTCCGCCGCACCGTTCTGGGCGCTGATGATCTTCGCGCCACGCTGGCATCGAACTCGCGCCATCACCGCATCGCCGCTCATCTGCCTCCCACCACTGTTGGTGTACGCGGTCCTGGTATTGCCGGACTTCGGCGGCTTCTTCTCCACCCTGGCGAATCCGGAACTCCCCGCACTACAACAACTACTGGGCGGCAGCGCGGGCGCCGCCGTGGCCTGGGCCCACTTCATCGCGTTCGATCTGTTTCTCGGCCGCTGGATCTACTTCGACAGCCGGGAACGCCGGATCCATCCGGCGCTGATCAGTGTCCTGCTGGCGTTCACGATCGTCTTCGCGCCCCTCGGCATGCTCGCCTACCTGGCCATACGATTCCTCCGCGAACCCCGCCGGAGCCCGCGACCGGCACTGCTGACGAAAGCATGACGGGAGCTCCCGCTTTCGCGGATCGCCGAATATGCCACCGCGGACAGGTAACGCTCATTCCGCGCGTCCGGGCATCAGCGCGGAGGCCAGCACGATGGCCACCGCCATGACGGCTACCGCCACGAACACCAGATGCACCCCCTCGGCGAGCGCTGCGGGCGAGGGGGTGCCGGTATCTCCCACCCTGGAATTCACCAGGGCACCGAATACGGCCACGCCGACCGCGCTGCCGATGGACCGCGCGAACATGTTCACCGAGGTCACCACGCCGCGTTCACCCCAGGTGGCGCTGGTCTGCGCGGCGATCAGGGTCGGGCCGGCCACCAGACCCATTCCGAGTCCGATGACGAAACAGGTGGCCGCGACCTGCGCGATACTCGCCCCGGGGCCGATGAACAGTGTGCCGGTCGCGCCGAGTGCGGCCGTGACGCCGCCGATGAGGGCGGTACGCCGGAAGCCGATCCGCAGATACACCCGGCCGGACTGGGAGGCCGAGACCGGCCAGCCGAGAGTCAGCGCCCCGACGGTCAGACCGCCGATCACCGCCCCCGCACCCAGGACGCCCTGCGTGAAGGTCGGTACGTAGGAGGTGAGACCGAGCAGCAGCGCGCCCACCAGCGCGGAGATCGCCGAACTGGCGACCACCACACGCCGGGTGAACAACCACAGCGGCAGCACCGGATCCGCCGCCCGGCGTTCCACGAGGACGAACGCCACCAGCACGATCGCACCGCCGGCGAAGATCGCGATACTCGCCGGCGCGTCCCACGCCCAGGCCTGCCCGCCCTCGAGCAGTCCGAGGATGATCGCGCCCGCGCCGGTGGTCAGCAGGAACGCACCCGTGTAGTCCACGCGCCGCCGCTCGCGCGACGGAGTTTCGGTGAAGTGGCGCAGCAACATCCAGCCCGCCCACGCGGACAGCGGCAGATTGATCAGGAAGATCCAGCGCCAGCCGACGTATTCGGCGAACACTCCCCCCAGCAGGGGTCCCGACACCGAGGAAAAGGCCCAGACACCGGCGAGGTAGCCCTGGACCTTCGCGCGCTCGGCCAGGGTGTACAGATCACCGGCAATGGTCATGGTCATCGGCTGGATCGCGCCCGCGCCGATACCCTGCACGGCACGGAAGACGATCAGCCAGAACATGCTGCCCGCGAGTCCGCACAGCAACGAGCCGAGAGCGAAGACCGCGATACCGAACAGGATGACCGGTTTACGACCCACCGTATCGGCGATCTTGCCGTACACCGGCACGGTCACGGCCTGGGCGAGCAGATAGATGGAGAACAACCAGGGAAATTGGGCGAACCCGCCCAGACTCTCGGTGATGGTCAGAACCGCGGTCGCGATGATCGTGGAATCCAGCGCGATCAGCCCGGTGCCCAGCATGAGCGACCACAGGATCGCACCGCGTTCGGAGCGGAGCCCCACCCCGGTTCGCACCTTCTCCGCCACCACTACCGCACCTCATTCTCCTCAGGACCGGAAAAGATCAACACGATCGCCGGGCCACCGTATTCCCCATACATCGCACCCGCCGCACCTTTTCCACATGGTGGGACGTCCCGTCCGGTCCGCGCGCCGCCGCCGAAATACGCTGGTCCCGATCCGAACACCGTGTCACGATGGCGCGATCGCGCCGGTGCCGGTGCCGGTGCCGGTGCCGGTGCCGAGAGGAGCAGGATGTACGCGGATCTCCGCATCCGTTTCACCGTTGACGATGGGGAGCTTTCCCGGCTGCACGCCGAGGCATTCGGTGGTGATCCGGTGCTGATCCCCTGGACGACCCGGCTGGAACGACACAGCCGATCATGGGTCGGCGCGTTCGTCGGTGATCGGCTCGTCGGCTTCGTGCACGCGGTCTGGGACGGTGGGCGGCACGCGTTCCTTCTCGACACCGCAGTCGCTCCCGACCTCCGGCGCCGGCGCATTGCCACCGATATGGTCGAGGCCCTCGTCGCCGACCTGACCCGGCAGGGAATCGAGTGGCTCCACGTCGACTACGAGCCGCACCTCGCCGACTTCTATCGTGATATCTGCGGGTTCCGGGACACCGGGGCCGGTCTGCTCCGGCTCAACTGACAGCGATGGTGCCCGCCTGCACCCGCCGAGCTGCGAGTCCTGTTCGCCACCGCGGGGCACTCGCGGAGGTGGCCGATGCGGGTGATACCGGTACTGAGGTCACCGTCGCGAGCCGGACCGGTCGGCGACTGCACAGCGGCGCCCCCGATACCGCTACGACCTGCACGATCGCCGTGCCGACCGCGGACGGCGGCGTGATCCGGGTACGCGTCGACAGCGCCCCGGCGATACCGCGAGCGCCTGCGCCGGAGCCCAACGCGCGGCACACACCCTTGCACCCGCGCTTCCTGTCTGGGTAGGCGGTTCGACTGTAACCCGGACAACTGTGAACGGTCACAAGGCAGATGGTTCGATCTGCACGGTCGTCCAATCGAGTTCGTAAACCCACCCGCGATGCGGCACATGATCATTACTGTTGTGCCCCAGTCTCGCCACTCAGGGGTATAAGGAGTCAGCAGCATGACAGTCGATTCGACCAGAACGAAGCTGACGCTATCCGGCCGACCCATGTCGGCCCCGCTACAGGACGTGCGCAAACTGTCTCGGCGGATGGTGGGCCATTTCGTGGAGAACGTGGTTCCGTGCGGCACCCTGCCCGGCGACGCGATCCACGGTGATGTCACCACCATCACCCGCACCTGTCTCGAACTCGCGGTCAGCATGCTCGACGGTAAGGACATCCCGGAGAAGACGCGGCGGCTGGAGAACGCCGCGGCCGGCTGGGCGCGCGAGGGGGTTCCGATCGACACCATTCACCACGCCGTCCACGAGGGCTTCCGGCTCGGCCTGGACCTGGTGGTGTCCAACGCCACGGTCACCGACTATTCGGCACTGGTCGACGGCGCGAAACTGGTCGTCGAGATGCTGGACAAGATGACCGTCTGCATCTCCATGGCCTATGTCCGCGAACTACGCTCGGTGGTGAGCGAACACCACACTGCCGTCCATACGCTGACCTCCGCACTGCTGGGCGGGCACAGTACCTCGACGATGGCCCGTGAATGCGGTATCGAGATCGCCGCCGCCTACACCGTCCTCGCGATGGCCATTCCGGCGCACCCGGACGAAGCGGTGCCCGCGCTCGACGGCAAAGTGGTGGCGCGGCGCAAACTGCGCCGGGTCCAGGCCGAGCTGGCGACCCGATGCGATGATTCGGCACTGTCGCTGCTGAGCGTGGACGGTGGCACGGTGCTGCTGCCGTCCGAAATCCTGGCCGGGGAGGCACTCGTCGAGCTGGTCGCCCAGCTGTCTCGGGCGGCGCAGGTGCCGATATGCGCGGCGGCGGTGGAGGCACCCACCGCGGAAGTGCCCTCGGCGGCAGATCAGGCCCACGAACTGCTGGATATGGTGCAGCGACTCGACTGTGTGCCCGGACTGTACCGATTCGACGATATGGCACTGGAGTATCAGCTCACCCGACCCGGCCCCGGGCGGGAATACCTGGGCTCGCTGCTGGATCCGCTGGACGACCATCCGGAGTTGCTGGAAACCCTGCAGCGTCATATCAGCAACAATCTGAATCGGCAGCGCACCGCGCGTCTCATGCACATCCACACCAACACCATCGATTATCGGCTCAAGCGGGTTGCCCAGCTCACCGGTTTCGATCCCACCCAGCCGTCGGGGCTGTGGTACCTGCGCTCGGCGCTCGTCGCGCGCAGCTACCGCGCGAGCTGATCGTCACGGACGTTTCCGCCCACTGCGCACCTGCGCCACATAGGCACGCGATACCGCCGCGGTCAGGGTGTCCAGAACATCGACCGGGAAACAGCCGTCCACATTGTCGGCCACACCGGCCGATGTCCGCCGCCCGGCCGGATCACGGAGCCCCAGACCACTTTTCACGCCCTCGTGTAGCGCGTGCTGGATGATCTCCAGTGGTATCCCCTCCCGCGCCCAGCGAGCGGCAGCCACCTCCAGCCTGGCCAGCACCTGACGCCCGGAGGGGTCCGAATCGTCCAGCAGCGCCAGCGCCAGACCCAATCCCACACGGAAGGCAGTCTCGAAATCCGATCCGGGTCGTTCGGTCTTCTCCGAGTCCACATCCTTCACCGACCAGATGCGCATCAGCTCGGCCGGATCCGGCACTTCGAACAGCTCCCCGGAGTCCTCGGGTTCACGGCCGTATTGCTCACTCGTGCACATACGTGTTCCCTCCACCAGCGACCGGCAACCGATATGGACAAACGTATAGTTACCCGCCCGTTGCTGTACGACACATCGCCCGGACTTCGGTCCACCTAGGAACCCGACTCGACAAAGATAGTGAGACGTCCCATCAACAGATACTTCGACTTCGTACAGTCGCCTACCGGACGGCCCGGTCGTCGCACCCGCCCGTACGGTGAGCGCACCGCCGCTCCCCCCGGTTAAGGTGCGGCGGTGGATACCGGTGATCTGATAGACCGCAGCAGTTCCATCGCGGAGCGGCTCACGACGACCCAGGCGGCGCCGCCGCCCTGGTTGGTACTCGCCACCGCGGTGGCGGCCTTGATACTGGTCGGGTACGGGCCCTTGTGGCGGATCACCCGCAATGTGGTCACCATCGCGCACGAGGGCGGGCACGCGTTGGTCGCTCTGCTGAGCGGACGTCGGCTGAACGCCATTACGCTGCATTCGGATACTTCGGGTCTCACCGTCTCCAGTGGAAAACCGTTCGGACTCGGCATGATCCTGACGGCGCTGGCCGGCTATCCGGCGCCGCCCCTGGTCGGCCTCGGTTTCGCGGCGCTGCTGGGCGCCGGACGGATCACTCTTATGCTGTGGATCGCGATCGCCGCCCTCGCCGTGATGCTGGCGATGATCCGCAATGTGTACGGCGTGGTCTCCGTGGTGAGTACCGGCGCACTGGTTTTCGCGGTGTCCTGGTTCGGTTCCGACGCCCTGCAGGCCGGGTTCGCGTATCTCGCGACCTGGCTACTGTTGCTCGCCGGCAGCCGGCCGGTGCTGGAACTGCAGCGCACCCGCTCACGGGTGCGTAACGGCACCACCGATGCCGACCAACTGGCCCGGCTCACCCGGCTGCCCGGCCTGTTCTGGGTGGTCGTATTCCTGGCCGTCGCCCTGGGCGCGCTCGCACTCGGGGCCGGGCTGCTCCTGTCGGCGACCCAGGGCATCTGCCTACCGATCCCCAACGGGGCGGACTGCCCGGCGAACTGAGCGCGCCGGGCGGACTATCCTGCCGTCTCGGCCTCGGCGAGTTCCCTCTTCCAGACGCGGAAACTCTCCTCGGTGCGGCCCCGGCGCCAATACCCGGAGATGGAGGCGAACTCCGCGGAGACGCCGCGTTCCTTACGGATGTAGGAGCGCAGATTGTGCATCACCGCCTGCGCCTCACCGTGGATGAAAACCTGCGCCCGGCCGGGCAGCCACGCCGCCGCGCGGACCGCGCCGATCAGCGGCGCGTTGTCCCCGGCGCGATCGTCGCCGACCTCATGGGCGGCGCCTCCGCGATGCACCCAGGTGACGTCCACCAGCGCTTTGGAGGTGAGGGCGATCTCGTCGGCGGAGTCGGCGACCTCGATGAACACCTTGGCGGGCGCGCCATCGGGTAGCGCCTCCACCGCCGCGGAGATGGCCGGCAGCGCGGCCTCGTCACCGGCGAGCAGGTGCCAGTCCGCATCCGCACGTGGCGCGTACGCGCCGCTGGGGCCGAAGAAGGTGACCTGTTCGCCGGGCCGGACCACAGCGGCCCAGGGCCCCGCGATGCCCTCGTCGCCGTGCACCACGAAATCGATGGCGATCTCGCGGGCCGCACTGTCCACGGAACGGACTGTGTAGGTGCGCATGACCTCGCCGCCGGGCCGGTCGAACAGCAGTTTCACGTAGGCGTCGGTGAACGCGTTCCTATCGAAATCGTCGAATCCGGGGTCGCCGAGATACACCCTGACGATATGCGGGCCGAGCCACTCCGTCCGGGCGACGGTCATGGTCGTGCGCTTCCTGGCCATCCGGCCTCCTCACTAATTAGGCTTACCTAAGCAACGTACCAGCCGTTGCGAAGGCGCTGTGTAGCGTCCGTCTCCTACTGACCGAAATATGAGGCAAGGAACCATTTTTGGGTTAATCTCACACAAACTTCCGGACGAAGGCACAACCATGACCGCGGCAACTGTCATCCGCCCGCTCGCGCCCAGCGAACAGATCTTCGCATTCAGCGAAGTTTTCGTCGGATACTGCGCCCGAATGTCCGGAAAGCTCGACCTCAGCGCCCTGGCCGCCGCTTTCGAAGCCCTGGTCACGGCCCATCCCATTCTCGGCGCACAGCTCGCACCCACCGAGCCGGTCGGGCACACCCTGGTCACCTCCGGCCCTCCCGAAGTCGTGCTGACCGTCGCCGACGGCGATCCGGAACTGCTGCTCACCGGCGCCGAACCCGATCAGCGAAGAGCCCTGGGCACCCTGCACGTGGTGCGGTCCGGGGATACGTCGAGCGTCACGCTGCTGGTCCATCACAGCATCGCCGACGCCACCCACGCGCTGAATCTGCTCGAACGACTGTGGCACTGCTATGTGGCAGCCGCAGCCGGCCGGATGCCCGCGCTCCCGGCGGACGGGCAGCCGATGCCGGTGGAGGATCTGCTCGCCGCCCGAGGAATCGTGCGCCGCCCGGTCCCGGGTAGCGCCGCGCCGCCGCGTATCACACCACCGCTGCCCCCGGCCGATGCGTTGAATGCGAACGAGAACGAATACCCGCCGCTGCTCACCACCCGCTGCCGGCTCAGCCGGGACCAGACCGCCGCCCTCGTCTCCTACGGGCGCCGCGCCGGGGTGACCGTGCACAGCCTGGTGGCCGCGGCGCTGCTGCTCACCGAGTCCGAGGCCCGGCAACTTCCGGTCGACGAACTGCTGTGTTCGTATTCGGTCGATCTGCGCCGCCGGGTCCGGCCCCGGATCGGACCGACCGAGGGAACGAACGTGCTGGGCTTCGCCGGCTACCGGCCCGGCCCCGGCACCGCGGGCACGCTCACCGCGCTGGCGCACGGGGTTTTCCACGCGTTACGCGCCGGGCTGGCTTCCGGCCACATCCAGCAGACCCCGCTACAGCTCCCCGACACCCTGGCCGCGCCACCGGCCAATCCGTTCGACACGGTGATGACCACCAATTGGGGACGATTACCCCGGCTCTCGGTGCCGACCCTGCTGATCCACGATTTCCGCACCACCATGATCGCCAAGCCCGACCCGACCGGCCGCCGACCTCCACAAGCAGGCGGCGGAACCAGCATCATCAGCACCTACGACGACCGTCTCAGCGTCGAGATCCACCATCCCCCCGAGTTCACTCCGGTGCAGACACCCCGGATCGAACAGCTGGAGAATCTGCTCACTCGCCTCCGGCCCCCGCAGTAACGGATCAGACCCCCTGAAGTGCCGCCAGCTCGAGCACCGTGACGTCCGACGGCGCCGCGGCCCGCACCGGCGGTCCCCAAGCCCCGGCGCCGCGAGTCACGTACAGCGCGGTCCCCCCGTACAGTTCCAGCCCCGCGACGGTCGGATTGGCCAGCCGAGCGATCAGATTGCCCGGCCACAACTGGCCCCCATGGGTATGTCCCGACAATTGCAGGTCGACCCCGTAGGCCACCGATTTCTGGACCACCACCGGCTGATGCGCCAGCAGTACACAAGCCCGGCTTGTGTCCCGGCCCTGCAGGGCAGCCGCGAAATCGGGTCCGCGGCCGATAGCGGTTCCCCGCGGATCGTCGACGCCGGCCAGATCGAAATCGGGCAGGGACACCCGATCGTTGAGCAGGACCTTCATCCCGAGCTCGCTTACCCGGGTGAGCCATTCGTCGGCGTCGGAGATGTACTCGTGGTTTCCCGGTACGAAATAAACGCCCAGGGGCGCGTTGAGGCCGGCCAGCGGTTCGGTTTCGGCCCGCAGATCAGCCGCCGTGCCATCCGCGAGGTCGCCGGCGACCGCGATCAGGTCCGGACGGGTGTCGTTCACCGTACGTACCACCCGTTCGCAGAACGCGCGGCCCAGCGCGGGGCCCAGATGCAGATCGCTGAGCAGGGTGATCCGCAGACCATGTGCCGCGGCGGGCAGCTTCGCCAAGGGAACGGTCACCCGGCGTACCGCCGGGCCGTCGAGCACTCCGTAGGTTCCGGTACCGACGATCGCACCGGCCGCGACAACGGTTGCCCCGGCCGCCAGCCGGGAGACGAGCATCCGCCGCGAGAGCGGGCGCCGAGCCGGAGGCCCTGGTTCGGCAGTGGGTGCCACCGGTGGCAGTCCGGCCACCACAGGACCTGCGGGCCCGGGCGTCCAGTCCGGCGGGACACCCGAGCCGGAGGCTTCGCCGACGGACGCGCCGACCCGTTGCGGCGCGACCCCGGCCGTGGCCGGGGCAGGAGCGACCGCCGCGGCGGTGCTCGTACCGTCATCCGCCGGCGCGGCGGTACCCGCGTCCCGGCGCACCAGCCCCCGCAACAGCAGCGGTCGGACGAGCTCACCGGCCAGCACGCCGAGCAGCAGATAGAGGAAAAGCGCCGCCCACAGGAATCCGGGCCAGGTCAGCCAGCGCCAGGAAGCCCGGTCCACACCGGTGAACATCACCGCGAACGCGCCACACATCACACACGCGCCGATCGCCGATACCGCGGCGCCGGGTATCCGCCAGCGGGATCCGTCCCGAGTGGTGTCACGCACCAGCCGCCGCCACAGGTACCAATGCAGCACTGCGATCAACCACGCCACGGCCAGTCCGGTGAGCACGGAAACTACTACCACGGAGGATGCCTCTCCCGACCTATTGATTGTGCGGCTGCTGAATCTACCCCTCGCTGCCCGGCCCTCCGTGGCCCCCGCACCTGTTACCTCGTCTCGCGGCCGCACTCCTGTACACGGGCCCGGCCCGGCAACCATGGATAACTCCATGTCGCGGTGATCATCGGGTACCGCGGCATCGCAGCGGCATTCGGGTTTCCGAGCTCCGCACACCGCGTGCGGGCGGCCGGCGTCATACCGAACCGGTGGCGCCCAGTCCGACCGGACCCGGCGGCGGGAGTTCCCCGTCCGGCCGTCCGGCCAGCAGCCATTTCAGAATCTTCCCGGTCTCCCCGCGCGGTAACGCCGACATGAAGGTCACATCCCGGGGGACGGAGAACCGGCTCAGCCGATGCCGGATATAGGTGCGGACCATATCCGAATCCAGTCCGGACCCTTCATGTTTCACCACGAAGGCCGCCAGCCGCTGACCGAATTCGGGATCCGGTACCCCCACCACCGCGACTTCGCTCACCTGGGGCAGATGCGCGAGGGCTTCTTCCACCGGACGCGGGAAGACGTTCTCGCCACCGGAGATGATCATCTCGTCGTCACGTCCGGCGATGAACAACCGGCCGTTGACATCGAAGTATCCGAGATCACCGGTGTCGAGCATCCCGTGTGCCTCGTCGGGCGGCGCCGAGTTGACGTAGCCGTCGAACAGCATGTGATTGCCGACGAAGATATGTCCGGTCGCGCCGATCGGTACCGGTTTGTGGTCGGGGCCCAGCACCGAGACCCGCGTGCCGAGCGGCGGTCGGCCCGCGGTGGTGGGCGCGAAGCGCAGATCCTCGGGAGTGGCGATGGTCGCCCAGGAGACCTCGGTGGATCCGTAGACGTTGTAGAGGATATCGCCGTAGGCGTCCATGAACCGCAGAACCGTGGCCCCCGCCAGCGGCGCCCCGCAACTGATGACGTGACGCAGGCTGGAGGTGTCGTAGTGGGCGCGCACGGCCGGGGGCAGGTCGAGGATCCGGTTCACCATGGTGGGCACCACGATCATGGTGGTGACCCCGTGTTCGGCGACCGCGCGCAGGCAGTCCTCGGCGTCGAAACGTTCCGGCAGCACCACCGTGCACCGCAGCGCGGTGCTCAGCTGCAATCCGGCCAGCCCCCAGGTGTGGAACAGTGGGGCCGGGATGAGCATGGTCGATTCCATCTCCATCGGGATCCGCGACAGCAGCGCGGCGATGGTGCCGAATCCTTTGGGGTGTGGCCGGCGCGCACCTTTCGGGATTCCACTGGTACCCGAGGTGAGCACGATCAGCCGGCCCGGCTGGGTGGGCTGACGAAAGTCGTTCTCCCCCCACTCGATCAGATCCTCGAGGGTGTAGCGGTCGGGGAACGGCGGCCGCAGATCGGTGTTGTACCGGAGGATATCGTCGTGCAGGTAGTGCACCAACTGTTCGAGGTCACCGTCGACGAAGAGGGCCGAGAGCCGATGGCGCTGCACGATCTGCTCGATGGTCCGCGCGGACAGGCCGGCATTGAGCAGGGCGACGTCGACACCGAGCTTTCCGGCGGCGACCATTGTTTCGACCATGCCCGCGTGGTTACGCGAGAGAAGACCGATCGCCTCCCCCGCACCGAGCCCCACCGCCGCCATCGCCCCGGCCAGGGCATTGCTGCGCCGGTCCATATCGGCGAAGGTGCGAGCGCACCGATCGTCGATCACCGCGGCGCGGCGGGGAGAGTACGCGGCCCCGGCCGCATATCCGCCGGCCAGGTTGAAACCCCATTTGTTCAGCGACAGCAGCTGTTTCAGCACCGCGTTGGGCCGGGTCCGCACCACACCGCTGACGGTGACCTGTCGCAGCACCTCGAGCTGGAGCCGCACCAGCGACCCCTCACCGTTGACCACCGTCGAGGTGCGCGCCCCGCGCAGGATGTCGGCGATCCGGCGCAGCCCCTTGGCGGTCCAGTCCTGGATCGCCGCATTCGACAGTTCGGTGATGTCGCGATGCACCCGTCCCGGGGCGAAATAGGTGATCGATACCGTGCAGCGGTCGCCTTCGCCGTACATCCGCAGTGCCGCGAAACTCCCGATCTCCGGTGTGTGCAGTTCCAGACTCTCGTACCATCGGCCGGTCACCATCCGGACCCGCAGCACCCGGATACCGGCTTCCGTTGTACCGATACGGAATTCGAGCTCCGGCTGTTCCCCGGGGACGTCCAGTCGCGCGCACGCTCCGATACCG
The DNA here is from genome assembly GCF_035956715.1 of Nocardia sp. NBC_01329. Classification (NCBI taxonomy): domain Bacteria; kingdom Bacillati; phylum Actinomycetota; class Actinomycetes; order Mycobacteriales; family Nocardiaceae; genus Nocardia; species Nocardia sp. NBC_01329. Next base: position 2,139,068 of record NZ_CP108381.1, on the reverse strand, counting down.
GTGAACACCCGCGGATAGGTCTGCGGGTCGAGGAGCAGATCCCAGACAGCGGCGCGCGCAGCGGGGATTTCCGCGACCATATCGATGACGTCGGTAACCAACTCCGCAACTTCTCGTCGGCCCGCAACGAACAACTGGGCCGGCGGGTAACCCATCTGTAACGTCCCTCACGGTAGCGCGGCGGGACATTTGTTACCAGCGAGTAGGAACGCTCTGTGACAGGTCACGAAGCCGTGCCCGGCGTTCACCGGACCGGCCGCACCCGCCGTTGGAAGTTTGTCCGATCCCCCGCCGACCGCGGTGTGAGAACTCCCAGCGACCGCTCGCTCCGCCCGCACCTCCGTTGTGCGCGAATTACATTCGGCCGCGTATCACTCGTTCCGAGCTCGGAGGACCCCCGATGCACCAGACCCGACGCCGGGTAGTCATCACCCATATCGACGAGATTCTGGACTATTTCGGTAAATGCGCATCCTGCGGGTATCCGGCCCGTGCCGAATCCATCAGACGTGTTTTCGACAACGGTGAGATCGAAACCCTCGTCATCGCCGGCTGCGCACTGCCCTGCGGATGGACCGACCGCGTTCTGCCCACCAAGATGACCGGCCCCGCCGCCTGAACTCTCCGGCATGCCACCCGGCGGGGGCACCCGGCCGGTGCGGCACGATGAGGAATATGGAACTGCGAATCTTCACCGAACCACAGCAGGGCGCCGACTACCCGACACTGCTGCACGTGGCCCGCGCCGCCGAGGACCTCGGCTTCGGGGCATTCTTCCGTTCCGACCACTATCTGCACATGGGCTCGGTGGACGGCCTGCCCGGACCTACCGACGCCTGGATCACCCTGGCCGGCCTGGCCCGCGAGACCAGCCGGATCCGCCTCGGCACGCTCGTCACGGCTGCTACCTTCCGGCTGCCGGGACCACTCGCGATCCAGGTGGCGCAGGTCGACCAGATGTCGGGCGGCCGGGTGGAGCTCGGGCTGGGCACCGGCTGGTTCGCCGACGAGCACACCGCGTACGGGATACCGTTCCCGGACGATAGGTTCGGCCGGTTCGAAGAGCAGCTGGCTGTGCTCACCGGACTCTGGGAAACCGGACTCGGAGAGACCTTCGACTTCACCGGGAAGTACTACGAACTGGTGAAATCTCCCGCCCTGCCGAAGCCGGTCCAGCAGCCGGTACCGGTGATCGTCGGCGGGCAGGGTCCGAAACGCACCCCGCGGATCGCGGCACGATACGCGACCGAGTTCAATATCCCGTTCGTCTCGGTAGCCGACAGCGCCGCCCAGTTCGACCGGGTCCGCGCGGCAGTAGCCGCGCAGGGCCGGGCCGCCGACAGCATGGTGTACTCCGCTGCGCTGGTGGCCTGCGTGGGATCGAACGAGGCCGAGATCGCGCGTCGAGCCGGCGCGATCGGCCGCGAGGTGGCGGAGCTGCGGGCCAACGGGCTGGCCGGTTCCCCTGCCGAGGTCGTCGACAAGATCGGCCGTTATCGTGAGATCGGCACCCAGCGGATCTACCTCCAGATCCTGGATCTGGCCGACCTGGACCACCTCGCCCTCATCGCCGACCAGGTCGCTACACAGTTGTGAGGTCCGCCGGCGGACGGCGAACACGGCGCCGCCCGCCCCGGTCACCGGATCACTCGTAAGCCGCGGCTACCCCGTCGATCAGGTGTTCGAGAGTTTCGTAGGCCGGAACATCGACGATATCGACCAGGTCCGGAGAGACCGCCACATCGTGTTCGGTGACCACTTCGTCGAAGCGGGCGACATCCCCGGTCCGGAAACCGTGCTCGGCGGCCAGCGACTGCAACTCCGTGTCATTGTGCAGCAGTGCGCCGATATCCTCACCTTCCGGAGTCAGCGGAACGACCGTGTGCCGGGACAGCACGGTGGGCGACGGGTACAGCAGGACCATATCCCTACGCAGCCGTTTCCCGACCGCCGCCGACACGTACTGCGCTTCGTAGATCCAGGTCATCGGGGTGGGCCCCATACCCGCGGTGAGGTACTCCTCGAACGGGCCCACGCTGGACCCCTCGGTGTAGCCCTGGGCAAGGAGCAGGCGCTGTAGCGTCGGCAATACATGCTGTTCGGCCGTCGCACCGCGCACCACGGCGTGATCGTTGACGACATAGCTCGCCACCGCCAGATACATCGCCGCCGAATTCGAGGTCCGGGCGTCGGTCGTGCTCACCAGGATGTTCTTACCCACCTGGTAGGAGGTGTTGCCGGGCAGCTCGTCCCACCGCACACCGCGCTGGACCAACTCGATATAGGCCGAGAAATCCAAAGTGGGCGCGGGACCGTCGAATTTCACCACTCCGGCCTTGTCCAGCAGTTGCACGATAGGGGTGAATGTGGCGATCGCCATCGGCGAATAGAACGGCACGAACTGGGTCCTCGCCCCGACCTCACGTTTCAGCCGCTCGGCTGCGGGCAGGCTGGACGGGAACGCGAACGCCTTGCCCTCCAGATCCATCGAGCTGGAGATCTCCCGCGATCCGGCCGCCTCGACTCGCACGTCGTATCCGTGCGCGGCGAAAACGTCGGCGACACGCTCGTCGCCGAAGAATGCCGCCTTCTCCGACCCGACCACCCCGGTGACCTTCTTCAGGGGCGCCCCGGCCGCCGGCGCGGCGGGGGCCGGATCCGAAGGCGATACCGCCCAGGCCGTCGCCCCCACCGCCACCACACCCGCGGCCCCCGCCAAAGCGAACAGCCCGCGCCGGTCGGTGGTCAGTTTGCGGGGGCTCTCCCCTCCGGGGAATTCGCCGGTGACAGCGGGCTCGGTGGCCTGTCCCACCGATACCGGCGCGCCCGCAACCGCGGTGACGGTCTCCGGTTGCTCCGGAGTTTCGAGTTTCCGACGCACCATCCGCTCGACGAGAATGGGAACGAAATCGCGCACCGTACTTTCGGCGAAGCGTGCATGTGCTGTTCTGATCGCTACGTTCACCTCGTCGGGGGAACGATTCTCGGAGTAGGCGGCAGCCAACCGGCCCGCGAGTTCGCGTATCGCTTTCTGCTCCCGGGCCGCCTTGTCCTCGGGAGCCCTCTGCTTCGGAACGGTATCGAGTGCCACGTATTTCTCCTCGGCGCCGGCATGAAATCGAAACGACCCGCCGGGCCGATCCACAGCCGACAACCCTACCGTCACAGAGTATTCGGATACTCCCATCGGTGAGCGGCGCAGCCGATTCTCCGACCAGAATTCACCCCGTATTTCCCGGGCGCTGGGCGGCGGTTTCCGCGAGGACGGCCATGGCCGCATTGTGCCCGCCGATTCCACTCACTCCGCCGCCGCGCACGGCGCCCGCACCGCAGCGCAGAACATTGGCGTGACCGGTATCGACCCCCCAGCGCTGGGCGGGTGTGTCGGCGGCACCGGCGAGATACGGAAAGGACAGATCGCCGTGGAAGATATGCCCGCCGGGGAGCCGGAGTGAGCGTTGCAGGTCCACCGGGGTGGCGGCGTCCAGGCAGAGGACGCCGTGGGCGTCGCGAGCCAGGCAGTCGTGGACGGGTTCGGCCAGCACGGAATCGAGTGCGGCGAGAGTCGCGGTCACCGCCGCCTCCTTGGCGCCTTCCGGATCCACCGCGAAAAGACTTGCCGGAGTGTGCAGTCCGAAAAGGGTGAGAGTATGCCGCGGCGAGCCTGTCGCAGCGGGCGCCGCTATCCCCGGATCGGTCAGCGTATGACAGTAGACCTCCGACGGTGGCGTCGTCGGTAGCCGACCCGCCGCCGCCTCACGGTAGGCGTGTTCGAGCTGTTCATAGGATTCGGCGATATGGAACGTACCGGCGAACGCGTCCTGAACCGCCACTCCGGTATCACGCAACCGCGGCAACCGGTCCAAGACCATATTGATCTTCAGCTGCGCGCCCTCGGGTTTCCGGTCCGCAGACTCCCCCAGGAGGCGGCTCGCCTCGGCAGGCGATGCGTTCACCAGCACATACCGTGCTGCCACCGTACCGGTGGCCGCACCGGCGAACTCGACCTCCGCGACGCGCCCGTCGGTCGCCACGGCGGTCACCCCGGTGCCGGTCACCAATTCCGCTCCCGCCGCACGGGCCGCATCGGCCAATGCGTCGGTCAGCGCGCCCATTCCACCCACCGGCACATCCCAGTCGCCGGTGCCGCCACCGATCACGTGATACAGGAAACACCGGTTCTGCAGCAGCGACGGATCGTGGGCGTGGGTGAAGGTGCCGATCAGCGCATCGGTGAACACCACCCCGCGTACCAGATCGTCGGCGAAATACTGTTCGACGGTCTCGCCGAGCGGCCGCTCGAACAGTTCCGCCCACGCCCGTTCTCCGACCCGCCGGCGCAACTGCGCGCGGGTGGGCAGCGGTTCGGTGAGTGTCGGGAAGACCGCCCGGGCCACTTCGCCGGTCATCGCGTAGAAGCGCTGCCAGGCCTCGAACTCGCGATCCGATCCGGTGGCCCGCGCGAAACTCGCCCGAGTGGCAGCCGGTGACCGGTTGTCGATCAGCAGCCCCGACGATCCGGCCGGTGTGTAGGAGGAGATCCGCCGCTTCCGGGTAGTAAAGCGCAGCCCGAGATCGCGCACAATCCGGTCCGGTAACAGGCTGACCAGGTACGAATACCGGGACAGGTTCACATCGACACCGTCGAACACTCGCGCCGAGACCGCTGCGCCCCCGGTCACCGCGGCCTGTTCCAGTACCAGCACCGCCCGGCCGGCACGGGCCAGATACGCCGCCGCGACGAGGCCGTTGTGCCCGCCACCCACGATCACCACGTCGTACCGGGCCCGCATCACCATATGACGTCGGTACCACACCGGTGCCCATGCGGCACCGGTGCCGCGCGTTCGAGAGCGCCGCGGCCTATCCGAGCAACCCGCCCAGCAGTCCGCCGCTCTGCCCTGCCTCTTGTCCACCGCCGGTGCCGCCGAGCAGGCCGCCGGGTGGCAGTTCCGAGGGCTGCACGATGACGAAGCCCCGACCGGAGAACGACAGCGTGATCCCTTCGCCGGTGCTGCGACCCATGAACCGTCCCAGCCCGAAGGAATCGTTACGTTTGACCCCGGTCTGCAGACTCGAGGACCACGCGATGGCCGCCTGCGGATCGGCGTAGGTGGGTTGATCGACATTGAGCACGACCGGGCTGCCGTGACTGGTGATGGCGATCCGGCCCCGGCCGCTGAACACACAGTTGAACAGGCCGGCGTTACTGGCGAAACCCGCGGCGCCCTGCACCATCCGGATGTCGTAGCCCAGCGTGGGATCGAAGGCGAGCACATTGGACCCGTTGATGGTGAGCCCGTCGGTGCCGTCCAGATCGATGATGTGCACATCGGCCGCGCCGTTGGCGACGAACAGATCACCGCGCCCGGTGACCTTCATCAAGGGCACGCCCTCGCCGGTGAGTCGCTGCTGGATCGCGCGGCCGATCCCGCCGGAACCGAGCGCTTGAAACTGCAGATCGCCCTGGTAGGCGACCATGGCCCCGGAGCGCACCAGCGTTTCACCGTTCACGCCGACCTTGATCATCTTGCCGCCCTGCTTCTGAATGCCCATCCCGGACACTTCGGCATGACGCGGGTCGAACAGCTCGCTGTGCATCGGCTGAGCTCCTTGCTGAGAAGAATGAGCGGGGGCGTGGTGGGCGGGGACCGGCGGCGGAGGCGGGGCGGCAGCCGGTGGGTACGGCTGCTGCGGAGGCAGGTGGCCCGGTGGCGGGTGCCCGGCGGCAGGAGACGGGGCGTGGTATCCGGGCGGCGGGACGGGTTGCGCCGGATACTGTGGCGCCTGGTACTGCGGCGCCGGATACTGCGGCGGCGGTGCCGGTGGAGCGTGATATTGCGTCGATGCAAATCGCTGTCCTGCAACAGGATTCGCTATGACGGTCGGATCGGTCCGCGACGACGGCGGCGAGGGCTGGACCGGCTCGTCGTCCACGTTCACGCCGAAATCGGTGGCTATACCCGCCAGCCCGTCGTCATACCCCTGCCCCACGGCCCGGACCTTCCACGCGCCCGCGCGGCGGTAGATCTCCACACAGACCACTGCCGTCTCGGTGCTCATTTTCGACATCGGGAAGGTGAGCGTGCCCTGCGGCCCGGTGATCGTCGCAGTCAGTGAACCCACCGAGCCGAACGTCGGCGGCCCACTACCGTCCAGGCTCGCGGTCACCACCACCTTGTCGATATCGGCGGGTAGAGCGGGAGTCCGTACATCGACCACATCCCCGCTCCCCCGCCCGTGCCGAAGGGTCACCCCAGGGCCGACCGGCTGATTGAAGAAGACGAAATCGCCGTCGGATCTGACTTTTCCGCCGGCGGCGAGCAGGAGCGCGGAAACATCCACCGGCGCGGAGCAGGTGACAGTCACCGTCAGCCGGTCCCCCGGGGCCGCCCGGTTCTCCCCCGGCGCGAGCGCGGTCATCGTATCCCACCCCACCCCGATACATATCGGACCGGGTATCCGCCGGCCCTCCGGGTGATCCGGCTCCCGGCCGCCCACCCGCATGACATCTGATCCACACCGACGAGTCTGACCGATACCGCCCACGCCGCGCCACCTCTGTATTCGCCACGTCTCCGACGAACGCACCACCAGCGACGAAACACTTGCCCGGTCGCCACCGATCACTACGGTAACCGCCGACGGAACCTGAGAACTTTCACAGCCGCAGCACAGCCAACGGCCAGACCGCAGCGGCATCCTGGAACCAGGCGAGCGGAACTCGGCATCAGGGAGGAACCCATGGTGGACTTCGAGATCACCGGCACCACCGTCACTGTTCACGTCCGCGGCGCACACCGAGTGCTGTCGCTGACCGACCACGTCACCTTCGACCTCGCGAACATCACGGCCGTCGAACCGGCCGAAATCGATCGCCGGCCTCCGTGGGTGCGCGCACCCGGCGCATTCTTCCCTGGTGCCATCGCGGCGGGAACATTCCGCGGCAAGGGCCGAAAAGAATTCTGGGACACCCTTTTCGGCGGCCACGCCGTACGCATCGACCTCCGTGGAACCGATTACACGCGTCTGGTCGTCGATGTCGACGATGTCGACACCGCGATCGGATCGCTACGCCACGCCGCCGCGGCCTGAGCGGCGGCACCCTCGATCCGCCGATCGACCTCCTCGCCGCGGGGCCGATCGGCGGATCTGTCTTCATGTGCCCCGCTCCGGTGGTCGGGCCCCGTGTGACCACGGCCACGGAGGTAAGCCCATCCGGAGAAGACCCGGTCGACGGGGGATACACCGCCCTGTGATCCGGACAGGTTTACAGGGCGTCTTACGTGGATGTAATTCGTTGTGCGGCATAGTGTGACCCGTGGTCGACAGACTTGCTCAGAGACTGGTCCCGGATACGTTGTGGGACATAGTGAAACCGTTGCTACCGGAGTTCAGCCCCAGACCGCAGGGCGGCGGGACTGCACCGGTGGACGAACGAGCTGTGTTCACCGCGGTCGTGTTCGTGTTGACCAGCGGTTGCGCGTGGCGGCACCTGCCGCCGTCGTTCGGGGTGAGCGTCCCGACCGCGCATCGACGGTTCATGGTGTGGGCTGATGCCGGAGTATTCGACGCGCTGCACCGAGAGATACTCGACCGGCTCGGAGCAGCCGGCGAGCTCGACTGGAGTGCGGCGATCCTGGACGCAGCGTCCATACGGGCAAAAAAGGGGGATCTCTGACCGGCCGCAGTCCGGTCGATCGCGGGAAGAAAGGCTCGAAACTTCACGTCATCTCCGATGCGAACGGAATACCGCTGGCCACCGGGGTTTCCGCCGGGAACACTCACGACTCGGTGATGCTGCAACCGATGGTCCAGAAGATCCCGAGGGTGCGGTCGCGGCGCGGCCCGCGCCGCGGGAAACCCGCCAAGTTGCGTGCCGATAAGGGGTACGACTTCGACGTTCACCGCCGCTGGCTCCTCGCTCGCGGGATCGTGCCCCGCATCGCCCGTCGTGGGATCGAGGATCCCACCAGGTTGGGCCGGCACCGGTGGAAGATCGAGCGCACCATCGCATGGTTGACCGGCTACCGGCGTCTCACCATCCGCTACGAACGCCACGGCCATCTCTTCGCAGCATTTCTCCAACTCGCTGCCGCTCTCACCTGCTACAAGAAACTCCCCACGTAAGACACCCTCTTATTCGTCGGCGGTGTCGGGTGCGGGCTTGGGCTGGCGGGTGACGATGCGCAACACCGGTTCCACCACACGCGCCGCGATCGGTCCGACCGAGGCCATCAGCAGGACATACGTCGTTGCCAGGGCGGCGAATTCGTCGGGTACCGCTCCCGCCGCTACTGCCAGACCCGCGATGACGATAGAGAATTCGCCGCGGGCCACCAGTGCCGCCCCGGCACGAGCGCGACCCAGCCGCGACGATCCGGCATGTGCGGCGGCCCACCAACCCGTGGCGATCTTGGTGACGGTGGTGACCACCGCGAGCAGGATCGCCCAACCCAGCACTGGCGGAATACTGGCCGGATCCGTAGTCAAGCCGAAGAGCACGAAGAACATGGCCGCGAACAGGTCCCGCAACGGCTCCAAGATCTTGGTCGCACTGTGCGCGGTGGTGTCGGAGATCGCGATGCCCAGCAGGAATGCCCCGACCGCCGCCGAAACCTGCAGCGCGGAGGCCACTCCCGCTATCAGCAACGCCGAGCCGAGCAGTTTGAGCAGGAAAATCTCGCGGTCTTCGCTGGCCACGATCGCGGATACGTATTTGCCGTAGCGGAAGGCGACCACGAGTACGACCGTCACCGCGAGCAACGCGATGCCCAGCGATTTCAGACCCGCCACGAATCCCAGACCTGCCAGCACCGCGGTCAGTACCGGCAGATAGGCGGCCATCGCGAGATCCTCGAAGACCAGGATCGACAGAATCACCGGGGTTTCCCGGTTTCCGAGCCGGCCCAGATCGTTGAGTACCTTGGCGATGATCCCGGAGGAGGAGATATAGGTGACCCCGGCCATCGCCAGGGCACCGGTGGGGCCGAGTCCCAGCAGTAATGCGACCACCACACCCGGTGTGGTGTTCAGGACCAGGTCCAGCAGGCCGGCCATCCAGGATCTTCGCATCCCGGTGAACAGTTCGGCCGCACTGTATTCCAGCCCGAGCAACAACAGCAGCAGGACCACACCGATCTCGCTGGCGAGGTGGATGAACTCATCGGCCTCGTGTAGCTCGAAGAAACCTCCTTCCCCGAATACCAAGCCGCCCACCAGATACAACGGGATAGGGGACATGCCGATCCGGGCCGCGATGCGTCCGAGCACTCCTAGCCCGAAAAACACCGCCCCCAGCTGGATCATTGCCAGCGTGGTCGCATTCATCGCTACAGGTTCAGCCGTCTTTCAGGATGTCCGCGGCATTGTCCAGACCATCCGAGGTCCCCACCACGATCAAAACGTCGCCGCCGGTGAACACGAAATCCGGGCCCGGTGCCGGCATCGCCTGACCGGCCCGCATCACGGCCACAATGGAGGCCTTGGTCCGGGTGCGCATCCGTGTCTCACCCAGGGTCCGCCCGTCGTAGGGCGAGTTCTCGCTGACCGGCAATTGCCGGGTGTTCACGCCGTCCATATCCCGGTGCTCATTACTCAGCTGACCCACCAGCTGCGGAGCGCCCAGGAGATTGGCCAGGGTGCCGGCCTCCGCCTCGGTCATCGGGATCTGAGTGGTGGCGTCGGGATCGCCGATCTTGGTGAAGATCAGGTCGATCGTTCCGTCCTTGTGGTCGACTACCCCGATTCGCCGGCGTACAGCGGTCAGCGGGAAATCCTTGCGTACACCTATTCCTGGCAACGGGGTCACTTCGACGTTCACGATGTCACCTTAACTCGACTTCGAGTGCGGACCGATAGCCGCACACACCCTAGCGCTACCCTGTGCGGCCCGGTCTCGAACCTCGGCAGCGCCCCGGATCGGCGCGGCGCCGCATTCGACCCGCGCGGATCACCGCGCCCGTTCGGCTGCGATCACGACGTGACGCATGAGCAACGCCGTGGTGACCGGTCCGACCCCGCCGGGTACCGGGCTCAGCCCGCCGGCGATACCCCGGACCGAGTCGGCGTCCACGTCACCGACGATCTTGCCATCGGCCGATTCGTTGGTGCCCACATCGATGACCACGGCTCCCTCGCGCACGTTCGCGCCGGTCACCAACCCGATCCGCCCCGCGGCGGCGACGACCACATCGGCGGCCGCGGTCACCGCGGGCAGGTCCACCGTGCGGGAATGGCAGACGGTGACCGTCGCGTTCTTCGCGAGCAGCAGATGCGCCAGCGGTTTGCCGACCACATTCGACCGTCCGACCACGGCTACCCGCCGCCCTTCCAGCGCGACTCCGTGATGCTCGAGCAACTCCACCACCGCCTCGGCGGTGGCCGGGGCGAAGCCGGCCGAGCCCGCGGCGAGCAGCCCGAGCGAAAGCGGGCTGACACCGTCGACGTCCTTGGTGGCGGCGATCGCCGGTGACACATCGTCGAGGGTCACGCCGACGGGCAGCGGTGTCTGCAGCATGATGGCGTCGGTTTCGGGGTCGGCGCTGCGCACCGACAGCTCGGTACGCAGTGTGTCGGCGGAGGCGTCCGCGCCGAGATCCACGGTATCGCAATCGATTCCGCGGTTGGCGGCCGATTTCTTCAGCGAGTTCACGTACCAGGCGCTGGCCGGATCGTCGTTGGCGACCACCAGCGCCAATCGCGGGGCTCGGCCCGCCCGCTCGGTGAGCGCCTTCACCCGCGCGGTGGTATCGGCGTTGATGGCGGCGGCGAGATCTTTCCCGGTCAGCGATGCGGTATCCACGGATGTTCACCTTAACGGTCACGCCCCGGAGGGACCCCACCCGCAACCCCGCGAACCACCGGGTACTAGTGTGTCGGTGGCGCCGATACGCCCCGCAGCGCCATAGCCAGCGGGTTCACGGGACATGCCCCCAATCGGACAGCCGCAAATACCGGGTTCCGGCCGAGACCGGACCTATGGTGGGTTGCCACAGACCGCACCGCAAGTTCACAAAAACGATCACCCGCCTCCACCCGTGGAAAGGTGTCGCCGTAGTGCACAATCGAAGAGGTTTGCAGTATCTGGTGGCGGTCACAGCCGTCGCTACGAGTATCACGCTCGCCGGTTTCACCGGCGCGCCGGCCCAGGCCAGTCCCGAAACGGACGCCCTCTACAACTCCGCTCAGCGCCATTTCACCGACGGTGACTCCACCGCCGGCCGAGCCGCGCTGCAAGATCTCATCGGTCGCGATCCCACCGATGCCGAGGCGCTGTCCCTGCAGGCGATCTGGTCCCATTACGCAGGCGATATCCCGGCCCTCAACGATGCGATGGGTCGCCTGCGTGCCGTCGACGGTGGACTGGCCGCAGGCACCGACAACGTGCTCCACGCGGTCAGCGCGGGTATCGCCACCCTCCCCAATCCGATTCCCGCGCTGGTCGGACCACAGACCGGCATCGTTGTCTTCGGCTTCGGGCTGCTCCCCGACGGCACACCCCGCCCCGAATTGGTCGAACGCCTGCAGGCTGCCTGGCTGCAGGCCATCGCCTCACCGTTCTCGCCGATCGTGGTCAGCGGCAACAATCCGAGCAACGGGATCACCGAGGCTCAGGCCATGGCCGGCTGGCTGATCGGCCGGGGTATCCCGGCCGAGCGGATCCATGTGGAGAACCGGGCCGGTTCGACGGTGCAGAATGCGCTGTTCAGCGCGGATATCCTGCACAGCGTCGGCGCCAACAGTGTGGTGGCGGTGACCTCACCGAACCATATCCGGCGCGCGGTGGCGGACCTGTACGTCGCCGGGATCCCCGTGGTGGGCGCCACCACCTCGCTCAACCAACTGGTCTCTCAGCTGCCCCCGCCGAGCAAACAGGCCCAGTACAGCATCTATCTCGACGCGACCCGGACGTTCCAGCTCAGCACCAGCCGCTGATCGACGTCCCGATCACCGTGCCGGGCTCGGCGCAACCGAGCCCGGCGCGGTGATCGGCATTTCTCGGAACTGTCGGGCATCACAGTCGGACCGACGCCACAGCCTCCCGGATCCGCGCCGCCGCCGCGTCCGGCGCGATATCGGCGATGAAGGCGCCCATCGCCGACTCCGACCCGGCCAGGTATTTGATCTTGTCCGTGCCGCGCCTGATCGAGGTCAGTTGTAAGTGCAGGCGTACTGCGTCACGACCGCTGTGGACCGGGGCCTGATGCCAGGCGGCGATATAGGGAGTCGGATCGTCGTAGAGGGCGTCGATCCCGCGCAGGAGCCGCAGATAGAGGGTCGACAGCTCATCCCGCTCCGCTTCATCGGTGGCCGCGAAGTCCGGGATCTGCCGATGCGGGAGCAGATGCACCTCGATCGGCCAGCGCGCCGCGAACGGTACGAACGCCGTCCACCGCTCCCCCACGAGCACGACCCGCCCGCCCGCACGCTCACTGTCCAGCACGTCCTGGAAGAGGTCCGGACCGAGCCTGCGCGCCGAATCGAGCAGCTGGACGGTCCGCGGTGTGACGTACGGGTAGGCGTAGATCTGGCCGTGTGGATGCGGCAGCGTGACGCCGATGGCCTTCCCCCGGTTCTCGAAGGGGAACACCTGCTGCACCCCGGGCAGGGCGGACAGTTCCGCGGTCCGATCGGCCCAGGCCTCGATCACCGTGCGGGCGCGGCTGGGTGTGAGGTCACCGAATGCCCCCTCGTGCGCCGGGCTGAAGCAGACCACCTCGCACCGCCCGACCGCCACCCGTTCCCGGCCGAATCCGATATCGGCGATATCGTCGGGCCCGGCCGGGGCCGGGGGCATGCCGGTCACCGCACCGGGCAGGGCGGGGCCGAAGGACGGGGACCGGTTCTCGAAGACCGCGACGTCGTACCGATCGGGTATCTCCGAAGGATTATCCGCCGTCTGCGGGGCGAGCGGGTCACGATCGGCCGGCGGTAGTACGACCCGGGTCTGCCGCGCGGCCGCGATGGATACCCACTCGCCGGTCAATACATCCTGGCGCATCACCGCGGTAGGTGGCCGGGGTTCCAGACGGCGGGTATCGATGCGGCGTTCGGGACCGAGCCGGGTATCGGCGTCGTCGAAGTAGATGAGATCCCGGCCGTCGGCCAGTTTCGCGGTGCGCTTCACGATGCGGGTGGCCACCTGATCACGATAGCCAGCCCGCGCGTACCCACCACCGATCCGCAGCCTCGGCGGGTCAGGGCGCGGCTCGATTCACCCTCTGTTGACTTCGGGTCGCGCCGAGGGACCGCCGATGGTCGATCGGCTGATCGATGCTGTTGGTGAGCACGGTGGACGCTGGGTTGTGCCGGTGCGCTGCGGGCGATGCGGCAAGCTGGCAAAGCGGTTGGGTACCTACAACGCGAAGGGTCTGCGGATCTGCGTGACCTGCGACAATCTCGCGCGCGGCAGCTTCGCGCCACGTGCGTGTGCGGTATGCGACCGCGTGCTGGTTCCGCGCTCATATGACTGCGAGGGTCGGCCACGCTGTGAGCTGCGCCCGCCCGATCCAGGCGTCGACCACGTGGAGGTGCTCTGTGATCTGATCATGGCGTTAGACCCAAGCGCTGACCGAGGCACGCTGGACATGCATCAAGACCGAACCCGCCTATTTCCGTGCCTGCACCGAATGTGCAAGGGTCACCCGGTTGCACCACTACGGTCTCTGTGCCGGATGTGCGGCACCGAGACGGCTCAACGTGTTGTTGGCAGGGCCTGACGGGTCGGTGCGCCCCGAGTTGAACCCGTTGTGTGTGGCGCTGAGCGCCAACAATCCGGTGACGCTGCTGAATTGGCTCCACCAGACCAGCACGGTGGCGATGCTCGGCAGGCTGGCCGTGGCAGAAGGAGCTATTACCCACGCACTTCTGGATCGACTCGTTCCCGCGGTGCCCGCTCGACATCTGCGCCAAGTCCTGATCGCGCACCGCCTGCTGCCCGAGCGCGATCGGCATCTGAGTCATTTGGAGCAGTGGTTCGAGACGAAGCTGACCGGATTAGGGGACGCCGACGAGGCGCGTGCGCTGCGCGGCTACTTGTCATGGACCCACCTGCGGCGGCTGCGCAACGCCGGAAAACCAACTACCCCCGGCGCCGTCGCTAGCATCCGAATGGAGATCAACAGCGCAATGATGTTGCTGGATTGGCTTCGGGCACGGGAACGGAAACGGAAACTTGCGAACTGTACCCAATCCGACATCGACGAATGGTGCATGAGCACCGGTCGAACATCCCATCGCGGTCGGCGATTCCTCGCATGGTGCGCCCAGCGCGGCCTGGTTGGCGATGTAGTGATCCCGGTAGCACCCGGTAGTGGTGCGCGCACCGTCTTCGAAAACGAGGACACGCGATGGCGGATCACGCGAGCGCTGCTCAACGATGCACCCTCGCGACCACCGATCGCGTGGCCGGTCTGCTGGCACTGCTCTATCGACAGGCGTTGTCGCGAATTGTGCGGTTGACCGTCGATGACGTCACCCACGACGATCACGCTGTCTTGCTTCGCCTCGGGCGGCTACCCGTGGCTCTTCCGGCTCCACTCGATGAACTCGTTCTCGAACTGGTCGACTCCCGCCGAGGCAAGGCGGCGTTGGGTCATACCGATGAGCATCGCTGGCTGTTCCCTGGCGGACTTCCCGCCCAACACCTGCACCCGACACCCTTGGGAAACCGCTTGCGGGCAATCGGTGTCCCCTCGCGCATCGGCCGAAACTCCGCGCTGATGGACAACGCCGCTGTGATGCCGACCAAGGTGCTCAGTGACCTGCTCGGGCTCTCGGTCACCGGCGCTGTGCGGTGGACCGCCCTCGCTGGCGTCCAAGGCGATGCCTACGCCGCAGAGATCATTTCGAGGACCCCGCCTACGGACTGATCGGCTGTCGGACAGACCTGCGCGCCTGCGCACCGGGCACAAGCCAGTTGGGCAGCCAATCATCCCGAGACGCTGGAAGGGCTCGATACCCGTCGCTTCGGCGGGCTTCGAGCGATCGCACGCCCTCGGATCAGCGGCGAATGAGCCCGAGTTCGGTGGCGGTGGCGACGGCGGCGGTGCGCGAGTCGACATCGAGCTTCGTGTAGATACGGGCCAAGTGGGACTTGACTGTGCCTTCGGTCAAGTGGAGCCGGTCGCCGATAGCATGGTTGGACAGGCCGTCGGCGACCAGGGTGAGGACTTCGGTCTCACGCCGGGTCAGGGCAGTTCCCGGCGTGCGTAGCCGGTTCATCAGCCGATCCGCGACGGCCGGGGCGAGAGTAGTGCGGCCGGTGGCCGCTGTGCGGACGGCGGCGGCCAGGTCCTCCGGTGGGGCGTCTTTGAGGAGGTAACCGGTCGCACCGGCCTCGATGGCCGGGAGGGTGTCGGCGTCGGTGTCATAGGTGGTGACGATCAGCACGCGAGGTGCGCCGGGGCGGGCGGAAATGACGGCGGTGGCCTCGGCGCCGTTCATGCCCGTGCCGAACTGAAGGTCCATGAGGACGACGTCGATGTCGCCTTGCGCGGCCCGAACGACGGCTTCCTCGGCCGTGGCGGCTTCGGCCACCACGGTGATGCCGTCTTCGGTTTCCAGTACGGCGCGCAACCCTGCCCGCACGACGGGATGGTCGTCGGCCAGGAGCAGGCGGATGGGGCTGCTGTCGGTCATGGGCGGGCCTCGGTCTTCGTCTCGGAAGAGGAGCTCAGGGGGAGCTGGGCGGCCAAAGCGGTGCCGTGGCCAGGGGTGGATTCGATGGTCAGTGTGCCGCCAAGGGCGTGCGCACGGGCACGCATGGCGGCCAGCCCGAACCCGCCTGCCTCCGGGTCGGGGGCGGGAAGCTGGTCGGGGTCGAAGCCACGTCCGTCGTCGACGATGTCCACGGCGACGCGGTCGTCGAGGTAGCTCAAGGTGACATCGGCGGTTGTGGCTTCCGCGTGGCGGACGGTATTGGCCAGCGCCGATTGGGCGACCCGCAGGAGCGCGACCTCGTGCGAGGTGGCAAGTGGAACGGGCTCGCCGGTGAGGTGGAAGCGCACGGTGATGCGGTGGCGGGCGCTGGTGGTGGCACACAAGCGCTCCAGGGCACCGGCGAGGGTTGTGCCCTCCAGCGCCGGCGGTGCGAGCGCGGCGACGAAACGGCGGGCCTCGGCGAGGTTGTCCACGGCGGCTTGCCGTGCCTGATCGACGTAGCGGGCGGCGTTCTCCGGTCGTCCCGGCAATGCGCGTTCGGCAGCACGCAACAGCAGTTGGATGCTGGACAGGCCCTGAGCGAGGGTGTCGTGGATCTCGCGAGCCAAGCGTTCACGTTCGGCCAGCACCCCGGCGGCGTGCTGTGCCGTGGCGAGATCGGCGCGCGTGGCGGTGAGCTCTTCGATAAGGTGCCTGCGCTGCTCGCTCTCCCGGTACAGCGCCTGATATCCCCACACCACCGCGACCGCCACGGCGGCGCCGAGGATCGGTCCGATCGCCATGGTGAGGCTGAACGCATTCTTGTGAACGGCGAAGCCAGCGACGGCCGCCGCCGCGGTGACCGTCACAGCGGCCAGTCCGGCGCGGCGGGACAGCAGGTGGAGCTGGAGAAAATACAGCGGGAACGCCACCCACACCCCCTCGGCAGACAGGGCAAGCAGCACCAACCAGCAGGCGCCCATCACGGTCAGCCACAGTGCGGCGACCCGCTGTGAGCGGCGCACGCAGGGGAGCGCAGGACCGGCCGCGTAGACCACGGCGCACACCACCGCAGTGATGGTGATCATCCCAGCCTGCGAGCGGTGATCGGCGAGGGCCCGGCCGACAGTCAGCGCAAGAAGAGCGACGATCAGTACATGCACGCACCAGGCCAGCACGCGGGTGGTTGGAGTCAGGGAGGGGGCAGGGATGTTCACAGTCCTTCCAGCTTATGGAGAAGTCCCCGCCCAAGCCTCTACCGAAAGTTACAACCGGCGCGCCGCCTTTCGGTGCGGCAAAAGCTGTCCTCGGCCAGATGCCAGGCAGGGGTCTGACAGCGAGAGTGGAGTCATACCGCCGCACCCGCGTCACATTCCATGAAAAGGCAGGCCAAAGCCGTGTTCGTTGCCTGGAGAGATTTGAAATTCGCCAAGGGGCGCTTCGCCCTGATGGGTACCGTCATCGTGTTGATCACCCTGCTGGTCGGGCTGCTGTCCGGGTTGACCGCCGGTCTGGAGCAGCAGAACATCTCCGCGATCACCGGTCTATCCGCGGATAAGATCGCCTTCGCCTCGCCCGGTGAGGGCGCGCAACTGTCGTACGCCAACTCCACCGTCACCGAAAAACAGTGGCAGCGGTGGGCCGACATGCCAGGCGTGAACAGCGCCGAACCACTGGGCATCACCACGACCAAGGCGAGCGCCGGCAACAAGAGCACCGGGGTCTCGGCTTTCGGCGTGCAGCCCGGCTCTGCACTCGCCCCCGAGACCAACAAGCTCGACGACCAAGCGGCAGTCTTGTCCAGCACCGCCGCCGACGACCTCGGTGTGACGACGGGCGACACCTTCACACTTGCCGGACAGAACATGACCGTCGCCGCGGTGAGCGGGGACGCCTTCTTCAGCCACACCCCGGTCATCTGGACCACTCTCGACACCTGGCGCAGCACCGCACCCCCCGCGGGCATGACCGACGGGCCGACCGCCACCGTCATCGCTCTGAACACCACCTCCGGCGCCGACCTCGGCGCCGCCGATGAGGCCGCCGGTACCGAAACGGTTTCCAGGGACGACTCCCTGTCCGCTATCGGATCCTATACCTCCGAAAACGGCTCCCTGCAGCTCATGCGGGGGTTCCTCTTCGCCATCTCCGCCCTTGTCATCGGCGCCTTCTTCACCGTCTGGACCATCCAGCGCAGTGGCGATGTCGCCGTCCTCAAAGCGCTGGGCGCCTCCACCTCCGATCTGCTCGAAGACGCCCTCGGCCAAGCCGTTGTCCTGCTGACCGGCGGCACCCTGATCGGCACCGGCATCGCCGCCGCCTTGGGCGCACTCGTGGCCGGCTCGACCGTGCCGTTCCTGCTCACCCCCGCCACCATCCTGATCCCGGCCGCCGTGATGATCGCGCTCGGCGCGCTCGGCGCCGCCCTTTCCATCCTCCGCATCACCTCCGTCGACCCACTGACCGCCCTGGGGAGCGCCCGATGAGCCTGAACCTGACCGACATCACCCTCACCTACCCTGACGGCGAAAACCGCCTCACCGCCCTGGACCAGGTCACCCTCGAGGTGCTCAACGGCACCTTGACCGCGGTCGCCGGCCCCTCCGGCTCCGGCAAGTCCAGTCTCCTCGCGGTCGCCGCCACCCTCATCACCCCCGATACTGGCACCGTGACCATCGATGGTCAGGCAACCACCGGCATGACCCGAGCAGAACTCACCGAACTGCGCCGCCATAAGATCGGCATCGTCTTCCAGCAGCCCAATCTGCTGCACTCCCTCACCGCCGCCGAACAGCTCCAGGTCATGGCCAAGATCGACGGCCGCAGACCTCGCACCGCCAAATGCCAGGCCATGGAGTTGCTCGACGCTGTCGGTCTGGCCGACTACGCGGATCGCCGGCCCCATCAGCTTTCCGGCGGCCAGCGCCAGCGTGTCAACATCGCCCGCGCCCTGATGAACAACCCCACTGTTCTCTTGGTCGACGAGCCCACCAGCGCCCTCGACCACGAACGCGGTGCCGCTGTGATCGAACTGATCACCCGCCTCACCCACCAGCAGGCCACCGCTACCGTCCTGGTCACCCACGACCGCTCGCACCTGACCGTCGTCGACCAGATCGCCGAAGTCCACGACGGCCGTCTTCATCTGCCCGCTACGCCCGCTCGGGGCAACCTTCACCAATACCCGGCCCGACCCGACCAGGCGGATCTCGTTAACCCGCTCCAGTACGCGAGCGAAGTCTGCTGATATCGCTGAGCGAGTTGCCCGTAGTGCCAGCCCCTTCGCTATGAGGTGGCGTCGATATCGCCGGACCCCATCCCCCGTGTTGTGATATCCCGCATTACCGGCAGCCGGGACCGGATCGGCGAACACCTCGTTCGGGTCGTTGATCCTGGCCGGCCACGACCCGGCGGGGCGTCTGGTGCATATCGGCAATATCGGCACCGGATTCACCCAGGCCGGGCGGCGGCGCTACGGGCTCGCCTCGACGAGATCGCGCGCACTGATCCGTTGTTCACGCTGACCCCGGGCCGGTTCGGGCGGGCCGGGGTGCCGCGGTGGGTGGATCCGGTGCTCGTCGGTGATATCGAGTACCGCGAGTACACCGGTGAGGGGTTGCGGCATCCGAGCTGGCGGGGTTTGCGTACCGACAAAGCTCCGGAGGAGGTCCGGATACCGGACGAGATCGGCCCCACGAGCTGACCAACGCTGCCGCCTCGCAGGAACTGACCCTGTTCGAGATGGCGACCAGCCCGTCGGCGGCCTGAACGCGAACCTCGGCCCTACAGCCGACCCCGCCTGCCGGTGAGCAGGACGATGAACAGCGGAACGGAGAGGTTGCGGGGCCAGTCGATCTCGGCCAGGTCCGGGTCGGCGGTCAACAGCAGCATCGTGTCGACCTCCCCCGGGTCTCGGCGTAGCGCACGAGCTGATCCTGCACGTCCTGAGAGGCCGCTGCCGGGCCATGCGCTCACCACCTGGTATGCGACCCTGATACGTGAGAACCGGCCAGCTACGCACTGGCCGGTTCTCGTTTCGTTCGGGGATCTCAGGCGTTCAGCTTCCAGAACCAGGGTGCTTCTTCGTGCCGGAGCGGGTCGCGCGGTCGCCCACTATCCACCAGGATGTCGTCGACCTGGCGGCTTATTTCGGGGTCGCCCGGTTCGGACCACATGGCGATGGGTTCGACCGCGAATCGTGTTCTTCGTTTCGGCGCGCCGAGTCGTCAGGCGAACTCCGGATCGGCCAGCCGCACTACGCGGTCGGCGACAGGGTCGAAACCGAGCACCGGGGGTGGGGAGCCGCCCTCTGCGCTCATGAACACCGGTTTTCCCAGCCGCCGGCCGATAGCGCACAGGAAGCCACACAGGGTGTCCACTCCCGCCTGCCCCTGCAACTGGCGGAGGTCGACGTCGAAGTCGATCTCCGTGGCAGACCACGGACGAAAGATCACCAGCACAGTCGGCACGGGCCAGACACACAGCTGAGCCATCTCCGCATCAGCAGGACGCGACAAGACCTCCGCGGCGGACGGCAGCCGCCGCGCGATGTCGCCCTCGGAGTACTCCCATGTCGGTCGAAGAAGTTCTTGACCTCGTGCCATAGTAAATCCGCCATCCTGGCATGCTGCCAGCCGACTTATCTGAGCGCAGCTCGATTTTTTGACTCCTGGGCCGACACAGCCGAAACCCGACGCGCAGTGACGTCGAGCTTCACGATCAAGACAGTGCCGCGCGAACCCGGTGCCACGACAGTAGTCGCCGATGAATGCATTCCAGCTCAGTAACGATCGGTCCGTGCTGACTACCGGCTCCTGCACACAGGTCGCCGCGTCGGTGACGTCTTCCTCCACGCAACACCGCTGATCACTACCCCCAAGCTGACCGAGGGCTCTAGATAACCGGGGTCATCTCCGGGAAGCCTTCGGCCAGGACCTCATCGGGAGTGATCTCGTCGAGACGTTCGCGACGGACCGTGAGCACCCGCACGTCCACGATGCGTACCAGCGGTTCCCCGCGGCGCCGGCCCATTACCTTGCGGCACAGGGTCAGCCGGTCACCGGGGCGTAGGACGTGCCAGCCCATGCGGCGGGTGACGGTCTTGCTGCGGGCCCTGACCTGCGGTTCGGTCAGGGCCACCGACATCGGTCTTGCCATGACGCACCCACTACCCGGCGGTGGGGTCGGGGTAGCGGCCGGCCAGGTCGGCGCGGGCTCGGGTGCAGATCGCGCCGTATTCCTCGTCGGTCAGATCGATGGCGAACTGCATTGCGCCGAGTACGTCTTCGAGGCTGTGCACCGTGGGCGCGTCCTCGCGGCGGCGTATCCCCTGCATGTACTGCTCCAGGTACTCCATGGCCTCGTCCTGGTCGCCACGCCACAAATACGCGAACACATGGCCGAAGGCATCGCCGATGTGCAGCATCTTCCCCTCGGAATCCCAGCTCTTGGGTTCGCTCTCGACCAGCCAGGTGAAGTACGTGTCGAGCAGGCCCTGGCGGACCCGTGGCGGCATCTCCGCCGATACCCCCATCAGCACCGCCTCCGGCTTGCGGTGCTGGCCCACGTACACGCGGCGCCCGGGTTTGGCGGCCACGTCTTTGATCAGCTTGGTCACCGCAGCGCGGAATTCGCTCACGGGCAACACGTTCGAGAAGGTCATATCCCCACAGCACCCGTTCTGTACAGAAATATGTACAAGTTGATGGACGTATTTCTGTACAGACGGAGGGGCCGTCGTACTCGGTGGTGACAGGCGTGCGACCCTGACATGCGAGAACCGGCCAGGTAGCTTCTACTGCGGCCGGTCGACGGTGGTGGAGACCACATCGAGGAGGTGGTCCGGAGCGCAATATGCGACTCGTTGACGTGGGATTACCTTCCGGCACCGCCGGTCTCGCCGGGGTGTCTCGAAACCTTCCTAGCTGCTTCACCTCGCCGAAAGGTCACCTGACGTTGATGGTCGGTCGCTTAGACCGGCACCAATACCATGCGAAAAGTACTGGTAGGACGGGATTTCTTGGATGCCGGCGGCGCGTGGAGGGTATGGGGCTGCGGGTGATCGGCTTCTGGGTGGAACCGAGGCGGTGTGCGTTGCGTCGAGGTATTTGCGAGGATCTGTATCCGTATGGCTCGACTCGAAGAGGACCGGTGATGGCACCCGAACCGATTACCGCGGATGCCACTGCCATGGCCGACGCCGCAACATTCCTCCGGCAGATCGCCTCCACGATCGGTGACGGTTTCCGGCGCATGGACGCTGAGATAGACGGCATGACCTACTGGGGCGGCCCTGCCGCGCAGGCGTTCACCACGGGATGGCAGGAGGCCAGCGCGGGCGCGGTGACCCTGCTGTCCTCGCTGGAGTCCATGGCCGACCTACTGGGCGTGCAGAGCAGTGAATTCGCCTCGGTGGATGAGAATCTGGCCACCGACTTGGCTGATACCGGGCCGCGCCCGAGCTCGCTCAACATCTGATCAACAGGGGGATCCCGAAATGTCGCGGCATCACGTCGACACAGAGGCGCTCGACGCGCTCAATGCACAGTTGCGTGGTCTGCTCGGTTTTACCGAGGACCAGATGGTGCAGATTCAGCAGCGCATGAACGTGCTGCACAACGGCGGTGGTGAGGCTTCGCCGTGGAGCGGGGAAACTGCGGGCGCCGCCCGCGCTGCCATGGACACGTGGACTACCGGCGCGCAGCAGATACGCGACGGTTTAGCGAAGATGGAGGCAGCCTCCAAGAACGCTCACGACTCCTACACCACCGCGTTCGCCGCGATCCTGGCCCGCCTCGACCGTGGCCCCGCTCCCGAAAGCGGTCCGCAGTGACGGTGGCCGACGTCGACACCGATGTCTACAACCAGGCTGCCACCGCGTTACTCGACGCCGCCGACAACTTCCTTGCCGCAGTGGATGCGCACTGGCCGAAACTCGCTGACGCCGGCACGAACATGTGCGGGTCCTACGAGGAGGCACGCACCTGGGCCGCCGGCTACGACACCAAGGCCAACGACTTGCTCGTCCAGGTGAAGATGCTGGCCAACAACGTCAACGGCTACGGCAACGTGGTGCGCGAACTGGGCTGGATGCATGCTCTGGCCGACCACAACGCCACCATGACTCCCAGCCCGGCACCGGATGCTCCGGCCGCTAAGCCGCTGAACCTAGCCGTTGGGTGCCGGCCCCCGCTGCCCACAGCCGGTGGGCCGGGAAACGGGCTGGTAGAGGGCGCGATCGGGCTACTGGAAGAAATCGGGATCGTGGTCCCCGACGGAGACGCCGACAAGTTATGGACCGTCGCCGCGATCTGGCGCGATATCGGCGCCGACCCGGTAGTCGCCGATTTCGCCGCCGAAATCGACCGCGTGGCGAACATGTTCGCTCCGATCACCGCTCCCGAACTCGACCACATCGACGACGATCTGAAAGCGCTGTCCGCTGCAGCCGCCGTCACGGTGAGCGGGTTCGGTCAGATGGTTACCACGACCACCGAACACCATGACGAACTCGAAGCGATGCGCAAGGAGATCGAAGGACTCCTCATCCAGTTCGTCATCGACACCGGTGTCGAGATGGCGATCACCGGTGCGGTGACCATCGCCGCGTCGTTCATCACCTTCGGTGCCGCGGGCCCGATCGGCGTCGCGATCGGCGCGTCGCGCGTGGCAGCTCTGTGCGCCAAGTACGGCCCCAAGATCCGGCCGTTCATCGCGATTTTCAAAGCCCGCGGGCTGGGCCGCGGGTTCAAAGACATCCCGGACTGGTCCACCCACAAGCAGCGCATGGACCAGATCTGGGAAATGATCAACAAGAAGGCCCCCGGCGGGACCCGGCCCACTTCGACGAACTGGTCACTGACCCCAGATGATGTGAAAGCCCTGCAAACCGGGCAGATGAAATACGACCAGAACGGGGTGACGATCAACCAGAAGCTCTATCGCGGTGAACCGTTGACCCCCGAAGAGCTACAGCAGAAAAACGCCCTGGACGAGGCGCTGGGCAAACTGCCTCCGCATCAGGGGCCGGTCGTGCGGCACATCAACTTGTCCGAGGACCAACTGGCCCGCTACCAGCCAGGGCAGCCGGTCACCGAGCACGGCTGGCCGTCCTCCTCCCTGAAACCTGACGGCACGGACCCCACGTTCGCCGGGAATCAGAACGTGGAATTTCAGATCGTGTCCAAGACCGGGGCCCCGGTCGGGGAGTACTCCGGCCTCGACGATGAGGTGCTGTTCAAGTCCGGGACCCAGTTCTTTGTGCACAACAAGGTCCCCGGACCGAACGGCACAACCATCATCCAGATGGCCGAAATCTAGGAGAAAGAGAAGATCCCAATGGTCGAACCACCCACCGGCCGCCCCCGCCAGGAAGGGGCCGGCGAGCGCCACCCGCAGATCCCCAGCTCCGCCGAACAGACCCGCGCGCAAGCCACGCTCGACCAGTTCAACGCCGAACTTCGCGCCGCAGAACAGGCTCGCGCTACCGACCCGCCACCGTTCGACCCCGTCCGAGCCGAACGGTGGCGTCAGCGTGGCGATGTCATGGGTACCGACCCTTATCCCGATCACCTGTACGACGGAGCCGGAAACATCGTCTACACCCGCCGACTGGACGGCTGGTACGACAACGATGACATCCGCCGATTCGATCTGGTGATGCGCCCGGTCGGTAGCCCCGGCGCGCAGTGACCCCATAACGCCAATGGTCCAGACGCGCAGGCCGACGTAGGCGGTCGCACGTGACGTGTGGTGACGGTCGGTCGCCGGTAGCCACCGACCGTGTCTACCTGGAGTACACCCCAGTCTGGTCGCTCGCGGGGTCACCCCTTCCTGGTCAGCTCGGGTACGTACTTGTACAGCGTGGTCCGAGATATCCCGAGTAACCGCGCGACCGAGGACACCGACTCATCCGGTCGGGTCAGCAGTGCGCGGGCCTGGCGGACCTGCTCCTCGCTCATGGCCGGTGGCCGCCCGAGGCGCTGCCCGCGGGCCCGGGCGGCAGCGAGGCCCTCGTGGGTGCCGTCGACGATGAGTTCGCGGATGAATTCGGCAAGGGCAGCGAAGACGTGGAACACCAACCGGCCGCCGGGGGTGGTGGTGTCCAGGGATTCGTGCAGAGACCGGAACCCGATACCG
This sequence comes from Nocardia sp. NBC_01329, assembly GCF_035956715.1. Lineage (NCBI taxonomy): Bacteria > Bacillati > Actinomycetota > Actinomycetes > Mycobacteriales > Nocardiaceae > Nocardia > Nocardia sp. NBC_01329. The sequence continues at coordinate 2,114,288 of NZ_CP108381.1, read as the reverse complement.
CGGCGCCGTAGATCGGCCACGATCGTGATCAGATCCTACAAGGAGCGGCCGAGCCGGTCCAGCGACGCCACGACGAGAGTGTCGCCGGCGCGCATGTAGCCCAGGCACTTCGCGAGTTCTTCGCGCTCGACGTCCTTGCCCGACTTCTTGTCCGCGTAGGTCTTGCGGCACCCGGCCGCCTTCAGCGCACGCAGTTGCCGGTCGAGGTTCTGATCGCGAGTGGACACGCGGGCGTACCCGATCAGTGCTCCTCCCCCGCCGATCGGATCCAGGGCATCGCCGTCGAGGGAAAGCGGTTCGAGCGTATCGGTATCCGTCACCCCGAATCGTACACAAAAGGGTGGTTGCGAGTTGTTGAACAAGCAGACTTTACGACATGTTTTTTGAACAGTTGCCGTTTTCGACCGACCTGGGCGTTCGGGTGCCGGAGCCCGTTTCGGCCTTAGTGTTCAAAAAACGATCTTGGGCTCAACTGGTCACTGCATCACCGCATGGATGATCATGTCGGCGTGGAGGGTTCGGTGCGGGACTACGGGTTGTCACCTGCTGGTCAGGACGAGTTATGGACACGATGGCGGGCAGGTGAGTCGCTCAGTTCGATGTCGCGGTCGCTCGGTATTCCGCTGCAGCACGTGCGCCGGTTCCTCGCCCAGACCGGAGGAGTCCGAAAACGACCCCGAGCTCGGCAAAGCCGACATCTGACACTCACCGAGCGCGAGGAGATCTCGCGAGGCCTGGCCATGGGCTGCTCAGCACGAACGATCGCGGTGTCGCTGGGGCGCTCACCTTCGACGATCTCGCGTGAGATCGCCCGCAACGGCGGCCAGAGCACTTACCGGGCTGCGGCTGCTGACCAGCTGGCCTTTCAGCGAGCGCGGCGCCCGAAGCCGGCCAAGCTCGCGGCCCGCCCACACTTGCGGGTGCTGGTGGAGGACAAGCTCAAGTCTCTGTGGTCGCCCGAGCAGATCGCCGGATGGCTGCGCCGGCACTTCCCCGACAACCCGTCGATGCGGATCTCGCACGAAGCGATCTATCTGGCATTGTTCGACCCGCGCCGCAAGGCGATCGATCGCACCCTGACGCAGCGGTTGCGCACCGGACGTCCGATGCGACACCCGAAACGGGCCCGCAAGCCTGACGGGCGCGGCGTGATCCGGGAACTCGTGCCCATCAGTGAACGACCTGCCGAGGTCGAAACCCGCCAAGTCGCCGGCCACTGGGAAGGTGATCTGGTGATGGGCTCGCGGCCGTCGGCGATCGCCACGCTGGTGGAGCGGACCAGCCGATTCACGGTCCTGGTGGCGCTGCCCGACGGCATCAAAGCCGAGCAGGTCACACCACATCTGACACGGTTCCTCCTCGGGCTGCCCGCATCGATACGCCGGACCCTGACCTGGGACCGCGGCCGCGAGATCGCCGGCCACCAAACCATCACGGCGGCGACGCAGACACCGATCTACCTCTGCAAGCCCCGCAGTCCCTGGCAGCGCGGCACCAACGAGAACACCAATCGGCTGCTGCGCCAATATCTACCCAAGAGCACTGACCTGCGTCGATTCGACCAGACCGATCTCGATGCCATCGCCTGCGAACTCAATCACCGGCCCCGCAGGATCCATGGATACCGCAGCCCTGCCGAGGTTTACGCTGAACATCTGAGCAGCGGTGATGCGCTGACCCTTTGAGATCGCCATCATTTGATGAACAGGTTGCGTCTCGCGACATCCGGTCGGCGATGAGCTTCTGCGATGCTTACAGGTTGTGAGTGCGCAGCCTTCTGTAGATCTGGTCCCCCGACCTGACGGGACATTCTGCTGGGTGGACCTGAAGACACAAGATCCGAATGCGGCGGCAGCTTTCTTCGAAGCCGCGCTGGGCTGGACTGTCGAGATCGACCAGGACTCGTGGCGGCGGGCCACCGTCATCCGGGTCGGCGAGCACCGCATCGGCGGTCTCAGTGACGTGACCGCAGCTATTTATCCGCCCGGGACACCGGCGCACATCGCCTGCTACCTGGCGGTCGACGAAGTGGACGCGCGGGTCGCGGCCGCGGTCGAGGCCGGCGCCCGACTATTGGTAGCGCCCTTCGATGCCGGAGACGACGGCCGGATCGCGACACTGATCGATCCGTTCGGCGCGCCAGTGTCGCTGTGGCGGCGGGCACCACAGAGGGGCTGGACGCATCCGCGGGCGACCAGGGCAGCACCGCGGCGATTACAACATCTGAGCGCAGACCCACTAGCCGCCGCCGAGTTCTACCAGCGCAGCCTCGGAATGACCGATCCCGACACCGATTTCACCGGGCTCACAGAGGCGAACACGGTGCCGGACTGGCGCCTGATCATCGCCGTTGACTCCGTCACCGAGGTTCAACGGCGAGCCGGCGAGCCGCCCGGCAGAACTGGGCGGGTGGATCCCGTAGACGACCAGGGCGTGGCTGCCGCTCTCACCGCACCCGATGGCCTCACCCTCTCCATCGAGAGCTGACTTCGGGAACCAGTCTCGCAGCGGACCGAGGATGGAGCATCCGAGATACTGCATCTTCCCGGTGTCCAAAAAGAGGGTGATTCTGGACGGAACCTCGGTCGGATACATCTATGACCAGCGATTATCTTGCCTATCAATGTTCAAGAACACATCATTTTTTGAACATTCGAGGCGCTTCAGTCAACCCGTGAGAGATTCGGCCATACGTCAACTGATTTCCAAATGGAAACCAGTTGACGTATGTTCATCCCATGCAGGACGCCCAAACACCGCAGCAGGCGCTGGACATCGCCCGCACCACCACTCGGCACGCACGCGAGGCCGCCGCGCCTTCCGGCTGGATACCTTTCGCGGCCGGTGCGTTCGGAGGGCTCACTGCGGTGCTGACCAGCACGGCATTCGGCGACGGCGCGAGCAACCCGGCCATTTGGGTCGGCGCGATCGTCTCCGGCTCGGTGTTCGTTGCGCTGGTGTGGTGGCTTTCGCGCACCGCGCGGGCGCGTGGGATAGTTCCACGCTCGTTGACGGAGCAGCCTGTTGTGCAATGGAAACAGAGTCTGCTGCTGGTGCTGCCGCCGCTGCTCATAGGTGCGGTGGCCGCACTGGGTGTGGACAGCGGCTGGTGGCGGCTAGTAACGGGAGTGGTCCTTGGCGGATGGCTGTGGTTCGGACTATCACGACGGTGGCCTGTGCAATGGAAGAAGTGAACGAGCTGTTCGCTTCCCTGCCGCGGCTGAAGCTAGTCGCTTTTCTCGACGGATGCGACGAAGCCGAGTTCCTGAGGGTCGCCGAACTCTGCGAGCTGAACAAGTCCACGCTGTCGAAGGCGATGACCGTGCTGGAGGCCGCCGGCTACCTCACCGTCACTAAGGGATACGCCGGTCGCAAACCGAAAACCTGGCTCGCCCTCACCCACCCGGGCCGTATCGCCTACCACGCCCACCTCGCCGCACTCACCGCGCTCACGCGCAAGGCCAGTGAGACCACACAGCAGGCCGACCGTTGACCAACTCATACCTCACCGGCACCCGCCACGGTCGTCCGCCGTCCAATCGGCGCAGTGTTCAGAATACGGGCAATGATGGACATCAGGTCTGCTGTGAATATCGCTGACCAGCGATATTCACAGCACAGCTCGCCATGTTCGTCCAAGCCGAGGAAGAAGCGGCCGTGGTCGAGTTCCCCCAGTGGAAAGCGGTGGCGGCCGATCTCCTCGCCCCATTCGCCGAAGCGGTCGTCTTCGCCTTCGCCCAGCGCAAGCAGTGGGTGGAGTTGAATGCTTCCCGCGTGCTGGTGATCCCGGGTCCGCCGCTGCCCACCGTCAGCCCGCCGAACTCGCGCAGGAAATCCTCGGCGGCGGAATGAATGTGAAAGCTGGACAAACGTACCGGCTACCTGGACTGTGTCACCCACGCCGGCGGCAAGCAGACCCGCACCCCGGAATTCGAACGCAACCTGATCGCGGTGCTCCTGGCGCACTCGACGAACCTGGGATTGACCTGGATGGCGCAGGCCTGCGGCATCACTTTCGACATCCTGTCCTGGACCGCGAATGGTATGTGCGCGGGGAGACCCTGCGCGCGGCCAACCTCGCACTGATCGACTATCACCAACGCCTACCGCTGACCGCGGTGTTCGGTGCGGGCACGTTGTCTTCGAGCGACGGGCAGCGCTCCCCCACGCGCGGCAAGTCGAGCACCGCGCGGGCGATGAGCCGCTGCTTCACCGAGCAGGGCCTGTCAACCTATACCCACGTCACCGATCAGCACGCCACCTACGGCACCAAGGTGATCGTCGCGACCAAACGCGAAGCCCACTACGTGCTCGACGAGATCCTGGGCAACGCAACGGATCTGCCGATCACCGAGCACGCCACCGACACTCACGGGGTGGCCTGGTGAACTTCGGCCTGTTCGATCTGCTGGGGATGCAGCTCTCCCCGCGGATCCGGGATCTGGGCCGGATCACCCTGTACCGGCCAGCCCCACGCACCGAGGCCGAGGCCCGGTTCCCGCACGCGGGGGCGTTGATGACGCGTAAGGCGAACCTGGAGTTGATCGCCGAGCACTGGGACGATCTGCTGCGGCTGGCAGGGTCGCTGAAGTTCGGGCACGCCACCGCTTCCCTGCTGGTCGGCAAGCTCTCGGCCTCGGGCCGCCAGAACACCCTGGCCGCGGCGCTCGAGGAGTACGGGGCGGTGCGGCGCACGATCTACGCCGCGAAATACCTCTCGGATCCGGACTATCGGCGCAAGATCTCCCGCCAGCTCAACAAGGGCGAATCGTTGCACGCGCGGCGCCGCGACCTGCTCTGCGCCCACGAGGGCATGATCCGGCGCCCGCCACCTCGAGGACCAAGCCGAGCAAGCCTGGTGCCTGACATTGGCGACCAACGCGGTAATCGCTTGGACCACAATGTATTACGGGATCGCGGTCGAGCAGATGCGTCGGGCCGGGCAGCGGATCGACGACGAGGTCTTGGCCCACATCAGCCCGGCGCACAGCGCCTACATCACCCCGGGTGCCGGCGCTGAGGGTGCGCGACACCCTCTTCTAGCCTCGCCACGGTGCCCAGAGTGACTCTCATCGACATCCTGTAAGCCGACGAGCGACTGCTCAAACCGTGCCGGAGGACTGGCTAGTGAGATCGCGCGTGCTTCCGATGAGCGACAGCGCTTTGACCTTTCGAAAAGCCTGCATCACCATCACCTTGGCAGAATCGCCGCTGTGAGCAGCATCCGTACCACCCCGCCGCGCCCGATAGACATCGCCGCGGTCGTTCCCGGACTCGTCCCGCTGGCACGCCCGGCGATGCGATTGCATCCCCGACCCGGTTCTCCGTCACCACACGACAGTTCGGTCGGAGGCCCACTGCTGTGGCCCGCCGACTACCCCTGGCCGTACTGCGACAAGTGGCACGAGGGCCCGGCCTGGCCGCTGGTGCCGGTAGCTCAGCTGTATGCACGCGATGTAGCGCTGCTACGCCCACCCGGACGAGCCGACCTGCTCCAGGTGCTGTGGTGTCCCTCCGAGCAGCATCCGCCGCACTACAGGCCTCCGACCGAGCTGTTCTGGCGAACCGCCGCCGAGGTCACCGACATCCTCACCGCGCCCCCCACGCCGCCCGTGTCCGACTACGGCTATGTGCCGGAGCCGTGCGTGCTCGCACCGGAGCAAATCACCGAATACCCCAACTTTTTGGATTTGAGCGAGCAGCTGCGAGCGCAGCTGGCGGACCGGAGCGCATTCGAGGCGGCCGGGGTCGTGGTGGACGATTACTATGCGAAGGCCTGGGAGGAGTTCTACATCAACGAGTTGTCCATCGCTCCCGGCTGGAAGGTCGGTGGCTGGCCCCGGTGGGGACTCACCGATCCCATCCCCCGGTTCTGTATCGACTGTGGCGCCGCGATGACCCCGCTGCTGACGATCGACTCGTGCGAATGGGACGGCAGCACCGGCAGTTGGATCCCGTACGAGGATCAAGCCCTCGGTGATGCCCGCGTGGCCAACCCTGCCAAGGTTACGATTTCCAGGGGCTACGGACTACAGCTCTACGTCTGCTCGAAGGTTCCGGCCCATTCACACACCGACCTGTTCCAGTGAGCCATTACTGAGTCCTCCGCGATGCGCGGTAGGTAACGGCGCGGGCTCTACCTTCGTCGTGCACGCTGCTTCGAACGCTCTCTCCTGCCGCATACCGCGCGCTCGTGAAGGTCCGTATCTGCTCGGTTGGTGGGTGAGATCGGTTGCGAATCAGGACATCCGCACATGCCAGCGGGCGCGAACACGGTGATCGACTCCGTGGGCAACGGTCTTCACCAGATCAGAGGGATTGCCGCCTGGCCCACGAGGTAGCCGATGACCACCGCGGCCGCGCCACCGAGCAGCACCACGAGCCAGGACTTGCCGCGCCACCGAAGTGTCACGACCACGAGGGTGGTGAGCACGAGAATTCCGATGAGCAAAGCTACGGCAGGTGCGTGATCAGCGTACATAGGGTAGCTATCTGCGTGATTGGAATCCATGATGCTCGAATCGGTTCATCGGGAGTCGATGTTTCACCGAGCAGGCTAGCTGGCCAGGAGATCATGGCCACATTGGCTACGCCCAGCCGAGGTGGGCGCTCGTATCGCGACCGGCGCGTTCGGACATCCGCATCTGCCGCTGCGCGCGATGCGGTGGGTCAGAAACGAACGTTCGAGTCCCACACCCGGCCCAGCGCACCGGGTGTATGAACCTCTAGGTCGACGAGGCCGGGCGGGCGCCACCATACCTTCGCCCAGTTCGGGTCCGGTTCCTTCTCTGGGGTGCCCACCCTGCTCTCCGAGCATGTGCTGGTGGAGCCCTTGGCCTTGGCCGAGGAGGCAGCGCGACTCGCCCGGCTGGGCGTCGCGGATCCGCTCTCGCTGCTGTCGGTCGACGAGCGCACACGACCACGAGCCTGTCGAGGCACTCGTGGATGCCTATCGCGAATTCGGCGCGGCGGTGCGGATCACTGGCCGGGACAAACTACGGCGGTTCGCGCGGCGCGGCCGAGTGGTGTTCGAGGGCGTGGACGGGTTGGTGGTCAACCATCTGGAAATATCCGCCGGTGCGCAGGCGGCCACGGCTTACGCCACCCGGGACGGCGTCCGGACCGCACTCGAACCGGGCATCTGGCAGGACCTGGCTCATCAGACGGCATTGACCGAATTCCTCACCACTGCCACGCCGCTGTAAACCGAACTCCCGGCCGACGCGGCCGGCTGGCTGGAACGCCACCTCGACGTCCCGGTGGTACTCCCCGCATCCGGCCCGGCCCGGAACGCCCGGCGGCAACCGCAGCACTCGATGCGCTCCTGCGCCAGGGGAGGCCCGCTGTTCCGGTCCCGACTGCTGCCGCGGCGCCGGACCGGACAACGTGATGGAATGCCGCGTCGTCTACCGCCGACACGCGCTCCGGGCGTTCAATCTTTTGAGAATGAAATTCTCTATTGCAAGAACGACAATTCCCTTTGTCTGGGCCCCAGCGCCGGATACGGCAGTATGGGGGTTGTGGACCAATCGGCGGTATCGGTGGATGTCGTGGCGTTGCGGTTCTGGGCCGACGACGCCGCGGCTACTTTCGGAATAGCGGCACGCCCGCACGAGCCCTTCACCGGGCGCGTGGCGTTACCCGGCGTGCTGCTCGGTCGCGGTGAACGCCTCGCCGAGGCGGCACGCCGGGCCGTGCGAACCAAACTCGGGGTACCGGCCGAGGCCATCGGCCCGGTCGGACAGCTGGCGACCTTCGACGAGCCGAATCGCGACCCGCGCGGACCGACCCTGTCGATCGTCATGTGGGCGGTGACCGGACCCCACGCCGGAACCGCGCACTGGGTGTCCTTCGACAGTCCACCCGCGCTGGCCTTCGATCACAACAGCATCGCGCGCGCTGCGCGCGGACTGCTGACGGGACTGCTCTGGAAAGATCTCCCGCTGACCAGGGCGCTGCTCGGCGACGAGTTCCCGGCGACCCGCGCGGTCGATCTCGCCACCTCCCTGCTGGGCGCCCGGCCCGACGCCGCGAACCTCAACCGGACCCTCTCGGGCATACCTGGGTTGTCCAAGACCGAGGAACGCCGCCGCACCAAGGCCACCGGCCGGCCGGCCGCCGTCTGGGCATTCGATACCGGACAATAGGCCGGCACGGACTTCGCCGACACCGCCGTATTTCCGGTGCACGCGGTGACCACAGTCGCCAGACTGTGCCCATGACCGCATTCGACACCGTCGAGATCACCCGGCAGCTGCGCGCCGCCGGATGTGTGTTCGCCGAGGACGAGGCCCGGTTACTGACCGACGCGGCAGCTTCAGACGCGGAACTGGCGAGGCTGCTGGCACGCCGGATCGCGGGCACCCCGCTGGAGCATCTCCTCGGATGGGCACAGTTCCGTGGAATCCGGGTCGGCGTCCGGGACGGCGTGTTCGTACCGCGCCGGCGCTCGGCCCTGATGGTGGACGAGGCGCTCGAGCTGGCCGCCGTCCATCCGGTGCGTACGGTAGTCGACCTGTGCTGCGGCTCGGGGGCACTCGGTCTGGCCCTACTCACCGCACTCGGTACGCGCGCGGCGGAATTGGTGGCCACCGATATCGACCCCGTCGCAGTGACCTGTGCTCGAGAGAACGTGGCGGCGGTCGGCGGGCACGTCCATCGAGGCGATCTGTTCGACGCGGTACCGGACACACTGCGCGGCCGGATCGATATCCTGCTCGCCAATACGCCCTACGTCCCGTCCGACCTGATCGCACGGCTCCCCCCGGAAGCGCGCGACCACGAACCCCCGGCCGCCCTCGACGGCGGACCCGACGGACTGGACCTGGCGCGGCGCACCGCAGCGGGCGCGGCCGGATGGCTTGCGCCGGGCGGCAGTCTCCTGGTCGAGATAGGCGTCGATCAGATCCCGGCCGCCACCGAACTGCTCATCGGCAGTGGGCTCATCGCCCGGATCGCCCGCGCACCGGACCTCGGCGCCACCGTGGCCGTCGGCCGCCGACCGGTGGCTACTTCCGACCGGTGAACTCGTCCATCGAGTGGTATACCCCAACCTTGTTCAGGAACAGATCGCGTAGTTTGATCGGCAATACCCCGGACAGCGCCTTGTTGAGCCGCGAGGTCCACGGCAGGATCACGAGCGGCGTGCCCTTCTTCATCTCGGTCCAGGACGTATCGACGACCTTGTGCTGGTCCAGGATCGGAGTGAGCCAGAAACCCTTGGCGCCTTCGAACATCCCGGTATCGATATAGGTCGGGCATACCGTGGTGACCTTCACGTGGCCGTGACCGGCCTGTTCGAGTTCGATTCGCACCGAATCCGACCAACCCAGCGCCGCCCATTTCGACGCCGCGTACACGCTCATCCGCGGGTTGTGCACCAACCCGGCCGAGGAGGAGATGGTGAGCACCCGGGCCTCGGTGGTCCCGGCGACCATCGCCGGCAGGAATTCCAGGGTCACATACATCGGCGCCATCGAATTGATCGCCATGGTCTTGTCGATATCGTCGCGGTCCTCGGTTTCCCAGAAGTAGGTGTTACCGCGGACGATGCCGGCATTGTTGACCAGGACATCGATAGCCCCGACATCGACGCGTACCGACGCGGCGACCGCGGCGACCGCGGCGCCGTCGGAAACGTCGACCGCGTAGGGGTGCACGGTGCCACCGGCGGCGGTCAGCTCGGCCGCGGTCTCCCGCAGCGCGGTGTCGTCGATATCCCACAGCACCACGGCGGCGGCGCCCTCGCGCACCGCGCGGGCGGCGAACAATTTGCCCAGGCCCATGGCGGCCCCGGTGATCAGCACCTTCTTACCGGCCACGGTTTCCAGTTTCATCGGTTTCGAATCCTTGTCGTCGCAGAGGAGCTGGAAGCGGCCTACTTCTGGCGCAGCGTCTTCATAACGCGGAAATAGAGTGTCATGGTTTTCGCCCACATCGCCTCCGACATCCCCGGCAGCGGTGCGATCGGAAGCATGCGCTGAACTGCGATTGTCTGGGTGTCGACGTATTTGAGCAGTCCCTCCGGACCGTGCCGGCGGCCGGTTCCCGAGATCCCGACTCCGCCGGACGGCGCGTCGGCACTGCCCCAGGCAGCGATGAAACCTTCGTTCACGTTCACCGACCCCGCATTGATCCGCGCGGCGAATTCCCGGCCGCGCGACGCGCTGCGTGTCCAGACACTGGCATTGAGACCGTACGGGGTGTCGTTGGCCTGTGTCACGGCCTCGTCGTCGGTGGCCACCTTGTAGATCGAGACGACCGGGCCGAAGGTCTCCTCGCGGTACACCGTCATCTCGGCGGTGACATCGGTGAGCACCGTCGGCTCGTAGAAATACGGGCCGAGATCGGGGCGGTGCACGCCGCCTGCCAGTACCGTCGCGCCCTTGGCGACCGCGTCCTCGACATGGGCGCGGACCGTATCGAGTTGCCGAGGGAAGGTCAGTGAACCCATATCGGTCGAGTAGTCCAGCGGCGATCCCAGCTTCAGCGCTCTCACCGCGGGGACGAACTCCGCTACGAACCGGTCGTAGACCTTCTCGTGTACATAGATGCGCTCCATGGATTCGCACAGCTGACCGGCCGAGGCGAAACTGGCCCGAACCGCGGTGCGAGCGGCAGCGCCGGGATCGGCGTCCGACAGCACCAGCAGCGGGTTCTTACCGCCCAGTTCGAGCGAGCAACCGATGAGACGTTCACCGGCCAGGCGGCCGATGGTGCGGCCGGTGGCGCTGGAGCCGGTGTAGTCGACATAGTCGGCGCGGGCGATCACCTCGCCGCCGATCACCGAACCACGGCCCAGCACGATCTGCCAGAGATCCGCCGGGAGCCCGGCTCGGACGGCCGCATCGACGGCCCACAGCGCGGTGAACGCCGTCTGATTGTCGGGCCTGCCCACGACCGCGTTACCGGCTACCAGCGCGGGCAGCGCGTCGGAGACGGCCAGCGCGAGGGGGTAGTTCCACGGCGAGATCACCGCGACCACGCCCTTGGGGCGTTGGCGTACCTGTACATCGGTGAGCACCGGCAGCACACCACGCGGATTGCGACGCGCCAGAAGTTTGGGTGCGGTGGCGGCGTAGTACCGGGAGTTGACCGCGACGTCGCCGACCTCGTCGAAGGCGTGTGCCCTGGATTTACCCGTTTCGGTCTGGACGATGTCGAGGATGGTGTCCTGTTCGGCGAGTACCAGATCGTGGAAGCGGCGCAGTATCGCGGCCCGCTCCCGGACCGGCACCTGCGCCCAGCGCCGCTGCGCGGCGCGGGCGCGCTCGAAGGCGGAGTCGATATCGGCGACCGAGGACTGCGGCAGTTCGGCGATCCGTTCGCCGGTGGCCGGTGCGGTCACCGTGACAGCCGGAGCACCTCCGGCCGCGGCCCGGGCGAGCAGTGGTTCCACCAGATCCGGGTTCAGCGCGGCGGTGGTGGCGGGACGCTGGGCGGTCGTCATCGTCGGCGTACTCCTGAGCGTTCTCGCGCCGCGGCCGCAGAACCACAGCGAAAAGGATTAATTGAACAGTGGTGTTAGGGTAATCCCCGTGCCGTACGCCGTGTCAAGGGCTCCGTTCCATGCAACAGTCCGGAACCGCCGGAAGCTGTGGGATTTCACAGACAGGCCGGAGGAACGAACGTGAGCGCGTCGAACCTCGAACAACCCGCCCGCCGCGGCCGGCCGCCGCAGACGCAGGAACAGGCCGAACAGGTACGCGCACGGATCGTGCGGGCGACCGCCGAGGTGTTCACCCGCAACGGCTCACGCGGATCGAGCGTCGCGCAGATCATCGACGAGGCGGGGCTGTCGCGTCCGACCTTCTACCGCTATTTCGCCAACGCCACCGAACCGCTCAACGCGGTACTCGATGTCTCCAATGCCGCACTCGTGGGCGGAATCGGGGCCGCGCTCGAAGCGTCCGGTGAAGGTGTGGATCTCGGTATCCGGCTCATCGACGCCTACCTGGGCTGGGCCCGCGGCCACGGTCCGATGCTGCGGCCGCTGTTCGCCGAACTCTACGATCCCGGGTCACCGGTCTCGGCGTACCGCAACACCGCCCTCGACGGGATCCGCGCGATTGTGCGCACCAAATTCGCCGAGCTGGGCCGTCCGGTACCGGCACTGCTGGACCTCGACGCAGCACTGCACGTGTGCGAGTACGTGGTCTACCGGATCTCGGGCGCGGTCGAACCCGGCCGCGAGCCCGATCCGGATACCGTTGCCGCGGCCCGGCTGACGATGATCCGCGTTGTACTGGCGACCCTGGGCAATACCGACGATGTGCACTACGCGATGAGCCTGCCCGGTATCTTCCCGGCGACGGACCCTGCCGGTGACTGACCACTGCGACGGCGACCGGCACCACCGCCGTGCTCGGTGGAGCCCGCTCCTCATCAGCTCACGGCGCCGGATCTAGCTCTCGGCACCGGCCGGCACCGGTACCGCATCGTCGGAGCTCAGGCCGCTGGCGCGGAGGACGTGCCGGTCGATCGCCGCGCGAATGGCCGCCTCGGTCCCGATGATGCGCACATGCCGGCGTGCACGGGTGATCGCGGTGTAGAGAAGTTCGCGGGTGAGCAGGCTCGATCCCGGCTCCGGTAGGACGATGGTCACCGCGTCGTACTGACTGCCCTGGCTGCGATGGATGGTCATCGCGAAAACTGTGACGACCGCGGGGAACTGAGTGGGGTGAACCAGATATGGCTCATCTCCGCGCTGCAGTGCCACCCGCAGCGACCCGTCCGGGCGGGAGACCACCACCCCGGTGTCACCGTTGTAGATCCGGGCCTCGTGATCGTTGGCGGTCACCAGCAGTGGCTGCCCGGGATACCAGGTGCCGTACCGGTTCTCCGGCCCCGAGCCCGCCATCGCGGCCCATTCGGCCGCCGCGCGGTCCCACTGCTCGACCCCGTACGGGCCCCTGCGGTGAGCACACAGCAGACGGTGCGATTCGAAGGCGGCGAGGGCGGCGGCGGCATCGCCGGCGCGTGCCGCCGTGGTGACCTCCTGCGCGGTGGCGACGACATCGGCCCGGACAGCGGCGATTTCATCCGGACCGAGCAACTCGAGCATATCGCCGCCCGCCCGCAGCAGTTCCAGAGCGGCGTCGGTTTCGCCCGCCCGAACGGCGACCGCGAGATCGGCGATCCGGCCACCGAACCGGCGGCCCCGCGTCAGCCGGACGATACCGCCACGCAACCGGGTCCGTTCCGATTCGGTGAGAGTTTCGCTATCTGCCCGGTCGGCGATTGCCGCCCCGGTTTCCCCGGCCGCCGTGAGTTCGGCACCGAGCACCTCCTCGAAGGAAGGGTCGGCGGTCCCGGGAAAGGGTGCCGCCACCAGGTCGGCGAGCACCGCGCCGGCGTCGACCGAGGCGAGCTGATCCGGATCACCGGCCAGGACGAGCCGGGTATCGGGCCGCAGCGCCGCCAGCAGCCTGCTCATCATGGTCAGCGAAACCATGGATGTCTCGTCGACGACCACCACGTCGTAGGGCAGCCGGTTGTGTTCGTGATAGCGGAACCGGGTGGTCCGGCCGCGCTGCCAGCCCAGCAGCCGGTGCAGCGTCGCGGCGGACAACTCCGGCAGGCCCAGGGCGGGCGCCTGATCCCGGACAGCCTCCTGCAGCCGGGCGGCTGCCTTACCCGTGGGAGCAGCCAGCGCGATCCGCGGCGGCACGCCACCGTTCCCGGGATCGGCAGCGTGCTGGGCCACGAGCAGCGCGAGGATCCGGGCGATGGTGTGTGTCTTACCGGTTCCGGGGCCGCCCGCGACAACCGTGGTCCAGTGGGTGGCGGCAAGCGCGGCGGCGATGCGCTGCCGGTCGACGGTGGTCTCCGGCGGGCCGAACAGACGGTCGAGTTCGCGACGCACCACGGCCGGATCGGTCTGCGGATGGTCGGCGGCGCGGGCGGTGAGTACCCGCCGGATGATCTGTTCCTGCTGGTAATAGCGATCCAAGTAGAGCAGCGGGCCGGTCCCCGGACGAGACGGGTCGGTGAGCCGGAGCGGACGCAACGGCCCGTTCGGGCCACCCAGCACCAGCGGACTCTCCCGCAGTTCCTCGATTACCCGTGCCTCCTCGGGCCACGGCAACTCCGCGGGATCCACCAATAGTTCCGGGCGTTCCGCGTCGGCGTCCACACCGATCTCACGCATACGGGTGAGATCCAGGCATACCGATCCCGACCGCACCGCGCGCACCGCCAGTGCGGCGGCGAACAGTACCAACTCGCGGTCCTCCCCGCCGAGCCTGCCCAGCCGTTCGGCCACATGCACATCGGCGGCCGAGAGCACTCCCGCCTCGTTGAATTCGCGCAGCATGCCGGTCCCGCGCTGCGCCACCCGGATGGGTATCACGAAGCACCTCCGGCGAGCAGGTCCGACAAAGCGATGATCAGGCCGGGAGGCGGGGTCCAGTCGAACACCCCGGCCCCCGCCGGGGTTCCGGGGCCGATCATCCCGCGGACGAAGAGGTAGCGGATCCCGCCGAGATGCACCGCGGGGTCGTAACCGGGCAGTCGCCAGCGCAGGTACCGGTGCAACGCGACCGAGTACAGCAGTGCCTGCAGCGGATAGTGCGACCGGATCATCTCCGCGATCATCCGGTCGCGGGTGTAGTGGGCGACCGTGAGATCGCCGGTGCCCAGACGGTTCGTCTTGTAGTCCACGACCACGCAGCGCTGGTCCGGGCTGCGCAGTACCGCGTCGATACTGCCGGTCAGGTACCCGCGTAACGGAATATCGTCGAGGGTGTCGAGTTCGTCGGCGTAGGCATAGAAATCGTCGCCGGGGTCCAGGTGCGCGCGCACGGCGCCGGCGATCGCGCGCAGGGTGGCGGCCGAACCGGCTGGAGTATCACCACCGGCCAGCGGAAGTTCGAATTCCAGTTCGCACAATCGGTCCCGGCTCGGAATATCGGCGAGGGCGCCGAATCCGATCGGGGTTCGCAGGACCTCCACCAGTGCCTTCGCCAGCAGATCCGGGTCGGCGGCGGAGAGCATCTCACCGATCGATTCGGCGCAACGGGCCCGCACTTCTACCGCCAGGTCGGAAGCATCGGTATCCACCCGCTCCAGCACCTCGTGCACGAGGGTCCCGAATTCCGCACCGTAGGGCAGGTCGTTCATCAGCGATGACGCCCCCGGTCCGGGTTCGGCGAGCGGTGCGGGGACTTCGGGTTCGTCGGCGGGGCCCGGCGCATCCTCCGGTTCGGACTCCGGTGCGATCAGGTGAGCAGTGGCCGTGAGCGCCGAATAGGAGGTGCGCCGCCAGTACTCGTCGATATCACGATCGAAGGTGGCCACGGCCAGGGCCCCCGATCCGGAATCGGTCCAGGGACGGAATACGGGGGGCTCGGCGGCAGGGTCGGCGGCGGTCACCGAGATCGACTCGCCCGCACCGGCCGCCCAGGCACGGAGCCGATCGACCACAACGCTGTCCTCGGCGACCGCGGCCCGGGCGCTCGGTTGCGCCGCGTCCGGTGTGCGGCCGAACAGCAGCCGGTGCAGCGGTGCGATCGCGGTCCCGAACGAAGGCGCCCACCAGGCGACAACCTGGCAGCACGCCCGGGTCAGTGCCACGTAGCACAGCCGCAGTTCCTCACCCGCGGATTCGCTGTCGGCACGTTCCTTGCGCGCGTTGTATCCCGGGGCATCCGGGCCGCCGATATCCAGCACCCGGACGTCGCCGTCGTGCATCAACAGGGTGGCGGGTCTGGGATCCGCGGAGCTGTCCCAGGCGAACGGCAGGTAGACGACGGGGAATTCGAGGCCCTTGCTGGCGTGTACGGTCGCGATCTGCACGGCCGTGATATCGCGGTCCAGGCGCCGGCCCCGGCCGGGGACCGATCCCGACGTGGGCTCGCGCACACGGTCGGCCAGCCACCGGGTCAGCGCGGTGAGACCCAGCCCCTCGGTGACCGAGACCTCGTCCAGCAGCTGGGCGATATGCCGTATATCGGTGAGCCGGCGTTCGCCGTGTTCCACGGCGAGCAGTCGCGGTGCCAGCCGAGTGCCGGTGGCGAGCTCGTCGAAGACGGCGGCGAACCCGGCACGGGCGAACAACCGCGCCGCATCGCGCAGTTCGGCACTGACCCGCCCCACCAGATCCGCTCCCCCGGTGTCGAGTTCGGCGCCGGTGTACCCGAACAGGGGGGTGAGCGCGGCCAGGCGTACCCGGTCCGCACGATGCGGCTGCTCCAGAGCCCGGAGCACCCACAGCCAATCGGTGGCGCTACGGGTCGCGAAGATACTGCTGCCGCTCGCCAGGACCACGGGAACACCGGCTCGTTCGAGCGCGGACCGCACCACTTCCAGCTGAGTATGGGTACGGACCAGCACGGCGATATCGCCGGGCCCTATCGGCCGTTCCGGCTCCTCGGCCGAAATGATCTCCGCGGTGTGCTCACCAGGTCGGGCGCGCGGCGAATCCGCCACGACGGTGCCGGATTCGAGAAGACCGACGATATCGGCTGCCAGATCGGCCGCGACGCGCGCCCGCTGCCGATGAATGTTCGGGAATCCGGAAACACCGCGGTGGCCGGCGCCGGTACGTGGGAGGCAACGCAACCGCAGCGGAGTGATCACTTCGGCCGGGCCGCGCAACCGGGACCGAGGCTGTGTCGGCGTCACCGCGGGCACCACGATCTCGTCATGACCCAGTGCCGCACCACCGAGCAGATGTTCGAGCGCAGCGAGCAGGCCGGCATCGCTGCGCCTGTTCGTGGTGAGTTCGCGGCGCGCGCCGGCATGCCCGACCGCGTCCAGATAGCTCAGCACCTCGGCGCCCCGGAACGCATAGATCGCCTGTTTGGGGTCGCCCACCAGTACCAGCGGACGGTAACCGTGGAAGGCCCTGCGCAGGATCTCCCACTGGAGTGGATCGGTGTCCTGGAACTCGTCGACCAGCACCACCCGGTAGCGGTCGCGGATACGCCGGCACGCGGCCGGGCCGCGCGCCGGATCGGCGAGGATATCGCGGAGCAACACCAGCAGATCGTCGAAATCGCGCAAGCCCGCGAGACGTTTACGACGTTCGGTCTCCGCCCGTACCGCAGCCGCGAAAGCGATGCGCTGTGCCGAGGCATCGTCGGTATCGGGGGCCAGCCGGGCCTGCCGATCGCGGACCGCCGCCGCGGCGAACCGCTGGGCCTGTTTCACCGAGAACGGCGCCGGCGTGCGCGCGTAGCGGCTCAGGTACAGATCGTCGACGACGGTCCGGATCAGTTCATCGGCCTCTTCCACCAAACGGGCCCCGGGGTCGTGATCACCGGCCAGACCCAGCTCGGCCAGCATGCGCTGGCAGAAACTGTGGGTGGTGGCGATGACCCCGGCGTCGAAATCCGAGAGGGCGGCGCGCAATCGGGTCCGGCGCGCGCGTACCTCCTCCGGATCGGCCGCGGCGAGATAACGGACGAGTTCGTCGGAGGAAGTGCGGGCGGTGCCCGGATCGGCGAGTGCGGCGGCAACGGCGACGAACCGGTCGCGGGTGCGTTCGCGCAGTTCCTGGGTCGCGGCGCGACTGAAGGTGACCAGCAGCAGGCGGGAGATATCCACTCCGGCCTCGGCGACATAGCGGACGGCGAGACCGACGATCGCGTAGGTCTTACCGGTACCCGCGCTCGCCTCCAGCACAGTGGTGCCCTCGGGCAACGGGCCGCACAGTTCGAAAGCGTTGCCCGGTACTTCCGGAGCGGCCACCGTGGTCGTGATCGTCACTGTTGCTCCGTCCCACGGTTGCGCGCGTGTCCTGCGGTCACGGGGCCCCCTGCTGTTCGGCGCGCAGCAGCGGCACCCACAGCCGGCGGGCGATCGACCCGAAACGGGTGTTCTCGACCGGCTCCCCGGCGGGCGCGGGCGTTGCCGTGAGATCACGGAGGTCCGGCGCCGGACCCCAGACGTAGCGCAGATTACGGTCGGTGTGCTCGGCGAAATCCTTGGTCTTGTCACCACCGCCGAACTCCCGTTCGGCGGCGACGATCGCCTCCTCCGGCGTGAGCCGCCGGTACCGCGCTTCGGCGTAGGCGGCGGTGGTCGCGGTGGGAATGGGCAGCGGTTCGGTGAGGCCGGTATCGCGCAGCGCGACCAGCGTGCGCAGCATCGTCATCGCATCGGCCGCACCGGGGGCGGTGAGTTCGGCGCGCCACGCCGGAGTGGGGAACCGTCCCCGGCCGGTGACCGCGGCCCGCCACGAGCGCTCCTCGGTGCCGGCCAGCGCCAGCAGCGAAACCCACGCCGCGATCCGGTGTTTCGGCGCGACCCGCGAATACGTGGTGCGCACCAGCAGCTCGCCGCGTACATCGGCGACAGTGCCGGTGAGGCGGCGACCCGCGCCCAGGTCGAGCGCGATATCGATATCGCGCGGCGATTGCGCGTAGTCGGGACCGGCCGCGCGGACCAGGGTTTCGACGGTGCGTTCGACCTGGTCGAGCACGCCCCGGCCGAGCTCGGCCGGGGGCAGGGTCCCGCGCCGCCATTCCGCGGCGCGCAGTTCGGCCGGATCGGCACCGGCCAACCGCGCTGCGAGCATTCGTTCACCGAGCGCCCAGGTGTCGAGTCCGCCGAACTCGATGGGGAGCCGGTCGGCGATATCGTCCTCCTGGTCGGGGACCCGCACACCCAGCCGCTGCCACAGGAAGCCGCGCACCGGATGTTCCAGGAAGGCGATGAGCTCCGCCAGCCCGACCTCGGTGGTCTCGGCGCCGGGCAGGTTCCCGGCGAACAGTCGCGGTGGGGCAACGAGTGCTCCGGTGATCGCCCGGGCCCCCGCGAAAGCGACGGTATCGAAACCGAACGGCCGGTCGGCGGCGAAGTTGCGGGGGTCGTGCGCCTGCAGGGGATGACGGGTGAGTACCTCCGCCATATCCGCGGCCCCGACGTGTGCGCGCAGCACATCCAGGAGTTCGGCGACCGGAACCGCGGGCGGCCGATAGGCGCCGGTGACGGGATCGGCGCCGGTGTGAACGATCACCAAAGTGTCACGGGCGGCGGTGATCGCGTCCAGTAGGATCTGGCGGTCCTCGGATCGCGGATCGCGCTCGCCCAGCAGGGGTTCGCGGGCCGGCACCTCGTCTCCGTCGATACCCGCACCGCGGGGGAAGACGTCATCGTCCACACCCAGCAGCACCACCACTCGATGCGGGACCGACCGCATCGGGGTCATCGTGCACACGGTGAGTTCCCCAGTGCGGAAATTGGCATGGGTCGGGGCGGCCGCGAGCCGGCCCTGCAGCAAGCCGGTGATATCGGCGAGCCGCAACTCCACCTCGCCGGCATGGGCGGTGGCGGAGGCCAGTTCGCGGCGTGCCTCGGTGCGGATCCAGGCCTGTGACTCGGGCACATCGGTCAGCAGATCGAGCGCCCGGTCGAGTACGGCCGACCACTGCGCGGCAGGCGCCGGCCCCTGCAGATCCCGCAGCACCGAGGCAAGCCGGTCGATGTACTCGGCGAACCGGCCCGCCAGATCGATATCGTTGCTGTCCACATCGTCGAGCGGCAGCACCCGATCCAGCCAGCCCCGCGAACTCTCGTCGGCTGTCACACCGAGCAGGATCCGGTCCACCGCCGCGTTCACAGTGTTCTGCTCGAAATCGCCGAGACCGAAGGCGTGGCGCTGCCGTCTGCCGATCCCCCACCGGGCGCCGGCCTCGACGGCCCACTCCCGCATTCGTTCGATATCGTCGTCGTCGAATCCACACGCACGCCGGACCGGCTCGTAGGCCGCGAGGTCCAGTACCTCGGTGACGGTGACCCGGCTACGAGCGAGTTCCAGCAGTGTCACGATCACAGCCAGCAGCGGATTGGTCACCGCCCGGCCGCGGTCGGCGAGGCGCACCCGCAGTCGATGGCCCGGATGCCCGGCCCCGGCGCGGGATTCGGCAC
This sequence comes from Nocardia sp. NBC_01329, assembly GCF_035956715.1. Lineage (NCBI taxonomy): Bacteria > Bacillati > Actinomycetota > Actinomycetes > Mycobacteriales > Nocardiaceae > Nocardia > Nocardia sp. NBC_01329. The sequence continues at coordinate 2,094,416 of NZ_CP108381.1, read as the reverse complement.
CCACCACTGCGGGATGCCCGAACGCGGCGCGGAGCAACGGAGCGAAGGTCTCCACCTCCGGGCACATGACGAGCACATCGCGTGGCTCGAGGGAACGGTCGGCGGCGAAGAGCCCGAGCAGACACTCGCGCAGTACCTCCACCTGCCGGACCGGGCCGTGACAGGCGTGCACCTGCACACTGCCGTCCGCGCCGCACTCCTCCGGCGCGGGCGGCCAGTGGTCGTCGCGGATGCCGCGCTGCACATATTCCAGCAGTGTCGCCGGACCTTCGTCGCTGCCGGAAGCTTTGTCGGCGTGGACCGCCCGGCCGCCGATGGCACCCCGCGCGGGCGAGCCGTTCTCCGGGTACCGGATATCGGTGGCGGGCGCGGGCAGGCGCAGCTGGAGTTCCCGGATATCGCGGCTCAACCCCGCCAACAGCGGATGACGAACCCGAGTGGCCGAAACATCTTCCACCCGTCGCTCTTTCGGAGCGAAACCGACCAACGAGTCCCACATGACCGGACTCGGATGGGCCAGCCACAGATGCAGATCGCGGTGTTGGGCCAGCGCGGTGAACACCGCCAGATGGGCGGCGGGCAGCCGGGTCGCGCCGAAAAGGGACAGCCGAGCCGGGAGATCCACCGCCCCCGGTTCCGCCCGCAGCCGCGCGCAGGTGAGCGCGAGGCGCTCGGCCGGGTCGGGGGCACCGACCGCGTCGCGCAACCGCCGCCACAGCGCCGGCTGCCAGACCAGATCATCGGGCAGCGGGCGACCGGTGCCATCGGTATCGGCGCCCGCCGACCATTCGGCGATCAGGCCGGGGCGCTGGACCGCGTACCCCTCGAACAATGCCGCCAGCCGGGCAGCGGTCGCGTATCGGCGTCCGCGCCGATGATCGGCTATCGCAGCGGGCCCGCCCTCGTCCCGGACGGGTTCGGGATCATCGGCCGATCCGCCGGGATCCAGCCCGAGATGCCGGGCGAGGACGGCGCACCACGGTTCGTGTACCGATTCGTCTATCACCCGCAGCAGCCGCCAGACCGTACGGTCGGGCGACCACGGATCGTCGGGCGGGGCGAGTCCGCCGATCCGTGTGGATATCTCTTCGACCAGCGCGCCCGGCGCGGGGAACCGGATATTCGCCGCGATCCCGTCGCCGCCGGCATCGGAAGCTCCCAGCACTTCCGAGAGTTGCTGTGTCAGCCAGCGTTCCACCCCTTTGGCGGGAACCGCGACCACTTCGGCAGTGAACGGATCGGGCAGCGGGTCGGCGAGCATCCCGGCCAGCGCGGCCACCAGCGTTTCCGTGCGCTCGGCACGGTGGATGTGCAGCGGCATCTCCGCCCTTTCGCTCGGTTCCGATCACCGTCCTCGGTCGCATCCGCACAACTCGGGCGGGCGCATCGTCCACCCGTTTATACGCCCGCTGTCCGACACCGCTCGCCAAGGCCCCACGACAGACCGGACAGGTCGCGGACAGCGGATCATCACCCGAATGCCCCTAGCGCCAATGGCATTTACCGGATAGTCCATTGAAGCGCACAGTGATTTAGCGCACATGAGTCACCGACACGCGGTCGTATGGCCGGGATCTCGCGCACGCACTGTGTCACAGTGCAACTCCGGGAGGAACGGTTACCGCACGAAAGGCTGGTTCGCGCCGATGAAAGCGCTGGTTGTGCCCTTGATACCGAAAGACGGATTCACCGTCCGCCGGTCCGGTGACAGGTGGGAGCTCGTCAACTCCCGGCACTACGGACGCACCGTCGTTCTGCACTCGTGGCCACGCGATCAACACACCGAAGCATTCGAACACTGCTACCGCCTCAACGGCCGCGCCGCCGCCGCACTGAAGGCCACCGCGCCGGTCCGCTAGCAGTCCGGGAAAACGTGCGCGCAGAGCGCCGATATGACAAGGTGTTCCCTCGTGCGTTACCCCCAGCTCACCGGTGCGGCTCCCCGCGTGGCCGCACCCGCCACTGTCCTGGCCGCCGCCGCGATCCTGTTCGCCGGTGTGCCCTCCGGTATGCCCTCGGCCGATGCCGTCCCGCATGCCCACACCCAAGGTTGCGCGAACGGATTCGATTGCGATCTGGCCGCCCGTGTCGAGTCCGTGAACTCGTACCTCGACACCCGCCCGGGAGTGACCGGTTACGTCCTGAGAGACCGGCAGACCGGCGCGGTGTACGCGAGTCCGCATGCCGAGGATATGGTGTGGACCGCATCCACCATCAAACTCGCCATCGCCTCTGATCTGCTCAATCGCGCCCGCGTCGGCGCGATCACGTTGCCGCCGGAGGACCGTCGGCTCATGGAGCAGATGATGTCCACCTCCAACGACCAGGCCACCGACATCCTGTGGAACAAGCATTCCGGCTTCGACGGCCAAGCGTTCAACAACGCGTTCCGGGCGAACGGAATGACCAGTCTCCGGCCCGAGCCTTCGCCCAACGGCCGTCCCAACTGGGGTTTCCAGAAGACGACCGCCGCGGATCTGGATCGGCTCATGTCGAATGTACTGGACCGGATGCACCCCGACGATCGCGGCTACCTGCTCGATCTCATGCGCCGGGTCGATTCCAATCAGCACTGGGGCGTATGGGGGGCCGGCGCGGCCATGCGGCCGGGCCTGAAGAACGGCTGGTCCGAGGAGCAGGGCGGCTGGGTGGTGAACTCGGTCGGTTTCGCCGGACCGGGAGAGCGCTACACGCTGGCGATCATGACAGCGATGAACAACGAGGGCGGCTACCAGGACGGGGCCGAAACCGATACGACCGTCGCCGAGAAGCTGCTGTCCGGACGCTGATCACCGCGACCGTAGAATTCCGGGCCCCGTGTCGACACGGGGCCCGGATTCGTCTCCGGCCTCGACGTACCGGGTGAGTCGAGTCGCTCTCAGGCGAGCCGGCGCAACTGCATCGGAGCGTCGTCGCGCGGGAACGGGATCGTGGTGAACCCCCACGGCATCCGATAGGTCTCCGGGAAGCTCCACTCGTAGTCCCGCACCAGCGCCGAGATGATCGTCTTGACCTCGAAGGTGCCGAAGTGCATCCCGATGCATTTGTGCGAACCGGCCCCGAAGGGCATCCAGGCGAGCCGGTGCGAACGGTCCTCACGCCGTTCCTCGGAGAACCGCAGCGGATCGAAGACCTCGGGGTCGGTCCAGAGCTCTTCGAGTAGATGGTTGACCTGATATCCGAGATCCACAGGTGTTCCGGCGGGGATGTAGTGACCGAGGATCTCGGTATCGCGGACGGCGCGGCGCACCATTCCGGGCACCGGCGGCATGAGTCGCAGGCTCTCCTTCATGACGAGATCGAGGCTGCGCAGCGATTCCAGATCGGCGATGGCCGGAGACTGGTTGTCCAGATCCAGTGCCAGCACCTCCTCCCGCACCTTCTGCTGCCATTCCGGATGTTTGCCCAGGTAGTAGGCCACGGCGGTAGCGGTGGTCGTGGTGGTGTCATGGGCGGCCATGATCAGGAAGATCATATGGTTGACCACGTCGGCATCACTGAACACCGAGCCGTCTTCGGCCCGCGCGTGACACAGGCCGGAGAAGAAATCGGGTGCGTCGCTGCGCCGCTTCGCGGGCAGCATCGCGGTGAAGTAGTCCTCCAGCACCTTGCGACCGCGCAACCCCGCGCGCCACTTACCTCCGGGCACGTTGTGGCGCACGATCGCCAGCCCGGCATGGGTGCAGGCGACGAAAGCGTCGGTGAGCTCCTTGCGCTGGTCACCGACCTCGACGGCCATGAAGGTCTCACCGGCGATATCGAGGGCGAGTTCTTTGATCGCTGGGAACAACTGCACGGTACGGGCCGCGCCCTGCCCCTCGGGCACCCAGCGGCCGATGCTCGAGCGGACCACCGGGGTGAGTTCGGCGAGGTGGGCCTCCAGGCGTTCCCGGGTGAATGCCTGCTGCATGATCCGGCGGTGGAACATGTGCTCGTCGAATTCGAGCAGGAGCAGTCCGCGGCGGAAGAACGGCCCGATGAAGTAATCCCAGCCCTGTCCGAAATCGCGGCGGCGGCGGCCGAGCACCTCGTCCAGCGCCTCGGGCCCGGCGGCGAACACTCGGTCCAGACCCATGGAGCTGTTGATGTTGACCGGGCCGAAGCGGCGGTATTTGTCCAGCATCTCCGCCGGACCCCAGCGCATGTAGTGGAAGGTGCGTCCCATATACGGAAGGCCCGCATCACCGCGTACGGCTACGGTATCGCTACCGTCGGGTGGCGTGGCCAGTGTCCGCGGCCGGCTGGGCACTGTCAGCAGCAGACGGTCGACCATACTTCGGTGCGGAATCTCGATGAGCGCCGAATTCTCGGTATCGGTGCGCGCACGCGCTCGTGGCGTGGCAACACGGTCCACGGTGACCATGGCGAAACCTCCTGAGAGACAGCACCCATCGTATTGTCTTTGTTGCATCGGCTCTGCTGTTTCCACCGAATCGGTATCATCCCGCCTCCCGCCGTGACCACGACGCAATGGCTATCGTGGTGAGTTGCCACACCACCGCGGGTGAACAACGGACATCTAACTGTGTCGTCCACGGGTACTGCTACTACCGTGTGCGTTGTCAGGAAATGATCACCAGGGCACCGGCGAATCGCCGGCGAGGAGCGACCATGAGCACGCAACCTGTTGGGAACGGCCGGCACCGCGTCGTGGTGATCGGATCGGGTTTCGGCGGCCTGTTCGGCACCAAACACCTCAAACGTGCCGATGTCGACGTCACCCTCATCTCCAAGACCACCACCCACCTCTTCCAGCCACTGCTCTACCAGGTCGCCACCGGTATCCTTTCGGTCGGCGAGATCGCACCTGCTACCCGGCTGGTCCTGCGTAAACAGAAGAACGCCCGGGTACAGCTGGGCGAGGTCACCGAGATCGACCTGGAGAAACGCACCGTCACCTCGGTGCTGCTCGGCGAATCGACGGAGACCGCCTACGACAGCCTGATCGTGGCCACCGGCGCCCAGCAGTCGTATTTCGGCAACGACCAGTTCGCCACCTTCGCCCCGGGTATGAAGACCATCGACGACGCCCTGGAACTACGCGGCCGCATCCTCGGCTCCTTCGAACAGGCCGAAGTGGCGCAGACCCAGGAAGAACGCGACCGCCTGCTCTCCTTCGTGGTGGTCGGCGCCGGGCCGACCGGAGTCGAACTGGCCGGACAGATCGCCGAACTGTCCGACCGCACATTGGAGGGGACCTTCCACAACATCGATCCGCGCGATGCCCGGGTGATCCTGGTGGAGGGCGCGGGCGCGGTCCTCGGACCGATGGGTCCGAAACTGGGCGGAAAAGCCCAGCGGCGCCTGGAGTCCATGGGGGTGGAGATCCAGCTCAACGCCCTGGTCACCGATGTGGACGCACACGGAGTCACTGTGAAGGACGCCGACGGCACCAGCCGCCGGATCGAATCGGCGTGCAAGGTCTGGTCGGCCGGGGTCCAGGCCAGCCCACTGGGCAAGATGCTCGCCGACCAGTCCGACGGCACCGAGGTGGACCGGGCCGGTCGAGTCGTGGTGGAACCCGATCTCACTGTGAAGGGGCATCCGAACGTCTTCGTCGTCGGCGACCTGATGTCGGTGCCGGGGGTGCCGGGGCAGGCCCAGGGTGCCATCCAGGGCGCCACCTATGCCGCGAAGCAGATCAGGTCGGAGCTCGCCGGTAAGCAGACAGCGCAGGATCGCAAGCCGTTCAGCTATTTCAACAAGGGCAGTATGGCGACGATCTCGCGTTTCAGCGCCGTCTGCCAGGTCGGCAAGCTGGAATTCGGTGGATTCATCGCCTGGCTCGCCTGGCTGGGCCTGCACCTGTACTACCTGGTCGGCTACCGGAGCCGGATCACCACCATCTTCCAATGGTTCGTCACCTTCCTCGGCCGCACCCGCGGCCAGATGGCGGCGACCGAGCAGTGGATCTTCGCCCGGCTGGCACTGGAGGCGGTCTACAGCGACAGCGAAGAGGGCGAGGAGATCGTGCGCGGTGCGGCGGGTCGCCGACCGCCGGCTCCTTCTCCCGGCACTCCGGCCGTCACAGCCGAAACCGTCGACCCCGGCACGCCCGAGAAACCGGGTGGCGATCGCAAAGTCGGCTGAACCGGCCGACCTCCCCGATCCCGCACCTCTCCGAAGCTAATATCTGGCAAACAGATTATCTCCGAAGAGAGGCGACCATGGGTAAGCACAGGACAACCGTCCGGTCCCGGCGTGCTGCCGGATCGGTCGTCGCGGCGGGAGCCGTCCCGCTCATCGCGACTCTGATCGGCGCCGGTACCGCCCACGCCGATGCGATCCCCGTTCCACCCCCGCCACCTGCCGTTCCTTCCGTACTGTCGGCACTCCCCCCGCTACCTGCGCTACCGGCCGGACTGTTCCCGCCCACACCGGATCCCGCCGGGGATCCGGTGGGTGCGGTCGCCGGAGCGGTCGAGGAGACCACCCGCGCGGCCACCCAGGCGGTGACCGATGCCGTCGACGCGGCTACCGCACAGTTCACCCACCCGGTACCCGGGGCCCAACTGCCCGCGGCGCCGATACCGGCGGCAACGCCCGAAACGCGCTCCCCCGCCGAGGACACATACCCGGCGCCTGAGCACGCGCCAGGATCCACCCGCGCGGCCGCACCGATCGAGGCGCCACCCGGCACGCTGCGGGTCGGCGACCTCGAGGTGACCCTGCCGTTCGATACACGAGAACTCAATGCCGGTGCCGCCCGGACACAAGAACAGCTGACGGCCTTCCTGGACTCGGCCGGGATCGAGCGCAGCCGGGCCGACCGGGTCGCCGCCCAGGCGATGAGCTCGGGCCTGATCGGCGCCGGGATCGGTGCCGCGGTCGCGGCACCGGTGGCCATCCCGTTCGCGATGGTCGGTGCCGTCGCGGGTTTCGTGGTGGGGCTCCCTTTCCTCCCGACCGGACTCGTCGTCGGGCCCGTGCTCGGCGCGACCATCGCCTACGGGATCGTCACGGTTCCGGCGGCGATAGCCGGAGCGGCAATCGGTGCCGCGTACGGTGCGACCGATGGTTTCACCACCCAACCGTTCGGCCCACTACCCCCGCTGTAAACCACATGCCCCTGGCCCTGCCCCACACCAGGCATACCAGCGATCTGTCGGCCAACTGATACGCCGCTGCCCGGAACCGGCCGAAGATTCCACTGATGCAAGGCGGCTGAACAGGTTGAACCCATCCGTGACGCCCTCTGGAACGAATGTCTGGCAAACCGACAATTTCCGGAGAAAGGCGACCATGGGTAAGCACAGGGCAACCGGCACATCCCGGCGTGCTGCCGGATCGGTCGTCGCGGCGGGCGCGATCCCGCTCATCGCGACACTGATCGGCGCCGGCACCGCCAATGCCGAGGTACTCCCCGCTCCACCCGCGTCATCCCCGATTCCCGCCGCGTTACCGGCGCTGTTCCCGGTCCCGATCGCTGCGGTGGATCCGCTCGGCGCGGCCGCCGGCACGGTGCAGGAGGCGGCCCGCGGCGCCGTCCGGTCCGCCACCGACTCGATCACCGCGGCCACCGCACCGTTCACCCACGCCGCACCCGCGGCGCCCGCGGTTCCACGACCCGCCGTGATCGCCGATCCGGCACCCACCCCCGCGACACGACCGGTTCCGACCTACACCTATCTGGGGCCCCAGGGCGAATTGCACGCACCCGAGGCGGTGGCACCGGTGGCGCCGATCGAAGCGCCACCCGGCAAACTGCGGATCGGGAATGTCGAGATGGACGCACCCTTCGACGTGCGTGAGATCAACACGGGCGCCGCCCAGACCGAAGCGCAGTTGGCGACGTTCCTGGATTCGGTGGGTGTCGAGCGCAGCCGGTCCGACCGGATCGCCGCCCAGACCCTCGGCTCGGCCGCGATCGGCGCCTCGGTCGCCAATACGCTGGCCTCGCCGATCGCCGGCACCTCGGCCATGGTCGGCGCAGTCGCCGGATTCATCTCGGGTATTCCCTTCCTGCCGATCGGCCTGGTCATCGGCCCTGTGCTCGGCGCGGCCATCGGCTACGCGGTGATCGCAGCTCCGGCGGCCGCCGCCGGCGCGGCCATCGGCGGAGCGATCGGCGCGGCGGACGGTTTCGCCGCCGCGCCGTACGGCACCCCACCGGCGCAGTGATCCGCGGGTGGCCGCCCGGCTCTCGGCCGGCCGGCCACCCTCACCGGTCGGTCGCCGTCGAGCCCGCCGACGCTTCTCCTCTGCCGACCACGAAGGCGACGATCCCCATCAGCAGCAGCACCCCGGCTCCGGCGGCGATGGACGCGTGCGCGCCGTTGACGAAGGATTCCCGCGCCGCCACCAGCAGTCCGGAATCGGACGCGTAGTGGTGGACAGTCTCGCCCAGGGTCGGCGCGAAGTCGCCACCGGAGCGGAAGACGAGCGCCGCGAGCGAGCCGAGCAGGGCCAGCCCGAGAGCGTTCCCGAGTTCGAAACTGGTTTCGGAGATCCCGACGGCCGAACCGGCTCGTTCCGGTGGCACCGAAGCGACCGCGACCTCCGATACCAGCGTGAACACGATCCCATAGCCGATACCGGCGATCGCCGACCCGGCGACATACCAGCCCGTGCCCCCGTCGGCGCCGATCCCGAGCACCAGCAGGTTCCCGGCGGCGGCCAGCACCAGTGCCACCACGAACGCCCACCGCACACCGAGCACCCGGCCCACCGCTGCCCCGTTCACCGCGAAGATGAACACGGTAACGGCCATCGGTATCCCCAGGACGGCCGCCTGCAACGGGTCGCGCCCGGTCACCGACTGCAGCCAGATACTGCTCAGATAGCTGAGCCCGGCCAGCGACATCATCGCCGCGGTGCTCGACCCGATGGCCACCGAGAACCGGGCCCGGGCGAAAAGTGCCAGGTCGACCAAGGGATCGGCCAGCCGCCGCTGCCGGCGCACGAACAGGACGAGAACGGCCACGCCGACGAGGGCACCGCCGAGCGCCTCGATATCGGGCCCGGATTCAGCGATGCGTTTCACCGCGTACACCGCGGGCAGGATGCCGCCGATGGACAGGATCACGCTGGGCAGATCCAGCGGGCCCAGTGCGGTGGCTCGGTGCTCGGGCAGCAGCAGGGGCGCGAACACGAGCAGGACCAGCAGCACCGGCACATTGATCAGGAACACCGAACCCCACCAGAAATGGTGCAGCAGGACCCCTCCGATGATCGGCCCGACGGCCGATCCGCCGGCGAAGAACGCCGTCCACACTCCGATGGCCGTCGAGCGCTGCCGCCGGTCCGGAAAGAGATTGGAGATCAGAGCAAGACTCGACGGCAGCAGGGTGGCCCCGCCGAGACCCATGAGCGCGCGTGCCGCGATCAGCACCTCGGCGCTGGGCGCGAACGCCGCGAGAGCCGAGGCGATGCCGAACACGGTCGCACCCGCCACGAGTATGGTGCGCCGGCCGATCCGGTCACCCAGGTTCCCCATGGTGATCAGCAGGCCCGCGATCAGGAATCCGTATATGTCGAGGATCCACAACTGCTGGGCGGCGGTCGGATCGAGGTCGTCGGTGAGGGTGGGCAGCGCGAGGAACAGCACCGACATATCCATGGACACCAGCAACACGGGCAGCAGGAGCACGGCCAGACCGAACCAGGCGCGCCGCCCGGCCCTCGTATCCGGTGCGGTCCGCGCCGCCTCCACGTTCGTCATCGATGGTCCTTCCAAGTCGTCGGTTCACCCAGTCGTAACACGTTCGCCCCTGGCGACTGTTCCGGACCGCCGCACAAACCGGCGATGATCACAGCCACCCCGGCGTACGCCTCATGACGCTGCCGTGTTTCGATCCGTCGGTGAGCGCCGATATCGCCATCTGCGGGCTCGGGCCGGCCGGGCGCGCGCTCGCCCATCGCTGCCTGGTTCGCGGGATGACCGTCCTCGCCGTGGATCCGAATCCGCGGCGTCGCTGGCGCGCGACCTACGCCGTCTGGTCCGATGAGCTGCCCGCCTGGCTGGACCGTTCCGTCATCGCGGCCACTGTCACCGCACCGCGCGCCCACGGCCTGCGCGAACACATCATCGCTCGCGCGTACTCGGTGCTGGACACCGCCCTGCTCCAGCAAACGCTCGATCTCACCGGCGCCACGGTGGTACCCGGCCGGGTGGTTTCACTGGACCGGCACACGGTCATGCTCGACAGCGGCCGCGCCCTGCGGGCAGGACGGGTCGTCGATGCGCGCGGACTGCGGCGCCGTCCGCGCCGCGCCGAACAGACCGCCTACGGCCTCATGCTGTCGGGCGACCCGATGCCGGACGCACTGTTCATGGACTGGCGGCCGGACAACGGAGCGGATCCCGGCACGCCACCGTCGTTCCTGTACGCGGTCCCACTCGGGGGTGACACCGTCCTGTACGAGGAGACCTGCCTGGTGGGTGCCCCCGCCCTCACACCGGAAGAACTCGCCCGCCGTCTTTACCACCGGTTGCGGGCGCGCGGTATCGCGCTGCGGGGCGACGAACCGATCGAGCGGGTCCGTTTCCCGGTCACCGGTGGTAGACCCGGAGCCGGGCGCTTCGGCGCGGCGGGCGGATATCTGCATCCGGCCACCGGCTACAGCGTCGCGGCCGCACTGTCGGCCGCCGATACCGTCGCCGCCGGCGGCTCGGGCTGGACCCTCGCGGCCCACACGGTCTACCGGCTTCGCCGGGCCGGATTGCGTGCGCTACTGGCGCTGCCGCCGGCCGATATCCCCCGCTTCTTCGACGCCTTCTTCGACCTCGATACCGAACTGCAACGCGCCTATCTCTCCCGCCGCGACGACCCGGCGGGCACGCTCACCGCCATGTCCGGGCTGTTTTTCGCACTCCCGACGGGCGTCCGGGCCCGGCTCACGGCGGCGACACTCGGTCTGCGACCGCTCTCGCCCCGGCCGTCCAGTTCGGTCATCATGGAGTGATGCGGTCAATCTGGAAAGGCTCGATCGCGTTCGGGCTGGTGAACGTCCCGGTGAAGGTCTACACGGCCACAGAGGACCACGACATCAAATTTCACCAGGTCCACGCCAAAGACGGCGGCCGGATCAAATACGACCGTGTGTGCACCATCTGCGGGCAATCGGTCGCATTCGCCGATATCGATAAACAATACGAATCGCCGGACGGGGAGAAAGTCGTCCTCAACGACGACGATTTCGCCAAACTCCCGGTGGCCGAGAAACACGAGATCCCGGTTCTGCAATTCGTACCGTCGGATCAGATCGACCCCATCCTGTACGACAAGACGTACTACCTGGAGCCGGATTCCAACACGCCGAAGGCGTACGTGCTGCTGGCCGCCACGCTCGAACGTATCGACCGCACCGCGCTCGTGCATTTCACGCTCCGCCAGAAGACCAGGCTGGCGGCCATGCGGGTACGGGACGGGATGCTGGTGCTACAGACCCTGTTGTGGCCCGACGAGGTGCGCTCGGTTTCCTTCGAATCCCTGGAGGACGCCACCGCGCCGCGTCCCCAGGAGATCAAGATGGCCGAAACGCTCGTCGAATCGATGTCGGAGGATTTCGAACCCGACCAGTACACCGACGAATACCAGGTCGAACTCCAGCGCCTGCTGGACGAGGCCGTCGCCAGCGGGGACGGGAAAGCACCGGAACGCCCCGAGGCGGCCGCGGCGGAGACCGACGCCGAAGTCGTCGATCTCGTGGCCGCGCTACAGCGCAGCCTGGAAGCCAGCGGAGCCGGGGGCGAGTCCGAACCGGCGAAGAAAACGCGGAAATCCTCACCCCGGAAAGCGACGGCGCGAAAAGCAGCCGAGCCGAAAGCACGCAAAACAGCGCAGAAGCGAACCCGGAAAGGCGCCTGAATATCAGATCGCTTGGATGAACCAGTCGAGCCGGCCCTCGGCATCGGCAACGGTGTGGTGGTAATGGAAACCGAGCCGGTGTGCCAGTGCGATCGCCGCCGTATTGTCCGGATCGATACGCAGTACCGCCTCGTCGGCAAGATCGTGGCGAGCCAGATATCGGCACGCCAGGACCACACTTCGGCCGGCGAGCCCGCGCCACGGTGCGTAGATTCCGTAGGCGATATCGGCCTGGCGTTTCGCCAGGAATTCCTGTTCGACCGCGAGGTCCAGGGTCCCGGCCAGCGTATGGGATACGACGTCCACGACGCCGAACGTCTTACACGGACCGTCCTGCGCCCATTCCTCGGCGCAGCGCTCGAAATCGGCGACCACATTCGGAGTTCCGGGTCCCGCGGTACGCCGTACCGATTCCCGATTCCGGGCAGCCCGATGCGCGGTGGCGTCGGCCACCTCGATCGGCCGTAGCCCGATCACCCCATCCGATATCAGCACGCGATTATGATCGGCATATTCCGCCGTATTCGACAAGCGTCGACTACGGCGCGCCGCATACGAATCGCAGGTGGCACATTGTGGCGGCGAGCAACAATTCCGCGATATTCCGTCAGTGGGACACGCCCAGAGGGTACCGCCGCGGCCGCTTGCCGGAGGGATACTCGGCTCATGACCGAACACGAAGACGATCCGCACCGGCTCGTATCCGCTGCCGTCGTAGTGGGCACCGACGGTTCTCCCGCCGCGCATTCGGCCATCCGCTGGGGAGCCACGGTAGCTGCCCGGCGGAGTCGGCGCCTGGTCATCGCCTACGGCATGAACGCGACTCCGGCCAAGACTTGGCTGGTCGCCTACCAACCGATGGTCGACGAAGCCGTCCAGACGCTGAAGACCCATGGTGAGCAGGCACTCGCGACCGGATCACAGATCGCCCGCGAGGCCGCACGGAACGTCGACGTCGATACTCTGCTCTCGGAGCAGAGCTCCGCGAAAATGCTGATCGAACTGTCGAAATCGGCCCATATGGTGGTCCTCGGATCGCGGCGTAGCGGTGCGGTCGCACATCTCGGATCGACCATTCTGGCGGTCGCGTCACACGGCCGCGGCACGATCGTCGCCGTCCGCGAGAACGGTGAGGACATCACCGAGGGTCCTGTGGTCGTCGGTGTCGACGGCAGCCCGGTCAGCGACACCGCGGTGGCCGCGGCGTTCGCCGAAGCCGCCGAACGCGAAACGGATCTGGTCGCGGTGCACACCTGGAGTGATCTGACCTTCACCGAGTTCGCGAGTACCGGATTGATCGAGATCCCGGCCGAGGATCTACAGACCGCCGAACAGGCGGTGCTGGCCGAGCGGCTGGCCGGCTGGCAGCAACGCTACCCAGAGGTCACCGTGCGGCGCGAGGTGTATCCGTCGACCCCGGCGCAGCATCTGCGCGAATGGTCCGAACGCGCACAACTGATCGTGGTCGGCAGCCGGGGGCGCGGCGGGTTCAAGGGGTTGCTGCTGGGGTCGACCAGTCAGTCGCTGGTTCAGCACTCCGCCTGCCCGGTCATGATCACCCGGCCGGGCTGACGAGGCTCGGGCCGCTCAGCCGGCCAATCCGGCCAGCAGCTCCCGGGTGCGCTGCGCCTCGGCGCCGCCGGCGAAGACCGAGGCGACGAATTCGGTGGCTCCGGCGTCGAAGACATCGCGAATGCGCGCCGCGACCTGATCCTCGGATCCGATGATGGCCAGATCCGCGGGTCCGTCGGCCCCTTCCCGATCCATCATCGCCCGATACGACGGCAGCATGCCGTAGGTCGCGAAGGTTTCGGCGGCCCGGGCCCGGGCACCGTCCACATCATCGGTCACCAGAACGGGCAGCGAGCACACGATGCGCGCGGGCGGCCGTCCTGCTTCCGTGGCGGCGGCACCGATGGTCGGGGCGATATGGTCACGAATCGTGGCCGGTCCGGTCATCCAGAGAACGGTGCCGTCGGCGCGCCGCCCCGCCAGCCGCAGCATCTGGGTACCGAGAGCCGCCAGCAGCACCGGGATACGGCCCTCGTCCGGGATCCCGAGTTCCAGATTGCCGCTCAGGGTCTCGCCGGTGAACGACGCCGGACGCCGTTCCAGTAGCGGATCCAGCACCATGAGGTACTCGCGCATATGGCGGGCGGGCCGTTCGAATCCGTACCCGTACATGTTCTCGATGACCACCTGGTGGGACAGCCCGATACCGAGAGTGAGGCGATCCGGGCCCACTGCGAGCGCGGTGGTGCGCGCCTGCTGGGCCAGCGCACCTGGATGCCGCGGGTAGGTGGGCACCACCGCGGTACCGAGTTCGATATCGGGGACCTGGCTACCAGCGACCGCCAGCGCGGTGAGCGCGTCGACGCCGAAGATATGCGAGAGCCACGCGGAGGTGAACCCTTCGTCGGCGGTCCGGCGGAGATCGTCGGCGAGCAGCCGCAACGCGTCGGGTCCGGACCGTTCACTGAGCAGAATGCCGATTCGCACGGTGCGCCTCCTCGTGCAGTGGGCGGGTGGGTCATTTCCGGTTCGTTCGGGCGTCGAGCCTACCCCGGGCCGGAAGAATTCCGGCCGCCCGCGACGTCGTGCCGACGCGCCCACGACATCCTCGACCCGCGCCCCGCAGCGGGGCATGCTGGGCATATGGACGAGTTTGCGAGCTGGCGGTCGAGCGGAGCGCGTTTCACCCATCGCGGACACCAGATCTTCTGGCGCGCGGGCGGTACCGGATCGTCCGGAACCCTACTGTGCCTACACGGGTTCCCCACCGCGTCCTGGGATTGGCACATGCTGTGGCCTGAGCTGTGCGAGCAGTTCGAGCGGGTACTGGCCCCGGATCTGATCGGTTTCGGCTGGTCGGCCAAACCGCAGCACTACGACTACACCATCGTCGATCAGGCCGATCTGGCCGAACAGTTGCTGCGCGAACAGGGCGTGGAGAATTTCCACATCCTGGCCCACGACTACGGCGATACGGTGGCCCAGGAGCTGCTCGCCCGAGATGCCGAACGCCGGGCATCCGGCGACCGATCGCTGATGATCGAGTCGGTCTGCCTGCTCAACGGCGGCCTGTTCCCGGAAGCCCACCGGCCGCGGCCGATCCAGCGACTGCTGGCGAGCCCCCTGGGTCCGCTGGTCGGCCGGTTCGGCAGCGAGAAGACCTTCGCGCACAGCCTGAACGCGGTATTCGCCGCCGATTCCCGGCTCGACGAGGAGCAGATGCACCAGTTCTGGATGCTGTGGTGCAGTAAGCACGGGAAACGCAACGGCCACAAACTGATGGGTTATATGGCCGAGCGACGTACCCACCGGCAGCGCTGGGTCGGGGCGTTGACCCGCCCGCAGGTCCCGGTCCGGCTGATCGACGGGTTACGCGATCCGGTATCGGGTGCACCGATGGTGCGCCGCTACCGCCGGCTGATCGCCGAGCCCGACGTGGTCGAACTGCCCGAGGTGGGTCACTATCCGCAGCTCGAGGCGCCGACCGAAACTCTGCGCGCTTTCCACGAGTTCCATACGACCCGGGTGGGATAGCGTCGTCACCGGGCCGAAGCGCCGGTGCACAGCTCAGCCCGCGATGATCCGCGCCAGCGCGCTATCGGAGGCGGCCAGTGCGTCCCGGTCGTAGGTAGAGGTGGTGACCAGCAGTTCGTCGGCCCCGGTTCGGTCGGTGAGTTCTTCGATCCTGCGGCGCACGGTCTGTGGCGTACCCGCGACCGCGTGGCGCACGGTCGCTTCGACGCGGCGGCGGGTCTGGTCGGTCCACGGCTGATTCGCGATCGCGGCTACCGGCTCCAACGGCGGGAATTCACCGGTCGTACGGGAGCGTGCCATCGCCCAGGCTTCGGGTAGGACCAGTGAGCGGGCCTCCTCGTCGGTTTCGGCGACGGTGACGTCCAGCGCGATCGTCACGCCCGGGCGCTGCGCGCGCGGGCTGGGCCGGAAGTCACGGCGGTAACCGGCGAGTGCGGCAGCGATATCCGGGCTGTCCACCAGCGGTCCGCCGAGCACTGCCGGCAGACCCAGTCGCGCGGCGACCGCGAGTCCCTGCCCAGTAGCCAGGACGAACATGGGCACCGTCCGGTCGGTCACCGGGTGCGCGGTGACGGGTCCGGCTCCGTCGAGGTAGTCACGCAATTCGGCCAGTTCCTCCGCGAACCGGTCCGGCGGGTCTTCCTCCTGCCGCATGGCCCGGCGAACCGGAGCGGTGAATGCCGGTGAGCGACCGAGCCCCAGATCGACGCGGGCGGGGAACAGGGCCTCCAGCATGAGGAACTGCTCGGCCACCACAAGTGGCTGATGGTGGGGCAGCATCACCCCGCCGGACCCGATCCGGATCGTCGAGGTCCGCGCGCCCAGTGCCGCGAGCAGAACGGGTGGCGAGCCGGACGCGATCCCGGGCACCGCATGATGTTCGGCCACCCAGAAGCGCCGATACCCGGATTTCTCGGCCGCCACGGCCCGTTCGACGGTATGGGTCAAGGCGGCCGCTTCGGGTTCCCCGACCCGGGTCCGCGACCGGTCCAGCAATGACAGTTCCACGCTCGTAGAACACCGTGCGCGGTCCGACTCTTCCGCCCTCCTCCGAGACGGACCGCGACGCCGGGTTCCGGGTGGGCGCCGATCTTTGGCTACCATTGTCCGGATAGTTTGCCCACCGTTCGGAGGACTGCATGGCGCGTAAGGTCATCGTCGAGCTGGTCGACGACTACGACGGAACTTCGATCGCCGAGGAAACTGTCACGCTCGCTCTGGACGGTGTCACCTACGAGATCGATCTCTCCGCCGATAACGCCGAAACCCTGCGCAGCACAGTCGGATTCTGGACCGAGCATGCCCGCCGGGTCGGTGGCAGGGTGAAGGGCAAGCAACGCCCGCAGGCGGCGAACAACAATGCCCGCACCCAGACCATTCGCGAATGGGCGCGCAAGAACGGCCTGGAAGTGTCCAATCGGGGCCGGATCTCGGCGGAGATCGCCGAGGCATATCAGAAGGCCCACCCCTAGGCTGTATTTCGAAAACGAGGTAGCGGGCGAGGGTAGCAGCCCGCCTTCGCCCGGCGGTGAGCCATCGCTCGAGGGTTGCAATCCCGAGGGCCGCCATGAGGAATGTGACTACTTCTCCCCGAGGAACTCGATCGTCGCATGCATGACCCCCCATATCCGAAAGTTCGGCTGAAGTCGTCGAACACCGTGCGGGAAGCCGCCGGGACCGGGTCGGAGTAGTCCGCATAGGCATGCTGCGAGAACCGGAAGGCGAGTGCGGCACTCACCTTCCGCGCGCAGTGTCGCACTGCCGCGATCACCGCCGATTGCACAGCTTCGTCCGCTGCTCCCGGCGTCGGCGCTGAGAAGCCGCAGTTCTTCCAGACCGTGCTGGTCACTCGCCACGAGCTCGGACCACCGGCGCACCACGTCCGGGGCGTCGGTACCGGTGTGCCGCCAGTCCATGCGGAACCGGTCACCCGGGCCGGTGACTCCATAGACGGCCTCCCTGCGCGCGCAGCGATCTCTCGGGCGCGAAGCTCGAGCTCCTCGCACTACCACGTCGTTCGGCTGGTCTCCGGGTGGTGGCCCAGCCCGGCAACGAGGCGCACCGATCACCCGGGCACGGTGGCATCTCCGGCCCGGTGCCGGTCATACCGGGAACCGTGCCGGGGCGAATCAGATCACAGATAGGTAACGCCGACGGGTTCACCTACGACAAACCGATCGGTATGCCGAGACCGCGGCGGGGGTCGCGCGCTGATCGGCACCGGTCGGGCACCGCGGCACCGGCGCAGACCGGCCGCCCCGACCCTGTGCTCACCCGGACGAAAGGCCCTGCTCCGCGATGCGAACCCGATTGTCTCCGGCGCCGGTGGACGCCCTGAACCGCCGAACCCTCTGGCTGGCCACCGCCGCGCTGGCGGTGCTCATCCAAGCGATTTCCCTGATCAGCGGAAGTACCGCCCCCGCGCGCGCCGCATTCGACCCCGCCGGAGCGGATTTCTGGGTCGAATCGAGTATGGGTCCGATCAAATCGCGCGTATTCCGCGCCGCGGACGGAAACACATCGCGTGTGGTCTACGCCCTGGACGGAATGCGGGCGCGGGAGGACCTCAGCGGTTGGGAGATCGATACCGATATCGCCCGGGAATTCACCAAATGGAATATCAATGTCGTGATGCCGGTCGGTGGGCAGTCCAGTTTCTATACCGACTGGAACGCACCCAGTTCCTTCCTCGGGGTACCACCCGGATCCGGCTCGGCCGCAGGCTCGGCCTCAGGGTCCGCATCGGGCTCCGGCGGACTCCAGGCCCTGTCGGCGGGACCCGGTAAGTCCTATACCTACAAATGGGAAACCTTCCTGACCCGGGAACTACCCGCCGCCCTGCGCGACCGGTTCGGGTTCGCCACCCAGCGCAACGGTGTGTTCGGGCTGTCGATGGGTGGCAGCGCCGCCCTGACCCTGGCAGGCGATCATCCCGGCCAGTTCAGTTTCGCCGGGTCCTACTCGGGTTATCTGAACATCTCGGCGCCCGGCATGCGGGAGGCGATCCGCGTGGCCATGATCGACGCCGGCGGCTACAACGTGGACGCGATGGCCGCGCCCTGGGATCCGAAATGGCTGCGGATCGACCCGTTCGTCGCCGCACCCCGGCTGGTCGCGAACAACACCCGACTCTGGGTCTCGGCGGCGAGTGGGCTGCCCACCGCGACCGACAGCGCGAGCATCAATACCGTCAACGGAATGGGGCTCGAGGCGCTGGCCCTGGTGAACACTCGCGCCTTCCAGATCAGAATGGCGACCCTGGGCGGACAGAATGTGCACTACGATTTCCCCGCCGCCGGGATCCACGCATGGAACAACTGGGCGGATCAGGCATTACGGATGATCCCCGATCTCTCCGCGAATATCGGCTGACGGCGATGGCACCCACCCCTACCCCCGAATTCGCCTCACCTGCTGCCGAACCCGTGCGGCGGCGGGTTCGCTCGCACCCACTCTCCCACCCGGCAGAACACGGAAATATCGGTAAAGTGGGCCGACGTGAGTTCTGAAGAGATGGCCGTTTCCGAAACTCGAGAAGCGATTTCCGCGCAGGGGCCGGGTCTGCCGGTGGGATATCGGTACCGTGCCCGCGACCACTATGTCGTCGGGCGGGAGAAGATCCGCGAATTCGCCCGCGCGGTGCAGGATCATCATCCCGTCCACTGGTCGGAGGACGCCGGCGCGGACCACGGGTACGGTGGGCTCATCGCACCGCTGACCTTTTTCTCGGTGCCTGGCTTCCTCGCGCAATCGGAGATGTTCGCGTCCGTCATGACCGGTTACGACCTGAGCCAGATCATGCAGACCGATCAGGTGATCCGCTATTACCGCCCGATCCGCCACACCGACGCGCTGTTCTTCGAAGTCCGCCTCGAATCGTTCCGCCAGGCGTTCGGTGGCGACCTCATGGGTTTCCGGACATCGGTCACCGACCGTGACGGCCGGCCGGTCCTCGTCTCGCACACCAGCATCGTGGGCCGGACCGGCGTCGAATCCGGCCTCACCGAGATCGGGTCCGGTATTCTCATGCACGGCTTCCGCCCGGGAACCGAGCAAGAACCGAGTCCGGCCCGGCCACCGGCGGACAATGCCCTGTGGGAGGAACTGGTCGTCGATTCGATACCCTCCACGCCGGTGAGCCGTCACGCCCGCGCCTTCGAGACGGTCACCGCCGGCGATGATCTTCAGCCCCGGACCGTTCGACTGACCGCGGGCGACCTGGTGAACTACGCCGGTGTATCCGGTGACCCCAATCCGATCCACTGGAGCGGCGCGGTAGCCGGGTTGGCCGAACTGGACTCCCCCGTCGCACACGGCATGCTCACCATCGGTATCGGCGCCGGATACGTCACCTCCTGGCTCGGCGATCCGGGCGCGGTCCGCGAATACGCGGTACGCCTGACCAGCCCTGTCCATGTCACCGCCGAGGGTGCCGATATCGAGTACTCCGGCAAGGTGAAGACGGTGGACCCGGTGAACCGGACCGCGACGATCGCTCTCACCGCCCGCCACGGCGGCCGCCGGATCTTCGGCCGCGCGACGGCCGTGGTCCAACTGCGCTGACCGACTCCGGATCCGACATACGGTCACCGCCGCAAAACGGAGCAGTTGACCTCGAGTTAGCTCGAGGTCAGAAGATGGCCTCATGAACACGAACGAAGCACCGGTCCTCGGGGATACGAGCACCGACCACACCGCCGATATCGCCGCGATCGAGGGCCTGATCAAGGATGTCGAAACCGGCTACAACACCAACGACGCCGAACTGATGGTCAGCGGCTTCACCGCGAACGCGGCCGCCGGTAACGCGGTCGGCACGGTGATCACCGGCCGCGACGCGCTGCTCGAGGCCGCACGCCGCGGACTGACCGGGTTCCTGAAGGACGAGTACGCCACCTACGAGATGACCGATATAGTCTTCCTCCGCCCGGATATCGCGATCGCCCACAAGTCGGCCCGGGCAACCACCGCGGACGGCGTCCTCATCGACCGGGATCCGGCCATGGTCGCGCTGTACGTTCTGGTCGCCGAGAACGGACGCTGGTGGGTGGCGGCCCGGCACAACACGCTCGTTCCCGCGGCAGAGTGACGATCGGTTCGGTGTGCTGGATCCGCCGTCGCCGCACGGGAAGCGACCACAGCGGCCCAGCCGCCGGACCCGCAGGGATCCCTGCCCCGGTGACGCCGATCAGCTACCGGCCGGATCGTCCGCGACGGTCGTGTCCGGACCGGCCGGAGCGAGCGCCTCAGGAGCGGATCCGACCGCCCGGGGCGGAGCACTCAGGGCAGCCGCCGCACCGATACCGGCACCGATACCCGCACCGATACCGGCGAGCGGGGCCGCCATCAGGGCAAAACCGTAGGCAGCGCCCAGGGGCGCCGCGGCCAGGCCGATCGGCGCGAACGGTATCCCGATCGCCAGCCCCATCGCACCGCCCACACCTGCTCCGATAACAGCGAACGGGCTGGCGACCGCGGCGCCCGCGGCCGCGCCGAGCGCTGCGGCACCCATTGTCTGACCGGCGACCCGGTCGGAGCGGGTGCGCTCCATACCGACGGAATCGAGGAAAGTCGCGAGATTCGCCTCGGCCGTCGCGGAACCGTCGTTGAGCTGGATGGCCTGTTCACGGGGCAGCCAATCCGGCGACTCGACCTGGACATCGCCGAAACGCAAAGCGCCGGGCGGCGGTGCGATCGGCGGAACGGGTGCGACCGGGACCGGCGCGTGCAAGGAATCCACCGGCGCCAGGTATTCGTTCCTCGGAGCGGTCCGCGCCCACTGCAGCGAGGACAGAATGTCATCCGGAATCCGGATACCTTGGTAAGGGCGCACATTCGGTGCTTCGGCCGCGGGCCACTGCGGAGAGCTGCCGTCCACCCCCGTGGCCTCCCCGGCGACAGCAGGGCCGGCCGGTGCCGGCTCGTCCGCTACGGGAGCGACCCGCTCGGTGCCGTTCACCGGGATCCACCGGTCCGGCCCCGCATTCGCGCTGCCGGTCCCCACCAGTGTGAGAACGACGGGAACGGCACCCGCCACGACCATGGACCCCATCTTGGTTCGACGCGGGCTGACTGCTCTGTGCTTGGCGGTGCCCATCTATCACCTTTCATTTGAAAGAGATGTTGTCGTCTCACATTCGGATCCGCGCATCGATCCGGATGGGTCCGAATTCGGCGATCGGCCGGAAAGATCCCTGCTCCACAGGGTGCCGACGGCCGCCGCTACCGCTCGATCGGATCGCTCGACCCGAGCAGCGCGAGCGCCTCCAGAGCGAGGAACAACTCGGCGGACTGGCGTGGGTCGGTGGTATCGCGGCCGGTGAGATCACGAATCTTGCGCAGCCGATAACGCACCGTATTGCGGTGGCAGTGGATGGTTTCGGCGACCGCCGCCGCCGAACCACCGCACCGGAACCATGCGTCGAGCGCTTCGATCAGGTCAGCGCGCTCGGTAGCGGCGAGATCGAGTAACGGCCCCAAGATCTGGGTGGCAGCCCGCCGGCCCGCCTCGGGGACGGCGATGAGCAAATGGGCAGCCGGCTCGTCGCCGAACCGGATCATGGCGGCCGAACCCGGCCGGGCCGACCGCGATGCCAGTCGCGCTTCGGTCACTGCCGTGGTGATGGACAGGGGTGTGGTGACGATGGTACTGAGACCCACCCGATCATCGACGAACATCGAGATCGTCGCCGCCGCACGGTCGATCCCCGCCGCCGACCCCGCCGACAAGAGGCCGAGATACGCGTCGATCTGAGCGTCCCAGACCGATCGGACCCCGGCATCCCGCAGCGCTGTGGCGAGCTGTGCGGGGAGGGGCGCGCTGGGTTCGGTATCGATGGCGGCCACGGCGAACGCGCCGCGTTCCGGAAACCCGAGCATGCGCAGGACCTCGAGCACCCGAGCCGGATTACCCGAATGGTCGTCGAAGAGGGTGCGCACGAGCCGGGTCTGCACTTGGGCGTCGGAATGCGCCAGCAGGATCTCGGTCTCCCGGTAGGCCTCGACAGCGGCATCGGAGTACAGATCGACGAATTCCCACAGTCGCGTCGCCAGATCGTGCAGCCGGGCGTCGCCCGGCCCGGCCGACCATTTCGTCAACTCCTCCCAGATGAGCCGGCCGCCCAACCGGTAGGCGTGCAGCAGGCTGGCGACCGGGATGCCCTGTTCGGCCTTGAGGCGCCCGGCGTCGCGGGCCGGTTGCAGCGGCAGCGGACCGGTTCCGGCGAGTGCCCCGATCACCGACGCGAGATTCTCCAGGCAGGTTCGGTGCAACTGATCGTGGGTCAGCAGCCCGGATTCCGAATAGGAGGAATCGGCTGCGACGATCCGGTCGACCAGGACGTCGGTCATCGCCTCGGCGGAATCGGCCAGCGCGGCGGCCAGGGGGGCGATGGAAGGCGCGGACGCGGGCGTGCTCATACCGGCCAGTCTAGTCGGCCGATAGTGAGCCACACCACGGTGAAATTGTGCCCGCGCACAAATGAGACCCGAATTTGCGCGACAGCGACACATTTCCTTCGGTCATGAGCACAGTCACACTCATGAATGTCCGGCTCACCGCGCGATTCCCAGCTACGGAGTTCTCACGTGCAGACAGACCAGGCCGCCGCGGCCGACAGCGTCATCGATACCGCCCTCGCCGACCTCACCGAGGGTGAGCGGCGATGGTCCCGGTTACCGCTGTCGGGCAGGCGTGCTCTCCTCGAGCGGATGCGCGCACTCACCGGCCGGTACGCGCAGGAATGGGTCGATGCCGCAGTGCGCGTCAAGGGCCTGGATCCCGCGTCCCCGCTCGTCGGGGAGGAATGGCTGTCCGGGCCTTACGTCTTCGCCACGAACCTCACCGCGGTATCCCGCACCCTCGAATCGCTCGAACGCGGTGTCGGCCCGCTCGCGAACGCGAGGTTCGGCACGGCCGGCGGACGGGTCACCGTACAGGCCCTGCCGGCCGATCTACACGACCGACTCCTGCTCAGCGGGTTCCGCGCCGAGGTGTGGCTGCAGCGAGGCGTCAGCACAGCCACCGCGCAGGCGAGCGCCGGACTCGCCCAGCGCGATCCGACCCGTACACACGGAATCGGCGCGGTACTCGGCGCGGGCAACATCACCTCGATCGCGCCACTGGACACGATCTACGAACTCTTCGCGCACAACCGGGTGGTGGCGCTCAAACTGAACCCGGTCACCGACCCGATGCTCCCGGTGTTCGAGAAGATCTTCGCGCCGCTCATCGAGCTGGGAGCGGTACGGATACTCACCGGCGGTGCCGACATCGGCGGTCGCCTCGTCACGCACGAACGAGTCGCGCACGTCCATATGACCGGCAGCGCCGTCACCCACGATGCCATCGTCTGGGGCACCGGACCCGCGGCGGCCGAACGCAAAACCGCCGGGACGCCGCTGCTGGACAAGCCGATCAGCAGCGAACTCGGCGGAGTATCACCGACGATCGTGCTACCCGGTGAGTGGAGTGCGGCCGATCTGGAATTCCAGGCCGAGCACATCGCGACCCAACGGCTACACAACGGCGGCTACAACTGTGTGGCCACCCAGGCGGTGATCGTCTCCGCGGACTGGGCGCAGAAGGACGAGTTCCTGGCCGCGCTCGCCGCCGCCGTCGAACGCGCGCCCGCCCGTCCCGCCTACTACCCGGGCAGCGACGACCGGGTGGACAGCGCCCACTCCGCCTACCCGGACGCCCGGCGGCTGGGTCCCGGCGGCGGACGACTGCTGGTGACAGGTCTCGACCCGGAATCGGACGAAGCGCTGCTCTGCGCGGAATACTTCGCGCCCGTGCTGGGTGTCGTCGAACTCCCGGGAAGCGGCCCGGAGTTCGCCCGCACCGCAGTCGACACGGCCAACGAGAAGTTCACCGGCACCCTCGGCGTGAACATCGTCGCGCACCCTGGCACAGTCGCCACTCTCGGCGACCACTTCGACACGATGATCGAGCAGTTACGCTACGGCACCGTCGCGGTGAACGCGTGGACCGCGGTCGGCTATCTGACTCCCACCGCGAGCTGGGGCGCCTATCCCGGGCACACTCTCGACGATGTGAGCAGCGGTATCGGCGTCGTGCACAACGCCTGGCTGATCGACCGGATCGAACGCACCGTCGTGCGCGGTCCCTTCCGCCCCGCGCCTCGGTCGGTGCTGAATCGCGAATGGGCGCTCACCCCCAAACCGCCCTGGTTCGTCACCAACCGGACCGCGGCGCAAACGGGCCGGCTGCTCACGGCCTTCGCCACCGACCCGCGCTGGTCCCGCCTGCCCGCGATCTTCGCCTCCGCGCTGCGCGGCTGACTGCGAGTTCCGACCCCGCAGCGCGGTCTCGCACTGGCGGACACCGCACGAGCCCTGGGCCGGGCGGCCGAGGGACGAGCCGTCGGCAAGACACTCATCGACCCGACGAGCTGATGGTTCGAACGTATATCGCGGGGCGGCAGGGTTGAATCGGCAGCCGGGTACCGCCGAGGAAAGAGCCGGGGGCGACACCCATGAAAGAACGGAACTCGGCGGTCAGATGGGATTGGTCGTAATAGCCGGCGCCGACTGCCAGATGCGACCACGGTGATGTTCCGAGACGGGTCAGCACTCGCCGGATCCGGTCTATCCGGTTGTAGTGCTTGGGAGATACGCCGATACCGGAACTGAAGAGATTGCGGAGCTGGCGTTCGCTCACCGCCAGGGTGCCGGCCAGCGCCGGGACAGTGGCCGGCACGGCACGGCCCGATACGTATTCGACGGCGGTGCGCAGCAGTTTTCGATGCGATATCTGGGCCGAGCTCTCCCGGATCCGTTGCGGTAGCCGCTGTTCCAGATAGGGGAAGAGCTCGTCGCGCCGCAATTCGACGAGTTCGCCGGCGAATTGCGCCGCCGGACCGGGCAGGTCGGCAAGGCGGACGATCCGGTCGGTCAGCTCACCGGCGGACACCCCCAGCAGTGGTCCGACGGCGCCCGGAGCGAGCCGCAACCGGAGACAGCCCATGGGTTTGTCCGCTTCGGCATAGGACGCCCTCGTTCTCGGCCCGAGTACGAGAGCATCACGTGGGCCGCAGTCCTCGGTACGCAGGACGATCATGGCGGCGGCCTGGGGGATATGGGCGAACGGTATGGATGTATCGCGCACCGTTGGTATGTGCCCGAGCTCGGTGAACCAGGGGCGCAGGGATTCCGGTGCGGGCGTCGCGCTCTCGGTGAGGTCGGTTATCACGGGCGCCTGGCCCTGCGCAATGGTCACCCTTCGACTGTATGCAGATCAGGACGGTTGCGCCGTGCCGAAATTTCCTATCGGTCCGGCACGCGGAACGGCACGGTTGTGCCCATGATCATCATCACCGGTGCCACGGGCACCATCGGCGGCGAGATCGTCCGTCTCCTGTCGGATCGCGGCGAGCGCGTTCGCGCAATAAACCGGAGACCGGACGCGGCCCGGTTCCCCACCGCGGTGGAAGTCGTGCGCGGAGACTACGCTGATCTCCCCGGAATGCAACGCGCGCTGGTCGGTGCGGTGGCGGTATTCATCGTCGGCGTACTCGGCCCGGAGTACGCCGAAGCCGACCGCGCACTCGTCCGAGCCGCGCGCGACGCCGGCGCCCGCCGGATCGTGAAACTGTCGGCTATCGGCACCGGCGACCCCGCCCTCGGCCGGGTCGGTACCTGGCATCTGCCCGGAGAGGAAGCGGTTCGTGCCGCCGGCGTCGACTGGACCATATTGCGTCCCAGCTCCTTCGCGTCGAACACGCTCAGCTGGGCGCCGGCCCTCCACAGCGGTCTACCCGTCTCGAACCTGACCGGCTCGGGTGCGCAGGGTGTGGTCGACCCGCGTGATGTCTCCGCGGTCGCGGCGGAGGCATTGTCGTCTTCCGCGCATTCCGGTCGCGTCTATACGCTCACCGGCCCCGAACTGCTCACCACTCACGACCAGGCTGCTGCCTTGGCGGCCGTGCTCGGGCGTCCCGTCGAAGTGGTCGATATCGCCGAGGCCGCCGCCCGCGACCATATGCTCGCCGCGGGAGCCACGCAGGAATTCGTGGACGGTGCGCTGGCGGGTCAGGCCTTCGCGCGCGCGGGCGGCAATGCTGTGCTGACCGACGATGTCGCGGCGGTTCTCGGTCGTGACCCGCGTGCCTATGCGGATTGGGTCGGCGATCATGTTTCGGCGTTCGACCGGCCGCCGGTATCGAGCAACTGGCGGGCGTACTGACACTTCTTTCGGATCGGCGTAATCTTGTAATCAAGTAATTGCCGGATGAAGAAGGTGCACCATGAAGCACGGACATCGCGGGCGCGGATTCGGTCGGCCCGGCGGCTGGCAGCAGGCCGACCTACCGGATGCGGCGGATGCGGCGGACTGGTTCGCGGGACGTCTGCCCGGCGAATGGTTCACCGGCAGTCCCACCATCGAAATCGACCGGGACGAGATAGTGGTGGTCGGCGAACTGCCGCTCCCCCAGCCAGACCCCGCCGAGGGGAAGAAATCGACTGCGGCGAGCGGGGAGGCCGCCACCCGCACGGTTCCGGACGCGACGAAACAGGGAGCGGTGGCGCGGTTCCGCGAAACCACCCGTGGCGCACGGATGCAGATCGCCGACGAAGCCCAGCAGCGCTACGCCCGCAGTGTGGCGTGGGGTGTTTCGGTCGACGGTCAGCGCATTCTGTTCACCCACCTGGCGGTGCCTGTCATGACCCGGCTACGCCAGCCGGAACGCAAGGTACTCGACACCCTGGTCGACGCAGGCGTCGCGCGCTCCCGGGCCGATGCGCTGGCCTGGACGGTGAAGCTGGCGGGCCAGCACGCGGAAGCATGGCTCGAGGAACTGCGTGCGGCGATGAGCAAAGTGGAGGACCTGCGCTCGGAGGGCCCGCAAGGGCTCTGACGCCCCGGCTCCGCGCGGCTACACGAAACCGGAGTCGCCGACACCGCGCGGGTCGGCCGAGGTAGACGTGCGGCCACGGGATTCGAGTCCGGTGGTGCCGAATGCGGCACCACCGGAAACGCATTCGACGATCAGCCCAGATGCGCCGACAACAGCCAGGCCGGAACCGATTTGCGACCGCTGGGTTCGTCGCGCAGGTCCTCGAACCGCAGCAACGACTCACCGGCCGGCGAATCGGCGCTGTCCGGCAGGTTCGCGTGGATCCGGGCCGGGGCGATCTCGTCGATCACCCAGTATTTCGATACCGCCTCGCGCAGTTCGTCCGCGGTGACCGGAGCCGGCCCCGATACGGGCATCGCCGGGAATCCCGCCCGGTCGAACACCAACGCGAAATACGCCGCGCCCGGAGCGGCCGCGCGAGCGATCGATGCGAGATATCCCTCGCGCGACGCCACCGGAATCGAATGGAACAGCGTGCTGTCCACCACGGTGCCGAACCGGCCGTCGTAGCCGGTGAACGCGGTGATATCGGCGACCTCGAAGGTGGCGTTGTCCAGGCCGCGCCGGTCGGCCTCGGCCCGCGCCGATTCGATCGCGGTCGGCGCGAGGTCGAGGCCCACCGTAGTGAAACCGTGTTCTGCCAGATACAGCGAAATCGCGCCTTCACCACATCCGGCGTCGAGCACCTCCCCGTGGAACCGGCCCTGGTCGATCAATGCGGCGAGTTCCGGCTGTGGTTCCCCGATACTCCACGGCGGCGCTACATCCGGCCCGAACGGGCCGTCGCCGCGATAGACGGATTCGAATTCGAAATCACCCGGTGTGGTCATACACCACGACTAGCAGCCGGTCCGGCGCATGTACATGTAACCGGACAGGAGAAGGCACCGGGGCCGTTCCGGATCCCGCCCGGGTCAGCGACCTTCTGTTATCGGATATTCTGCCAACCTGCACCAGCAGTCACCTTGGCGGGCCCGGCCGAAGTTCCTCAACGAGGAGACATGATCTGCCGCAGGCTCACGCATATACGCAGGCAGGTCGGCGGAAGTCGATGACATCGGGCGGCAATGCCGGTAGACGGCCCGTGCCGGCGAATTCGCCGAATCGACAACCAGGACACCCGAACAGCTGTTAAGTTACTGAGTATTCTCAGCCATATCGACGCGGCTGGCGCACCGGCCACCGCGATGTTCCAACTCGACGAGGAGTGGCGACATGGACCGACTCAGCAGGCGCGATGCGTTGAAAGCCGGCGGGGCGGCGGGAGCCGCCGGCGCGCTGGTGATGGCAGGGGCGACCTCGGTGGCGCGGGCGCAACCCTGGTCCTGGTCGCCACAGGGTTCGGTGGCGGGTAGCGGAGCCGGCGTCGATCCGCTGGGCGTATGGGATCCGGAGGCCGACGAACTGGTCGCCGCACTGCTCGACCGCGGCGAAGTGCCCGCGATCAACGGGCTGCTGCGGACCTGGACCCGCAACGGTCAGCCGTTGCCGGCCGGACTCCCCTCCGATCTGCGGGATTTCATGGAATATGCCCGGCAGCTGCCCCAGTGGACCGATCAGGGCAAACTGGCCACCGCCGTCGATTTCAACAAGAAACGCGGTCTCTATCTCGGTGTGCTGTACGGCCTCGCCAGCGGCATGATGAGCACGGTCATCCCCAAAGAGGCTCGGGCGGTGTACTACTCCAAGGGCGGCCATGATCTGAAGGATCGCATCTCCAAAACTGCGAAACTCGGCTACGACATCGGCAGCGGCAATGCCTACGGCCCGGACGGGCAGATGGTCGTAACCTGCGTCAAGACGCGCCTGGTACATGCTGCGGTGCGGCATCTGCTGCCCCAGTCGCCGCACTGGGTCCACTCGGCCGACGAGGACATCCCGATCAGCCAGAACGACATCATGGTCACCTGGCACAGTCTGCCCACCACCGTGATGCGCCATCTCACAGCATGGAAGGTGCCGATCCCGGCCCACGAATCGGATGCTTTCCTGCACTCCTGGCAGGTCGCCGCCCATATGCTCGGCGTGCGCGACGAGTACATTCCGAATTCGTGGGATCAGGCCGAGTCCCAGGCCGCCCAGGTACTGGATCCGATCATCGCGCCGACACCCGAGGGTGCGAAACTGGCCGACCGGCTGCTGCGGCTGGGAACCAACCTCGACCTGGCGATCCTGAGCAAGGGAGTCCTCGGTGCCTTCACACGATTCCTGCTCGGCGACGAGATCGCCGACGGATTGGCCATCGCCCGCGAGCCGATCTGGGATCCGCTGCTGCGCTTCAGCTGGGGCCCGTTCATCGCGGTCCGGGAAGGCGTGCTGACCATCGCGCCGCCGACCCAGGAGGCGTACTGGCTCTTCGACGAGTTCCTGCGCCAGTTCGCACTCTGGTATCTGGCCGAACTCCGGATGCCCATCAGTATCGAGCTTCCGACGATGAACCGGGATATGAGCCTGCCACCGCGCTGACCCGACACACGATCGAGCCCGCACGGACCGGTGGGCGCCTGATCGAGGCGACCGGTCACCGGCCGGTGACGGTGGGACCCTGATCTGCTGGGAGCCAACTGTTGCCGGGAACGGTCCAGCACCGGTCCCTGATCATCTTCCGGGCCGCCCGCCGGTTCCGGCCGATCAACCGGTCGAGATAGAGCAACCCGGCGAGATGGTCGGTCTCGTGCTGCAGACAGCGGGCCAGATATCCGGTGGCCTCGACCGTGACGGGCCGCCCCGTCATATCCAGGCCCGTCACCTCGGCCCGGTGCGCACGGCCCGCCGGAAACCATTCCCCGGGAACGGAGAGGCACCCTTCGAGGTCGTCGTCGGGGTCCGGCATCGTCTCCGGAAGTTCGGAGGTGCGCAGCACCGGATTGACGATATGGCCGCGATATCGGATTCCGGTATCGATGAGGTCGTAGACGAAAACCGCGCGCGGATCGCCGATCTGGTTCGCCGCGAGCCCCGCACCGGGGGCGGCGGTATTGGTATCGAAGAGATCGTCGACCAGGGCGGCGAGGTCATCGTCGAAAACTGTCACCGGTGTCGCGGCGGTCGTGAGCCGCGGATCACCGGCAATGAGGATCTGTCGCACAGTCATGCGGGCAGACTACTCAAATACGAGTAGTCGTGTAAGACTGGATCGGTGAACGAAACCCGGTTGTTCGTACTGGCCGCACTGGCCCGGCGCGGCCCGATGCACGGCCACCAACTGCGCCGCGACGCCCGGCTCGACCGCGCCGACCTGTGGTCGCGGGTCAAACCCGGATCTCTGTACGGCGCACTGCACCGCATGGAGAGCGAGGGGTTGGTCCGGCCGGTGCGCACCGAACAGCAGGGCGCGCTGCCGGCGCGCACCATCTACCAGATCACCGACGAGGGCCTGCGGGAACTACGAGCTCTGCGCGACGAAGCCTTCACCGAGGTCGACGTCCGACCCGACCCGGTCGATCTCGCGCTGGCCGTCGGTGACGACCTCGATACCGAACTGCTGCGGGGCTACCTCGAGGACCGGATCGCCGCGCTCCGCGCGCTCGGTTCGCGGATCGAACATCAGCTCGACCGCCGCTGGCCCGACCAGCGCACCGCCGACGACCTCATCGCCGAGCACGCCCGGATGCGGATCCGGACCGAGATCGACTGGCACGAAAAGGTACTGGCCGATATCGACAAGCTGTCCGAACAATGAGCGGAACGGCCACACGGTCGGTGGCCGGTCGCGCTGTTCGCGGCTAGTGCCTCGTCAAGCAACGTTGGATAGGTAATCGGGGCGCCGGATTGTGGAGTTGACGGCGAAGTCTCGTTTGGGTCGGGCGTGCTGGTTGTGCCAGCGGATGTAGGCGCCGATCGCGGCGTCTTGTTCGTTGTGGCTGCGGTGGTCGGTGCCGTTGAGGGCGAAGTACCGCAACGCGGCGAATTCCGATTCGATCCAGTTCAGCCAGGACGAATAGGTCGGCAGGAACACCAACTCCACGTTGTTGGCCGCGGCCCAGTCCCGAACTTCGGCCCGTTTGTGCGGGGAGAAGTTGTCGGCGATGACGTACAGCTTCTCGCCGGGCCAGCGGGCCCGCAGTGTTTTCAGGAAGGCCAGAAACTCGATCCATCGTTTGCGGTCCCGGATCCGGTAGTGAATACGGCCGGTGGCCAGGTCCAACGCCCCGAGTAGATGCCGCACTCCGTGGTCGCGGTGGTAGGTCGCCCGCAGCCGGCGCGGCTTGCGGGCCGGGAACCAGCCGCGCCCGGGGCGGGGTTGCAGGTTCAACGGCCCGAACTCGTCGACACAGATCACTCGCCCGTCGGCGGGTGGGTGGTCGTAGAGGTCCAGGATGCGGTTCATCTTGGTGGTGAAGTCGGGGTCGGTGCCTGCTTTCCAGGTCTTGGTGGCCTGCCAGGACACGCCCTGCTCGCGCAGGATCGTGCGTAAGGTTTCGCGGCTGATATCAGCGATTTTGCTGGTGGCCAGCATGTCTCGGAGTTTCGACAGGCTCCACGTCGAGAACGGATAGCCGAGGTCGCGGGGGCAGCACCGGGCGATGCAGGCGATACGTTCACGCGTCGCCCGATCGGTCTTCGGCGGTCTGCCCCCGCTCCATTTTGGGTCCAATGCTTCGAACCCCCGTTCGTTGAAGTCGTGGATCACTTGCCGCACATAGGCTTCCGAGACCTGCATCAGCCTCGCTATCGCCGGAACGGGTTGATGTTGCGCTGAGGCCATCACCACGATCGCGCGTCGGGTCCTGATCGGCTGTTTGCTGGTTTTGGTGATCTTCTGCAGTCGGCGTCCCTCTTCCGGAGACACCTCCCGCACGAATACTTCTGGTTTCCGGGCCATCGACACCACCTCCACGGGCAGCATCGCCGTCGGCAAGCACACGATCAAACCGACACCCCGGAATACCGGCGCAACCTATCTGGACGAGGCACTAGCGACGTTTTTGTGGACACCGCGGCGGGTGAGTTGGTCGGTGAGGTATCCGAACCAGCGTTCGACCTGGTTGAGCCATGACGACCCGGTCGGGGTGAAGTGCACGTGGAAGTGAGGGTGCCGGGCGAGCCATTCGTTGACGATTGGGGTCTTGTGGGTGGCGAGGTTGTCGCAGACCAGATGAATGTCCAGTTCGGCGGGCACGGTCTTATCGATCGTGACCAGGAATTTCTTGAACTCGGTCGCGCGGTGCCGGCGGTGTAGCTCGCCGATGACGGTGCTGTCGGCGATATTGAACGCGGCGAACAGGTTCCACCAACTCCCGCCGCTGCGCCTCGGTCACCACCAACTCCGGCCCCGATCTCGGTCGCCCCGTCCTCGCCACGGCCGAATCCTACAATTAACCAAGGGATTTCAGGCGCGGAACACTAGGTCTATCGGGCGAAGGCCCTGTTCGACGCCCACCGCGACGACTCGGAGTTCGGTTTCCAGTTCCTGGCCGGCGAAGCCGTCGAGGCCGGTGCGGTGATGGCCGGGCGCACCGCCTGGCGCATTCTGCTCGGGTGCGGGATCCGCCTGTTCGACGGACATGACGTCCACCGATCGGACGGGAAAGTTCATTCCATCGAGCCGCTGGAGGCTCGGTTCCATTCGTCCAAGCCGGGCACCGAATGACGTGGTTAGCGTTGCGGCCATGACTACGACACAGATCAAGACCCCATACGATTCGCCCGAGCAAGAGATCAGAACGCTGGCAGAGAACTGGATCGCGGCAATCGTGTCCAACGATGCCACCCGCATCCGAGAATTCATGTCCGAGGACTGGGTGCACGTGTCCGACTACGGCTTCGTCTCGGCCGCGCACTTCTTGAAGGCTGTGGGTTCCGGTGTATTGCGACACTCTGCGATGTCCCGAATCGGGGACCCGCGGATTCAGGTGTACGGTGACCTCGCCGTGTACACAGCCCGTGTCACCAACACGGAGTTCTACCACGACGAGCGCACCGATCGCGACGAGTGGGCCACCGACGTGTACAGCAGGCGAGGTGATTCGT
Organism: Nocardia sp. NBC_01329; assembly: GCF_035956715.1. Classification (NCBI taxonomy): domain Bacteria; kingdom Bacillati; phylum Actinomycetota; class Actinomycetes; order Mycobacteriales; family Nocardiaceae; genus Nocardia; species Nocardia sp. NBC_01329. The sequence goes on along the minus strand of NZ_CP108381.1, from coordinate 2,061,208 downwards.
GGATCTGCGTTCTTACGCAAGTCACCAATTCAGGACTGAATCCTTGATTGTCCTGCAGCGAATCTGTTACCCAATTCAGCGCGAAGTCTCACACCACTGTCTGGCTGTCTACCAGTTTTCGCGAACTGAGGTGCCCGGCCCTCTCCAGACAGTGACCCCTGATAGGGCAGTGACGGAAATATGAGGGAAAATAGGTCGTGGCTCAGCAGCGGAAAAAGTACTCACCAGAGTACAAGGACGAGGCCGTGAAAATAGTCCTGGAAAGTGACGGTCGTTCGATCGCGGCGGTCGCACGGGATCTGGGAATCAATTCCGGGACGCTCACCAATTGGGTGGCGGCCTACCGGAAGAAGCACCCGGACGAGGAAGAACCGCTCGCGATTTCGGAGCGAGCGCGGCTGCGTGAGTTGGAGCGGGAGAACCGTGAGCTCCGGATGAAGGCCGAGTTCCTGGAAAAAGCGGCGGCCTTCTTCGCGAGCCGGCAGCAGTGAAATACGAATTCATCGCAGAACTGGACGCGGAGAAGGCCTACTCTGTTGCCTTCATGTGCAGGAACCTGAGTGTGTCCAGATCGGGCTATTACGAATGGTGTACCCGACCGGCCTCGGAGAACGAGAAATGGCGTGAAGAACTGAAACTGATGATCACCGCGATCTTCGACGACTCCCACGGCACCTACGGGCATCGGCGAGTCCACGCGGTGCTGATCTCCTCGGGCCACCAGGTCGACGATGACACCGTCCGCAAGCTGATGCGGGAGCTGGATCTGGTGCCGTGCCAGCCGAAACCATGGCGGCCGGTCACCACCGACGCTGATATCGACCACCGGATCCCCGACCTCGTGGCCCGTGATTTCACCGCCACGGCGCCGGGTGAGAAGTTCGTCTCCGATATCACCTATATCCGGACGAAACAGGGATGGCTGTATTTGGCGGCCGTGCTCGACTGCTACACGAAAATGGTGGCCGGCTGGTCGATGTCCGACCATTACCGCACTCCGTTGATCGCCGACGCACTCGATATGACCGCTACCCGAATCGATATTCGACCGCGGGCGATATTCCACAGCGACCGCGGCTCGAATTACACCAGCTACGATTTCGGAAAGAAACTGCGACAGATGAACATGCGGCAATATGTCGGCCGCACGGGAGTATGCTGGGACAACAGCATGGCCGAATCGTTCTTCGGCACCCTGAAGAACGAATGGCTACATCGAATTACATTCGAAACACGGGATCAGGCACGGCGCGCAGTTGTGGAATACATCGAGACCTTCTACAATCGCAAACGTCTTCACTCGGGACTCGGCTACAAGGCGCCACTGCAGGTGCACGCCGATTACCTGAATCGGCAGACGGCAGCATGAAATAGCCCTTCAGGCCGCTGTCCGGAATCTGCCGGGCCCCTCAAACCATGTCGAAACGAAATCCACAGAACCCCGCCGCCGGGTTACGGCCATGATAACCGTGTGCATCCGAGTCGAATCCGATTGATGACAAGCCGGGCGGCCTCGCCGGGCCGCCCGGCTACCGGCTGGGCACCGTATTCCCCCGAGCCCGTATCACAAAGCGTCACGATCGACGTCTTTGTTCGCCGCTCTCGTCCATGAATGCCGAAAGGGGCCCGCATCGGGCCCACCCGCAGTGATATCGTGCCACCTGTCGACAGGCGGCCGCCGATTTATTCATCCGCAGGACCGTGAACCTGCGGAAATATGAGGATTACCCATGGAACTCTCGCCCCATCGGCCGACGCTCTGTCCCGCGCTCGATGCCTATCAACCCTTCGATCCCGCGCACTTGGCCGACCCCTACCCCCTGTGGGAATCGGCCCAGCGCGAAGCGCCGGTGTTCTATGTCGAGAGCGCCGGATTCTGGGCGGTCACCGGCTACCGCGAGGTACTCCAAGTCACCCACGACACCGACACCTTCACCTCGCGGGACTCGCTGAATTTCAAACCCGTACCGGCACAATTGCGTTCGCGGCTCCCGCTCGGCTTCCCCCAGGGTTACCCGAGCCTGATCAACACCGACCCGCCCGATCACTCGCGACTGCGGCGCGCGGCGAACCAGGCATTCACGCCCGGCAAGGTCAACCTGCGGGTACCCGAAATCACCCAGATCGCCGATGACCTCATCGATACGTTCATAGCGCGGGGCCGGGTCGATATCGTGGCGCATTTCGCCGTTCCTCTTCCGGTACGGGTGATCTCGCGCATCATCGGCGTCGAACCGCACGCCTACGCCGATTTCCAGCGATGGTCCGACGACGCATTTCTGATGTCGAATCCCGTGCTGCCGGATGCGGATCTCCTCCGATGCGCCACCAGTATGGCCGAGCTGGCGGAATACCTCCAGGCGCGCGTTGCCGAGCGCCGTGAAGAACCTGGTGACGACCTTCTCAGCGACCTGTTGTCGAAGGAGGGCGAGACGCTCGCGGTCGAGCAGATCATCAGCATTGCCGCGCAGACCTTGATCGGCGGCAACGTCACCACGACCGATCTCATCGGCAACGCCCTGCTTGTGCTGCTCAGCGATCCGGCACGCTGGGACTCTGTCGTGGCCGCGCCCGACACCATTCCGCAGGTCATCGAGGAGGTTCTGCGAGTGAAGTCGGCGGTGCGCGGGCTGTTCCGCACCACGACCCGCGCAACGGAACTCGGCGGAGTCCAGATCCCGGCACGTGCCACCGTTTGGGTCGTGTTCGCGGCGGCCAATCACGATCTGTCCGTCTTTCCGCGGCCAGGAGTCTTCGATCCGGATCGCGCAAACCTCAACTCGCACCTTTCATTCGGCCGCGGCGCACACTTCTGCATCGGTGCGCCATTGGCTCGGGCCGAAGCGAAGATCGCGCTCGAGCGACTCGCCGCACGGCTCCCGGGCCTCGCGTTGGTCGAACAACAGCAGCTGACCTACCCGGCCTCCCCTATCAGTCAAGGTGTGGACCGCCTCGAACTGACCTGGAACTGAGAGCGCAACTGCGACAGCCGATCGTTCGACCTCGGTTCGAGTCGGATCAGACACCTCGCGCAGGCGTGACTACGACGCCGAACGCAAACCCCAGATCAGGGCCGAGGCCGGGGGCGAGCCTGCCGAGGTGTCCATCCGCCGGCCCCATCACTTCGGGGAGGAAGCGAAGCTGGATTTCGGTGATGTGACGTTCCGGATGCTTGGGGAACTGCTGGTGGTCATGCGGGCCATATCACTCTTCTTCAGTTCGATTCTGGACAGGAAGTAGGAGATGTCGCATACCGAGACCGCGCCTTCGGTGGCGTGCGGCCGCCTAAGCCTCGATCCACCGATCGGTTACTGCCGGGTTTGTGTGGCGTGAATGGAGAAGTGCCCTTTGAGCTGGGAAGATCGCTGTTGTTGAGGCAGTGATCGTTCCGGTTCAGAAGGGCACTTCGGGTGCAAGTTTGCATAGGTGCGCCGCGGAGTCAGCGGTGTTCGATGATCAGAGTCTGGTGTCGCTGGCCGGGCTGGTTCCGGTGATGCGGTTGGCCGAGCGGACCGGGCTGAGTGAACTCCTGACGCAGAAGGTAGCGATCAGCGAGCCGCGGATCCGCTCCGGAGCTCAAACGCCGGGCCGAAGCTGACGACGCTGATCGCAGGGACGTGCGCTGGTGCCGACAGCACCGATGATGTCGGTGTGCTGCGCAGCGGCGGAATGCCCAGGGTGTTCCACCAGGTGTATGGCCGTCCACGATCGGCACTTTGTTGCGGGAATTCAGTTTCGGGCACGCCCGCTAGCTCGAATCGGTGCTGGGTGTGCACCTGTCACGGCTGTGTCAGCGGGTCGATCCCCATAGGACGAGGGAGACCCTGATGGCGATCGACACGGCGAAGTTCAACGAGATCGAGGCGATGCTCGGCGACGACATCCTCACCGACGAAGCCCTGGCCACCCGGTTGCACGAGGCCGGTCTGCCCGAACTCGCCCGCGTCGTCGGGCAGCTTGCGCGGCGATGACCGCAGCGGGCAAGGCCGCCGCCGGGTGGGCGGGGCTGAATCCGCGCCAGCGGCTGTACCTGTCGACGACCCTGGACTTCGACCAGGCGGCCGAGGCCGACATCCGGCATCGGTCGGCGAATGGGGAGAAGACCCCGCCGGCATCGGAGTGGCGGCAGATCCTCTACGACATCAAGCTCCCCAAGGCGATCACCGGCTCAACACGGGACAGCACCCCGAACCGGCCATACCCACCAGCCGAACTCTCATCACGCACAGCTATGAAACCACCAGCGCCGCAGCACCGCTCGTCGAGCGACGAAACCGTTCAGGCTTAGCGCCGGATCCCGGCCATATGCACCACTACCCCCTTTGAAAGCCGATGACGCAAAGAAACTCAGAGAACTCGAACGCGAGAACACCGTGCTCAACGGTTACGTGGATCGGGCGATCCCCACCAAGCGGGACTATCTCGCTATAGGCTCTGGCCCACTTTCGGGGGTGGCTGGTGGGTTCAGGCCAGGAGGATGCGGTGGCGGAGTAGCCGGAACCCGGCGCGGCCATACATTTGTCGTTTGATCAGTGCGGTTTTCGTGTTCACGCCTTCGATCGGGCCGTTGCTGTAGGGCATGCAGAGTCCGGCCAGGACCGCGTGGTAGTCGCGGTCGATGCCGCGCAGGAACGGGTCGAGTTCGGGTAGCGCCGCAGCGCGGGCGCTGGTCATCCAGTCGTCGAGGTCACGGCCGCGGTGTTCGGTGACGATGCGGGCGAACCTGCTCACCAACTCCGCGAGCACCGTCAGGTCCGGGCAGGCCGCCAGCAACTCGCTGAGATGAGCGTGCCGCTGCTCGCCCAGTTCACTGGGGCGGGTAGTGATCCAGGAGGTGAGCCGCCGGGGCGAGGGCATGACCCGATCGGTCTCGGCGCGGCCCTGATTCAGGTACTTGTGCAGGAGGTTCAGACTGCCGGTGTAGCCGAGATCAGTGATCTCGGCCAGCAGGGTAGTGACGGCGACGCCGGGTTCTGTGGCGCGGCGGGTGCGCAGGTGATCGCGGTAGGGGTCGACGAGACTGGCCCGGTATTGCGTTGGGCGGCGCAGCTTTTCGGGTTCGTTGACGCGGGAATACCGTTTGACGGTATTGAGGCCGAGGCCGAGTCGGCGGGCGCAGTCCATGAGTCCGACCCCGTGGTCGAGGAGGTCGTGGATGGCGTGCCAGCGGGCGAGGGTGGTGGTTTCGCGGGTCAACTGCCGGCGTTTCGGGCCGGCTGCAGCCCAGCAGCGGGCGTGGGCGGCGACCACCTTCTCCGCTGCTCGGACCAGGTTGTGCCACAGGTGCCAGCGGTCGGCGATCTGGATCGCGGTCGGGGCCCCACGGCGGATCGCTTCGGCATAGGTCGCCGACCCGTCTCGCACGACGAACTCGACGCCGGGATGGGCCCGCAACCACGTTTCCAGGGTGGCGGAGCGGCGGTCGGGCAGGACATCGACACGCTGGTGGGTCGCACCGTCGATCAGCACGGTCCCGTATCGGTGGCGGCGCAGCAAAGCGAAATCATCCACACTGAGCACCCTCGGCACCTTCTGGCCTTGCAGCGGGATGCCGAGCAGCACCCGCACCGCGGTTTGCCGCGACAATCGCACCGACCACCGCCGCAGCGTTCGGACCGCGGCCCGTCCGGCCAGCTCCCGCACCGTCGCACGCACGTGTCCGGTCAGCCGAGCAGTGCGCCGCTGATAGCGTTCCAGCACGCCGGGGACCTGTTCCCGGAACGTTCGCTGACATCCCTGTGTCGGGCAGTAGAGGCGCCGGACACGCACCCGCACCATCACGCTGCGGCCATCGACCGGCAGATCGGCCAGCCGCCGCTCGTGAACACCATGAACGCGGGCCGATCCCGCACCACAACCCGGGCATTCCGCCACACCACTGGGAGTCCGGGCCTGGACCACCAGCCGCGAACCCGCCACACCCACATCCTCGACAACCAGAGGCGCCAAACCCGAAAACACCACGCCGACAACAACACTCACCTAATCCACCCGGATATCGTGCCGCCCTCACCTCACAGGCACCACCGAAAGTGGGCCAGAGCCCTTAAAAAATACACAGTCCCCACCAAGCTCCTGGCGCGTGCGGAGCTGGAACGAGGACTGCAGCAGTCTGCGACCTGCCTCGGTGTCCTGCTTGTTCATCAACCAAGGTACGGGCCTGCCGCAGCTGCGGCAGGCCCGTATTCGTGCCGATATGTCGGTTCAGCGCTCGGTCAGCCGAGGCTGAACGGCTGACCCCACAGTGTCACGAAGGTGATCACGTTCTCGGTCTCCACCTCGACCTTGACGAAGGACCGGGCCTGCGCGTAACCGCCGCAGCCGCTCAGCCCGATGGTCTGATCGGACCAGGTCACCGAACCGCTGTTGCCCTCGAACTGGTTGTTGGTCGCGTGGTCCTCACTGCCGTAGTCGTCCGGGCTCTCGATATCGAGGACATAGAAGGACTTCGCCTGGCCGGGCCCGACGGTGAGGTTGCCGCCGGTTTCGGCGCTCGGGCTCACGGCGCCCTCGGTATCGACCTCCGCGCCGGCGCCACCCTGGGCACCGCCGCCGTCGATGTTCACCTGGCAACCCACGACATAGCCGGGGAAGATCCTGCCGCCCACGTCCTCGCCGCCGGCGATCTCGACCTGCGCGCTACCGGAGGCCCACGCGTTGCGGTGCACCGGAGTGGCACCCATGGACGGGCTGATGGTGGCCGATTCGCCGACCATGCGCACGGTCACCACCGTGCCGTCGGACAGTGTCTTGACCAGTTCGCCGCCGGGCAGCGGCACAAAGGTGTCGGCGCTGGCGGCCCCGGTCGAGAACAGGCCCAGCGCGATGGTGGTGGCGGCGCCGACGCCGGCCAGGCGCGCCAGATTCTTGCGGTTGATCATGGGGTCATACCCTTCGAAGGGAGAGCTCGCGGGCTGCGCGAGGAAGTTCGGTTCGATGCGACGTGGACGGGGCGCGACAGCTCAGCCGATGCTGAACGGCTGCCCGTACAGCGTGGTCTTCGAGTAGTGGTCGCCGATGATCTCGACGACCGTGTACGACCGCGCCTGCGCGTAACCCGCGCAACCCTGGATCTCGATCTCGGCATCCTGGTACTCCACGGAGTACCGGCCGGGCTTCGTGATGTCCTTGTAGTCGATCTGCACGAACTCGACGTCGCCCGGGCCCAGTTCGAGCCCGACCGAGCCGCCGACTCCACCGCCGTCGAGAGACAGATTCGCGGAAGCTCCGAGACCGATCGCATCCTCGCCGAGGCTCACCTGGCAACCGACGATATAGCCGGTGTTGAGCTGCGAGGCGCCGTGCGTGGACGAGTTGTTGGTGCCGTCCGCCCCGGTCGGACCGTTGTTCGGGCCCGGCTCACCTTTGGGCGTCACAGCCACGTCGGCGACAGCGTTTCCGGAGACCCAGACCACGCGGCCCGCGCCGTTGGCCGCCATGGAAGGCGAAACGACGGCATGCTCACCCGTACGGGTGATGGTCACTCCGGGGCCGGCTTTCTGGCCGTCGGGCAGAGCCACGAAGGCATCGGCATTCGCGGCGCCCGTCGACAGCAGGCCCACGGCCACAGCGGCCGCGGCACCGACACCCGCGATCCTGCCGCCATTACGTACACCGGCGGTGCGGTTCTCGCTCATATTTCCCCTCATCACTTCGGACAAACAACATGGCCTACGAGACTCGGACATCGACTCGCAGGCTCCGACCAGCGGCTTCTGATTCGATATTTACAGGTAGTGACCTGCAGCGACTTTCACCGACAACCGCCCGAGCATTCGGACCGGGGCCCGGCCAGCTCCCACACCGCCGCATGCATCTGCCCAATCAACCGAGCAGTGCGCCGCGGGGTCGGCAGGCCGTGGCCGATGCAGATCCCATGCGCGGGAGCGCCGCTGCGGCTGTGGCGATCCGGGGAACGCTCTCTCCGTGGCCGGATCGTAAGGCTGAACCTCTTACCGCTGTGCTGCTCTGTTGCGCGGTGCACTGGAACTCGCTGTCGTGAGCCAGTTCTCCGGCATAACCACAGGGCTCTCGCGTGCCGGTTTCCTATCCCGCTGCCTCGCTGAGCTTCACTCCGGCCCCAGCTGTCCTCTGCGGAACCCGCTCTCGGGATTGAGCCAGCCGGCAACAGCCTTCCAGTCTTCCGGCGTCATCCGAGGTGTCACCTTCTCCTCGGGTTCCAGGCAGTTCACATGATGTTTCACATACCGGTCATGCTGCGTAATGAAGGCACGACCACACCGCGGACACGGTACTTTCATCTCCTCGTCCAATCGAATCCACGCATCGATGTCAATCGAGCTTCGATAGAAATCTATGGTTCGGCGCTCGCTTCTCCCGAGCCCGAAAGCATTGCCTGGCCAGCTTCGATGCCGACCGAGACGCCCGTCGACGTCAGGTAGAAGACTTGCCTTACGCCGAACGTGTGACCTTGGAACAGTTCCGTATTCGTCAGGGCGAACCGCGCGGGCTACTTCTTGCAGCTGACCCTGCGGACGAACATCGTGCTTAATAGCCCCGTAAGCCCCGGGTAAGCCGGTCAGACTATTGCTTGTCCGATCCTGCTTCCTCCTTCGGGTAGCCGAAGCCGCTTTGCGCGGATCTCGGCGAGCAGTTCGCTATACCCTTCGAGAGCCTGCGCGAGTTGCGACCAGACACGGTGCCTGGTGCACTCGTCTCGCGAATGCAGCACAGTCCACCATGCATCGGCCGATGACATCGCGATACGACTGATGACCTCTCCGAGCGAGTGCGTGTGCATTCGTGCGCACTTCGTGCGCGGCACATTCTTCATCGCCCAGGTGTCTACTTCTCCTATTATGCGATCTATCTCGGCTCGCACCCCATCGTCATCGGCCTCTGACCGCTTTGACGTCGGCCGAAGCCGGTGTCTAATCAGTTCGGCGTGGAGATCGGCGAGGTCGCGGGCCCATACTGGCAGCATCGCGTCCCTCTCGGGCTGACCGGAAACAGCGCGAAGCAGACGATGGGGGTCGGGCAGGGGCACCATCCATGCCGATATCTCGTCGCCTGGTCGAGTGCCATCGCATGCAAAGTCCGCCGGACCCATGGATACTCGGTCGCGACCCTTCGCTGCGGCCATCGAGGGAAGGTCGCCTTGCGGTTCCGTAGGTAGGGATAGAGACATGTTCCATTCCTCTCGTTGATAAAACGTTTTGTCAATGGATTGAGTTCGTGGCCGAGCAGGAGAAGGGGGGAGCGTGCAGGCTTAAAGAGTGCCTATGTGCCTCGACGCCAGGACTGTGTCCCACACTTTATTCGACCGCACGGTATCGAGACGGTAGTCCGTTACTCTGGTTTCGAACAGCCGAGCGCCGAGACGCTTTGCTGCCCCAACTGGGGCGCTGGGGTCATGGATGATCTCACCACGGCTGTTCCCATTACCGACCACGACTCCGCATAATTCTTGATTGAGATATCGTGTGAGTTCCTGGAACTGTGCGATGACCCCGGACGTGGCACCGACGTAGGATTCTTCACAGGAAATCAGCAGGCCTACCTTCTTGTGCATCACGCCCTCGACCACTCGCTCCTGCAATGGTGAACTGTTGGCGGTATAGCAGAAAAGGCGGTCGAAGACCGTCTTCAGGCGTCCAGGCATGCCGTAGAAGTACAGTGGCATTGCGAAGATGAGCCCGTCGGCCGGAATGATCTGCTCGAGAAGGAGTGTCTCGTAGTTGTCGTCGAGTGAGCACATGCGATCAGACGGCCGCCTGCACTGCCGGCAGTTCCCAAGCATGCGATCCACATGCTCACTCAGGAACACGTGACGCACGTCGTGACCCGCCTCCCGCGCGCCGGCGATCGCAGCGTCGGCAAGCACGTGAGAATTGCCGTCCTCTCGCGGGCTGGCGCTGATGATCAATACTCTCATCGAACGATCTCCGATCTGCTAAAACGATTTTTCAATTATCGCGCATTAGGTGCTGGTAATTCAAGAGGGAATCTTTAAACGTACATGGTACGTTGAGTTGACCGGCGGATCTTCAGCTCCGTAGGGATTATTATTCGTGTTTCTTCCGGAGATTCACCTGCTAGCAACTTCACCAACAGGGAGACCGCGCTGCTCCCGATCCCCCGCGGATTGCACATCAGCCCCGAAAGCTCGGGCGTGGTCAGACCGAAGGTGCTGCTGTCGACGCAACTGCACAGGCCGAGGTCCTCGGGTATCCGCAGGCCACGCCGGCTACATTCGTGCAGTAGATCGAGGGCGATGTCCTCGGAGCCGGCGTAGATCGCATCCGGAGGTGTGTCGGCGTTCAGAAGATCGTTCAGCGCTTGGGCCGAGGATGTCTGTGAGCCGGTCTCCACCACCTGGGGCACGATGCCGTGATCCTCTGCCCAATGTTGATATCCGTCTACGACATCGCGAGTGTAGGATCGCGCCCTGTCGGTGATCATGGCGGCAGGGTTCCGGTAGCCCTGTGACCAGAAATGATCGAGGACCTCGATAGCTGCCGCGCGGTGATCATTGTCCACTACATACGCGTCCTCTCGCTCACCGGTGGTCCGGCCCGCGGTTACCACCGGGTGGTCTTTGGTCCAGCTTGGCTCCAGCATTCCCTCATCGCCGTGTGGATCGACGATGATGGCCCCATCGACAGCGAAGGCACTGATGGAATGTGGTCCGACACCAGGTGGGGTGAGAATCAGCGCGTAACCCTGCCGCTCCGCCTCTTCGGAAGCGCCGTTCAGAACCTCCAGAAAGTATTCTGAATTGGGTATGAGGATGCTTGATCGGCTGACCGCGTCGAACGGCGCGACTTGTATAGCAATCGTTCTACTTCTGTTGGTTACCAACTGTTGTGCATGCACGTTTGCCTTGTAGCCCAGCTCTGCCGTGACGGCCAGTACGCGCCGACGAGTGCGCTCGCCGATGCGGCCTTGATTGCTGAGTACGTGCGACACTGTGGTCAACGAAACGCCTGCGGCGGCGGCGACATCATGGATGGTAACAGCCATTTCACTCCCTTTCCGGCACTCACATGATGCCACCTCGGCCGGGGCGGTGGTTCAGTCCGAACGCTCTGCGGCGACCGAGGTGCGCGGACCGCGGACGTCGGCCGGTTCCGGGAATGTCCGCAGGGCGAGCGGGTAGAGGACGGCGGCGACGCCACCTGCTACGAGGAACCCGATGTCCATCCCGCCCAGGAGGTGTGATCCCGGGGCGGAGAACCATTGGTTGTTCGAGAAGAACAAGCCGGCTGCCACGGAAACCAGCCATACGGTGGTCGTCACGTAGTTCAGGCCGCCGGTGAACCAGTAGACGCCGCCTTTCTGCCGACGGTTGAAGACCTGGAGATCATCCGTGTTGTAGTAACCGCGGCGGCGGAAGTGGCCGATCGTCAGGATGATGATCCAGGGCGTAGACGTGCACGCCAGCAACGCGAGAAACACCACTACACCGTCGGCGAGTGCGGCATAGAAATGGCCGACATAGACAAGCGCGGTTGCGATGGAGCACGCTAGCAGCGTTGCTTGCACACGATTGAGCCGCGGGATGATAGCCGAAGTGTCCAAGCCTGTGCCGTACGTGTTGATCACAGCCTGGGCGGTACCCGAGGCCAAGCCGATGTAGATCAAAGCCGGCACGAACCAGATCGGTGTCGCGTTGGTCAAGGCTGTAACATACGAAGTGTCTGCACCGGGCGCCTCGGCAGAGAACAGTGCGACGGAACTGAAGACTCCCCACATGAATGGACCACCGAGGCCGAATAAGCCGCCGATAAATATTGCCCGCAGCAGCGATCTGTCACCGTGCTCCCTGGGGGAAATATGACGCGTCCAGTCGCCGGTGTACGGTCCGTACGATGCTACGGTCGAGGCGCATAACAAGGCCGACAGCAACCATGCTGCCGGGGCTGATCCCAGTTCATAGTTTCCCGTACCCGGATAGCCGAGGTCGAAATCTCCGCCATAGACGAAAAGCCCGACGATCAAGCAGGTGCCTGCGGTCGGAATCATGATCTTCTGGCATATGACCATGCTGAAGTGCCCAAAAACCGAGATGGTGGTGACAACGATAGCCAATACACCGTATGCCATCAACCGTATCGGTACGGTATTCTCGAGCCCGAGGAACCGGGTCAGCGCTCCCGCAAGCGCGTCTCCGCCCGTCCAGATGCTCAGTGCAGCAAAGGTTACAGATGCCGTTGCTTCGAGCACTGAGCCGATGAGCCTGCCACCGACCCCGAAGAACGCGCCGCTGGAGACGGGGTTGTTGGTGCCGGTCCTGGGGCCCAGCAGCCCGGTGGGCGCCAATAACGCAGCTCCGAAAGCAGAGCCGACGACGACTGCACTCGCCGCTTGCCACCAGCTCAACCCGAAGCTGATCGGAAACCAGCCGATGATGATCAGACCGAAGGTCAGTGATCCACCGAACAGGATGGTGCTGAGGTTACTCGGTGATGAGTGGCGCTCTTCCTGGGGAATGTATTCCGTGCCGTACTTCTCTACTTCACCGAATCGTGCCCGCCGCCCGGCGGGCACCGGTAATGGAACTACTACTTCTGGCTGCTGCCCCGATGCGGATTGACGCTTCATCGCGGGGTCCTTTCGTCATGAGCTATCGGGTGAGCCATCGGAACGGTTCCAGATGACGTTCGTCCAGATCCACGGATGCCTCCGGATGCCATTGCAACCCGAGAAGGCCGGGAGCCTCGACGGCCTCGATGACGCCGTCCTCGGCCCACGCAGTGGGTGATAGCGTGGTCCCCGGGTCTCGGATGGCCTGGTGGTGGTGGGAATTGACCAGCTCCAGTCCGGACAGGATGCGTTCCGCCTGCGTGCCCGGTTCGGCTTTGACGGGGTGCTGTCGTGTGGCATAACCGCGATCGTGGTTTTCATCGAAGTGGTTCATGAATCCTTCCGATGGTAAGTCCTGCACCAACGTTCCGCCCGTCGCCACTGCGAGCATTTGCGCGCCCCGGCAGATTCCCAGGATTCGGCGTTCGCTGCGGGTCATTATTTCGACAGCGATCATTTCCATGCTGTCCCGGAGCCGGTCTATGGAGTCGAGGGTGGTACGGGTTTTCTCTCCATAAAGGGACGGATGGATATCGCCACCACCGGAGAGCACCAGTGAGTCGACTCCACCCAGCGCGTTTTCGATGTGATAGACATCCGAGAGGCTGGTCGGAATGAGGACGGGTGTCCCTCCGGCTCGCTGCACTGCGTTCACATAGTTGGCCACGATCTCGGGACGTTCGGTCGGGCCGATAGTGATACCGATGACGCTCACAGGTTCAGCAGGTAGGTCGTGCGCTCGAAGTCCGTGACCTCGGCGTGGCTTGCTTCCCACTCGTCGCGCTTCATTTCGCTGTAGTCTCGAATGAATGCTTCGTGAAATACCTCGTGGGTCAGAGGGTCCCGTTCGAATGCCTCCACTGCGTCGAGAAGAGTGCGGGGAAGTACATCGATTTCACTGTTGGTGTACGACAGGCTGTCTTTCGCCTCGCCCGGATCGATTCCCTCACGGATTCCCTCCAGGCCAGCGGCGAGCATATAAGCGGCCGTCAGGTGAGTATTGGCCGCGGAGTCGACGGATCGGTTTTCGATAGCGGGCCGATTTGCCGGGAGGCGCAGCATGCACGACCGGTTATTGTGACCGTAACTGATCTTCGTGGGCGCCCATGAGTAATTTCCATCCGCCAGTTTGGGCACGAGACGTCGATATGAGTTGGTGGTCGGGTTGGAAAGGGCAGCCAGAGCTCTGGCGTGTTTCAGGATTCCTCCGGCGAAATGCAATGCTTCTTTGCGCCAGCCATCGTTACCAGTTCCGGTCTTGAAGACATTCTCGCCGGTGTCGTACTGTTCCAGGCTCATGTTGAAGTGCGCTCCGGATCCCCAGACGTCAGCGAATGGTTTGGGCATGAAGGTGGCCACCAGACCACTCTCCTTCGCAGCCTGCCTCACCAGAAGCCGAAAAAGCGTCATCCGGTCAGAGGATGCGAGGACCTCGGCGTGGTCGAAGTCGAACTCGTACTGCCCCTCCCCACCTTCGGCGTCGAAACTGAACAGCCCGAAATCGAGTTCCGTCATGTATTTGGTTACGCGGTGAAGGAAGGGCATTGCATCCAGTGATGCCTCGACATCGTAGGCGGGCGATGGCTTGATCTCTCCACTCAGAGCGATGGGGGCCAGCCTCGTGCTTCCGGATTCGAGCGACTCGGGCCGGAACACATAGAATTCGGGCTCGATTCCGAGCTGACAACGAAACCCCATGTCCGCGGCGTTCCCGATCTGCCGTTTGAGGATCGATCGTGGACACAAAGCGAAGGGTTCCCGCCCTCCGAGCGACATGTCAGCGAGCATGAAAGCAAACCGGCGATCCCACGGCAGGATCTTGAGGGTGGACAGGTCTGCAATTCCGACCACCTCATCTTCGATGGGATTCATCCGGCCGATTCCACCCATGCCGCGAGGGGTGTATCGCTCCGATCCCGCGACCAAGTTCGGCAGGTGACCGATGGGTACGACTTTCGACTTGGGGCGCCCGAGTACGTCGATCCATGAACCGACCGCATACTGAACCCCTTTCCGACTCAACTCTGCGGCGAGTTCACTGTGATCGGATGAGATCCCCTGGATTGTGTCCATTTTTTACTTTCCTATCTTCCCGCTGATTTCAGCTATTTACGGAGAACCGTGCTTGCTGCGATAAAAGGCTGCAGAGGGGCGCGGGCGAGGCCTGCGCCGATCTGTCCCCCATGTCGTCCCGCGATCCCGATATCCATGACCGGCGCGATGCTCGTGTCGGTCACCGCGTGCACATCGATACCCGTCGGACTTCCACGGAACCCCAGAAATGGCAGCTTGAACAGGGCACTTTCGCCATGAGTGATCCGATACATCTGCTGGTTGTTCTGGATCATCCCCTCGACGCCACCTTGATAGTCCTGGAGCGAGAACGCTGACACTTGTGCGAACGCCCCCAGTCCGCAGACCTCGGTAATTATGCTTTCCCCGCCCATGAACTCGGCGTCCTCGATCTGATGACCGAATTGAATCTTGTATTCCTGCAACCACGGAAGGGGTCCCGTGAACCAGTGATCACCTAGCCCGGAAACTTGAATACCGAATTGTCTGCACGAGAATCCCATGGCCGTCACTATGGATGATCCACTGTAACCGGCGAGGCGAGTCGACATAACCTTCGCAGCCGCCATAGCCGGACGCAAGAAAAAGTAGTCACCTGCCGTCAAATAAGCTAAGAGTTCGTTCACCGACGCGCCAGCGTAATGTAGCGAGGAAGCGATTTCCCGGAGAAAAAGCAGAGAAGCTGCTGCGTTCCTACTGTGCAGTTCATCTCCTTGCCTGAGTGCGCGCTGCATGATCGGCAGCAGTCGGATGCCGTTCGAGGCGCGGACAATCCGTCCAAGAGACGGCCCGATGACCTCGGCCAGGAAGCGCAGATTGGTGTCCACCTCATCCGACCAGACCCCGTAATTCAACCGAGCCGACGCTTCGCCTTCGAACAATGTGCAGAATGCACGCTTACCAGGGGTGGCACGGTCCTCGACCACCACCATCGGCATCGAGGCGCTGGTCACCCCGGCAAGGGACCCGACACAACCGTAATCTTGACAGCCGGCCACCTCGACCGATCCAGAGGCGAGAAGGTCTGCGGCGGCGGCAAGGTCGGCAGCGAGACCTTCATAGACAACCGCTCCTAGAATCGCGGTGCGTTGTCCACCGCAGTACTCGGACCATGGCATGGAAGGTCCTGAGGCCAGTACTAGATTGCGATGCATACCGGGTACTACCTCGATTGCCGGGGCCACATCGACTAGAACCGGGTCGGCACCGGCTAGGTTCGCGAGCGCCGCCCGATTGGCTTCGACTGACGGTACATCGATGAGTTGAGACATCGAGACTCTCCTTTGAGTGAACAAAGCGCCTCTCAGAAAGCCCTCAGAAAGCCCAGTGGGTGCGACGAGGTCACCTGTTTGGTCGGCCATATTCCGGGGATCCAAACTGATTGCTAAAACGCTTTTGCATAGGGTGCCCGTCACACTCCGCCTTGTCAATAGGCGATTGTTCGGTCCAGGGGGTCGAGAAGCAGATCCGCCCGATCCAGCGCTAAGCGCGGAACGGTGAGCGGTCTTGACCTACGGGTGATTGGCCAGACCACAGTCGTCGGTGACTGCGGGTCGGCATGTCGGCTCCAGAGCGACCCGCCGATTCGGATACGGGCGATCCCTCACCGCCGCCCTGCTCGTAGGAAACACCGCCCCGCTCGCCCTGACCTTCACCGCAGCGGCCCCGTCGGTCGCCACCCTCGCGGTGGCCGGTGTCACGCTCACCCTGAGCGGATTCGGCATCGGTCTCGCGGGAGCCCAGGCGGTCACCGTGCGCCAGCTCGCGACTCCCGCAGAGCTCCGTGGGAGGGTGAACGCCGCTTACCGGTTCCTCAGCTGGGGCATGATCGCCATCGGCGCCATCGCCGCGGGATTCGTCGCAACCACATGGGGACCAGCAATTGCCATCGTCGTCGGAGGATTCGGAACCACCCTCGCCACCGGGTGGATTCTCTCCTCTCCGGTACGAAGGCTCGGCGGACTCGATGACGCAGCAACGGCAACGTGACCTCTTCGTCCTCGCGTTCCTCCGTTGTAACGCGTTACACTCTAAGTACCTGTGACAGGAGGCAGATTTCGATGGGAGCGCGGAAGACCGCGGAGGTTCACCCTCTGCCCATCCCGCTCCTTGTGCATATAGTCAACGAGTGGGGCGACGCTCCCCGGATCGAAGCGCACGAAGGCACAAAACCCTACCCGACGGCCGAAAGCCTCCGTGCGGAAAGCCCCGAGTTCTGGGCGCATTTTCCGCCCTTCGACGAGCGCACCCTTGTCGAGACAGCCAACCTCATCCATCCGATCTTCGCCGCAACCACAGGTAGGCAGTGCGCCGAGCATCTCAACCAGCTCATACTCGAAGCCGAGATGTCGCCCGCGCTGTCCTCCGAAGCGTGGGCTGTGCACGAGGTATGGCACACCGCACGTCCTGACCGCGCGCTGCTGGCCGGTGCCGTGTTGTCTCTCGTGGACCATCTTCGCCACGAACCGGATGCCAGCCGGCTCGGCACCTGCGAGGGCGACGCGTGTGTGGACGTGTACGTTGACCAATCGCCAGCCGGACGCCGCCAGTATTGCTCGCTTACATGCCAGAACCGCAGCCGCACTCGCGCATACCGGGCGAATCGGCGCACCGTTGCACAAAGCTGAGTCGTCGAGGGGGCGCGTCCAGGTCAGCTTCATGATGGTCTGGCGCCAGCCGGCTAATGCGACGGCAACTCCGACCACGCTAAGCCCGGAGAAGATCGCGAAGACTACAAGGCCGATCAGAAAGACTCGACGACGGCCGAAGGAGTCCGCGGCTCTCCCGCCGAGCAGCATGAAGCCGCCGTATCCGACAACGTAACCGCTGATCACCCACTCCAACTGCGTAGTGGAGAGCCCGAGGTCAGCCCGGATAGCCAGCAGAGCGACATTGAACATGACATCGCGATATCCACACCTTCGAGAAAGGCCGCTCCGCAGAGAACCACGAGCAGTCCGAGCGCTTTCCCTCGAAGACGCTGATACCTCAGCGGAGCGGGCTCGTTCTCGGCCGTCATGGATCTGCCTTCTGTGCAGACGACCGGCTCATCAGATGAGAGACTGTTCTCTCGTGCTGAGGACGGGGCCGATCGAATGTGCGGTTGCCGTCACGAGCCATTCGCCTGGTCTTCTGCTCGAAAGCGGGGCACATCGAACAGTGCTTCCACGATCGACATGTCGTTTCCGTCGGGATCACTGAAGTCCGCGAATCGAATCACCCCCGAATACTCCCCCCGGGAGGTCGGTGTGAACCCCCTCTGAGCAAGTAGGACGACGGCATCGTTGACGTTCTCTACTTCTAATCGCGTGATTCCCGACCCGGCCGTGGAGGCGCGCTCCACGAGCTGCAGCGTCGCTCCCGCGTTGAGCGTCCACTCAGCCACATCCTCGAGAGGACGGATGTCGGGAACCCGGTCGAAGAAACCTTGGTACCACGCGATCGACGTACCAATGTCGCTCACCGGAATCCCGCTCAGCACAGTGACGAACCGCAAATCGGACACAGCAGCTTCCCTCCTCGGGACTGAGAAATGATCGCCCTCAATAACCTCCGGTCGTAACGCAATAATAGCTTGTAGCGCGTGACGGCCCAGAACTATATCCCCGACCCGGAAACGACCAAGCCTGTTGACGGCACAAGGGGCGCCGTCGAGGCGAGCATGGAGCTCCATCTCGGACTCTGCTCGTCGTGCAATCGAGACCGGCCTGGGCCCGAGCGAGGTCAGATCATTGCTGCTGGACGTCGCAGACACACGTGCTGACCGCACTCGAGCTGCCGACGTGCTCCAGCAGTGGAGAGCCGACCGGTTCGTTCGTCCATCCCTGGTCGACCCGCGAGCGGTGCCTGAGCTGGAAGCGAGGATCTGGCGCCAAGTTCGCGTCCCAGCAATCCGTATCCCCGCGCCGGAGGTGACCGCCGATCCTGAACGAACGGCGGCTGATGCGATCGAGAGTCTCGGCGGGCGGCGGTTCATCGTCCACATCGACGTGGACGTTCTCGAATTCCTCCGCCTCCCGGCAGCGGACGTTCCGCTGTATGGGCGTGGCCTCAGCCTTGACTCACTTGCGCTCGCCCTGCGCGTGTTCGCGTCCGACCCGCGCGGCGCGGCGCTGGTGGTTGTGGAGTACAACCCTGACCACGACACCACGGCAGAGGCCCCTGCCGTCTTGACGGACGTTCTCCTGGAAACACTGAGCGACCCTCAGTCACGACCGTGAATCTTTCGCCTCGCCCACACCACACGGTGCTCGAACGTCAAAGAGGAAGATTCTCTGGCGATGCGGCGCCGATGCGCTCCTCCATCGTCGAACACATGGGCGATGCGCTTCTGGCCGAAAGATGGGCAGAGGGGGACAGGTTGCCATCGATCGCGGTGCTCTCATGCGAGCACTCCGTTAGCAAGACGACCATGAGTCACGCTCTACGGCTCATGCGCGAGGACGGTCTTCTCTTGAGTCTTCGCGGGATCGGCTACTGCGTGGCGCCCGGGGCCGCCGCTCGAGTTCGCAACACTCGCCGCCGATTGCTCGTTCCCAAGTACGTCACGCCACTCCTGAACGAGAAGCGCTGGATCGGCATCTCGGACGGCGAACTGGAACTGATGCTGGGAGTGCGAACATACTGAGCCAGAGCCGAGTTTTATGCAGCTGATTCGATGGCAGGATGCGCGTTTCTGTTGGTCTCAGACAACTATGGGCTCAAAACCGATGGCGCGGCTTGCGGTCGGTTCGGCCCGGTCCGCATCCTCTGGAGCCTTTCGGGCCCGCGCTGTTCGAGTTGCCTGATGGCGACCTGTCCAAGCCCCCAGGCCAGCATCCACCCCGTCAGCAAGCCGACGGGCACCGCGACCCAGACGAGTCCGATCTGGCCGGAGGCCAGCGCCCAGGCGAGCACGCCGGCGGGCGGCGCGATCGTCAGAGTCGATGCGATGGTCATGATCCAGTAAAGACCGAACGTCTCGGCGCCAGAGCCCGTCTCGGCGGGGTTGGCGGTTCTCTTGTGCGCGTCGGTTTCCGCGACGAGGAGACTGATTCCGACTAGATGAGTAATTCCAGGGTCAGTGATCGTAGGCGGTCAGGGATCGGTGGATGGGTGTGCCGGTTTTGTCGTTGTGCCAGATCGCGGCGGTGAGGGCGAGGAGTCGTTGCAGGATCCGGACGGTGACCCCGGCTGGGGTCCGGCCGCCGTGTCGTTCGAGGTCGAGCTGTCCTTTCAAGGTTTGGTTGATCGATTCGACAGTTTGTCGCAGCGGCTTGAACAGCCGGGCGCCGGATCTGGTGGCCTCGCCTTTGCGGGTCGGCCGCAACAGTGGTAGGCCCGCCTCCGCGAGGCGGGCCTCGAACCCGGCGCCGAAGTAGTTCTTGTCCGCGATCAGAGTCTGTCCTGGCCGGTCGGCGACGAGGCGCGGGTCGGCGGTGAAGATGGCGATTAGGGTGTCGCGCTCGTCGGCCTTCGCGCCGGTCAACGCGAACCCGACTGGTAGTCCACCCAGGGTGGCGACCAGGTGCAGGCGTAGGCCCCAGAAATAGCGGGAATGTGATGCGCAGTAACCGTATTCGGCCCATCCAGCCAGATCCGAACGGCGAACCGTCTCCTTCGACCTGCCGCACTCGACCGGGGTGGAATCGATGACCCACACGTCGTCGGTCCACAACGTCGTGTCTATCGACAACGCCCTGAGTACATGGGTGATGAGGGAGGCCGCCGCGCGGAGCCGCTTGTTATAGCCGGGCTGTTTGGGTAGGTAGCGGAACAGATGGGTGAGATGGGTGCGGGCATGCCGTAACCAGCGGGCCTCGGAGGTGAACCCGAGCAGGGCCTGCATCACCGACAACGTCACCAGTTCCGCGTCGCTGAGCCGGGGTGTGAAACCGATTTCCGGACGCCACGGCGCCAGGTCGGGAGCAGCCTTCAACAAGTCATCGATCTTGACATAGAGTGCAGTCGCGAGGGTGTTGATTTCGTTCGTCACAAAACGATCTTGAACACCCTCGCTCCCACTATGGCCTTGCCGCCCAAGCTATGTCGGCCTGACGCATCCAGTGACCTCGTGATCGAGGCCCGAACTCAGGTCAGTTCGAGTTCGATTCCGTTTTCCGATCCGCCCCCTCCGACAGCATGGCTTTGGATGATCTCTACTACGCGGTCAAAGAGTGTCTGCCCTTCCTGACGGCGAGCAGCCTCGATTTCGGCCCTGCAATGTTCGCGGTTCGTCGGGTGGCAGCGTGCCAGAATATGTTCCAGGTACTTGATCGTCTCGGCCCACCCCAACGCTTCACGTGACCTGCCCGAATGCAGCCAGCGAAGAACGAAGCCGTCCTCCGGAGTTCCGAATCCGCCCCAGAGGATGTCGTTGAACGCATCGAGGTTCTTGTTCCACGTCCAGTCGTCGAGCAGCGCCGAGAACTCCCGAGCGAACCCGTCGTAATCATCGAAGCGCGAGCCATCGATGATGAGAACTGGCTTTCCGCCGTCGAAGGGGGACACCCGACCAGTATTCCAAGGATCACGGAGAACCTGCTGGGGACCCAGATCACGCACCACCCCTCCCCTTGGAATCAATCATCTAGGCGTCGAAGAGTAGATAGAGTCCAGTGAAGGTGAACCCGACCATGAGGAGCATGAGCGACAGCTGGCCGGTGAGCCGATGCGCGGGGGGAAGCAGCCGCAGGCACCGATCGTGTGCGGCGGCGACAGCCAGGATATGGCCGGTGACCACCGCGAGCACCTTGATCGTGCCGAGCAGTGCCGGGTGCGCGGAGAGAACATAGGCGACGTCGCGATCGGCCAGGCCCAGCAGATTCCGGCCGGCCCCGAAGGGATCCGCGAACAGGATCACCGTCGCCTGCCCCTTCTCGACCAGAAAGGTCAGATAGTGGGCGATCACGTATCCGGCGACGATGGGAGTCAAGGTATAGGACAGCCGCGCGGGCATCTTCCTGCGTTCGGCAGGTGCGAGACCACCCGTGGCGGCCGCCGCGAACCGGAAACTCACCGCCACGAAGCCGATGAACACCAGCAGCCCGAGGGTCGACACCAGCGTCGGCGAAAGTCCTGCGGCGTCCGCGTCCGATACCAGGCCCCGCCACCACGGGAACAACGAGAAACTGTCGAACGCCGTGGAACCCAGCAGCGCAGCCGCTACCGCCACCGAACCGGCCCCGACGGCGGTTCCGGCGAGATTCGCCAGTGGCGACCGCAGTACGAACGCGCCCTCGGCGCCCCGGCCGAGCGGGCTCAACCTGCCGAGCAGACTGCTGTACACCTCCAGGGGATCCGCCAGTTCGGCCCAGGTGGTACCGAAGACGACCAGCCCGGCCACCGTGACGACCAGATACCCGATGAGCCAGAAGGTCACCGCTGTTACCGAACCGGGGTCCGGCGCGGCCAGTTCCAGCCAGACGAAGGTGAACAGGCCGAATGCCGCCGGCCATCTCCCCCACGATTCGGGATACCGCAGCAGGCCGACCCCAGGAGGACGCCGCGCGGCCGCGCAGAGCGCACGGTGTACCGCCCGTGCCGGGGACAGCACTTTCCACACCGGCCCGGCGACCAGTGACGCGACCGGCACCCCGACCCACAGGAAGACATAGACGACACCCGGCACCGGATTGCGGGCCGGATCGGGGACGCCGGCCACTCCGATCGCCAGTAACGTGCCGAATGCCACCGTGCTCACGGCCGCGATCACCGCACGTGATACGGGTGCGTCGGCGATCGACCGGAGTCCTGCGGGCAGCGCCACACCGGGTGCGTCCGGATCCAGTCGTGGTTGCCGCCAGGCGAGGGCGATCACCGCGAACGAGAAGGTCAGCGCCCAGGCTGCGCCGATCAGGGCGTAGGTCGACGGAATCGGTAGGTCCGCCGCGCCGCCGAGGCCGTGTGCGAGCGGTATCATTCGCGAACCAGCAGGGTGGCGACGGTATGCCCGGCATGGTGCAGTTCGATCTCGACGCGGCCCGGTACCTCGACGGTGAACCTGAATCGCTCGCCGGTTCCGGGGGTGACGGCGAAGGTGTGGTCGGGTTCGGCGTGTACATGCAGTTCGTCGTCGGTGTCGCTGTCGACGACGATCTCGATCGGTTGGCCCACCCGCGCCTCGAACCGGGCGTCGGCGGGTGTCACCGCACCATCGGCGATACGCACGGGAACGATCACGGATTCGGCGGTCCACGACGCACTGGCGCCGGATCGTTCCGGTTCACTGCTCGCGCAACCGGCCACCAGTACCGCCAGGGCGAGCACGGAAATGCACAAGCGGGAGACGGACGGCATCAGTCCTCCTTGTCGGATGCGGAATCGGGGCCGGTATCCGGATCGTGCGGTGGGTCCTGCTCGTCCCCGCCCTTCCGGTCGCGCACGGCGATGACCACGACCACACCGGCGATGAGGAACGCCGGGAGAAAAGCGGGAACCGCCAGCAAGATCGAATGGTCGGCGAGCAGGTCCGCGCCGTCGTATCGATCGGTCATGGCACGGGCGCCTGTTCCTCCTGCCCGGTGCGGGATTCGTCCAGGTAACGATCGTTGATCCGCGCGGCGCCCCACGACAGCGCGGCGATCAGGACGAGACTGCACGCCAGCACGAACAGCGAGGCTGCGGCGAACAACCATGCCGGATGATCGAAGGACCGCTCCCGCTGCAGCACCGTGATCTCGGCGACGAAGGGCCGGGTGAACGAGTCGAGGGCGGGGACCTCGGCGGCGCCGATACCGGGATCGGCGGCCATGAAAATCGGTAACGCGGTCAGCGTCCGCCCGTCCTGGATCCGCAGCAGAGTTTTCCAGCTTCCGTGCACCGGAACAGGTTTCGTCGAGACGTAGTGCCCTTCGCCCGCGCGCCGGAGTCGGTCGACCACGAGTCCCCGTCCCGGGCTCTCGCTGCCGACTCCGCCCTGCCAGGCCAGGATCTGGATCCACTCGGGATCGGTGCCGACCAGATCCGCCGGGGTGAGCCGGATATCCGCGTACACCATCCGTCCGCCCTGTTCGGGAGCGTCGCGCAGTTCTACTGCGGCTCGCGCGCCCGCCGGGACATCGATCATCAGGCCGTTCGCGGTTGCCGCGGCCACCACCGCTACCGAGACGGCAACCAGTGTCCGGCGTATCGCGGGCCGCGGCAGCGGCTCTCCGCGCAGGACGACGGCCAGCATCGCTCCGACGACACCGCCGGCGATACCGGTCGGAATGGACATGGCCAGCAGTTCCGGCCACATCGACGACGGCCACGGATCCACGAACATCACGGCGATCCACAGCGATTCGAGCCAGAGTCCGATCGTGGCCGCCGCCAGACCGCATATCGCGCCCCACAAGATCCGGCGCCGGACCAGCGGCAACAGGGCCAGCAGCTCCACCACGACGGCCACGCCGAGATACAGCGGGAACACATTGCGCGGCGCGTCGATGATCGGACCGCCGACCAGCACAGCGACGACGGCGCGTACCGCCGCCGCGAACCCGACCACGACCAGGGTGCTGCCCGCACCGAGGGTCAACCGTGCGGCGACGAGGGCGATCGTGGCCGCGGTGACGATCAACATCGGCTGCAGCACCAGCCGGAACTGCTCGACTCCGAAGTCGTATTCGACCTGGAACACCGACAGCCCGATGAGCAGTCCGCCGAACGCGCAGGCGCGCAGCAGCCACATTCGCCGAGTCTCCGGGCGTTCCGGGCTCGGCCGGTTGCGCAGCCCCTCGAATTCGAGCAGAAGCACACCGATCAGCGAGAACCCGGCCCCGCCGATCAGCATCAGATGGGTCGGCCCCCAGAGCGTGACGTCCTGGCCGAAGATCCGGTGCCAGACATCGTCGAGCGGAAAGCCGATCAGGGCGTAGAGCCCGGCACCGGCCACCAGGATCCCCCCGACCGGCGCGTACCAGGTACGGGTGATCCGCACCGCCGCACGACCGGGTTTCTCGTCCAACGGCAGCACTATCGCGGCCATACCGGCGGTGAACAGGAAAAACAGGCCGGCGAGGATGAAGTAGTGGGCCGGATTGGCCAGTGGACCCTCGTCGCGGCCGTTGCCGATGTGCAGGCTGACGTCCCAGATGAATCCGAGTAGAGCGGTCAGGATCGTGGCGAGGAACATCGCCAGCGGCAGCGCCACCCAGCCGGGCCGGTTGAACACCCGGCCGAGCCGGTCGGCGATCCGTTGCAGCCAGGTGATCCGGCGGGTCCGGTGCAGGTAACCGACCCACAGCAGTATCAGCGCGATCACCCCGGCAGACCCGGTCATGATCGCGACCTGATCCAGCGCGGCGCCGCCACCTTCGCCGGCCGGCGCCGCCGACCGGCCGAGCACCTTGTACGCCCCGTCCCGCACAGAACCTCCACACCCCGACCGAATTATATGTGACGGAAAGTAGCATGAATATCTGCCGGGCACGGAAGGATCCCGGACGTGTCACGATCTCACCGCGACACGCCGATTCCGAATGTGACCGACCACAGCGGGCGCGCAGCCGAACCGGGTGTGCGCCGGATCGGCCGACGGAAACCCGCTGGTCGAGAACGGCCCGGTGCTCAAAGCGTACGCCGCGAGGGCCGGTGATGTCCGCGTCCGAGCCCACCGACCATCGTCAGGCCCGCCCGGCCGAACCCGGTCAGGCAGCGCGCCGAGCTGTGCGACACCGATCAGCAGGACGACGCCGTTGCGGGTCAGGAAGAACCCGGCGCAGATCGGGGCAGCGAACAAGGCGCGCAACGGATGCACGAGTGTTCGCGATGTCATCACGAACCCGGAGACGATCCGCCCTCCGGCAGGTACGGCGCCTCCCCGGAACGGCCCGTTCGCAGCATCTTTCGCGATCTTCGCGTTCGGGCCGGGACACGGTCGTCGGCGACACCGCCCGCCCGGGCCCCACAGGTAGGCTCCGGGGATGGCCAGTCGCGGATCGCAGAGTGTGCCCACCACACCGGCTCGCCGGACCGCCCGCTATCTGTTGTCGGCGGCGCTGGTCTTCGCCGGTCTCAGCCACCTTTTCTGGGCCCGGGAGGAGTTCCAGGCCCAAGTGCCCGATTGGGTACCGATGGACAAGGACGGTGTGGTGATGGCCTCCGGCGGGGTCGAGATCATGCTCGGCGCGGGCCTGGCCGTGTTCACCCGCGACCGCGTCCGAATGGGCCGGATCGCCGCGCTGTTCTTCGCCGCGGTGTTCCCCGGCAATATCGCCCAGTGGCAGGGGCACCGCACAGCCTTCCGGCTCGATACCGACCGGAAACGCTTCGTACGGCTGCTGTTCCAGCCGGTGCTGATCCTGTGGGCCCTGTGGTCCACCGGGATTCCGCGCGGCGCGAAGGGATAGCCCGTCGTGCCGGAACGTGATCCCGCCGGCGCGGTGCTGTTCGATATCGACGGCACCCTGGTCGATTCGAACTATCTGCACACCTACGCTTGGGCCCGGTACTCCGGGAGATCAGCCCGATCGCCGAACTGATCGCGACGTAGAGAGACGCGACGTAGAGAGAACGGAGTTCCGGCGGGTCCGAGCGTCCGGCACCACCGCACGCAGCCGCAACGGGAACCGCGGGGCGAGTGCGTGGGCCGTCTAGGCTCGACTCATGTCTTCCCGATCCCCCACCGTCGACCGGCTGCGTCCCTTCGCCGCCACGATCTTCGCCGAGATGACCGAACTCGCGGTCCGGCACGAGGCCGTCAACCTGGGGCAGGGCTTTCCGGACAGCGACGGACCCGCGGGCATGCTGGAGGTGGCCCGCGCCGCGATCGCCGACGGCCTCAACCAGTACCCGCCGGGCCGCGGTATGCCGGTGCTGCGCGCCGCGATCGCCGCGGACCGCGCCCGCCGCTACGGCACCGGCTACGACCCGGATACCGAGGTGCTGGTGACGGTCGGGGCTACCGAGGCGGTCAGCGCGGCGGTGCTCGGGTTGGTGGAACCGGGCGCGGAAGTGGTACTGATCGAGCCCTACTACGATTCCTATCCCGCGGCTGTCGCGCTGGCCGGGGCGCGACGGCGCACCGCGCGGTTGGTCGCCGACGGCGATCGCTTCGTTCTCGACCACGACAGTCTGCGCGCCGCGATCACTCCGGCCACCCGCATGCTGATCCTGAATTCACCGCACAACCCCACCGGGACAGTTCTCGATCGCGCCGATCTGGCGGCGATTGCCGAGATCGCGTGCGAACACGATCTGCTGGTGCTGACCGACGAGGTGTACGAACATCTCGTCTACGACGGCGCCGAACACCTGAGTATGGCCACGTTCCCCGGGATGGCCGAACGGACCCTGGTGGTGTCCAGTGCCGCGAAGACGTTCAGTGTCACCGGCTGGAAGATCGGCTGGATCTGCGGCGCGGCTCCCCTGATCGACGCCGTGCTCGCCGCGAAACAGTTCCTCACCTTCGTCGGTGGCGGACCGTTCCAACCCGCGGTGGCGCATGCGCTGACCCATGAACTCGATTGGGTGGCCGGGCTCCGCAACACCCTGTCCGAACAACGGTTGCGCTTGTCCGCCGCGCTCACCGATACCGGCTTCCGCGTACATCCGAGTGCGGGGAGCTATTTCGTATGCGCCGATATCCGGCCGCTGGGCGAGCAGGACGGGATGCGGTTCTGCCGGGAACTGCCCGGGCGCCTCGGTGTCGCGGCGGTCCCGGTGAGCGTTTTCACCGATGACCCGGACTCCTGGCGGCAACTCGTCCGGTTCACCTTCTGTAAACGGCGCCAGACGCTGGACGAGGGCGTGCGCCGGCTGCGCTCGGCGAACACCGGATAGCGGGCCGCCGATACCGGCCGACGGTTCGCGGAATACCGATCGCTGCCCACCGGGCACGTTCGGGTCAGCGCTTTCGAGTCAGGGCTTTCGAGTCAGGGCTTTCGAGTCAGGGCTTTCGAGTCAGCGCGGCGCCCGCAACATTCGTCCGGCCGCGTCGACGGCGGGCCCGGAACTGCCCGCGTCGGCGACGAACACCGCGAACGCGAGATCATCCTGGATCCCGATGAACCAGCCGTGCGCATTACTGTTGTCGCCGTATTCGGCGGTACCGGTCTTACCCAGCAGACCCGGAACGTCGGCGAGCTGAGTGGCGGTTCCCGCCGTGATGGTTTCCCGCATCATGGTCTTCAGGTCCGCGGTGACCGCGGCGGGTAACGGCGGCGGCGTCCGATCGGGCTTGCCCGGGGAACCGGCCACCATCACGGGAGCCGGCGTGGATCCGTGCGCGACGGACGCGGCGACCAGCGCCATCCCGAACGGCGAGGCCGTCACCCGTCCCTGACCGATACTGGCCTCCACCCGCTCCGCCGGGGTCTGCGCCACCGGAACGCTCCCCGTCACGGTGGTCAGGCCGGGGGTCAGGTAGTCCACACCCAGACCGAGCCGTTCCGCGGTGTTCTTCAATGCTTCCGGCGGCAACTCCACGGCGAGCCCGGCCATGGTGGTGTTGCAGGAGCGGGCGAAGGCGGTGTGCAGCGGCACCTGCCCCAGATCGAAACTGTCGTCGTTGGGAATGCGCCGGCCCTCGATATCGGCGACGCCCGGGCAGGGCAGCACCGTGCCCGGCGTGGCGCGCCCCGCGTCCAGCACGGCCGCGGTGGTGACCGTCTTGAATGTCGAACCCGGTGGATACAGACCGGTCAGCGCGATCGGCCCGGCGGAATCCGCCGCGGCGTTCTGCCCGACCGCGAGGATCTCACCGGTGGACGGCCGTATGGCGACGATCGCCGCGGGCGTGCCGATCGGATCCAGAGCGGTTTCCGCGGCGCGCTGCAAGCCGACATCGACAGTGGACCGGATATCGGCGGTGAGCTGCGGATCCTCGCCTGCTACCCGTAGCGTGCCGTCGCCTGTCTGCGCGCGCACCGCCCAGCCCGCGGCCTCGTCGGCCTGCTGCTGCCACAGCTCACTCAATCCGGACAGGGTGGGCGCGGACATCGCTTTGTCGGTGGTCAGCAGTCGTGTCTGCGGGGCCAGGGTCACCCCGCGTGTCGCGGTCAGCGCGGCACGGATCGGCGCGACGTCGGCCTCGCGCAAACTGATCGCCGTCACCGGATTGCCCGGTGTGGCGGCCAGTTCGGCATCCAACGAGGCAGCGGTGATCCCGGGCGCGAACGGGGCGAGCAGACTCGCCGCGGCGACGGTGTCGGCGCCCGGCGCCAATTGCACCAGCGTCACGACCTGCTCGGTCATGAGTTCTCCGCCCGCCGTATCGAGCACCCGGGCGGGTTTCGGATAGACCGGTGCGTAACTCAGTGGCCCGGTGTCGAGGCCCGGCGCGACAGTGGCCGGATCCCAGTGCACCCTCCAGCCGCCGTCGGTCTCCCCGGCGGTGCCGGTGGTGGTGTACTTCCACTCCTTGTTTCCCTCGGCGCCGAACTTCCAGGTCACCTCGAGGGTGAAGGTATCGTCGCGCACACCGGCGACCTCGAAGGTCGCTTCTTTGCCCAATCCGTCGTAGAGCGTGCCGAGGGTGTCGCCGGCGCGCCCCGGATCGTCGGTGAGCGCGGCGGCGGCGGCGACATCATCGCTGTTCAGGGCTTCGGCGAAGTGGTCGGCGACGGTATCCGGCTCGGGCGGCCCGGAGGAGCAACCGGCCAGCGTCAGACCGAGGGCGGTCAGGAGGACGACGGGTTTCCGATCGGTGCGCACCGGTTCGACTGTATCGACCGCGACCGCGGCAGGGGTGGAAGACCGCGGTTCTCGTGTTGCACCGCCACCGCTCACATCCCGGCAGTTCGGTTGCCCGCCAGTCCGGTGCCGAGATGATCTCGAGGCGAGCACGCCGGCCGAGACCGGGCAGGGTCTGGTGTTCGTGACGAGCCGCTGAACTGCTCTTGCCACGTGCGCTTCCGCAGCGCCACCCGGCATTGCGATCTCGATCGTCGTCACGATAGTGCCCCTACCCAGCTTCTTCGGGCCGAGTGGGGACAGCGCTCATGCGGGCGGGCCCGGCCGACCCTCCAATTCCCGCGCCGTATCGAGCAACAGTCGCACCGCGTGCTCGACCGCCTGGTCCAGGATTTCGGCCGGGTCACCCTCGAACATCCGGAATTCCGTGGTGACTCCGCCGCCGGCGGCGACCGCGAACCACACCGACCCCGGCTCCCGCCCGTCCTGCGGATCCGGACCACCCGCACCGGTCACCCCGACAGCCAAGGTGGCCTCGAACAGAGTGCGGACCCCCTCGGCCATCGCGCCCGCCGACGCCTCCGAGACCACCGGGCCTTCGGGAACACCGAGCACATGATGTTTCACCGCGCGGCTGTAGGCCACCACCGCACCACGGAACCACTCACCCGAGTTGTTCGCCGCGCCCAACGCCGCCGCGAGCTGCCCGGACGTCAGCGACTCCGCGACCGCTACCCGGATTCCGGTGCGGTCCGCGACAGCGGCGAGCTCCTCGGCGTGATCACGAGCTCGCCCGAGCACAGGCGGCATGAGGACTCCTTCCGACTCACCTCTCCGGGAACACCGGCACATCGTCGTCCCAGGGCTGCCGGACGACCATATCGGCGACCCGCACCGATCCGCTCTCGAACTCACCCGTCGCGGCATCCACGAGCCGATAGCGCTGGGTCTGCCGATGGATCGGCTGCGCGTCCAGTAGCACCACCCGGACCTCACCCGGCTCGAAGCCGCAGCGCTGATGCAGGGCGGCGATCAGTTGTTCGCCGTGCAGGTGACCGTCGCCGAAGTTCCAGCCCAGGGCCGTGGAGCAGATCCGCTCACCGTCGGTGAGGACGTAGTCCGCTTCGTCCTGATCGGCCATGGCTCGATGCGCCAGTGTGAACAGCGCTTTGCCGTGGGTGTTGAAGGCGCGGAAGGCGTAGCCGAGGAACAGCGGAATCTGCGCGGCCTCCGGGCTTCCGTAGAACCGCTGCAACTGCGCGGCCGGCATGGTGGCGACGGCGACGATGCCCTCGCGGATCTTCGCGTCGGCCGACGGCCGGATACACCACAGCGTGGTGTCCCAGTTACCGGCGTAGTACCGCATCCCCGGCAGGAACGACACTGTGCGCGGGAACAGGTTTCCGAGTGCGACCACTCCCGCGAGAACGAGCAGGAGCAGCACCACGGGCACCGGGTTGTCCACCGCGGAGATACCGATATCGGCGTGGGCGACGAACAGTGTCAGTACCCCGAAAATCATGAAAACGTTCCACTCGAGCGGCACCCCCATCGGGATCGCCGTGAGGATCACCAGATGAAAGCAGATCAGCGCGGCGGCGGCGAGCGCTGTCGGCCAGCCGCCGTGGGAGAAGAACAGGACCAGCGGCGCGCACATCTCCACCGCGGTACCCCCGTGCGCGAACCACCGCGACAGTCGTCCCGGCCGCAGATCGTCGGGGAAACGTTCGAAGAACAGCCGTTTGAGTGCCCGCGGCCGCACCACCGGGCTGTTCGACATCATGGTCGACACCACGAACGGGAAATGTTTGTTCAGTTTCGATACCGCCGCACCGACCCAGATGACGACGAAAACGATCTTGGCACCGACGATCGACTCCGCACCGCCGAAGAGGAAGGTGACCGCGAGTGCCGCGTACACCTCGCCGCGCGCCGCCAGGAAAATCGTCTTGTCACGGAGCCCCAGCACCGCCAGCACGCCGAGTATCGCCGCGATCTGCCAGACGGGCAGGACACCGACGGAGGTATCGAGCACGGTATCCGGCCCGGTTCCGTTCGAGACGAGCGCCACCAGCAGCAGGAGCAGCAGCGCCGCGTACAACACCACCTCGAACAGGGTGCGGCGATCGCCCCGGGTCCCGGGCACCCGGCCCGGCCACGGCGGCAGGCGAATCGTGCCGGGCCGCAACCAGTACAGGATCGATCCCATGGGCGGGAAGAACCGGTTGTTCAGCGGCCCGAATCCGCAGCCGAGTCCGACCACCTCGAACAGCATGGTGAAGAGGACGACCTTCTGGAACACGATCGGCTCCGACCACCACGTACCGACCGAGGTGAATCCGTCGATACCCGCGGTGGTCAGAGCGAACAACCACCCACCGAGGATGTAGAGCCCGATCTTGCCGACGTAGCAGAGATGCAAGAGGGCCGGGGTGCCGAACCCTACCTCGGCCCAGTGCCGCGCCATCGGACGGATCTTCTCCGCCCGGGTGCCCCTGCTCCATTCGTCGAAATCGACCACCGGCAGGTTCGGCCGGAGAATGCCGAACAACCGATCTGTTCCGCCCACTGCGTTCTCGTTCCCGTATGCCGTGACGACCGGCGGCCGTCATCGTGACGAACCGGCCGCTCGAGATCATCGCACTCCCACGACGGCCGCCGAACGAAAACGGCGTACTCGGGACTGATTCCGACTCGGCTACCGGCCCGGAACCACCAGCCATCCCGCGCCGGTGCACCCCAGGAATAACACCACGGTCAAGGCGAATGCGAGTGCGTAGGCGGGCAGGACGCCGACCGGGCTGCCACCGCGGCGAGCACACGTTTCGCGAAGGTTTCGTATCCCGCCAGGAAGTCAGCGGGTGCCGAGATGGTGAAATCGGTGTCGAGGAACGCCAGTGCGCCGACCAGCCACTGCCAGGTGTCCAACCGAACGGTGACAGCAGTGTGTTCGGCGTCGTAGGCGGTCAGCTCGGCGTGTTGATAGGCCAGGGCGTCCACGACCCGCTCCAGCGGCGCCGCCACGAGTACATCGACGCGCTGTTTGCCGATGTCGAGACCGCGCTGTAGAAATCCGACCGCCGAATCGGCGGGTAGAGGCCGCGGTTCGTAGTGCGCGCCGGTACGCAGCAACTCGGTGACACGGTCCGCGCGGAAGACGCGCCAGTCGGCGCGGCCGGTATCCCAAGCGAGCAGGTACCAGCGCAGATGCTGATGGATCTGCCGATAGGGGTGAACCCGTCGCGTGCTCGCCCGGCCGCGGGCATCGGTGTAGGCGAAGACCACGGTCTCCCGGTCCGCGATGGCGGCGGCGAGGGTGGCGAGGTGTTCGGGTGCCACTGCGGGCGCGGCGCTGCGGCGTGTGTCCAGGCTGGCGCGAATTGCCGCCGCCCGCGGCCGGAGCCGGGCAGGCAGGAACTGGTCGATTTTGCCGTAGGCGCGGGTCGCGGCATCGTCCAGCCCGCCCGCGGCGGCGGGACCGGTGGCGCCGAGGGCGGCCAGGCCGAGCAGGGTCGCGATCGCTTCGTCATCGTCCAGATGCAATGGCGGGAGTGTGCGCCCGGCCCGCAGGCGGTAGTAGCCGCCGGGACCGGGGCGGGTTTCCACCGGATAGCCATATCCGCGTAGACGTTCGACGTCCCGGCGCAGAGTACGTGGACTGCTGCCGAGCCGGCGCGCCAGCTCGTCGCCGGAGTAGGCCCGACCGGTCTGCAGGGTCGACAGCAGCGCCAGCATTCGTTCGGTCACATCCGCCACAGGACTATTCTTCCCTCGATCGCGGTCAGAAAACGGCCACATCTACCCCTAGCGTCGGGTTCATGGACACGAGCAGCATCACGATCCGCGGCGCGCGGACGCACAACCTGGATGGTCTGGACCTCGACATCCCCCGCCACCGGCTGGTCGTTTTCGCCGGGCGGTCCGGATCCGGCAAGTCATCGCTGGTATTCGATACCGTGGCGGCGGAGGCGGGCTTCCAGCTCAACGAGACCTATCCGCCGTTCGTGCGCAACCGATTGCCGAAGTGGGCGCGACCGGAGGTCGACCATATCGACGGGATCTCCCCGGTGGTGGTGATCGACCAGCGCCGCATCGGCGGCAATGCCCGCTCGACGGTCGGCACCATCACCGACACCTGGACCTATCTGCGCCTGCTGTACTCCCGGATCGGTGAGCCGCAGGTCGGGGAATCCAACCATTTCTCCTTCAACGAACCGGCGGGGATGTGCCCGGCTTGCTCAGGGCTGGGTGACGTCGTGGTGAGCGCCACCGAATTGTTCCTCGACCTGGACAAGAGTTTGGCCGGCGGCGCGGTGCTGCTGCCGGGGTTCGGCCATGGTGGGTACTGGTACGAGCAGTACGCGGGTATCGGCGTCTTCGATGCCGATACGCCAGTACGGGAATGGAGTGGGCTCGAACGGGAGGCACTACTGCACGGCGGCGCCGCGGCAGCACAACTCGGCCGCCGTCCGCCCGAGGACTACGAGGGCATCGTAGAGCGATTCGAGCGGATTCACCTGCACACATCCGATAACCTGTCCGAACGTAAACAGGAGACGATCCGCCGGTTCACCCGCTCCGAACGCTGCGCCGAATGCGACGGTGACCGGCTGAACAAGCAATCGCGCGCCGTCACCGTACTGGGCCACACGATCGGCGAGATGTCCCGGATGGAGGTCACCGAACTCGCCGCCCTCGTCGCGACCGTCGACGTGCCCCGAATTGCCCCGGTGGTCGAAGCCTTGCGCGCCCGGCTGGAGGCGATGACCACCATCGGACTCGGCTACCTCACGCTCGGCCGGGCCACGACGACACTGTCCGGGGGCGAATCCCAGCGGATCAAAACGGTGAGACACCTGGGTTCCAGCCTCGTCGAAATGACCTACGTGGTCGACGAGCCGACCGTCGGCCTGCATCCCACCGATGTCGAGTCGATGATCCGGCTGCTCGCCCGATTACGCGACAGTGGGAACAGCGTGCTGGTCGTCGAACACGATCCGGCCGTGATGGCCTGCGCCGATCAGATCGTGGAGCTCGGCCCCGGTGCGGGCGCGGCGGGTGGGCGCCTGGTGTTCCAGGGAACGTTCACCGAGCTTCGCGCGGCGGATACGCCGACAGCTCGCGCGTTGGCGCGGCAGCGCCCGGCCGAGCCGGACACGCGCCCCGCCACCGGAAAACTCGCCGTGGCCGATGCGCGCCGCAATAATCTGCGCGGAGTCTGCGTGGATATCCCCGCCGGGGTCCTGACTGTGCTCACCGGCGTGGCCGGATCCGGAAAGTCCAGCTTGGCAGCCGAATTCGCCGCCGAGCACAAGGCGATAGTGGTCGATCAGAAACCGGTGAGCGCCAATCGCCGTTCCACCCCGATCACCTATACCGGTATCGCTCCCGCGATCCGCAAGCTCTTCGCCCGGCACACCCGGGCGCCCGTGGCGCTGTTCAGCGCCAACTCCGAAGGAGGCTGTGCGGATTGCGGCGGGCTGGGCGTCCTCTACACCGACCTCGCGTTCATGGACGGCCGGGAAATGGTCTGCGACAGTTGCCGCGGTCGGCGGTTCACCCCCGAAGCGCTCGCCCACACAGTGGACGGTCTGTCCATCGCCGATGTCGACGAGCTCACCGTAAGCCAGGCCCTGCAGCGACTGGCCGAACCGGCGATCACCCGAGCGCTGGGCCGGCTCGACGAAGTCGGGCTCGGGTATCTGCGACTGGGTGAATCGCTGAGCGGGCTGTCCGGCGGTGAATGCCAGCGCCTCAAGATCGCCAAAGAACTACGGGAATCGCCCGAACCCGCCGTGTATCTACTGGACGAGCCGACCACCGGACTGCATCCGGCCGATATCGATACGCTGCTGCGGGTGCTCGACGCACTGGTGGACGACGGTCACACGGTCCTCGTCATCGAGCACAACCTGGAGGTGATCCGGCACGCGGACTGGCTGATCGACCTCGGCCCGGGTCCGGGCAGGCACGGCGGCACAGTGCTTTTCGAGGGACCGGTGGCCGACTACACCGGCCGCGAAACGCCCACGTCGCGGGCGCTCGCGGCCCCATGACCAACTCGCCGTGTTCCGATCGCGCCCGGCTCGTCGAGACGTCAGACGGTCTTGATAGTGCCGCCGTCGATGACGAGATCCGCGCCCACGATATTGGCGGATTTATCGGAAACGAGGAAGGTGATCAGTGCCGCCACCTCTTCCGGCTCGGAGATCCGACCGGAGGCGACATTGAAAATATCGCCGAGGCCGGCGACCAGTTCCTCATGCGAAATACCTTGTGCTGCGGCAACGTTGGTCCCGAAGCTATCCGGCCCGAGCCACAGCGGGCTACCCACGACCCCTGGCGATACGGTGTTGACCCGCACCCCGCGCGGGCCGAACTCGTCGCTGAGCCGTTTGCCGAGTGCGGACAGAGCGGCCTTGGCCTCGCTGTAGCCTATCGGGCCGGGGGTCGGGGTGCGGGCGAAGATCGAGGAGATGTTCACGATCGATCCACGCCGTTGCAGCAGACTCGGCAGGGCCGCCCGGGTCGCCCAGACAGCGCTGAAGAGATTGAGGTCGAACAGCTTCCGCCACTGATCATCGGTGACGTCGAGAAAACCACCCAACCCCAGTAGATCCGCATCACCGGCACCCACATTGTTGACCAGAATATCGATACCGCCGAGCTCGGCGAGTGCACCGTCGATCAGCCGCGTCGCTCCCTCCGGGGTGCTCAGATCGGCCGAGATCGCGGCGACGCTGGCCTTTTCGAGTTCGGGGGTAATGGTCCGTGCGCCCCCGACGACCTGCACACCTTCGGCGGTCAGCGCCTCGGCGATGGCCAATCCGATCCCGCGGCTCGCTCCGGTGACAACCGCTGTTCTGCCGGTCAGTTCCAGATCCATGGCAATCTTCCTTCCTGAACTGCCGTGAAGGTGGAGGGCGCCGGGAGTGGCTCCACCATCGCTTCGGGTCGGTCGGAGACAGACCGGGCAGCACGGGGGATGTTATCCGAACACCTGCGGCCAGTTCGGTGTATCGCGCACGAGATACACTGAAACCGAACGTGTTTCGAGGTGGTGCGGCTGGCGGCGAGCCGATCCTCATCGCTTCGGTCAACGGCCCAGCATGTGTCAGAACGGGTAGGGCTGGATCTCCGATTGCACAATTATCCACTGGGTTTCGGTGAAGGTGTCGACCGGCTGGGCCCTCGGCGTCGAGTCAGCTCCGCGCCGCGGGGTCCTGTTTGATCGCGGAGACCTCGAATTCCAGGACGACCTTGTCGGCGACCAGCACACCACCGGTTTCCAGGGCCGCGTTCCAGGTGATGCCGAAGTCTTTGCGGTTGATACCGGCCGAACCCTCGAAACCGACCCGGACATTGCCGAACGGGTCGGTGACCTGTCCTTCGAAAGTGAACGGGATCGTCACGGGCCGGGTGACGCCTTTGATGGTGAGGTCGCCGGTGACATCGAACGCGTCCGGGCCGGTCGGAGTGATCGCTGTCGAGCGGAAGGTGATCTCGGGGTATTCGTCCAGGCCCAGGAAATCGAGGCCGCGCAGATGGTTGTCGCGATCGGCATTGCGGGTGTCGATGCTGGCCACCTGGATCGTCACCTCGCCCGAGGAGTTGGTGGGGTTCTCACCGTCGAAATACGCGCTACCGGTGAATTCGTTGAACGCCCCGCGCACCTTGGTCACCATCGCATGCCTGGTCACGAAACCGACCCGGGTATGGGTCGGGTCCAGTGCATAGGTTCCGCTCAGCTCGTTCACATTCGTCGCGGTTGTCATTCGAGCCTCCGAGTCCTTGTTGTTGATGTGTCACCTAAAGCTTGCGCCCGCGGTTGGTGATATGTCAACTACTTCGCTATGCTGGCCATATGCCCGAGACGCGATGGCTCGATGACCGTGAGCGCCATGCCTGGCGGGGTTATCTCGCGATGCACGCACAGCTGGTCGCTCACCTGCACCGGCAGCTTCAGCACGAGTCCGGTCTGTCGCTGGCCGATTTCGACGTACTGGTCCAGCTCACCGACCGGCCCGAGCCGCGAATTCGCATAGGGGAACTCCGACAGGCCCTGCAATGGGAAAAGAGCCGGCTGTCACATCACCTCGGCCGGATGCAGCGTCGTGGGCTGGTGCTGCGCGAGGACTGCCCGGACGACGCCCGCGGGGCCTATATCGTGCTCACCGACCAGGGGCGCGCCGCGATCGAGCAGGCGGCACCGAGCCATGTCGACACTGTTCGGGAGTTGGTCTTCGACGCACTCACCGACGACCAGGTGAACGCCCTGGCCACGATCGCCGACCGCATCCTCGAAAAGCTGAACGAAACGGCATGAACGGATAACGGTACCGCTGAGGAGCAGACACCGTCCGCTCCGAGTCCGGCCGCCAAGGCGACGTCAGCGATATCAGCTCTACCCGGCCGGGCACCGAGGCCCTTGCCCACCGTGCTCGGTCAGCGCGGGACCCGGGACGGCAGTGGATGGTCGGGCTCCAGCGCCGGCAGGCCGTCGATGCTGTGCCCGTTGTCGCCCGCGATCCGGCGCGCGAACTTCTCGTCGGGCTGCCCGGCATGGTGTTTGTCCAGTACGGGGCGTTCGCCGACGAATTCGTAGTAGGGGACGGCATATCCGCACGCGTCGGCGATACGTTCGACCTCGATCACGACCACCGCGCGAACGCCGGGATGTTCGATACCGAAATTGACTCTCAACGAGGTGAATTCGGCATCGTCGGGACGTACGACCCGGCCCGACCCGAACAGCCGCAGGATGCGCGAGTTGCGGGTGAACGAACAGAACATCAGCGTGATCCGGCCGTTCTCACGCAGGTGCGAGATCGTTTCCACGCCGCTGCCGAACAGATCCAGATACGCGACGGTGTGCTCGTCGAGGATCGCGAACGTGTCCTGATACCCCTTCGGCGATACGTTGACCCGGCCGCCGTCCGACGGTGCGGTGGCGACGAAGAACATCGCCTGCGCCTCGATGAACTGCCGCAAAGGTCCGTCCAGCTGCGCGAATTCCTTGGCCATGGATCCCCTCACGCCCGCATCCGCCGGGCCACGCGCTCCCGTTCCTCGGATATCACGCGGCGGCGGGCGATCATGGCCTCGGCCGGGGAGCCGCCGGTGACGATCGCGTGGTAGACCGCTTCGATGTCCTCGATACCTTCCCGCGCCCCCACCCCGGCCGCGGGCGTGATGGCGTGGTCTGCGTCGCCGACCAGGATCACCGGGGTCACCGGGGCCGCGGCGGCCGTCAGCGCGACATTGCGAGCATTGGAAACGTGGACCTGCGCTGTCGCCGCGACCAGCAGCTCGGTCAGCTCTCGCACAGAGGTAGGTGCCGCCTCGGCGACCTCCGCTGCCCAGCGGCCGGCCGGGACGACCCCGGTCTCGGCGAGCGGGAGCGGTTCCCGCTCGATACGCAAAAACCACAGCGCCGCATCGGCACCGGGCCGCCAGATATGCCCGAAGGTGGTGGCCGGACGGGTGCCGGCGGCGGATTCGGCGTGGAAGTGCAGAACAAAGGGGTCGGTGGGGCACTCCACCGGTTTCGCGGTCATCCCGTAGATCACGACATCGCCCGCGTACTCCGGAGTCCGGCCGGGTTCGGTACCTGCCCGCGCGACCGAGTCGATACCGTCGGCACCGATGACCAGGTCCCGCGCGGTGACCGTGCGGCTACCGATTCGCAAGGTGGTGTGCCCGCTCGACGCGTCGACCGCCACTTCGGCGATCGGGCTGCCGTAGCTGATCGCGGCGCCCGCGTCCAGTGCGAACCGTTTCAGCACCGCGATCAGATCGCTGCGCAGCCAGAACCGATGCCCCTCGCTCGGCCGCCGCCGCGTCACCCCGTCGTCGGGGGTGTACCGCAGTTCGCTCAGTGGATACGAGGCGGCGTGCAGATCCTGCTCCGGCACACCGAGGGAGACGAGGCTGCGATGGCCGCGGCCGTCCAGGATCAGGAAAGCCCCGCCGCCCCCGCCGTCGCGCTGCTCATAGACCGTGACCGGCCGCCCGGACCTCGACAGGGCGCCGGCCAGAGCGGTACCGGCGATACCGCTTCCCAGGATGGTGATCATCGGATCTCCTTCAGGCGAGGTGGATGTCCTAGTCGACCAGATTCTCGCTCTTCAGCCAGTCGTAGGCGACATCGGAGGGGTCCTCACCGTCGATATCGACGCGTCCGTTGAGTTCCTGCATCAGATCGTCGGTCAGCAGTTCGGAGATCGTCCCGAGCAACGGAGCCAGTTCCGGGTAGCGGTCGGCGATCTCACCGCGCACGACCGCCGTACCGCTGTAGGGCAGAAAGAATTTCCGATCGTCGTCGAGCACGACGAGGTTCAGATTCTTCACCCGGCCGTCGGTGGTGTAGACCATGCCGAAATTGCAGGGCTGGCTCTTGGCGGTCGCCGTGTAGACGACCCCGGCATCCATCCGGGTCACGTTGGCCGCCGGGACGCCGTTGGGGTCGTTGTAGGGGATACCGTACTTCTGCAGCATCGGGATGAAACCGTCCGAGCGGCTGAAGAATTCGTCGTCCACGCAGAAGGTGCGGTCGCCTACGGGCAGCGCCGCGACATCCGACAGCGATTTCACGCCGAGCCGTTCGGCGGCCGGGGTGGACGCGCCGAACGCGTAGGTGTCGTTGAAGTTGGCCGGGGGCATCCATTCCAGGTCGTAATCGCGTTTTTCGATGTCGTGGACGCGCTGCCAGAGTTCCTGGGGATCAGAGATCGTCTCGGTCTGGTTGTGGTAGTTCACCCAGCCCGTGCCGGTGTACTCCCAGAGGATATCGGCGTCGCCGTTCAGCTGGGCCTGTCGTGAGGAGGCCGAACCCGGTGCCCCGGTGAGGTCGGTGACCTCGGCGCCGGCCGCCGCCAGGTAGGTCGCGGTGATCTTGCCCAGCAGGACGCCCTCGGTGAAGCTCTTCGAGGTCACGACGAGCTCCGCACCGTCCAGGGGACGCTGCCCGTCCGGTAGCCGCGCCTCGTGGAAGGTGCCCGATGAGCTCACCAGCCCGCAGCCGGCGAGCAGCGAGACCGCCGCGAGGAGAACCGAGACCGTAGTGACCAGTCGCGCCGGTGCCGAACTCATGACACACCTCGAGGGGTTGCGGCCAGTTCGACGAGTCGGCCCAGCCAGTCGATCGTCAACGCCAGCAGCCCGACCAGAATCGCACCGGAGATGAGCAGTTTGGGCAGGAACAGGGTGACGCCGGTGGTGATCAGCGTGCCGAGGCTGGTGGCGCCGATGAACGTACTCAGCGTCGCGGTGCCGACCAGAATGACCAGGGCGGTCCGTACACCGTTGAGGATCACCGGCACTGCCAGCGGCAATTCCACCTGGAACAGCGTGCGAGTGCCCGAATAGCCGATTCCACGCGAGGCCTCGATGGTGCGCTGATCCACCTGCCGCAGGCCGACGATCGTGTTCTGCAGGATCGGCAGGATCGCGTAGACGACGAGACCGACTATCGCGGTCCGGAATCCGGTGCCCAGCCAGAACGTGAAAAGGACCAGCAGGCCGACCGCGGGCGCGGCCTGGCCGATATTGGCGATATTGACCGCGACGGGTTCGAACCGTTTCAGTGCGGGCCGGGTCAACGCGATGCCCAGTGGAATCGCG
This sequence comes from Nocardia sp. NBC_01329, assembly GCF_035956715.1. Classification (NCBI taxonomy): domain Bacteria; kingdom Bacillati; phylum Actinomycetota; class Actinomycetes; order Mycobacteriales; family Nocardiaceae; genus Nocardia; species Nocardia sp. NBC_01329. The sequence continues at coordinate 2,020,372 of NZ_CP108381.1, read as the reverse complement.
ATCACGACCACGATCACCGTGGCGACCACGGTCAGTTCGATGTGTTCGAGGATGGTGTTCTGCAAGTTCGCCCAGCCCAGCGAAGCGCTTTCGGTCTCGGTGAACGTCGAAGACCGGTACCACAGCAGGTATCCGATACCGATGACGGCGATGATGAGCGGCTCGAACCATACGTCGATGGGCAGGCGGCGCAGCCGGTTCATGCCTGCCCGGCCGATCCGGGTTCGTCGTCGGCGGCGACCACCGGAGTGGGTGCCGGGTCCGTGCCGTCGACGTAGGTCACATAGGACGGGTCTTCTTCGTCGGAGCGCGCGTCGGCGAGTTTGTCGCGGATCACCTCGGTGACCGAATCGATGCTCAGTGAGCCGACCACCGCACCGCGTCCGTCGGTGACCAACGCGGCGCCCTGACTGGTCGCGAGCATGGCGTCGAGCGCGTCGTTGAGGGTCGAGGACCGGGCGACGACGGGCAGCCGCCGATCGAGGAAATCGGAGACCTCGGGTTTGGTCGCGAGCTCGGTCAGCGTCGGCCACGACCGCGGCCGCCCGGCACTGTCGACGACGACGACCCAGCTGTGCCCGGCGGACTTCGCGCGTTCGATCACTGCCGGCGCGGATTCACCGATCCGGGCCGTGACCACCTTGTCAGAGGTGACATCCCGGACTCGCGAGACAGTCAGATACGCGAGTTTCGCACCGGATCCGACGAATTCCTCCACGAACGGAGTGGCCGGATCGGTGAGGATGTCCTCCGGGGCGGCGTACTGCTCCATATGCCCGCCCTCGGAGAGGATCAGCACCTTGTCACCGAGTTTGGTGGCCTCCTCGAAATCGTGGGTGACGATCACGATCGTCTTACCGAGTTCGTGCTGGATCGCGATCAGGCTGTCCTGCAGACGGGCCCGGGTGATGGGGTCGACCGCGCCGAATGGCTCGTCCATGAGCAGGACCGGCGGGTCGGCGGCGAGGGCGCGGGCCACGCCGACCCGCTGCTGCTGCCCACCCGACATATCCTTGGGCAACCGGTCGGCGAAGATCGTGGGGTCGAGGCCGACCAGATCGAGCAGGTATTCGGTCCGCTCGGCGATCCGTTTCTTGTCCCAGCCGAGCACCCGCGGGATGGCGCCGACATTCTTGGCGACCGACCAGTGCGGGAACAGCCCACCGGACTGAATGACATAACCGATCGACTGCCGTAGTTTGTCGGGGTCCTCTCTGGTGACATCACGGCCGTCGATGAAGATGCGGCCCTCGGTGGGTTCGATCAACCGGTTGATCATCTTGAGCGTGGTGGTCTTCCCGCAGCCGGACGGGCCCACGAACGCGACGATCTCGCCGGCGGGGATCTCCAGGTCGAGACGTTCCACGGCCGGTTTCTGCTGGCCCTTGAACCGTTTGACGACCGAGTCCAGCGTGATCGACGCGCCGGTGACCGTGCGCTCGGATACTGTTGTCGCCGTGTCGCGACTGGTCACAGCGTCGGTCACGAAGCCTCCTTCGAAGCGAGTTCGTGCGGTCCGCGGAGGCCGTACGAAGCGGGTTCATGCGGTCCGCGGAGGCCGTACGAAGCGGGTTCATGCGGTCCGCGGAGGCCGTACAAAGCGGGTTCATGCGGTCCGCGGAGGCCGTACAAAGCGGGTTCATGCGGTCCGCGGAGGCCGTACAAAGCGGGCTCATGCGGTCCGCGGAGGCCGTACAAAGCGGGTTCATGCGGTCCGCGGAGGCCGTACAAAGCGGGCTCATGCGGTCCGCGGAGGCCGTACAAAGCGGGCTCATGCGGTCCGCGGAGGCCGCAGCGAAGGCGGAGGTATCGCATCATGACAGTCCCTTTGCGATGGTGAGACGTCCGAGCAGGACGAGTAGCGCGTCGAAGACCAACGCGATGACGACGATGAGAACGGTTCCGGTGAGCGCCATCTCGAGGGCGTTCGCGCCGCCGAGCCGGGACAGTCCGTTGAAGATCAGTGAGCCGAGACCCGGGCCGAGGACATAGGCGACGATGGCTGCGACACCGACGATCATCTGGGTGGACACTCTGATTCCGGTGAGGATCACCGGCCAGGCGATGGGCAGTTCCACGGTCAGCAGAATGCGCATCCGGGAAAAGCCGATCCCCCGGGCGGATTCGACGACCGAAGCCGGCACCGAACGTAATCCGACGATGGCATTGCCGATCACCGGCATGGCCGCGAAGAACGCCAGCATGATGAACGACGGCACGACACCGAGTCCGAACGGCACCAGCAGCAGTGCCAGCAGCGCCAATGAGGGAATGGTGAGCGCGACCCGGCTGGAGGTCAGCGACAGGGCGGACAGCAACGGCATCCGATAGACAGCGACAGCGATGAGCACAGCGGCGACCGTGCCGACCAGAACCGTCTGGAATGCCAGGGAAGCATGCTGATAGGTGAGGAACGTGAGCAGCTCCCCCCGCCCTCGGATATAGCTCCACAGATTCACGGGATTCCCCTCGTCGGCCGGAGATCGTTCGGCGCCCGTCCAACGCGCGATCATCGGACGCTCGAGCTGTCAAAGACTAATCGAAACCGGGCGGTCGAATGAGGACGGCGCGCGGCGACCGGTAGGACCCGGGTCGCCGCGTCCACTCACCCGATCGGCCGCTACCGGGGGGAATGCGATACCGCGCTACTCTGTCCAGAGTTTCACTCATCTCGAGCACGAAACCGGTTCCCTCGCGGTGAACCGGGGGTGAGACCGACCGGTTCGGATATTCCGCGAATGCCTTTCGAACGGACCGGCCACCGGTTCGGGCCGCGAATAGCCCCACACCGAAGGTCTTCTCCGAATCCGCTGTGGAACAGATGTTTTCGCGAAGACCGGGCAACCCGTCACTCGCGAAGGCTATGCCGCGCGGGCCGACCGGTCAACGGCCGAATAGTATTCGGCATCACCGGAGATCACGGTGCTCTGTTCACCGTCGACCCCCACCGGGATATCACCGGCCAGGGTGATACGGGTCAGTCGGCGATGCTCACTACCGTCGTAGTCGTCGATCGCGTAGTGCTGGGTGGCGCGGTTGTCCCAGATCGCGACATCGCCCAGCTCCCAGTTCCAGCGCGTGGTGTTCTCCAGCCGGGTGACACGGTCCTGGAAAAGCCGGAACAGCGCCTGCGATTCGCTACTGGACAGCCCCACGAACTGCTTCACGAAGCCGCCGAGCAGCAGTGCCCGTTCCCCGGTCTCCGGGTGAACCTCCACCACCGGGTGTTCGGTTTCGAAATAGGTCGATTCGAATTCGCGCCGGTAGGCGGTCGCGCCCTCGTCGGGGTTGTCCTCGGCGCCGGCGGCGTAGTCGTAGAGGTTGGTATGGCGCGCCCGCAGGCTCTCGGCCAGCCGCTCGAGCGGTTCGGGGAGCGAGTTGTACGCGGCGACCGTCGAGGCCCACGTGGTCGAACCGCCGTAGCTGGGCAGGACGACCGCGCGCAGGATGGATGCCTTCGGAACCCGATCCACGAAGGTGACATCGGTGTGCCAGCTGTTGGACCGGCCGAGCCGCGAATCGATCGCCAGACTCTTCCGTCCCGCCGATCGGACGGTGGGATGAGGGTTGGTCGGGCTGCCGAGCAGTTCCGCGAACTCGTATTGTCCGTCCTCGGTGAGGTGGTGCTGACCGCGGAAGAAGATCACCTTGTGTTCGGCGAGCGCCGCGCGGATCGCGGCGACGGCCGCCGGGCCGAGATCCCCGCCCAGCCGGACCCCGTCGATCCGCGCACCGATATGGGTACCGAGCTTGGTCACCTGCACGGTGGTGGCGGTGTCAAGGGTGTCGACAGACATCTCCGGGGCCTTTCGCTCGAACCTGAATCTCTGTCGGATGAAACCACCGTCCGGCCGGCCCGCCCAGGGTTTCGGTCACCGGGATCGTAACCGGCAACCACCCAGCGAACCGGCCGGTCCACCCGCTCGGGGTGGCATCGCGCCCGCCCCGGGCAGCGCATCCGGTACCGACCCGCGCGGTAGAGCCCGGCCGACGGACCATAGACGCGCACCTGATCGGCACCCCGCCGACCGGATCGTCGATACCGGCGATCCGGCGGTGATCAGCCCCGTATCGTGCGGGAATTGGTGTGGGTGCGCGCTTATCGCGCCGTGAAACTATTCGCTGTTGCAAGATCCTTCACCGGTGGTCGACCACCGGTGCTGTGATCGCCGGCCGGGCTGCCGCCCATATCACCCGGGTGGCCCTCGAACTGGGCGGTAAGAACCCCCATATCATCTTCACCTCCCACCACGTCGCCCCCGGGGTCGGCGACGACCACGGTATCGCCGGGTCGGGCCTGTGCTCCGGGGGCCCGGCACCACGAGGTATCCGGCGGTCCCCGCTCTGTTCGAGGAATCGTTCTAGGGTGAAGCGGTGACCACCCCCGGTTCTCCTTCTGGCCGTCCGGGCGCCCCCGTCCCGACCGGCGTCGGCCGTACCGCACTCATGGTCGCCGCCGCACGCGCCGCCGAATCGGCTCGGGAGGAGCCGCTGTTCGCCGACCCCTACGCAGCCGATTTCCTGGCCGCCGGTGATATCGGGGAAGAAACCACCGACGCGGACGGTGCGTCGAAGATATGGGACTCGTTCAGCAGCTACCTGCCCATCCGCACCCGCTTCTTCGACGACTACCTCCTCGACGCCACCCGCACCATCCGGCAGGTCGTGATCATCGCGGCCGGGCTGGACACTCGCGCGTTCCGGCTTCCGCTGGCACCGGAAGTCACCGTCTACGAACTGGACACCCCGGAAATGCTGGCTTTCAAACAGCAGGTTCTCGACGCACGGGGTGCGCGACCCGCCGGGCACCGGATAGCGGTTCCGGTCGATCTCCGGGAGGACTGGGGCAGTCCGCTGGCCGCGGCCGGATTCGATCCGTCGGCCTCCTCGGCGTGGCTCGTCGAGGGGCTGCTCAGCTATCTGACTCCCGAGCACAACGACCGACTGCTGGCGGGAATCAGCGACCGATCCGCCGCCGGGAGCCGACTGTCGATCGAATATCTGCACGTGGATGCGGTCGCGCTGATGGCCGCGGCGGTGACCGGCGAGTCCGGCACCGAGATCTCCGCGATGTGGCAGGGCGGTGGGGTGGCCGAGCCGGCGCAGACCTGGCTGGACCGGCACGGCTGGGACGCCGAGGTGTTCGACACCCACGAACGCGCGGCCGCCTACCACCGGGAACTTCCGCCGCTCGGGGACTCCCCGATGGATCGTTTCGGCGACACGGCCCGCAGCGGTCTGGTCATCGCGCGGCGGCACTGAGCGGTGCGCCACCGGAAAACACCGGTCGGCACATCACCCCTGCCGGTCGTATCGCTCGCGTTGCCCGGATAGGGGTTCGGCGGACGCGGGCCGCAGCGGACTTCGCGACAAACTCACGCAGCGAGGCCCTGGTCGGGCCGCCGCCGATTGGCGTACTCGTCGACATATCGCTGGCCGGTCCGGGCGGCGATTGTCCGCATCAGCGCGTCGGTTGCCCGCCGCGTCCCGTGCGCACCGGCGGCCCGGTACACCGTCAGATCGAGGGGCGGCAGGATCTCCAATACCACTCGGCGCCGCCACCACGGACGTGCCGGGTCGGGACCGGTGCCGGTGATGGCCACCGGTAGCAAGGGGACGCCGGTGGCCATAGCGACCCGGACCACTCCGGTGTGCCCGCGGTAGAGCCGCCCGTCCGGCGACCGTGTCCCTTCCGGATGGATTCCCCAGACGCCGCCGCGCTCGATGATGCCGGTTGCCGCGGTGAGCGCGGGTGTGGCGCCGGGCCCGCCACGACGGTCGACCCTGATCTGCCCCACACCGCGGAAGAACCATCGTTGGGCCAGCCCGATCGGGCCCGGCCGGTCGAAGTAATCGGATTTGGCCAGGAAGAACACCTGCGTGCGCAGCGCCCGGCTCAGGTAGAAGGAGTCCAGTACCGCCAGGTGATTGGCGGCGACGATATAGGGGCCGCGCTGCGGCAGATGTTCGCGGCCCTTCACTTCCGGCCGGCCGATCAGCCAGAGCACGGGACCGATGAGTACATATCGGCACAGGCGATAGCAGAACGCGCTCCACAGTGACATAGACAGTGTCTACCGCACTGGGGTAGACACTGTCTATATGAGTGTCAGTAGGACCAGGGAGGCTCTGGTACAGGCCGGTGTCGACCTGCTGGAGGAAACGGGCTCGACCGAGGTCGGCCTCCGGGAGATCGCCCGGCGGGCCGGCGTTTCCCACGGTGCGCCCCGCCGCTGGTTCCCGACGCACAAGGCACTGCTCGGGGCCATCGCCGATGTGGGATTGCGCGATCTGGCACGGACATTGGCCGAAGCCGACGGCGATACTCCGGATATCACCGGATGGGCCAGAGCCTATATCGAGTTCGCGTGGGCCCGGCCGGCGATGTTCGCCTTGATCTTCCGGCACGATCTGCTCGAAGGCTCCGGTGCCGGTCTGCGTTCGGTGTCCAAACCGCTGTTCGACCGTCTGGTCGGCCGGGTGCGTATCGCCCGCGCGGATCCCGATCCGCTCATCACCGCGACGGCCCTGTGGGTCGGCGTGCACGGTATCGCGGTCCTGTCCACAACCGGCGCCCTCGCGCTCGCCGCGCCCGGAGTAAATATCGACGAACTGATCCGGCGGGTAGTACGGGACACGCTCGGCTGAACCGCCGCTGCGACGGAATCCGGGGTTTCCGCCGCGGCGGCGACGATCAGCAGCCGCTGCCCGACACCGGTTCGCGCAGCGTCGAGATCGTCCGCTGTCCAGGCACACAGCACCAGACGCCGGGTGCGGATCTCGAATGGGTCGGTGGTGAAAGAAGTGGACACGACAACTCCAGATCGTCGAGGAGTGATCCGGACGCGCGATTCAGATGTACGCGAACCGGATGAGGGCAGGCGAGAACAGGCCGGGGCGGGCCGTATTCATCGACCTCCTCATCGACTGGGTTCGAATCGGGTGCCGGCGCCGGTCCCGCACCCGCGGCACAGCAAGTCATTTGCGCAGTGGGACACGATCGGGCTCCGGCGGCACAATCCGCCCACCGTGGACTCGAGGCCGGTAGCTTGCCGACAGCGGGCCTTCCCGAGCCCGCCGCGTACTCCCCCGTCGATGCGTGAGGTGGTATCAGTGGCCGGAAACCGCGGAGCCGAACCATCCGGATCACCGGCTCCGGCCACGGCCGGTACCGGAGGCCCGCTCGCGCACGCCCGGCACCCCCGGCGCCGAGGAATCGCGCGATGACCCTGACCACGCCCCGGACCGCCCGGCATCGCACCGGATTCGTCCGCGACGCCTACGGCAACGCGGCCGCCGAAACCTTCCTGATCATCGCGATCGCGACCATTCTGGTGACGCGGACCTATCTGGCGATCACCGACTATCCACAGGTGGGGGGTGGTTCACTGCATATCGCGCACGCCCTCTACGGCGGTGCCGCAATGATGATCGCGCTCCTGATCGGCTGGCTGGTGCTCGGTTCGGCCGCCCGCACCTGCGCGGTGGTCGTCGGCGGGATCGGATTCGGCCTGTTCCTCGACGAGATCGGCAAATTCGTCACGGCCGACAACGACTACTTCTACGGTCCCTCCGCCGAGATAATGTACGCACTCGTGCTGGTGATCCTGGTCGCCAACCGGCTGATCCGGGTGGTGCGGGCCCCCACCGTGGGCGAGTACCTCGCCAACGCCGCCGCGATCGCGGCGAACGGGACCGCCGGTGGCCTACCCGAACACCGTCGAGCCGCGGCACGTGCCATGCTCACCAGGGCCGAAGCCGGGGGTGCCGACCCGGCGGCGGTACACGGGATCCGGCTGCTGCTCGACGCCGCCGGGCACCGGGCGGACCGGCTGTACTCGGTCCGGCAGTTCCTGCCCCGTCTGGTGCCCGGATTCTTCCGCAGTCCACGGTGGATACCGGTGATCGGCTCGCTACTGGTGATCGCGGCGGCGGCCGGAGTCGTCACGGGTGTGGTCCAGTTGATCGCGGGTGGGCTGCACCTGGACCGAGCCGATACCGACTTCGATATCGATCGGATGGGAATCGCCGGAGCGATATTGTTCGTCAGCGCGTGCCTCACCCTTCTCCTCGCCGCACCGGCCATGATCGGTTACCGACGGACGACGGCCTTGTGGCCCCTGCAGACCCTGCGTATCGCGGCCCTCGTCTTCACCGTCCTCAACGCGTTCGCCGATTTCGCGACAGAAGGATTCGGTGCCCTGGTTGCCGTCGCGGCCGGGCTGTTCGCGATGGCGTTGCTCTCCTATCAGATCGGCGTGCGCCTCGGTGCCGTCACCGAGACCACGCCGGCGCATTCTCCACCTCGGCGCAGTAGATGTGCTCCCCACCGGAGATGATCATGTCCTTCTTGCCGCCTCGACCGGTACCCGGCCGGTGACCATGAGCAGCAGTTCGGCGATCGGCGCCGCCACCGGGGCACCGGACCCGGCCGACCACTCCGTATCGGTCGCGACCAGCCGGTGGCCGGTCAACGCCCGCTGGGCATGGAAGGGAGCACCCATCCGCCAGACCCGCTCGACGGACCATCGCGCGGCAGCTACCGGCATTTCCCGGCGCAGGCCCAGCGGGACCGCGATGTCCTGGCCGTGCACCAGTAGATCCATCAAACGGTCGAGAGCGGTGGTACCTACCGGCGCGTGCCGCAGATCGACGATGGCCCGTAGTTCGGCGAGGAGAGTCGCGGACGTCGCGCGGTCCGCGTATCGAACGGCGGTCGCGAAACTCATCCGATCGAGATTCCCGCGGGCTCGCAGCAATTCCCACAACACTTGTCCGAGCTTTGCCCGCGACGTGAGCAGAATATGGCCCACCACATCGCGAATCCGCCAGCCGGCACACCACGACTGCTCGTCCCACTGCTGTTCGGTCAGCCCTTCCAGCATTTCGGCCAGACTCGCGCGTTCGGCGGCGACAGCCGCCCAGACGAGTTCCTCGGCGACGATATCGGTTCCCATTCTTCCTACCTCCTGCACTCGGTCCTTTCCGGTACCGTAGGAACTCCACCCAGGTGGAGGTTCCAGTAGGAGTGACCTACATCACATATTTTCGTGACGCGATAAGCATCGGTGAGGCAGCGCGGCGCAGCGGTGTGCCGGTACGAACGATCCGGTTCTACTGCGACGAGGGGATTCTGACGGCGCATCGGACCACCGGCGGCCACCGCATGTTCACCCCCGACGCTCTCACCCGGTTGACACTGATCCGACGGCTCCGTGCGGTCGGCCTCGGCCTGGCCGCGATCACCGCCGTACTCGCCGACGAGAACACCACCCGCGACGCAGTCACCGCCGAACGGATAGCAGTGGAAGCGGAACTGAGCGAACTGGCGTGGCGGCATGCGGTCCTGCGTGCCATCGAAGAGGCCGGTGCAGGGGAACGCGCAGCGGTGCTGTCGAGACTCGCCGGCGCCGCCGAACGCGGGGCGGCCCGCGATGTACTCGTCGAATTCTGGCGCCGGATCCTGGCGGCCATGCCCGCCGGACTCTTCGACGATTTCGTGGAGATGGACGTTCCGGCGGCCACCGGTGTGCCGACACCCGCTCACGTACTGGCGATCGCCGAACTGGCCGAGCTGGCGCGTGAACCGGAGCTGGGGCGGCAGATGTCACGCTGGTTGTGGTTGTCCGACAGCAGGCCGGTCCGTTACCCGCGCGCTTCGATCACCGATCTGGCGGCCGCGCACGCGGGGGCGGCACAACGCATGCACGCCGGAGACGATCCGGAACCCGGCCCGGAACTGGACCTTCTCGTGGCGGCACACGCGGCGGCGCGCGGCCGCCCCGACTCCGCCGCGTTCCGCCGCCGGCTGGCGACCGACGCGGCCGCCCACCCGATGATCACCCGATACTGGAGCCTGACCGCCGAGGCAATGGGCACCCGCCACACCACCGGCGCGACCCAAGAGTGGTTCCGTACCGCCCTCGGCCGCTCGCTCCATCAGGTCACCGGCTGACGAATCCGGGTCCGGCTCGCGGGATCGTCGCCGGTCCCCCGGCCCAGCGGGCGCTCCCTGGCGGGCGTGACACGAAGGCCGCCTGAGCAAGCTGTACCGCACGAACCGCTGCGGGTCGTGCGGCAACAGCAGGGCACGGAGATCGAACCGGAGGATTGATCGAGCGAAATCGGGGAAGCCGGTATCCGACAGGTACACACACTCTTTCGAGGAGGTGGACCGTGAGCACCGTCGCCACGACACACAAGGACCATCGATCCGCCGGTGTGATGGCACCGGGATTCGAACGTCCGGGGTCCGCGCGCTCACTATTGATCGCCTGGGTGGTCGCCATGGCCGTCATCAGTCTGGCGTTGGCTCTGCTCTGACCGGCCGCCCGCACCCGCGGCCGGGGTCAGTAGGCTCCGTCCCCCCTGGCGACCGCCCGTAGGGTGCGGGCGATTATCCGCAGGTCGAGCAGCATCGACCAGTTCTCCACATAACTGATATCGAGTTCGACCGATTCCTCCGGGGAGAGGTCGGACCGGCCGCTGACCTGCCACAGCCCGGTGATCCCGGGCCGCACCAGCAATCGCCGGCGCATCACGCCGTCATAGGAGTGGACCTCACGACGCACCTGTGGGCGTGGTCCGACAACACTCATATCGCGGAACAGCACATTGAAGAACTGCGGGAGTTCGTCGAGGCTGTACTTGCGCAGGAACCGGCCCACCGGCGTCACCCGCGGATCGTCCTTCAGTTTGAAGAACAGCGGATTGCCGCCGTTGGCGCTGATCAACGAGGCGGTTTCCCGGTCGGCTCGCACATACATACTGCGGAACTTGATCATCCGGAACGGTTTGCCGTCCATCCCGATCCGCTCCGAGAGATAGAAAACCGGCCCGGCGCTGGTGAATTTCACCGCGGCCGCCAAAGCCAGCAGGACCGGAGCGATGGCGGTGAGCACCAGGACCGAGAAGCAGAGATCGAATACGGCCTTACCGAACGACAGCGCCCGATCGTACTGGGGTCGTTCGATATGCAGCATCGGAATTCCGGCCAGTACCTGGCTCGACATCCGCGTACCGGAGATGTCCATGATCCCGGGCGCGACGATGAGTTCGGTGCCGAAGGCGTCCAGGTCCCAGGCGAGGCGACGGATATCGCGTGGACCGAGCCGGTCGGTGGCCATCACCACGACGGTGTCGGCGCCGGTGCGCCGCACCGCGCTGCGGACCGAGCGGTCGTTGCCGACGATCGGGACATCTCGGAGCCCCACCCGCAACGTGGTGGGTTCGGCGAGGGCGTCACCGGTGGGCGTGCAAGCGCCCACGACGTGATAGCCGTGCATATCCTGGTCGGAGAGGGCCGCCGCGATGGCTCGGGCGGCGTCCGGGCTACCGACGACGAGGACCGAGCGGCGGTAACGCCCGAGCGCCCGGTGCCGGGCCGCGTGCCCGCGCCACAGCGCCCGAGTCGTCACCAGGCCCAGTAGCCCCAGTGGCAGCGCGACCACCAGATGGGCGTGTGCGATATCGGCGCGCAGGATCAGCGAGACGATCGCGACCGTGCCGAACAACTGAAGGGTCGCCGAGATCAGCCGACGGTATTCGGCGTTTCCCGAGCCGACGGTATGCGGCGAGCGGGACCCGTTCCAGCTCAGCAGGATCGACCATCCGAGCACGATGCCGAGGGTGAGCGCGGTGGTTCGCGGCTCGAGTTCCCAGCCCAGGGGATGCTCGGCGACGATGCTGAACAGTTGCGCGCACAGGGCGGCCCCGGTGACCACGGCGACATCGGTCCGGGCGATCCGACGCATATATCCGGCCCGCCAGGAGTCCCGGTCACCGGGATTCGGCAGGTGCAGATCGACAACGCCTTCGACCGCACGGAGATCCAGAACCATGAAACGTACCCGCTTGAACTTCGAACGTCCGTGCCCTCGACTGCCGTTCGCGACAGCAGATCACACGCTTTTTCCAGGAAGACCTGCCTCGTAAATACGAATACCGACCGATCTTGTTGCAGAAGTATTGCCCCCAATGCCGCCGCGCACAAGTGCAGGAATGGGAGCATCGGCCCGGGACTGTGGCAAACGGGCGTCGAATACGGCGGAATCACCCTTTTCGGTTGGCCGACATCGTCATACGGGGGTCGTTCGTTACGGGGTTTGCTGAACATATGCCATAGGTCACTTCTGTGCAATAGTCTTCCCGGACCGTGTCGCAGATGCGCCGGATAGGTGCTATTTTTCGGTCGATCGGCACAGAGAAGTTACTTCTCGGGGCTGCGGGGCGCCGCCGATGTACGTGACCGTTCGAGTGGAGCCCGAGTGCATTGTCGTTTGTGTGAGTCGTCCCGGCTGACCAGTGTGGTCGACCTGGGGTCGACACCTCCTTGTGAGAGTTTCCTCTCCGAGAAACAGCTAAACCTGCCGGAATCCACCTATCCGCTGCACCTCCGGGTGTGCGCGGACTGTCTACTCCTGCAGATACCGGCGCTCATCACCCCGGAGGAGACGTTCACCGAATACGCCTACTTCTCCTCGTACTCCGACAGCTGGGTCGAGCACGCACGAGAGTTCACCGGCACGGCCGTCGCCCGGCTGGGGCTGGGCCCGGAATCGTTCGTCGTGGAGGTCGCCAGCAACGACGGCTATCTGCTGCGCAATGTGGTGGCAGCCGGAATCCCCTGCCTCGGTATCGAACCCTCGGCGAACGTCGGGGCGGCCGCCCGGGCGGCCGGGGTGCCGACGCTGACCGAATTCCTCACCGAGGAATCGGCACGACAGGTGCGCGCCGAACACGGTGCCGCGGATCTGGTGGTGGCGAACAATGTCTACGCCCACATCCCCGACCTGCGCGGTTTCACCCGCGCCCTGCGAACCCTGGTCGCCGAGGACGGATGGATCTCGATCGAGGTGCACTATGCGCGCGACCTCGTGCGGCACGGTCAGTTCGACACGATCTATCACGAGCATTTCCAGTACTACACACTCGCCTCCGCACAGCGGGCACTGGCCACGGCCGGCCTGGCGGTCGCGGATGTGGAAACGCTGCCGACCCACGGCGGATCGCTGCGTATCTGGGCACGCCCCGAGGCTGTCGCCGAGCCCACCGCGCGGGTAGCGGAGCTGCTGGTGGCCGAAGCGGACGCGGGCCTGCACTCGGTGACCGGCTACCGCTCGCTGCGCGACCGGGCCGAGCGGGTACGTCAGGATCTGCTGCGCTTCCTGCTCGACCAGAAGGCGGCCGGGCGGCGGGTGGTCGGATACGGGGCACCGGGTAAGGGCAATACGCTCCTGAACTATTGCGGTATCCGCCCCGACCTACTCGAGTACACGGTCGACCGCAACCCCTACAAGCACGGCCGTTACACCCCGGGTACTCGGATACCGATCCATCCGCCGGAGCGGATCGACGCGGACCGGCCGGATTTCGTCGTGGTGCTGCCGTGGAATCTGGAGACCGAACTCACCGCGCAACTGGGCCATATCCAGGAATGGGGTGGCCGGCTGGTGTTCCCGCTGCCCACCGTCCGGGTGGTCGCGCCTCGTCCGGTGGAGGTAGCCGCGCGATGAAGGTCGTGTTGTTCTGCGGTGGCTACGGAATGCGGATGCGCAGTGGGGACAGCGACAGTCCGCCCAAGCCGATGCAGATGGTGGGCCCGCGTCCGCTGATCTGGCATGTGATGCGCTACTACGCGCATTTCGGGCATACCGAATTCATTCTCTGCCTCGGCTACGGTGCCCACCACATCAAGAATTTCTTCCTGAACTACCAGGAGACGATGTCCAACGATTTCGTCATCCGCAACGGCCGGGTCGAATTACTGCACTCCGATATCGCCGACTGGACGATCACCTTCGTCGATACCGGCCTGGAATCGGCCATCGGGGAAAGGCTGCGGCGAGTGCGCCCTCACCTCCAGGGCGACGATATGTTTCTGGCCAACTATTCCGATGTGCTCACCGATGCCCCGCTCGACCGGATGATCGACCGGTTCACCGCCTCGGGCGCCGCGGCGTCCATGATGATCGTGCCGCCGCAGTCGTCGTTCCACTGTGTGGACGTGCTGCCCAGTGGTGAGGTCAAGCAGATCACCGCGGTCGGCAAACTCCCGATCTGGGAGAACGGCGGCTATTTCGTACTCACCCAGGAGATCTTCGACCACCTGCCGGAAGGCGGCGACCTGGTCGAGGACAGCTGCGGGGCGTTGGCCGCGCTCGGCCGGCTCTACGGATATCAGCACGACGGGTTCTGGAAACCCGCCGACACATTCAAGGAACGTGCCGAGCTCGACGCCGGATATCACCGGGGCGACCGCCCGTGGATGGTCTGGGAGCGGGCCGCTTCGTGATCACTCTCGCTCCCGCGCGGCTCACCGAAGTCGCGTTGCTCGGCGCGCACTGCGACGATATCGCCATCGGGATGGGCGCCACCCTGCTCACCCTGACCCGCGGCAATCCGGGACTTCGGGTGCGCGCGCTGGTGCTCTCCGGCGGCGGCACCGCGCGTGCCGCAGAGGAGAGCGCCGCGCTCGAACAGTTCTGCGCGGGCGCCGAACTGGAACTGACCGTGCTGGACGTACCGGACGGGCGCGCTCCGGCACACTGGGATCGGGTCAAGAACGCCCTCGCCGGATTCCGGCGCGGCACCGAGCCCGATATCGTCTTCGCCCCGCAGCGCGGCGATGCCCACCAGGACCACCGGCTGCTGGCCGAACTCACGACCACCGAGTTCCGTGATCATCTGGTGCTCGGCTACGAGATCCTCAAATGGGAGACCGATACGCCCCGCCCGGCGGTGCTGCATCCGGTGACACCGGAAATCGCGGCGGAGAAGGCCCGGCTGCTTGCCGAATGCTATCCCTCGCAATCCCCGCGCGACTGGTTCGACGACGAGGCGTTCCTGGGCTTGGCCCGTATCCGGGGCGTGCAGTGCCATACCGGATACGCCGAGGGATTCGAACTGACCAAAGCCGTGCTCGATCTGGGAGGTGTGTAGCGGTGCGGGTTCTCGTCACCGGTCATCAGGGATATCTCGGCACCGTCATGGTTCCGGTGCTGCGGGCCCGGGGCCATGAGGTCGTCGGCCTGGACACCGGATGGTTCGCCGACTGTGTCCTGGGCGCCACACCACAGGACCCGGCCGGCCTGGCCGTGGACCTGCGGGACGTGACGATCGACCAGCTCGCCGGATTCGATGCCGTAGTACACCTCGCGGCGCTGTCCAACGATCCGCTGGGGGCTTTGATCCCCGAGGTCACCCACGACATCAACCATCACGCTTCGGTACGACTGGCCCGGCTCGCCAAGGAATCCGGGACGCGCCGCTTTCTGTACGCCTCCACCTGCTCGGTCTACGGTGCGGCCGGTGACGGCCTGGTCGACGAGAACGCACCGCTGCGGCCGCTCACCCCGTACGCCGAGAGCAAGGTGCGGGTCGAGGACGACCTCGAGGCGATGGCGGACGCCGATTTCGCTCCGGTGTTCCTGCGCAACGCGACCGCGTTCGGATTCTCGCCGCGGCTGCGCGCCGATATCGTGCTCAACAATCTGGTCGGCCACGCCGTTCTCGACGGAGTGGTGAAGGTGCTGTCGGACGGCACGCCGTGGCGGCCGCTGGTGCACGCGGCCGATATCGCCGAAGCGTTCGCGGTATGCCTGGAAGCTCCGATCGACGCGATCCACTCCCGCGCTTACAACATCGGCACCGAGACCAACAACCGCACGGTCGCCGAGATCGCTCAGGCGGTAGCGGAGGCGGTACCCGGATCCGAAGTGCTGATCACCGGGGAATCCGGCGCCGATCCGCGGTCCTACCGGGTCGATTTCGGCGCGGCGCGACGTGAACTGGGTTTCGAGGCACGCTGGACCATCCCCGAGGGAGCCGCGCAGCTGTACGCCGAGTACACCGCCGGCGGACTGACCGCCGCGGACTTCACCGGACGCTTCGTACGGCTGGCGCGGCTTCGGCAGCTGGGTGATTCGGGCGCAGTCGACGCCACGCTGCGGCGGGTCAGGGCCGGTGCGTGAGATGTGTTTCCAGCAGAGCCCGCCAGCTGCCCGCGGCCCGATCGCGCGCGGAGACCAGCGTGGCCTCCTGCGGCCAGTTCAGGGCCAGGTCGGGATCGTCGTAGGCGACGGCGAGATCCTCGGCCGGATCGTGCGGCCGGTCGATGCGGTAGCAGACGTCGGCGGTGTCGGTGAGCGCCTGGAAACCGTGCAGGAAGCCCGCGGGAACGTAGAGGTGGCGGAACTCGGCGTCGTCGAGCAGGAATGCCTGAGCACGCCCGAATGTGGGCGACCCGGGGCGGATATCGACGAGTATGTCGTGCACCGCGCCGTGCGCGCAGCGCACCAGTTTGGCCTCGCCGCGGCCACCGCGCCCGTGCATTCCCCGGACCACTCCGCGGGCCGACCGCGACTGCGAATCCTGCACGAACGTGGCGGCCGCACCCGGACCGAGACGGGCGTCGAAGATCTCGGCATCGAAGGTACGGGTGAACAGCCCGCGGTCGTCGCGGAAGGGTTCGGGCACCAGGATCAACACATCGGCGAGTTCCGCCTGTTCGATTCGCACCGGGTGATGGTGCCATGAGCGGGCCCGGGGCAGCGCACGGTGGACGCGCGACAGTGCTCGACGCGCCTACCGCCGACCCGCCGGGCTGCCGGACCTGCCGTTCCGATCGCCTGGTGACAGTGCTCGATCTGGGTGCGATGCCCGCTGCGGATCACTTCCCACCGGCCGATAGCGATCCGCGACCGGATGAGGCCGCGCATCCGCTGGCGATGGTGGTGTGCAGCGCCTGCGGGTTGGCGCAGCTCGCGCACGACGATACGGTGACCGCCGAACCGCGCGGGGTAGAGCCGCGCGCACTGCGCGAACAGGCCGCCGACGCGGTGCGCCGGGTATCGGATGCGGGACTGCTGCGCGGCCGTACCGTGCGCGAATTCGCCAGTCCGCACGGCGGCAGCTGGCTGGAACTGCTGGCCGGCCGCGGTTTCGCGGTCACCGAACGACCTGCGGACCTGGTGCTGGATTCGTTCGGTCTCATGCACGAACGCGATCAGGCGGCGGCCGTCGCCGGCCGGGTGGCGGCCACCGCACCCGGCGGTGTCCTCCTGCTGCAGTACCACCCGTTGCACACGATCGTCACACAGGGCCAGTGGAACGCGCTGCGGCACGGTCACTTCGCGTACTACTCGCTGCGCGTA
Organism: Nocardia sp. NBC_01329; assembly: GCF_035956715.1. Classification (NCBI taxonomy): domain Bacteria; kingdom Bacillati; phylum Actinomycetota; class Actinomycetes; order Mycobacteriales; family Nocardiaceae; genus Nocardia; species Nocardia sp. NBC_01329. The sequence continues at coordinate 2,003,219 of NZ_CP108381.1, read as the reverse complement.
CTGCGCGACATGCTCGCGACCGCCGGAATGTCGGTGCTGACCGTATGGGACTTCGAACTGTACGGCGGCACGGTGCTGCTCGCGGCGGTGCACGGCGACGCCGCATCCGACGACGCGGTGCGGCGGGTTCTGGACCGGGAAGACGGGGCGGACGCGCTCGACGGGTTGCAGCGCGCGGCCGACCGCCACACCGCGAGCCTGCGAGCGACGCTGGAATCCGCGGCCGCGCGGGGCGAGCGCGTATACGCCTACGGGGCGGCCTCGCGGGCGGTGGCATTGTTCTGCCGCGCCGGCATCCGGCGCGAACTCCTGGCCGGTGTCGCCGACGCCGCACCGGCCAAACAGGGCCGGCGGATGCCCGGAACGGACGTACCGATCATCAGCCCGGCGCAGCTGCTGGCCGCCCGGCCGGATCGGGTGCTGCTGACGGTACCGGACCTGCTCGCCGAAGTGTCCGAACGCTTCCCGGAGCTGGCCGGACGCTGGTTCGTGGACGAATCCGACCAGACGCGGGGGCGGCCCATCCGGTAGCGCTCGCGAACCAACGCCGGGTGTGCGGACCACTGCTCCTTCGCACGCCGGCCGTTCCTCGAATTCCACTAGTTCCCGGCCCCTGCACACCTGCGGTCACCGGACAGCGAAATCGGTTCCCCTCGGATACGCCGAAATCCCCTCGGCGTATCTCTCCATATTCATCGAAAGGATCACCAGTGGTCAGCGTGTCGGTCTGTGTCCCGGCCTTCGAGGCAGAACGGACTCTCGAACAGACGCTGCGTTCGATTCTGAGCCAGGACATCGACTTCGAACTGGTGGTGCTCGACAATGCGAGCACCGACGCCACCGGTGAGATCGCCGCGTCCTTCGCCGACCCGCGGATACGGATCGAACGCAACGCCACCACGCTGGCCATCGGGGACAACTGGAACCGCGCGATCGCGCTGTCCACCGGAGATCTGGTGAAAGTAGTGTGCGCCGACGATATCCTGTTGCCCGGTTCGCTCGCGGCGCAGCTCGAGGTGATGCAGGATCCAGCGTTCGCGATCAGCTCCAGCCGATTCCAGGTAATCGACGAACAGGGTGAACTGGTGGAGACCGGACTCGGTCTGCCCGGTCTCGACGGAGTCCACACCTCCCGGGCGCTGGCCCGCACCATCGTGCGGCGGGGCCCGGCCGATTTCGGGCCCACCGCCGCCGCGATGTTCCGGCGCGAACACTTCGACCGAGTCGGTGGGTTACGCGGAGATCTGGTGTTCCCCATGGATGTCGATCTGTTCGCGCGGGTAGGACAGTTCGGGCTGTTCTTCGGGCTGACCGAGGTGGCGGCGGCATGGCGTGCCTCGTCGTTCAATCTGTGCGCGCGCACCTCGACAGTGAGCAAATTGAGCGAGACGCTCCGTTTCCACCACCGGCTGGCCAGGGACTGCCCGCTGCTGCTCTCACCGCTGGATGTGACCATCGGCGATCTGCGGCTGGCCCGCACGGCGCTGGAGCGACTGCGGATACGAACGGGGCAGTTCCTCGGCGACCGGATCGGATCGCGCCGATGACCGTGACAGCTCCGCCGCCGCGCGTACATATGACCGGCGCCGAGTGGTTCGGCGCCGCACCGGGTGGGCTGAACCGGTATTTCACCGATCTCTTCGGGGCACTGACCGCCCGTTCCGAGATCGAGGTGTCGGCCGCCGCGTTCGGCACGGCACCGGCCGGTGGGCTGTCGTGGGGGCCGGTCGGCGGCTCCACCTGGCGTCGGGCGCGCACCGCGTACCGCGACCGGTGGGCCGCGGCACCGGGCCGGGCGGCCGTACTGGACCGGCATTTCACGCTGTACGGACCGCCCGTGCGCGACAGCCGCGCCGGGCATCTGGTGGTGCATTTCCACGGGCCCTGGGCAGCGGAGAGCCGGGCGGCGGGCAGCAGTGCGCCGGCCGCCGGCGCGAAATACGCGCTGGAACGTCTACGGGCCCGGCCCGCCGACAAATTCGTGGTGCTGTCCACGCATTTCCGGGATCTGCTGGTGCACGACTACAAGGTGCGACCGGATGCGGTGACGGTGATCGCGCCGGGTGTCGATCTGGACCGTTTCCGCCCGGCTCCCGCACCCGAACCCACCGCGCCGGTGGTCCTGTGCGTGCGGCGCCTCGAACACCGGATGGGTATCGATGTCCTGTTGCGCGCGTGGCCCGCGGTGCGCGCCGCCCACCCCACGGCCCGGCTGATACTGGTCGGCACCGGAACAGCGGAATCCGGGCTGCGGGAACAGGCTCGCGATCTGGGTCCGAGTGTCACATTCACCGGCCGGGTCACCGATGCCGAACTCACCGGCTGGTACGCGCGAGCGGCGGTCACCGTGGTGCCGTCGGTCGCGCTCGAGGGTTTCGGACTGATCGCACTGGAATCGCTGGCGGCCGGCCGCGCCCCGGTCGTCACCGGTTGCGGTGGCCTGCCCGATTCGGTTCGCGACCTGGACCCGACGCTGATCGTGACTCCGGGCGACGCCGACGCACTAGCCACCCGGCTGGGCGACGCCCTCCACGGCGCGATACCCGGCCCGGACCGCTGCCGGGCCCATGCGGAGACCTTCTCCTGGGCCGCGGCCGCCGACCGGCATATCGCCCTGTACCGGGAGCTGACCGGATGATCCGCGCCGTATTCCTCACCCATACCGCCGCGCCCTCCGGTGCCGAACTCGCGACGCTGCGGCTACTGACCGAATTGCGCCGAGGTGGCGTAGTGGACCCCTCGGTACTGCTCACCGCGGCGGGACCGCTGGTGGATCGCCTGCGCGCCCGCCGGATTCCGGTCACCGTGTGCGGTAACGCTTTCGACAGCACCGCGCTGACCGTCGCCGGATCCGGGCCGCTGCGGTTGCTCACCGGAGCGACCGGCTTGATCCGGCTGGGTGCCCGGCTCGGCGCGATCGTGCGGTCGGACGGCGCCGATGTGGTGGTCGCGCAGAGCACGAAGGCACTGCTGATGGGTGCGGTGGCCGCACGCCGGGCCGGGGTGCCGCTGATCTGGCAGGTCCACGACCGGGTGAGCGGTGAATATTTCGGCCGGATTCTGGCCGTCGCGCTGCGGGTGCTCGGGTGGGTGACGGCGCACGGCGTCGTCGCCAACAGCCGGTCCACCCTGCGCACCCTCTACACCCGGGGCCGGGTCGCGGTGATCGCCTATCCGGGCGTCGAGCCCGTCGCGAACCCGTCCCGGGTGCCGCAGCGCGAACCCGGCGCGGTCCGGATCGCCATGGTCGGACGCCTCACCCCCTGGAAGGGTCAGGAAGTCCTGCTGCGCGCACTGTCCCTGCTGCGCCACCGGCCGGCCGCCGTCCACTTGGTGGGCGGCACTTTCTTCGGCGAGCAGGACTACCGTGCCGAGTTGGACCGCACCGTCGCCGAACTGGGGTTGCCGGTCGAATTCGTCGGGCATGTAGACGATCCCGGATGCTACTTCGCGCAGGCCGATATCGCGGTGCACTGCTCGGTGATCGCCGAACCCTTCGGTCAGGTCGTGGTGGAGGCCATGGCCGCCGGCTGCGCGGTCGTGGCGGCGGATGCCGGTGGGCCCACCGAGATCGTCCATCACGACATCGACGGCATTCTCGTCCCACCCGGTGACCCGGTCGCGCTCGCGGCCGCGCTGGACCGGCTCATCGCGGATCCGGCCCTGCGCACCCGGCTGAGCGCGGCCGCACGCGAGCGCAGCGCCGACTTCGGGATCGCGGCCACCGCGCAGGCGGTCACCGGGCTGCTCGAGCAGGTCACCGGACGGCGGGCGGTCCGCGCACGATGAATCCGCCCGACCAGCACACCATCCCGATCCGCATCGTCCACCGGCACTACCCGGTGTCGATGGACGGCCTGCGCGTCCCCGACTACGATCTGCCGACCGAGATCATCCCGGCTTTCGCCGACTGGCCGACCGAGAAACTCCCGGTCATCACGATTGTCCCGCCGGAGGATCCGGGCCCGCGGACCAAATCGGCACGGGTACGCGAACTCGCGACGGTACTGCGCGATATCGCCTACGTCAGCTTCGGGAAGTACGGCCAGTACCTGGTCACCGTGGCGACGCTGCCGCTGATCGCGCGCATGCTCGGCGCCGCGGGGATGGGTCTGCTGGCCATCGGGATGTCGGCGTACTTCCTCGGCTCGCTGATCGTGGACCTGGGAATCACCTCGTATCTGGCCGCGCGCGTCCAGGAATCGGGTACCGACCGGGACATGGTGAACCACACCCGGGGTACCTACCTGGCCATCCGGGGCGGCATTCTCGGAGTGCTCGCGGCAGCACTGGTGACGGCGGTGCCCGCGGGTGCGCCGGACTACCTGGGCATGGTCCTGCTGGGGTTGTTCGTCGGCGGCTTCTGGTCGATGTCGGAGGACTGGGTGCTGATCGGCCAGGGCCGGTTCGGCGCTTCCACCCTGTACCAGTCGATTGCCCGGGTCGGCTACCTCGTCCTGCTGCTCACGCTGCTGCCCCGGTTCCCGACCGCCGCGATGGCGATGCTGTGCCTGCTCGGTTCCTCGGTGATCAGCCTCGCGCTCACCTGGTGGGATACCTGGCGCGAGTTCGGCGCGCCCGGGCGGCCACGCGGAGCCTGGAAACTGATCCGCGCGGCGCTGCCGGTGGTGACGGGGCGTCTGCTGGTCACAAGTTACGGGCAGGGTGCGGCGGCCGTCTATGGCGCGGTACTCAACGCTGCCTCGCTCGGCCTGTACTCCGCCTCGGACCGATTGGTGCGCGCGGTGCAATCGCTGCTGGACCCGATCGGTTTCGCCCTGCTACCCCGGATGGCCAAACGCGGCGGCGACGAACGCTTCTGGCCCGATGCCCTGCGCGCGCTCGGTGTCTGCGTGGCGGCGGCGTGTGTCGCGACCGCGGCGCTGTGGGTGGCGGCGCCACTGGTGATCGGACTGGTGTTCGGCGACGAGTTCAGCGGCGCGGCCGGGGTCCTGCGCCTGGAAGCGCTGATCCTGCCGGCCACCACCGTGACCTCGTTCGTCACCACCGCGATCCTGCCGGTGCGTCAGGACACCGTCGGGGTACTGATCGGGTCGGCCACCGGCACGGTCGTGGCCGGATGCGCACTGCTGCTCACCCTGCGTACCCACTCGGTGTGGACGCTGGCGGCCGGGATCGTAGCCGCGGAATTCGCGGTGGCGATCTGGTATCTCGCGCGGATGCGCGCACTGATCGTGCGGGAACGCGCCGCGGGCAGCACCCTGCCCGCCGACGCGGAGAGAAGAGGGACGCGATGAAGATTCTGTTCGTCGGCGACGACTGGCTCGGCAGCAACGCCCGCTCGCTCGCCGAAGGGTTCCGCCGGCTCGGCCATGAGGTGATCGTGGTCGACTCCACACCGGTGACCCTGCCGCCGCGGCTGTCACCGTCGTGGTCGTATGCGAAAACCGGGGAGCGGCGGGCGCCGTGGACGGTGGACCGGGTGCACACCCGGCTGGAGCGGGCCGCCGCCGAACTACATCCGGACCTGGTGTTCGGCTTCAAATCGGTGTTCCTGGACCAGACCCGGCTGCTGGAGATCCCGGCCGCGATGCATGTGCACTACAGCCCCGACGACGTCTCGAATCCGGAGAACACCACCGCGGACTATCTGGCCCACGAATCCGAATGGGACATGGTGGTCACCACCAAACGACACAATCTGCCAGAATTCGCCGCTCGCGGAGTCTCCCGGACCCTGTTCGTGCGCAGCGCCTACGACCCGGCCTGGCATCATCCGGCTGCCCGGCGCGGAACCCGGCAGTTCCTGGTCGGTTTCATCGGCGCGTGCCGCCCCGACCGCCGGCCCGGCATCGTATCGCTGGCACGCACCTACGGATCACAACTGCTGGTGCGCGGACCCGGGTGGCGCCGGGTGCGGCAGCTGCAGACGACCCGCGCTGCCGTCGCGGGACCGGTGTACGGCGAGGACTTCGCGATCGCGGTCGCGTCGGTGACGGCGAATCTGGTGCTGCTCAACTCCGAGAACCGCGATACCCACACCTGTCGCACCTTCGAGGTACCGGCCTCGGGGGGGTTGTTCGTCGGTGAACGCACCGACGAACACGCCGAACTGCTCGACGACGGGACCGAGGCGTTCCTGTTCTCCAGCCGGGACGAACTCGACGAGATCCTGGAACGTTGCGCGTTGTATCCGGAACAGTCGGCGAAAACCGCCGAGGCCGGGTACCGGCGGATCATCGAGGGCGGGCACACCTACACCGACCGGGCGAAGGAGATCCTGCGTGCGCTGGATTGATTCGGGGCCCGCGGGACGGTGCCGATGCTGATCCCGGATCTGCTCACCTCGAACGGGCCGCTGCTGATCGTCGTCGCGGCGCTGACGACGATGGTGATCGCCGCGCTGCTCACCCACGGTGTCCTGCGGGTGCTGCTGATCGCGCAGGCGCTGTATTGGGCGATGTCCTATGTCGCGCGCCCGGTGGTCCTGCTGATCGTGCGCCCCGAACCGCGTTTCGGCGACAATGTCGCCGACCCGCGGCTGGCCGAAATCGGTTACGACGTGGGCATCGAGGCGGCCCTGCGCCCGGTGGCGTTCGGTCTCACCGTCTACGCGCTGATCGTCCTCGGCTTCGCACTGTGGACGCGGCGCCGGCCGCGGCCCGGGCGGGCTCCACTGGCCGGCGATCCGGATCTGATCGCCACCCTGTGGGTGCTGTACGCACTGGGTACTTTCGCGCGGCTGTTCAGCGTCGCCTCCGGCGCGGCCGGACAGGCCGGTGATGTGCAGAGTTCGTCGCCGGTCCTGAGTCTGCTCACCATGCCCGCGATTCTCGGCGCGGTCGGACTGATCGTCTTCGCGCGGCCGCCACGGCAATCCGCGACGATCGCCGTCCTGGGTGTGCTGATGATGGGTGAACTGTGGTGGACCACGGCCACCGAGTCGAAGACACCGATCCTCGGGGCCGCGCTGGCGGTGGCGGTACGGTTCGCGCTCACCGGCTGGACCCGTGCCAAAGTTCTCGGCATCGGGGCGGTATCGGTGACCGGTATCGCCGGCTTCGACACACTGCAATCCTTGAAGACCTCGCCGTATCTGCGCGCGGAGGCCGCCGCTGTCGACGGCGCCTACCCCGACGGAGTGCGTCCGTTCCTCAGTCTGCTCCGCCGGTTCGATCTGCTCGAGGCCGCGACCGACGCCTACTATGTGGGCCCGGAATCATGGCTGAGCCCCGGCGAGGTGGTGGGACATCTGACCCGCAGCATGGTGCCGACCCAATTGCTGGCGGAGGAGAAACTGCACGCCGGGACCGCCTGGGCGAGCGAGGTGCGCGGCGCCTCGGTCGATATGAGCCAGGTATCGGTATCGCTGGCGGAGGGCAATATCAGTGAGGGCTACGTGATCGGCGGCCTGCCGGGGGTCGTCGTCGGGGTAGCGTTCACCGCGGTCGTCCTGGTCGCATGGGCGCGGTCGCTGTATGCGCGCCATCTGGTACCGGTGCTGTTCGGTATCGCGTTGATCGAGGTCCCGGTGGTGTTCGAGCGCGGCATGCTCGGCAGCGCCGAAACACTCGGCAAATATCTGCAGGTCGTGGTCCTGGCGTGGCTGGTGCGGCTGGCAGTGGGGCACTGGCGGCGCGCACACGGACCGCCCGGACCGCCCGGCGAACCTGATGGAGAACTACCGACCGGCCCCGCCGCGGAACCGGTCGGCGCGAGCGTGGGAAGCGAAGGAAGACAATGATGGAACTGCCCGACTACCTGCGCCTGCTGCGCCGCTACTGGGCGGTGCTGCTGGCGGGTGTGGCGCTCGGTGTGGGTCTGGCGGCGTACCAGGTCGAATCGACGCCGACGACGTATACGGCCAACAGCACTCTGTACATATCGATGGCGACCGGTACCTCGGTCGCCGACTCCTACCAGGGAGGCCTGGCCGCCCAGCAGCGGGTGCGGTCCTATCTCGAGCTGATCACCAGCGATCATGTGGTGGACCGCGTCATCGGCCAACTCGGCCTGAATCTGGACCGCGAGGAACTCCGCGCCGCGATCACCGCCGACACCCCACCGGCGACCTCGCTGATCCGGGTATCGGTGACCGACGAGGACGCGGAGACCAGTCGGGTGCTCACCGACCAGGTGGTCGCCCAGTTCCGCGCGCTCGTCGACGAACTGGAGACCATCGAGGTCACCGCCGCCCCGGCCGCGCGGGTCGCGGTGGTCGACGCGGCGCAGGCCCCCGCCGAGGCCGGCGGGCCGGGCGGGTCCCGGTTGTACGCCGTCGGCGCGCTCGCGGGGCTGCTGCTCGGCGCGGTCGTCGCATATCTACTGGACCGGCTGAACAGGCGGGTGCGCGACGGTGCGGAACTCGCCGCGCTCGGACAGCCGGTACTGGGCACGGTCGCACTCGGCACCGACCGGGAACCGGCCGATCTGCGAGCGCTGCGGGCACGGCTGCCCGAGGCCGGGCGGCTGGTCGTCACCGTCTTGGACGGGCGATCCGAACCTGCCCTGGTACTCGGCGCCGCATCGATGCTGGGGGCCACCGGCGCCGAGGTTCTGGTGATCGATGCGAACACCTCCGGCCACGGTGTCTCCACGCTGCTGCCCGAATCACTGCTCCAACTGCCGGCGCCGAACGGTGAATGGCCGGTCCGCGACCCGAATCCGTCTCAGGAGCTGGTGACCGCCGCGTCCGGACGCACGTCGGCGGTGGTACGCGGAGAGATCTTCGATCCGCCGACGGTCAAGCTGGATCTGCGGACCGCACCGGCCGCTCCCCTCGACGATCTGCCCGCGGCCGCCCCTGCTGTCCCCGCCAAGACCGGTGCGCGCGCCGCGGACGGTTTGGCCGCCGTCCTGCGGGAGGATATCCACATCGACGAGGCCTTCGTACTGTGGCCGGAGCGATCTGTGGTCGTCCTGGCACTCGGCAAAGCCGATGACCGCACCCAGGATCTGCTGGCCTCCACTCGATTCGAGACGCTCCTGAGCGACGTCGCGAAACGATTCGATCGCGTGGTCGTCGATATCGCGCCCGCGGACGCCGCCGCCGTGGCTCCCGGGGCGACCGGCACCGCCGGAGTGGTCCGGCTGGGTAGCGCGCGCCGCGACCGAATCGAGTCGGCACTCACCGGTTTGACCGCGGCCGGCGCGAAAGTATCGGGCGTGGTGGCGGTAACGCCCCGGCGGACCTGGTGGCGGCGGTCGTGAGCGAAGCACATCGGGCGAAGCCGGCCGACCGGCGCCGGATCCAACGGCGTGATCTGCTCGCGGCCGGACTCGGCGCGGCCGGGATCGGCGCCGTCACCGTGCCGTTGGCCGCATCGGGTCCACCACCCGCGCCGATCGTGATGGCGACCGGGACCGCGTCGCCGACCGTCCGCGATATCCGCGCCTTCGGCGCCGTCGGCGACGGAAAGGCCGACGATACGGAGGCGTTGGCCGCCGCGTGCCGCACCGACGGCACGCCACCGGTCGTCTACCTGCCGGCGGGCGAGTACCGGATCACCGCCTGGCCCGATCTCCCGGACCATTCCGTCGTGTACGGCGACGGCGCGGATGTCACCACGGTGTTCTGCGATCGCGACACCACCCTGGTCGATCTGGAGGGCAAACAGCGGATCCGCTTCGCGCGGTTGGGTTTCTACCTGTCGGGGCCGAACGCCACAGCGGTACGGCTCGCGGAATGCTTCCGCTGCAGTTTCGACACCGTCCTGATCCGAGGTAACCACCTCGCCGACAACTGGCCCCGCTACGCCGGCCAGAAAGGCGTGGTGCTGGAGGCGAATACCGGCGGAACCTCGTTCATCGACTGCGATATCAACAACTTCGGCGTCGGACTGGCCACCTCGTGCATCCAGAACTACGTCACGTCGTCGAAGTTCTCCGGTAATCGGATCGGCGTCCTGGGCACCGGAAATGATCACAACGCCGGGTTGGCCCTCACCAACAGCGAATTCGTCTCCGACAACGATCCGGCGACCACCGACCGTCATCTCTTCATCGACGGCGCGGCCAACAACTGGTGGCTCACCAACATCTGGTTCGAGGGCGCCGATATCGCCGTACAGGTGGGGGCTGCCGGTCAGGGCGGACCCTCCCAGTTCGGCATGGTGAACTGCAAGGTCGCGGCCCGTTCCTGCGATATCGACCTGATCTACTGCCGCCAGCCGTATCTGGCGAATATCGCCTTCGACGCCGACCCCGGCGGCAGCCCCGCCGAACTGCGGATCGACGAGGCGGGCTGCCCGGAGGGGATCGCCGTCAATCTGATCTCCGGCGCGGGCAGCGAGATCGGCCCCCGGGTGTTTCCCAGCAATTGGCAGGTCCTCGGCCGCGGTCAGACCCACCGGCCGACGTTCACCGGGCCGGTCACCGCCCGCGCCGACGGCGGGGAGGAGATCCTACGGGCCGTCGCACCCGACGGTGCCGGACTGGCTTCGGTGCTGGCCAGCGGGGCGTGGGTGTCCGACCACGCCGATGCCGGTGTCGTACTGCGGGATCCGGAGGGCGGGTACTGGCGACTCGTCGTCTCCCCCGACGGCGCGCTGCGCACCGCGCCGCTGGGCCGGGACCGCCCGGATCGGTGAGATGACCGCGAATCCTCCCGGCGCGCGCCGGCGGCCGTGGCGTGTGGCGGCCGCCGCGCTCGTCCTGATCGTTCTCGCGGCCATGGCCGGGTGGCCGGTGTTCGTCCGGCCACAACTGGACCCGTTGCGGCCGGCGGACGCCGTCGTGGTGCTCGGCGGAACCCCGTACGAGCGGTTCGATATCGGGCTCGAACTGACCCGGCGGCACTGGGCGCCGGAGCTGTTGATCTCCGCGTCGACCGGTCTGGACGACCCGCGGATGGACCGCTACTGCCACACCCCGTACCCGTTCCGGGTGACGTGTTTCGAACCCCGCCCGTGGACCACCCGCGGTGAGGCCCAGGAGATACGCCGGTTGGCCGCCGCCAAGGGCTGGCGGCACATCATCGTCGTCACCTTCACCCCGCATGTCTCCCGAGCCCGCTACATCGTCGACCGTTGCTTCGATGGCGAAATCACCATGGTGGCCAGTCCGAGCCGAACAGATCCGGGGTTCCAGGCATGGATGTATGTGCGGCAGTCCGCTGGATATCTGAAGGCCTTCACCGAGTCCGGCTGCTGAGCCACGAAGGAGCGAGTGTGATCACCGATTTCGGCCGCAGCGACCGCGCCCAGGCGCGGTTGCACGAACTGGTGCCCGGCGGCGCGCACACCTACGCCCGTGGATCCGACCAGTACCCCGAGCATATGGCCCCGGTCCTGGTGCGCGGCCACGGCTGTCGCGTGACCGATTGCGACGGTAACGAATTCGTCGAATACGGCATGGGTCTGCGATCGGTCACTCTCGGGCACGGCTACCGACCGGTCGTCGACGCGGTCGCCGCGACCATCGCCGACGGGGTGAGCTTCTCCAGGCCCACCGTGACCGAACTCGCCGCCGCCGAGGACTTCCTGGACCTGGTGCCGGGCGCGGAGATGGTGAAATTCGCGAAGAACGGCTCCGACGCCACCACCGCCGCCGTGCGCCTGGCCCGCGCGGTGACCGGCCGGATCACCGTGGCCGTCTGCGCGCAGCCCTTCTTCTCCGTCGACGACTGGTTCATCGGGACGACCGCGATGTCTGCCGGTATCCCCCAGCAGCCGACCGTGTCCTTCCCCTACGGCGACCTTCCGGCTCTGGAACAACTGCTGGCAGGCCGGGAGATCGCCTGCGTGGTCATGGAGGCGGCGACCGCGCTGCACGAACCGCCGCCCGGCTATCTGATCGGAGTGCGCGAACTGTGTGACCGCCACGGGACCCTGCTGGTCTTCGACGAGATGATCACCGGATTCCGATGGGCGGCCGGGGGCGCACAGCAGGTGTACGGCGTGGTGCCCGATCTCTCGTGCTGGGGTAAGGCGATGGGCAACGGTTTCCCTATCGCCGCGCTGGCCGGGCGCCGCGAATACCTCGAACTGGGTGGGTTGCGGACCGACGATGCCCGGGTGTTCCTGCTGTCCACCACCCACGGCCCGGAAACCGGCGCGCTGGCCGCCTTCCGGGCCGTGGTGCACGCCTACGCGACTACCGATCCGGTGGCGTGGATGGAACACGCCGGTCGCCGGTTGCGGGCCGGGATCGAGGAGATCACCGCCGAGCTCGGTATCGCAGGCCACCTCCGCATCGCCGGCCGTCCCTCGTGCTTGCTGTTCCTGACACTGGACCAGCACGGCCGACCGTCCCAGGAGTTCCGCACCTTGTTCCTCCAAGAACTATTGCGCCGCGGGGTTCTCGGACAATCGTTCGTCACCTCGGCAGCCCATACCGACCGCGATATCGACCACACCGTCGAGGCCTGCCGTGGTGCCGCGGCGGTCTACCGGCGGGCCCTCGAGCAGGGCACCGTCGCGGGCCTGCTCGACGGGCGACCCGTCGCTCCCGCCCTGCGCACCCACGCGGCCCCCCGCCGCCTCGAGGAGGTTCTACCGTGAGCACGCACCCCGGTGATCCCGAATACCGGACCGACGATGCACCGTGGGAGACCGGCACACCGGCCGATCCACGCAGCGCGTCGAACGAAGCGGTGCGACCGCGTGTGGCAATCGTGCACGAACGGTTCACCGAATACGGCGGATCGGAAGCGGTTGTGGGAGAACTCGCCCGCACCTGGCCGCAAGCGCGGGTGTTCGCACCGATCGTCGATCCGGCTGCCGCACCGGCGATCGCTCATCCACCCTGGGACACCGTCTCCGGCACCTGGCTCTCCCGCGCCTACGCGGCGACCGGCCGGCGTTCGCACGCACCGCTGCTGCCGCTGGTCCCCCGCGCTCTGCGCCGCCTGCCGCTGCGCGGCGGTTTCGACGCGGTGGTGGTCAGCCATCACGCCTTCGCGACCCAGGCTGTCTTCGCCACCGACGCACCGGTGATCGCGTATGTGCACAGTCCCGCCCGCTGGGCCTGGGATCCCGCTTTCCGCGCCCAGGAGGCGAACAGCATCGCCGGACGTGCGGCCCTGACCGCCCTCGGCGGTCTGGCTCGCCGCACCGAGACCGCGGCGGCACCGCGCCTCACGGCGGTGGTCGCGAATTCGCGCGCGGTGGCCGACCGGGTCCGGGACTGGTGGGGGCTGCCCGCCACGGTCGTCAATCCTCCGGTGCGCCTGGATCGCTTCGCCACGGACCCGACGGTGCCGCGCGAGGATTTCCTCCTGTTCGCCGGCCGCCTGGTCCCCTACAAGCGCCCCGATCTGGCCATCCGCGCCGCACAGCGAGCCGGGCTGCGCCTGGTGGTGGTCGGCGACGGCCGGTACCGGCGCCGGCTCGAAGCTCTCGCGGGTCCGGAGACCACGTTCCTGGGCGCCGCGCCCGACGAGGTGCTGGTCGATATGTACCGCCGCTGCCGCGCCCTGCTCATGCCCGGGGTAGAGGATTTCGGGATCGTGCCGGTGGAGGCGATGGCCTGCGGAACGCCCGTCCTGGCTGTAGGTGCGGGCGGCTCCTTGGACACCGTGGTGCCCGGTCTCAGCGGCGCCCATATCGCGGCCGATACCGATGAGTCGGTGGTCGACGGTTTCGCGGCCGCCCTCCGTGACCCCTCCACCACCGATCTCGATCCTCTCCGAATCCGCGCGCACGCGGAATCATTCGGTCCCGAGATGTTCCGAGCCCGCATGGCCGAGACGGTGGCACGAGTGCTCGCGAAGGCCCCCCTCTCCCCTCTGTAGATCATTCGACCCTACTTCGTGCGCTGTTCACACCGGATCGAGCAAATAGTTGTCTGATGCGCATATCTATGTATCGACACTGATAGGAACCTCGGCCGCGCGGTGCGCACCATCTTCGCCTGCGAATACCTCAGCTCCGAGGAGCTGTGTCACGAGATCCACAGCGGGTTGCAGGTGGTGGAGAATTGGAACTCCGGCAACAGCGTCATCTACTACGGCAAAGACGGCGCATTCACCGGCCCGGACCGCGAGCACACCGAAGTCTCCATGCTCGCACTGCACCTGCTGCAATCATCGCCGGTCCACATCAACACCCTGCTGCTGCAACGGGTGCTGCAAGACCCGCAGTTCCGTAACCCCATGGGAGACAACGAGCGCCGCGCCCTCTCGGCGCTGTTCTGGTCCAACATCAACCCCTACGGGCGATTCCTGCTGGACATGAACCGTCGCCTCGACCTAGCCGGGCAGGCCGCATAGCAGCGGGTTTCAGCGTTGCGGGTAGTCCTGGACGCGGCCGGTCTGCCTGTACTGCTCGACGGGGATCGTTTCGATGCCGGATCGCATCCGAGCCCGGCGCTTGGCCTGCGTTCGTGTATTCGCGGGTAGAGGCTCTTCCGCCGTGTTGGTGGCCTGGCAGTAGAAGTCGAGGTTGCTTTCTCGTCAGCTGGCTGCAAAGGCCTGTTTGCGTGACAGGGTGATTCGGCGGCGTTTCAGGTCGACGTCGATGACCTTCACGTGGAGATCGTCGCCGACCTCGACGACGTCTTCGGGCTTGTCCACGTGTCCTGCGGCCAGTTCGGAGTTGTGCACCAGCCCTTCGAAGCCGTCTGGGCGGTCCTCGATACGGACGAACGCGCCGAACGACACGAGCTTGGTGACGCGGCCGCGGACGATCTGGCCGACCTGCGCCACGATCTGCGGCATCGAATCTTCGTGAAGTGCCTTGAGCGACAGAGCCACACGTTCGCGCACCATGTCGACGTCGAGGACCTGTGCGGTGATCTCCTGGCCGACGGTGAGGATCGCGGAGGGGTGGTCGACGGGTCGCCAGGACAGTTCCGGAATGTTGATCATCGCGGTGAAGCCGCCGATGTCGACGAACACCCCGAAGTTGGCGATCTCGCTGACGGTGCCGGTGCAGATCTGGCCTCGGTGCAGGGTCTTCAACAACGCCCAGTCGTGGTCGCTCGGGGCCGGATCGGTCCTCCACCGGGCCCGCAGGACGCCGTCGCTGTCGGGCAGGACGGCGGTGAACAGGGGGTGGCGTTCCTCGACATTTAGGGACAGCACGGTTGCGGCCCGTGCGCCGGTGACCTGCGCTGCCAGTTCGGTGAGCTGGGTCTCGTCGGCAGTGATGCTGGTGATCTGTCCGTGTTCGTCCTCCCAGACGAGTTCGATCGAGTCGTCTTCGTCCGGGAGAGCAGCAAGGATCTCGACGATATCGGTGGACAGGTCCGGCCAGACGGTGAGTTGAGCACGAGGGGTGAGTCCGGCGCGTACCGCGTCGACAGTGTCGCTGGTGAGGCGGTGCCAGCGAGACACGTTGTAGATGTATTGCTCTTCCAGGATGACAGCTTGGTGGGTGGCGATGCACCAACGCAGCCGAGCCCAGAAAATGTCGTCGGCGGGTCGCTGTTCGCCGGGCTCCTCGCCGAAAAACGGATCGTAGGGGGATGCCTCGAGCCGTTCGGGAAACAGTCCCAGTGCGCGGGTACGGGACAACGCCCTGTCACAGGGCTGGTTGGTGCCGACGTAGACGTACAGGTCCCACCCGACGTCCACGTCGAACACGTCCTCTACCTCCAGGCGGCACGAGGCGCCGTCGCCGCGAAGCATTGCTCGAACCAGCTCCAAACCGACGGCCACCGGCACCTGCGCGCCGTCGTGGAAACCGGTGAGGTCGGGCGGGAAGAGCCCGGTCAGACCATGGCCTTCGACGAACGGCTCCAGGCCGAAGTGGGCGAAACCGGGGAGCAGCGGTTCTCGTATGGTCAGCTGGTCGACGCCGGTGTCTTCGGCGAAGGCGGCCACCGCCTGCAGGTAGGCGGCTTCGACCGGCCCGTGGTCGCTGTCCGTTTCCTCGTCGCCGACATAGCAGCCGTGCTCGTCGCGGTCGGCGGGGTCGTACTTGGTGACCCGGTAGGTGTAGGCCAGCACGTCACTGCCCTGTCCGGGTCGATGAGGACACCGTGGTCTTCTGGCGGTCCGGGACCCGATAGACCGTCGCTCGGCTGACGGAGAACAGTTCGGCGAGGTCGGCGATGGTGTGCTCGCCGGACCGGTGCTGCTGCAGCAACTGGGACTGCTGGCGGACCGATAGCTTGGGCTGCTTGCCTTTCAGCTTGCCCTTGGCTTTTGCGACGGCCATACCTTCGCGTGTTCTCATCCGCAGCAGATCGACTTCGAACTCGGCGAAGGTGGCCAGGATGTTGAAGAACATCTCCCCCATCGGGTCGGCCGGATCGTAGATGGCGCCCCCAACGACAACTTCACCCCGCGTGCGACCAGGGAGTCACCGATCTCGCGGGCATCGGGCACCGAATGGGCGAGCCGGTCGAGTTTGGGCACGGCCAGGGTGTCGCCGGCCCGGACGGCCGCGAGAGCTTGGTCGAGACCTGGCCGGGCGCGGCGAGTGCCGGTGAGGCCGTGGTCGAGGTAGATCCGGTCTTCGGCGACGCCGAGGCCACACAGCCTATGTCGCTGGGCAGTAAGGTCCTGCTCGTCGGTGGAGCAGCGAGCATAGCCGATGAGGGTTGCGGTCACACGGGAAGCGTACGGTAGACCTCCCCTCAGCGGACAGGTCAGCGGACACCCTGAAAGAGACGGCATCTCGCCTGGTCGGCACATCCAGACAAAGGTCCTCCTGTGTGTCCGTTGGAGGTTCGGCTTACGGACGCTGAGATCACGGTCTGCCGGGGCATTGCCGCTTCGTCCAGGGCCCCGATGTCCACCGGTGACACCGCATCGGTCTTCATGTACCTGGTGACACGATCCTTGACGGCACCCCTACTTTGCGGCTTGTGACAGCTTCAGGAGTTCTGGGCCGACTCGTTGACGATCGGTCACGTCGCACCGAGACCGCCGCACCTGCCCCGGTCCGATCACTCGCCCACCCTCCGTTCACGAGACGTGGCTCCCATCACAGCAGCAAACGATAACGGGAATCATTACCGTTATCGTAGGATGCTGACATGGTGATTCCGCGGCCCCGAACCCAGCTGGTCGCAACATCTCTCGCGCTCCCGGGCGGGCCCCGCCCGGGTCCACGGCTCGGGAAACATACCGACGCACAGTCGGCCGCAACGGCCCGTAACGGCGGTCACGCGAACAGAGCACCGGGGCGACCCACACAGCGGGGACCGCCGGAAACCGGACCGGCGTCACCGCTTCGGACACGCTTCCGTGGTCCCGGCAACCGACTCAGCACCTGAGCACGGACCGGGCTCCATTCGAACCACCGCCCGCCGCCGGCGCCGGCTCCCAGCCGGTCGAGCCGCACGACATCGGAGTTCTATGAGCCACGCCCTGCACATCCTCACCCGCACCGATCTGGCCGATATCGAGATCACCCCGGAGGAGGTCATCGAACTCGTCGAAGACGGGTATCTGGCCTTCGCCCGCGGCGAATCCCGCTGTCCGGTGAAACTCATGCTGCCGCTGCCGGATACCGAACGCGACGCAGTCTCGTATTCGATGCTCGGTTACGACGGATCGCTCGAGCACCTCGGTTTCAAGACCTCCTACCGCCAGGGCAGTACCAGCGCGGAGAAGTACTACACCACCATCAGCCTCTACGACGACACCACCGGATCACCGTTCGCGCTCATGGATTGCCAGCGGGTCGGTGCCGCGCGGACTCCGGCCACCACCGCGATCACCGCGAAATACGCCGCGCCCGAGGGAGCCTCGACCGCCCTGATGATCGGTACCGGTATCCAGGGCCGCAATACACTCCCCTACCTGCTGACCGCATTGCCGGGCCTGCAACGGCTACGGCTCTACGGCACCCATCCCGACGGAATCGCCGAGAGCCGGGCAGCACTGCGACGATGGTTCCCCGACCGGGAGCTCGAACTCGTCGACGATGTCCCCGCGGCGGTCGCCGAATCCGATATCGTCGTCGTGGCCTCGGGGCGCGCGGCGCATCCGAAGGTGCGCACCGAATGGCTGCGCCCGGGTGGATTGCTCATCTCGGTGGCGAGCAAAGGGGTCGAGAGCGGCGCGCTGCGGGCCGCTGACTACACGATCGCCACCAGCACCGGACAACTCGGCGTCACCGGAACACGCCTGGCCGGCCACGACGGCGAACTCGTCATCGATGCCGAACTCCCCGATATCCTGGCGGGCCGCGCCCCGGGCCGCCGGAATCCGGCCGACCGCGTATTCGCCTTCTCCAGCGGGATGGTCATCACCGATATTCCGGTGGCCCACGCCCTGGCGACCCGCGCCGTGGCGGCCGGTCGCGGACAGCAGGTGCGGCTGTGGACCTGACCGCACCCGGCCGACTCCCCACCCTGCCCGCGCTCGAACCCGGCTGGCAACGCGCACTGCGCGCCGACCCGCAGTCGCTCTTCGAGATCCACCACGCGGTCGGCGGACCCTTCCATGTGGTCAATCCCCCGCAGTTCGCCACCAATCTGACCGCGTTCCAGGACGTACTGGCGCGGTCCGGGGTGCGCGGCCGGGTCTACTACGGGAAGAAGGCGAACAAAGCCGGCTGCTGGCTGACGGTAGCGGCCGACCTCGACGCCGGGGTGGACGTCGCCTCCGAGCAGGAGCTCGTGCACGCACTCGCCCACGGTGTCCGCGGCCGCGATATCGGTGTGACGGGTGCGGCGAAAACCGACGCGCTACTGCGCTTGGCGGCCCGCCACGATTGCCTCGTCGCCATCGACGCACTCGACGAACTGGAACGGGCAGCCGAGATCGCCCGGTCGGCGGGCCGGTTACGAATCCTGTTGCGCCGACTGCCGCCGAACGCGCCGCACAGCCGCTTCGGATCGACGGATACCGATCTGAAACACGCCATCGACCGCTGCGCCGAACTGCGCGAACATCTCGAATTGACCGGGTTCTCGTTCCATCTCGACGGCTACCAGGTCGCGCCGCGGGCCGAAGCGGCGCACGAGCTGATCGAATTGTGCGCACGAATCCGGGAGCAGGGCCTGCCGGTATCCGCGATCTCGATCGGTGGCGGTTTCGCCTGCCGGTATGTCCGGGACGAGGACTGGGCCACCTTCACTCGCGACCACGACGACCGATGGTTCCACGCGGGCAAGCGGTTCGAGAAGTTCTACCCCTACGCCCAGCAGCCCACCGGCGCGGCCATGCTCGAAGCCGTCCTGAACGTGGAATACCAGGGGCGTACGCTGGCCGATCGGTTGCGCGCCGACGATATCGACCTGTTCCTGGAACCGGGGCGCGCGCTGCTCATCGATGCCGGATTCACGGTCTTCCCGGTGCTCGGGTTCAAACAGAACGCGGACTATGGCATCACCACCGCACACGGGCTGAGTATGAGCGTGTCCGAGCAATGGAAAGGCAGTGAGTTCCTGCCCGATCCGATCCTGATCCCGCGCACCGCCGACGCGAACCCGCGACCGGTCGCCTCCTGTGTGGGCGGTGCCAGCTGTATGGAATACGACGTCCTCACCTGGCGCAAAGTGGTCATGCCGCAGCGCCCGCGCCCCGGCGATCTGCTGCTGTACCCGAATACCGCCGGCTATCAGATGGACAAGAACGAGAGCGAATTCCATCAACTCCCATTGCCGCCGAAGATCGTGGTGACCGGCACGGAGGACCGATGGCAGTGGAGGCTCGACCGGTGACCGCGACGCTACCGCTCGGCGGCGAGAACGTCGTGCGTCATGCCTCCGAATTGATCGGCGCCACTCCATTGCTCGAACTCGTGCGCACCGGGTCCGGCAGCAGACTGCTGCTCAAGCTCGAACAGTTCAATCCGACGGGCTCGGCCAAGGTGCGGATGGCCCGGGAGATGGTGCTCCAGGCCGAACGCAGCGGCAACCTCGCCCCCGGCGGACATATCGTGGAGCCCACCTCTGGCAATACCGGTACCGGCCTGGCGCTCATCGCCCTGGAGCGCGGGTACACCTTCACCGCGGTCGTCGACGACCACGCCGCGCCGGACAAGCTGCGCGCCATGAAGGCCATGGGCGCGCGACTGGTCACGGTGGAAGGCGACGGGAGCGGCGGCCCGAGCAGTGTGCGGCGCCGGAGTATCGCCGCCGAGATCGCCGCGACTACCGGCGCCTATCGCCCCGATCAGCACAACAATCCGCACAACAGCGCCGGATATCGAGAACTCGCCGGCGAACTGCACAAGGATCTGGCGACCGATATCGACTACCTCGTCGGCGCGGTGGGCACCGGCGGATCGCTGTGCGGCACAGTCGAGGAACTGCGCCGGCTCGGGTCCGACGTTCGTGCCATCGGGGTGGAACCGATGGGTTCCATCATCTTCGGTGGCGACCCGGGCCCCTACCGGCAGACCGGCGCGGGCAGCCCAGCAGGCTTCCCGGTCGGCGGCAACGTGAAGTACGAGATGATCGACGAGAACTGCCGGGTCGGCGATATCGACGCCTTCGCCACGGCACGGATGGTCGCGCGCCGCACCGGCATCCTGATCGGCGGCACCGCGGGCGCGGCCGTCCATGTGGCGCTGCGCAGACTGGTGCGGCTCCCGGCGAACAGCACGGTAGTGGTACTGGTGTGCGATGCGGGCGAGAAGTATCTCGACTCGGTGTACGACGAAGATTGGCTGATCGCTCGGGGCCTCTACGACCGGGCCGCCCAGCAGCGGATCGTGCGGCTCTTCCGGGCCTACGACGAATCGATGCGGCTCGCGGCCCGCGATCTGGAAAGGAGAGGAGCGTGACACGTGACATTCCAGTGGCGTAACTACCAGGCGATTCTGGCGCTCGCCGCACCGATCGCCGGAATCCAGCTCGCCCAGGTGGCGCTGACCACCGTCGATCTGGCCATGATGGGATTTCTCGGCGTAGCGGCCGTCGCGGCAGGCGGGCTGGCCCTGCTGCTGTACAACCAGCTGCGCACCATGTGCGTCGGTATGGTCACCGGCGCCGGGAATCTGATCGCTGCGGCGGCCGGGCGAGGCGAGAAGCGCACCGGGAGCGTGGAACTCGACGACGCGGCCCGCGCCGAGATCCGCGGTTACCTGCGCGCCGCGCTGGCGGTCGCCACGCTGACCTCCGGGGCCGGTGCCGTCGCACTGCTGACACTCGGCTACGCCTTGCGCTGGATGGGCCAGGACGCCGCCGTAATCGACCTGGCCCGCCCGATCATCTGGACGCTCGCGCCCGGGCTGGTGCCGATGCTGTGGCTGAACGTGCTGCGTCAATTCGCGGTCGGGATGCGCCGGGCGGGATCACTGCTGCGGGTCACCCTGTGGTCGATCGGGGTCAACGCGCTGCTCGACGCACTGTTCGTATTCGGCTGGTTCGGGGCCCCGAAGCTGGGGCTCGCGGGGATAGGGCTGGCCACCACCCTGGTCCAGTGCTGGACCTTCGCCGTCTACTTGCGCAGTGTCCGGCGTGATCCGGTTCTCGCTGACCTGCTGTCGCTACGCGCCTGGCAGGCCGATCGGCCCACAGTCGTGCGTATCGTGCGAATGGGGACACCGATCTCGCTGACCTACGGGGCCGAAGCCGCGATCACCTCCATCGCCACCGTGCTGATGGGCGGGTTCGGTCCCGTCGCGCTGGCCGCGAGCAATATCGTCAATCAACTCGCCTATATCGTGTACCAGGTCAATATCGGTCTGTCCCAGGGATCGTCGATCCTGGTCAGCCGGACCGTCGGCCAGGATGATCGGGCTGCCGTCGCGGCCATCGCACGCCGCACCTTCACGATCGGTTTCACCTTCATGACCGCGATCGGACTGCTGTACGTACTGGCACCACAACTCGTGCTCGCCCCCTTCCTCGGCTCGCACCGCGAGGACACCGCGGTGATCGCGGCAGCCTCGACGCTGTTGTGGTTCGCCATCGTTCAGCAGTACTGCAAGGGTTCGCAGAACCTGTGCATCGGCCTGCTGCGCGGTATCGGGAATACCAAGGCCGGGATGCAGAGCACCCTCATCGGGTACTTCACGATCGGCGTCCCCGCGATGCTGCTGTTCGGTCTCGGAGTCGGCTGGCACGGGCCCGGCATCTGGTTCGGTCTCTGTCTCGGGTTCGGGGCGACGGCGCTGCTCGTTCAGCGCAGGTTCCTGCGCGGACTCCGGGATGATCCCGCAGGGGATCGACTGGCGGCCGCCCGGGCCTGATCCGGGTATCAGTTCCTCGACGGCGACGGCTACATGATGGAGTACCCGGTCGCACGGGCCTACCCGGATCACCGCATCCAGCGGATCTACGGCGGCACCAACGACATCATGAAAGATCCACCGCGATCTCATGAGGGCCTGAATTTCGCACGGGACACCCCCGCCCCTGGGCAGTCCGGACCGGCGTCGCATTCCGGCCGCATCATTGCCGCTCGGCCCGAGCGGCGTGCGGCGATTTGTCATAGCGTTGCACCATGCAGGCCGATACACCGTCCGAGCGTCCTACCGGCACGCGGTTGACGTCGTTCGTCAACGACGGACTCACCTTCGATGTGATCGACGAGGGTCCACTCGACGGCATCCCGATCGTGCTGTTGCACGGATTTCCGCAGACGGCCGCGCAGTGGTCGCGGCTCACCCCGTTCCTGCACGAGCGCGGCTACCGCACCATCGCCCCCGATCAGCGCGGCTACTCACCCGGTGCCCGGCCCCGCGGACGCTTCGCCTACCGGATCAGCGCACTGGTCGGTGACACGGTCGCGCTGATCACGGCGCTGGGCGGTGAACCCGTGCATCTCGCCGGGCACGATTGGGGATCGACCGTCGCCTGGGCCACCGCGGCACAGCACCCGGATCTGGTCCGGACGCTCACCTCGGTATCGGTACCGCATCCGATGGCTTTCGCGCGCTCGCTGCTGAGCAGCAGCCAGGCCCTGCGCACCTGCTATATGGCGCTGTTCCAGGTGCCGTGGATCCCCGAAGTGGCGCTTTCCGCCGCTTTCCGCGCGGCTGGTTCGGCCGGCGATACGAGCCTGCGGCGCCGTGCCGCCGCCCTATCGGGCCTCGACGACGAGCAGTTGGATCGGTTGCGCAGCGATATCGTCGACGGCGGCGCCTTGCACTACGCCCTGAACTGGTACCGGGCGATGCCGTTCGTCGACCGGCGGCGAGCCGGGCAGAAG
Organism: Nocardia sp. NBC_01329; assembly: GCF_035956715.1. NCBI lineage: Bacteria > Bacillati > Actinomycetota > Actinomycetes > Mycobacteriales > Nocardiaceae > Nocardia > Nocardia sp. NBC_01329. The sequence continues at coordinate 1,980,259 of NZ_CP108381.1, read as the reverse complement.
GTCAGTGCGCCGACCACACACGTATCGAGCACCCGGGACGTTTTCATAGCGCGTCGCGGCGCCGAGCTGACCGCCGAATACGTGACCGGCCCGTTCGACCACGAAATCCTCGACGCGACCCACTGGGTTCCGGAGGAACGCCCGGCCGACTTGGCCGCGATCATCGTCGCCCGCACCCGCGCAGCCGGATGAGGCACCCGACCCGGCCGCCGGCCCATCCATGAGCACGGAGAACGACCGGTCCGCCGATCCGTGGGCGTGCTCGACTGACACTCGGTAGTACGCCCTACTTCGGTGCCCGGAAGCCGCCGATCTTCTGCTCGAGCAGTTCGGCCAGCCGCAGCGGGGTGCGGTCCTCGAACATCGGACCGATGAGCTGCACTCCCACCGGCAGCCCCTCGGGGGACCGGCCCGCGGGTATGGCGGTGGCGGGCAGGCCGGGCATGGTGGCCACACCGGCCAAGACCAGCTGGTCGAAGTACGGGTACTCGACGCCGTCGATGTCGATGTGCCGGTCCTCCAGACCTCCGTTGTGGTCGTGTGGGAAGGCGGGGGTGGGCGTGATGGGGCACACCACGGCATCGAACTCGGCGAAGAGCTGCCGCCAGCCGGCGCGGTGGAGTTCGCGACGGTTGTTCGCCTCGACCCAGTCGCGGTGGCTGAGCACCATGCCGCGCAACCGCGCCGCATCGAGACTCCGGTCGTCCGCGCCCAGGGCGGCCGCGTGGGTCCGGAGTTGTTCGTACACGTCGACGGGCATACCTGCGGCGGCGTTCGACAGCATCAGCAGCATGTAGAGCGTCGCCGCTTCGGTCGGATCGGGCAGCAGCGGACTGCGCCGCTCGACGCGAGCACCCTCGTCGATGAGCGCCTCGGCGACCCGGTTCACGCCCGCCCGCACCGCCGATCCGGTCGGAATGAGCGGATGGTCCTCGATGATCAGGACACGGAAGTCGGCCAGCCGCTCGTGGCGCGCGGGCGGCAGTGTGACGCCGTGGGCGACGCCGTGGGTCAGCGGGTCCGGTCCGGCCATCACGTCGAGCAGGAGCGTGAGGTCGCGGGCGGTGCGCGCCATCGGACCGACAACAGCAAGGTCGAGATCGACCGGCAATGCCGGCGCGGGCGGCGCGACCATCCCGCGGGCCGCCACCAGGCCGAGTGTCGGCTTGTGCGCGTAGACACCGCAGAAATGCGCGGGGGTGCGCAGCGAACCGGCGAGGTCGGAGCCGATGGACAGCGCGCCGAATCCGGACGCCAGGGCCGCCGCCGAACCACCGGAGGACCCACCCGAGGTCCGGCCGTGATCCCACGGATTATTGGTGGTGCCGTAGATCTCGTTGAAGCTCTGGATATCTCGCAGCATCAACGGCACATTGGTCTTACCGAGCAGCACCGCGCCGGCGGCCTTCAGCCGCGACACCTGTACCGCGTCCTCCGCGGGCACATGATCCCGGTGCGCCGGCATGCCCCAGGTGGTGGGCAGCCCGGCGATGTTGTAGGACTCCTTGACCGTCACCGGAATGCCGAGCAGCGGCCGGTCCTCGCCGCGGGCGCGCGCCCGGTCGGCAGCGCGTGCGGCGTCCCGCGCGCGGTCGAAGTCCGGTACACAGATCGCGTTGATCGCCTTGTCGTCGCGCTCGATACGGGCGATCGCCTCGTCGGTCAGTTCCACCGAGGTCACTTCACCAGCATGTAGGGCGGCCGCGAGTTCTTCCGCCGAATGAAAATTCCGATCCATGGAATCCGACGCTATTGGGCCGCCGGAGAGGACATAAAACGCCGCTCCGCACAACGGGAAAGTCGAACGGACCACCTGCATCGGTGAAGTCACGCACTCGTTGTGCCATCGAGGACATCCCACCCCAGGTCACAGCGTCGACAGTGCGCCGACTTCATGAGCGCGGGGCATGAAATGCCGATTCGCACAACGGGATGGATGTCTCAATGCTCATCGTGCTCTTCTCCGCCACGGACTGTTCGCCCGACCGTCTGCCACGCGATGAGGTGATTCGCCAGGATGGCTTTCGGTTCCGAGCCGAACAGCATGCCGTCCACTGTCGGCATACACCAACGCCACCGGGCCGTCCGGTGTTTCGACTGTTATCGGCTGTGCGCCGCCTTCGATATCGACGACCGCCGATCGGCGGTGCCAGAGCGCCGCATGACCGCTGATCCACTACCCCGGTGATCAGCGCGGCGCCGCGATATAGGTAGAAGGCTGATCGATCCACCGTGATCGAGGCAGGCTGTCAGGCCCCTCCTTTATGGTGGCGGTCATGGTCGCTATCGAGGTGCGCAGCCGGGTGTCGGGCCCGTCCGCCGATGATCTGCCGGCGGTGCTGGTACAGCTGGCCGAGGGTTGTAGTACCGCGCGGGAGCTGATCCGGTGTGCGGTCGAGGAGCAGATCCGGGAGCCGCGTGCCGATGCGGCGCGTTGCCGGCGGATCCTCGACCGCCGGTATCTGTCCGACGGCGATCTCCGGGCGCAGGCGGCCACCGGGTTGATCAGGATGCCGCGGCAAGCGCGGGCGGAAACGGACGTGGCCGAGGAGGTGGCCCGGGCGCATCGGACATTCGTCCAGGGCATATTCGCGGTCTTCGCCGGTGGGCGGCAGATCGTCGACCTGGACGAGGAGCTCGCGTTTCGGCTCGGCGAGCCGGTCGTGTTCCTGCGGCTGGTCGCGCTGGTGGGAGGCTGATTGCCGGTGGAGCGAACCATACCGGAGGACTACATCGACATCGTCCGTGAGCAGCGTGAGGCGCTGTGGCGGCTGGTGGACCAGGCACGGATCGTGGCGAAGGCCGGCGACCGGGCGGGCCTGTGGGACACCGCCGGGCAGATCCGGCGCCGGATCAAGCAGGGCGACCGTCGGGCCATCGGTAATCTGGCACCGCACGTGGGTGACATCGTCGCGGAGATCGATGCGCTCTACGACGCCGGCTTCCCGGTCGACCAGCCGGACGACATCACCGGCCTGTTGGATACGCCGTGGCCGACGGCTCAGCGGAAAGCCCTGCTCGCCGCCTTCCTCGGGCGCGACGTGCGGCACCGGCTGGGGCTGGATGAGGTGGCGGAGCAGGCCATCGCCGCCACCGACACCCACCTGCTCCGGGTGCTCGTTTTCACCCCGTTCAATTCGTTCACCCCGTTCGCTCTCGGCACCTTGCGCCGAGAGACCGTGGGGCGCATTCTCGACACGTTGCACCGGGCCGACGCCATCGACGCCACGGTGGTCGAACGGGCTTTCACCGACGACCCCTACCTCGGCTACGCCGTCATCGGCCACTCGCCCTCCGGCGACGTGACCGGTCCGCCGTTGGCCTGCGCGGACACCGTACGGGTCTATGTGGATGCGTTGACCTGGCGGCTCGTCTCCGCATCTACCCCGGCAGGCTGGGATGAGTTGCCCAAGGTGCTGGTACCGCGTGGCTTGCGATACGTTCAGGCGGCACTGACATGGGGCGGCGACCAGAACGTGGCCGATCACCTCGGGGCGGCGGAATTGACCGATGAGGAACGCGCTGCCCTGCTCGACTCCCTGCGAGGTCGGTCGGAATCCGAGCAGCGCCGCGTGTTCGGGTGGCGGCTGCGCGCGGGTGACGCCGATGCGCTGCTACCACTTTTCGGCCTGGCACGAGCTGCGCCGTTGCTGCGCCTGATCCGGGCGATACCGGTCGGCGAAGTCACCCGCCTGGACCGGGCGGTCCTGCTCGCCGCGATCGAAGACGCCGGCGAGGACGCCGCGCGGCGCTTGCTGGAACTCGAACCGAATGAGCTGGTTTCCGCGGTGATGGGTTGGAACCGGGCCCACGTGGTGAAGCGCTTCGCGCGTAACGCACTGCAGGGCATCGCCGCGTTCGGGATGCTGCCCCTGGCTCCGGATGAGACGGTCCTCGACCGCTATCTGGCGTTGCGTGAGTCCGCGAAGAAGGGTGCCGAGCTCGGCCCCAACCGCCGACACAGCCACGCCGCCGCGATCGAGGTCGCCCTCGATCACTTGGCGCAGGTGGCCGGGATCGCGGAGGCGAGCCGCCTCGAATGGGACTGTGAGGCGCGCATCGCCACCGATACCCCCGCCGAAGCGGAGGTCGGCGAATACCGGATCGCGTTGCGGTTCGACGGCGCCGACCCGGTGCTGACGGTCAGCCGGGCGGGCAAGGCGCTCGGGTCGGTGCCGGCTGCGGTCCGCGCCGATCCCGGCTACCGGGGGCTGCGCGAGCACCAGCAGCGACTCCGGGACCAGGCTCGCCGGATGCGGACGGGGCTGGTGGAGCGGTTGGTCGCCACCACCGGGACGTTGGCGCCGGACGAGCTGGCCCGACTGCTGTCGTTGCCAGCCGGTGCGGCGATGCTGCCTGCGCTGCTGTGGCGGGACCGAGCGGGCGTGATCGACCTGCTCGACCGAGTCGACACCACCGGCCCGGTCACCGCCGTCCACCCCGTCGAACTGCATGAGCGGCGGGTGCTCGCCGACTGGCAGGCCGAGATCGTGCGGTCCCGCCTCCAGCAGCCGGTCAAGCAGGCGTTCCGGGAGCTGTACGTGCTCACTCCGGCAGAACGCGAGGCGGGAGAGGTGTCGCGGCGGTTCGCCGGTCAGACGGTCGACGGCAGGGTGGCGGGTCAGTTGCTGTCCGGTCGGGGCTGGTTCACCCACGGTGAGTACGACGACCATCAAGCGACCCGCGCCGTCGGCGGCGGCCTGATCGCGGCGCTGCGCTGTGACTTCCACGGCTACTTCGGAATGGGCGACGTCGTTGTCGGCGACGTCCGCTTCCTGACCATCGGCCACCGTGATGCGGGCCGCTACGGACCCCCGACCGGGTCGGGCAGCGTCGGTGGCACGCCGGTGCCGCTGGTCGATGTACCGCCGGTGGTTTTCTCCGAGGTCATGCGAGACCTGGACCTGGTGGTATCGGTCGCCGGCACCGAGCCGCAGGCATACCCGTCCCCGGGAGCAGGCGACGAGTCGGGCTCAGGTGCTCGCGGCGCTCATCGGTGACCTGGGGGCCGGCCCGGGTCACCGGTGAGGGACACTGGGCTCGACTCCCTCACGGGCAAGACCGCTTTCTGACCCGACTCAGCAGCGAAACCCGCCGAATCTCGATGTCATAGTCCAGGAACGAGGTTCGATGCCGAACCGCCCCGTCCGACCCCATCCGGTCGCTGACCGCACGACGGCCGGCGCACCTGCCGCCGGACGCCCGGCCACGTCCCTCGGTCGACCACGACGACCAACTGCTCCGTATCCCACGGACCCTCATCGGCGACTCCGGCACCGACTTCTACCACCCGCACCGAACAGAATTGATACCGCGACACCACCGGACCGGCAGCAGTGCGCCGATTGCTTTCCACGAGACCGGCACTTCACCGGAAAGCGTCGACGTTCTCCTCAGCCCATTGCGCGAAGGTCCTGGCCACTGATCCCGTCACCCGCGGGACCGTGCTGCCTATGCGGCCGCGGCGGACGCTGACCTGGGATCAGGGTAAGGAACTCGCGCTGCACCAGCAGATCACCGAACGCACCGGCACACGAGTGTTCTTCTGCGCCCCGCACTCTCCGTGCAGCGCGGCAGCAACGAAAACATGAACGGACTGCTGCGGGACTACTTCTCCAAAGGTACTGACCTGCATGATATTACGGCTGCTGAGCTGCCGCGGATCGCCGATGAGGTCAACAACCCGCCTCGCAAGGGCCTCGGGTGGGCCAGGCCAGCCGACTTGGTCACTGGGGAGGAAGCCGCAGCGGTGTAACCCATTCCGCCACAACCAGTGGCGGCTCAGCCCGGAAAATGGCCGTCGGATCGCGGTCTAGCGCCGCCAGAAGCTCATCCACATCGGGTGTGGGCCGAGCGCGCCCGTATTCGTGGAACCGCGGGTTGCGATCGGGCCAGTACAGCGACCACAGCCTTGTCGTGCTCGTGTACCTCAGCCGGGCAATCGGAAACCTGGTCCACTCAGCACCCAAGCCTTCCCGCCACGGCGGGCGGCTTTCCGGAACCGTCACATGGCGCGGGGCAATACCTGCTTCTACGCGAATTTCATTGCGCACATGCGTTGACACCCGGTCGCGGCACCACCGCCGCACCCGGGCAACATCCAACTCCGGTAACCCCACACCGCTGTGTCGGCGTCATCTCTCAGGCCAGGGACCGGTGTCGTGGCCCGTGCCGCTCAACCGGGAAGGGGAGACAACGTGCGGGCGGGTGTCACCTGCTGGCAGTGCACGATGAGGTCGAACCATTCCCTGGCGGACCCGCCGGTCATGTAGTGACCGTCATCGGTGTCGTAGTCGCGGCCGATCATCCTGAATTCGGCTGTGCCGGACAGCCAGTCGGTCACCGCCGGAGGTTGGGCGGCAGACAGGTCCAGCAGATAACAGTCGAGGCCTGCCGCGCCCAGTATCGACTCGAACTACCGCGGTGTGGACCCGGGTACGTGCACGCGATCCCGTCCGTCGAAGGTGGCCAGATCACCGCTGTGGAAGGTGATCCCGATCGACTTGTAGCTCGTGCCGAGGCGTTCGCGCAGGTAGCTACCCGCGTTACGGGATACATCGGCCGGGTTGGGCGGAAAACCCCGGTAGCGGGCGTTGGCGGTGTGGGAGCTGGACGACCAGAACAGCACCTTGCGCCCGGTATGGCGGTGCCACCATTCGACGTTCTCGGCGAACGCTGCCTCGTAGTAGGCCATGTTGAAAGGGTCCTCGGGCCGGTTGTCGTGGTCGTGCAGCTCATGGAACTGCACGACCACCCGCGCGGCCTGCACCACCCACCCGGGCTCATCGTGGGCAGCAGCTACATCCGCGACCAGCCGGTACGCCGCGCGGACGCGCTCGACCAGGCCCGCACGATGCGGCAGACCGCGGAAACGGTCGACATGGGCGTCGATATCCTCGCCGGGGCGCGCATCGAGGTACAGGTCCTCCAACTCGGCGATCCGGTCGGCAGCGACCTCCCGTACGTACTCCACGACCGTGTCGTAGGCACGGTGGTCGACCGCGTGCGGGCTCACTCCCACCACCCGCACCGGGTCCGCGGGATGGTCCCGATTGAAAACCCTTGCCCACCGAACCAGCGCAAGTACCTCCTCGGTCGCGGCGAAAGCCTCGGCAGCGGCAAGTATTTCGCGGGGATCTCCGACCCCGGTGCGCACGAACGCGTCCAACCGCAGACCCAACGTCCAATCCTGGTCCAAGGCGATGACCCGGAACCCCGCCTCGCCGACGAGCAGACGGGCGATACGGTCCTGCAGCGCGAACACCTCGTGCGCCCCGCGAGTGCCGGCCCCATAACCCACCACCGACGCATCTCCCACCATCGTCACCAGCGGCCGTAGATCATCGCGGGGCGCCGACGGCTGCACCGTCACCAACGGGCGAGCCGCCCGCACAACCCACTGCCCGACGGTCATATCCTCCGGCGGAACCGCTGAATCGTCGCCGCTTGCGCCGCCTTGCCCTTCGACACCCGAGAACTCCATGACAACACTCTGAAACCCCAACCTCGCTTCAGGTCAATAGGCGACACACCCATGCCCAACCAGCACCGCGACATCGACCGGACCGAGCCCACATCGAAAGACACCCACCCCGGCACGGCCCCGTATCTGGTGACTCGTTCGCTCGACCCGACCGGTGCCGGTCGGGCACGATGGACGATACGCTGGAAGCCCGCGGTCAACGCGTTCGCGATCACCTTCGCTGACCGCTGGCCCGACGCCCGAACCTACTGAGAGAAACCGCCGGAAACACCGATAGCGAGATAGTCCCCCCTTCCCCACATAGCGTGCAAGGCCATTGATGTCGAGCAGAATCCTGGCGACGTCGGAATTCACTGGGAACCGACTCGAGTTGCGTGTGGCCGAGACGATTCACGACCAAAGCCACTCGGTTACCGGCAGCAGTTGGGATCCAGGACCAAGCACAGAGCCGATAGGGCATCGCGATGTGCGCGGTGGATGACGCTCATGCCTTGGCGCTCCGATTGGACGAGCCCGGCTTTGCGGAGTTGGCCGAGGTGGTGGCTGACGGTGGATTCGGTGAGGCCGACCGCGGTGGCGAGGTCGCCGCCGTTCGCGCCGGTGACAGGGCTGGCCAGCAGTAGCGACATGAGTTTCACGCGAACGGGGTCGGCGAGGGCTTTGAGCCGCAGCGCGACGTGCAGGGCTGCTTCGTCGTCGACCGGGCCGGCGGCCACGGGGGCGCAGCAGACGGGGGCGGTGGTGTCGATGACGGGCAGTGCTTTGGGCATGCTCCGATCCTACCGTGACAATTGACATATGTCGAAAAGGTGGCACACTCGTCCGTGTCAGCTCTTCGATATATGTAACATAACTGGAGGTCGTCATGTCTCGTGTGCAGCTCGCTCTGAATGTCGATGATCTGGACGCCGCGGTCGGGTTCTACTCGACCCTGTTCGGTGCGCAACCGGCGAAGCGGAAGCCTGGATATGCGAATTTCGCGATCGACGAGCCGCCGTTGAAATTGGTGCTGATCGAGAACCCGGGCCAGGGTGGCAGCGTCAACCACCTCGGGGTGGAGGTCGATTCCCCGGAGAAGGTACATGCCGAGATCGCGCGCCTGTCCGAGGCGGGGTTGTTCACCGAGGAGCAGATCGCGACCACATGTTGCTTCGCGACTCAGGACAAGGTGTGGGTGACGGGCCCGAACGAGGAGCGTTGGGAGGTCTACACCGTCCTGGCCGATACTGAACACTTCGGCGCCGCACCGGTATTCGCCGAGATGAGCGACGGTCAAGCAGTGCAGGCATGCTGCGGCAGCGACGGTCGCGGCGACAGCACCGGTCAGGAGAACGAAGCCGGCCGGGGGTCCGAGATAGCATGCTGCACGCCGACCGCCGCCGCCCAGTAGATCCCGGGTTCATGGATTGACCGAGATCGATACCGCGCCCGCGGCGGTGGGGTTGCCGCGGGCGGGGCGCCGCCGGGTGTTGGCGGTGCTGTCGTGGTCCTGGCCGCGCTCGCTGTCTCGACGGCGTTGCTGGGGCCGGTGTCGGCCGGGCCCAGCATCACACAGGTGGGTTGCCCGTCAGGTGCCGGCGGGCACCAGTTCGGCGATCAAGGCTTCGACGCGGGCGCGGATCTCGTCGCGAATCGGGCGCACCGCCTCTACACCCTTACCAGCCGGGTCCGGGAGATCCCAGTCGCGGTAACTGATACCGGGGAACACCGGGCAGGTGTCACCACAGCCCATCGTGATCACCACCGTGGAGGACTTCACCGCATCAGCGGCCAGGATCTTCGGTGCCTGCGCAGTGATATCGACCCCCACCTCGGCCATCGCTTGCACTGCCGCCGGATTCAGGCTCTCGGCCGGGGCACTCCCAGCGGAACGGACCTCGATCGCACCGGCGGCGAGGTGGGCCAGGAACCCGGCGGCCATCTGAGAACGCCCGGCGTTGTGGACGCAGACGAACAACACACTCGGCATCGGCGCAGGGCCCAGGGATTCGCTCATATCGTGCTCCGATGTTTCGAGAAAGGCAGGTCAGGGCCGGACCAGCGAACAGGGTTCGGCCGCCAACAGCTGGACGCGGGCGGCGATATCGTCGCGAACCAACCGCATCCGCTCGATCCCCTCGATCCCGCGCTCCGAGGGCTCGTCGGTCTCCCAGCGCCGCACCCGCACACCCGGGGGGACGTCGAGATTCGCTTCGCGGCCCAGGATCACCACCAGGTCCACCGCCGCGAGCAGTGCCTGGTCGACAGGTTTCGGGGTTTCACCGCCGATATCGACCCCGAGCTCACGCAGCGCGGCCACCGACAACGCGTTCAACTGATCACCGGGGTCGGTGCCGGCCGAATGCACCTCGACGCGATCCCCGGCCGCAGCGTGCAGCAGCCCGGCCGCCATCTGCGATTTGCCGCTGTTGCGGACACACACGAACAGCACCTTCGCGAGTGTGGTCACCGGGAGCCCGCCTCGACCGGCGTCGCGGTATCGCGGAACCGGTTGCGCAGGGCCAGGGACACATACACCAGCCCGACCAGCACCGGCACCTCGATCAGCGGGCCGACCACACCGGCCAGCGCCTGCCCGGATGTGGCGCCGTAAGTGGCGATCGCGACGGCGATGGCGAGCTCGAAGTTGTTGCCGGCCGCGGTGAACGCCAGCGTGGTCGTGCGCTCGTACCCCAGCCCCATGACCGCGCCCAGCAGGTAGCCTCCACCCCACATGATCGCGAAGTAGGCGAGCAGCGGAACGGCGATCCGGACGACGTCGAGGGGTTGGGAGGTGATGCGGTCACCTTGCAGGGCGAACAGCACGACGATGGTGAACAGCAACCCATAGAGCGCCCACGGTTCGATCTTCGGGATCAGCGTGGATTCGTACCAGTCCCGGCCCTTCGCGCGCTCACCGAACCGGCGAGTCAGATAGCCAGCCAGCAACGGGATCCCGAGGAAGATCAGCACCGACTTCGCGATCTCCCACGGCGAGATATCGATCGTGGTCTGTTCCAAGCTCAGCCAGCCGGGCAACACCGACAGATAGAACCAGCCCAACACGGCGAACATGATCACCTGGAAGATCGAGTTCAACGCCACCAGCACCGCGGCGGCCTCCCGGTCACCGCACGCCAGGTCGTTCCAGATGATCACCATGGCAATGCAGCGCGCCAACCCCACGATGATCAACCCGGTGCGGTACTCCGGCAGATCCGGTAACAGCAGCCACGCCAGGGCGAACATCAACGCCGGGCCCAGCAGCCAGTTCAGTCCCAGCGACCCGATCAGGAGACGGCGGTCGCCGGTGACGGTGTCGAGGCGGTCATAACGCACCTTCGCCAGCACCGGGTACATCATGATCAACAGCCCGATCGCGATCGGCAGCGAGATCCCGTCGATCTCCACCGCCGCCAACCCCTCGCCGAGCCCAGGGATCACGCGGCCCAGCAGCAGGCCGGCGGCCATCGCCACACCGATCCACACCGGCAGGAACCGATCCAACGTCGACAACTTCGCGACGACACCCCGCTGCCCGCCGGTCGTGGTGATCTCGGTGCTCACGCGCTCACCTCGGCAGCCGCGCCGCTCTCGAACAGCAGCACCTCCGAGAGCCGCTGCAGCGCTTCCGGGACGACCCGGTAATACACCCATGACGCGCGGCGCTCGCTGGTCAACAGGCCGGCACCCCGCAACACCTTCAGGTGATGGGAGATCGTCGGCTGGGTCAGATCGATACCCTCGGACAAGTCACACACGCATGCTTCCAGCCCGGCCCGCGAGGCGATCGAACTCAACAGCCGCAGCCGAATCGGATCCGACAACGCCTTGAACACCACCGCCAACTCACCCGCGGTATCCGCCGACAACGGTTCCCGCACCCGAGGAGACGGGCTGCACGCCTCGACCGGCACCACCGGCAACTGCGACTTAGACATACATCGATATTGACAAGTATCTATCCCATAAGCAAACGAACACCTGGTGAACACCCCACCCCGAGAGGCTAGGCGGTCTCCTCGGCCGTCCACGAAAGGGGTGATCATGAACAGTCCGGGCCGAGGTGACGAGCCGCGGCTGCTCGGCTTGCGCATCGGCCGATCACCGCAGTCGTGCACCTACACCGGGCTCAACCACGCATGCACCGACTGCTGTTCGAACAGGCACCCCGCATCCCAGAAGGCATCGCACACCTGCGAAAACTCGAACAACTCCTCGCCGGCGAGGTGGCTCATCACCTGCGCCGCCTCGACCTCGCCATCCGGGTAGTGGGGCCTTTCGGCGGCCCCGGGCTCGGGCCTGATCATTTCGTGCCGTCACCGCGGTGTAGTTGGATGACTTTCTGCTCGTGACTGCTTGTGAAGTCCGGATCGACGTAGATGTGGACCGCACTGATGAGCGTGCCGCGGAATGTGAAGACATTGCAGAAACGGCCGGTCGAGACGCGCTGGTCCGGCCATCGGCGCCCGTCGGCAGTGACACCCCATTCACGACCTTCGACGATGATCCGGTCCCCGGCCACCATGATGTCCAGGCCGTCGATATCGTGTTCGAGGGCCGACAGGTCCGCCCAGAGTCGCTGTGCGAACTCGGCCATGTCCTGCTTGCCGTGTCCGACACCGAATTTCGGAAAGTACAGTTCCACATCATCGGCGTAGAGATCGAGCAACGCGGGATCACTCGCATCGATGAGCTCGAAAGCGCGGCGGACGATCGCTATGCGCTGGTCGGTGAGGTCGGTGGAAGCGGTCGAGGTCATGAAAGAACTCCTGTGTGCGTGCGAGACCGGATATCGCCGGTCATTCGGTTCGTGGGATTGCGCGTGTTGAGCGTGATGCGTTGACGAAAGGTCAGTTCGACAAAAAACGCCTTTCTGTATCCAGTAGTCCAAAACGATGGCGTGCGTGACCCGCGACCCGCGGTCGAGGACCGCGGGTCAGGTGACGAGGGGTTGCAGCCCCAGGGCGAAGACTCGCTGTAGCCGGTCGGGGACGACCCCGGCCTGGGCGCTGACCCGAAGCCCGGAGATCACAGTCACCACGAGGAGAGCGCCGTCGGCGGCGTCGATATCACGTCGCAAACTGCCATCGACCTGGCCGGCCCGGATCGCGTGCGCCAGCAGCGACAGGCGCTGCTCCAGTGAGGCTTCCAGAGCTCGTGCGATCCGTTCATCGCGTTCGCGGAGTCCAGGGGTCATGTAGGTGCCGACGACCATGCAGCCGGCCGCATGCCCTTGCCCGGCGGCCGCACGTTCCTCGGCCAGAACCAGCTCGGCCAGCATCTCCAGCCGTTCTCGCCCGTCACGGCTCTCGTCGGAGAGGATCGCTTCTTGCATCTGAGCCACGACCGACAGGTATCGCCGCAGGGCCTGGACGAACAACTCCTCTTTCGAGGTGAACGTGTTGTACAAGCTGCTGCGTCGGACGCCGGCGACCTCGCACAGCCGTTCGGTCGAGCTATCGCTGAACCCGAACACCCGAAACTGGCTCGCCGCCGCATCGAGGACTGCGGCCTCGTCGAATGCTCGCGGTCTGCCCATGGGCATGACCATACATCATTATGTATTTCAGAGTACAGAATGGTGCTGCGCGCACAGTCCGTGTCCGGTCAGCGCCTGGCTATACCCGTGATCAGCGCTTTTCCGTCCTTGGTGGTAGTGGTGATCCGCTGCCCGTATCGCATCGCTTCCGAATCGCCCGGCCACTGCTCGTGCAACTCGACGTCCCACACCTCACCGCCGGCGTCGCCGGCGGTGATGTACACGCAGTACCGCACTCCGTCGGGTTGCGAGTCGATACCGGCTTGCAGCGTCCCGACCCTAGAGATCCTGGCGTCCGGGGTGGCGAATGTGCGGGCGAGGGCGGCGTCACGTTCGACGTAATAGGCCCATTCGAAACCGAGTATCGCCAGCTGGGGTGTGCTGTGGTCGCCGGGATCGGCGCCGATGGTGATCGACCCCGTTCGGGTGCGGGTACATCCACCGGTGGCGTGATCCCAGCTCGCCGGCAGCGCCGAAGTACTGGCGGCCACGATGGTGGACGCGGCAGCCTGGTTCGCTTCGGGTGACACCCGCTCACGGCGTGCGGCCTCGACATTGACTGCCACTACCGCACCGATCACGGCAATGGTGGCGACCACGGCCAGCGACCAGGCCACGGTCGGCCACACCCGGCCACCGCCGCGGGCGGCCGCGGTCACCGACTGCGGCAGCACCGCCCGCACCACGCGCCCACCGGTTCCGGTCCGCGACGCCGCTGCAGCGTCGCTGTCGTCGAGGTCGAACACCGGGTCGTCGTCGCCTTCCTCGCCTGTGCGGCGAGGATCGTCGAGCCACCGCGACCATTCGCCGGCATACGCGTCCCCCTCCTCCTCGACACGATCCCGGCGGTCACGATTACCCGGTTTCGCCGGTGCGGCCAGGCCCGCGTAGGCGGGTAACCCGTTCAGCACGAACGGATTACCTGCCACGCCCGAGGGATCGGCTACCACCGAGCTGCCCTCGTCGTCGTACAGCTCGCTGCCGGCGACCGCATCTTCCGCGGCACCGGGGATCCGGGCACCGTCTCGTTCGGTCATGACGTTTCCAGGACCACACCCGCCTGCCCCGGCCGCCTGGGCCTCGGCGTCTCCTGATCCTGTCCGGCACCGGGCCGCGTCACCGGCGGTAGCACCGCACCGGTGGTACCCGGTTGGTCGCCGGGTCGTGGTAGCACAGGCGTGGGATCCGGCACCGGGAAAACAGGCTCGGAATCCGTGCCCGGCGCAGGGATCACCGGCGGCGAAGCGTCGCCGCTGGTGGTGTCTTCATCCTTCGGCCCGGAGGGGGTAGACGGGGACCGAGTGCCCCCGAGCCCGCCGAACAAGGCGGCTCCCGGCTGGTCACCGGAACCGGCCGGCGCGGTGGGAGCACCCCCGCCGGGGTGGAGCCCCGGCTCGGTACCGGGCCCGGCAGCGCCGGCAGCGCCGGCAGCGAGGGTCGATATGCCTTGCTCGGCCAACGCCGCGCCGGTATCGATGCCGTGCGTGGCGACCTGCACCACGCCGTCGATGAGTTTCGAACCGATCTCCACCCCGGCGTCCAGGGCTACCGTGCCCAACTGCACACCGGCAGCCAACGCGGCCTGCTGCAACGCCAGTTGCATGGCCTGCTGCGGATCGAGACCGACAGGTACACCACCGCCGGGAACACCGCCGGGAACACCGGCCCCCGCCGTGACACCCGGGGCCGTGGCGAAACCGTCGGGCACCGTGACCGTGGGCGCATCCGGGCCCCGGCCCAATGCCCGGGTGCGGCGGGTGTGGTCGTCCATCTCGTCACGGGCGTAGTTCACTTCGGTCACGCCGTCGCGGATGGTTTGCGCGGCGAGACCGATCACCGCATCCACATCACTTTGTGACTGCGCGGTCGCCAACATCGGACCGGCCTTCGTCCGAAAGTCCTCGATGACCGAATCGAGCCGGGACGCGGCGGTATCGCGCGTGGCATACGCATCGGTCAGCACCGTCGACAGCGACGTGTGATGGTCGGCCAACGCGACCGCCTCGGTTTCGGTGCGCGCAGCCACCGGCACCGCCGCCGGCGCGGTATCGGTGGATTCCAGCAGATACCGACCGGCCCGACCCGGCGCCTCAGCAGCCGCAGTGCGATCCGCGGCAGCAGCCAACGCAGCCAACACATCGGTCGGCCGAGCACCGTCACCCAACGAAGCCCGCAAATCCAGCAGCGGCTGCATCAACACATTCAACAGCGGATGCTCCCCGCCGGCAACGGTTTTCGTGGTAGCTCGCATCACGCCCCCTCGACGTCGGCGACCCCCGCCAACGCAGCCGCAGTACCGGCATCGATGGCGGCCAAGGCAGCACCCTGTTCGGTTACGGTCTGCCCATAGGCACCGAACAGAGCAGCGGCGGTTCGGATAGTCGCCGCCTGCGTCTGCACCGCCGCCGCGAAAGCATCCGCGAAATCTGCGCCGAACACACCGAGCCCTCCCAGCGGGGCGCCGGCAGCGGTGTCGACATGCCCGGCAGCCGCGCCCAGCAGCTCGGCCACCAACGCGGCCGCGTCAGCGAACCCGGCAGCAGCCTCCGAATCGTGAACGATAGATCCAGGCATCTGCGGAACCCCTTTGTCTCGATGTGGACCCACCACATTACGGCCGATCATCCATCGAACTCGCGGATCTTCGCCGCGAGAGCGATATTCGCCCAGGCGACTGTTCCTCGACTCTTGGAACACTCCCCTACCGCTGAGCCGCGCGACGGCTATCCGGCGGCGTTTCGCGGATGCGGGCCGGATCGATCGCCGGAGGAGGTATCTGTTCGTGAGTCTGCTGATGGCCGCCCGCGCGTAGGCTCAACAGGTGAAGCAACTGACGATCGGTGTCGTGGCGACCTCCCACAAGGAGGACGAGCATCGGCTCGCGATCCATCCGGCGCACTTCGACCGGATCGACCCCGGAATCCGGGCGAGTATCTTCCTCGAACACGGATACGGTGACCGGTTCGGCTACTCGGACGAGCGGCTGGCGCCGCTGGTCGCCGGGCACCGGACGCGCGCGGAACTGTTCGCCGGATGCGATGTACTGCTGCTGCCCAAACCGCTGGCAGAGGACCTCGAGACCCTGCGTCCCGGGCAGGTCGTGTGGGGGTGGCCGCATTGTGTGCAGGATCGGCGGATCACCCAGCTGGCCGTCGACCGGGGCTTGACCCTGATCGCTTGGGAAGCGATGAATTACTGGACCGCCGACGGAAATTTCAGTCTGCATGTCTTCCACAAGAACAACGAGCTGGCCGGTTACTGCTCGGTCATGCACGCACTGCGGCTGCGGGGTGTCACCGGCGACTACGGCAAGAGGTTGCGGGCCGCCGTCATCAGCTTCGGTGCCACGGCCCGGGGCGCGGTGCGTGCGCTGTCGGCACTCGGGATCAGCGATGTGACGGTGCTGACCCAGCGCAGCGTTTCTGCTGTCGCCTCACCGTTCGCGTCGGTGCGGATGCAGAATTTTCAGCGCGACCCCCGCAACCCCCGTCACACTCTGGCATTGAAAGATCCGGAGCCGGGGCCGCTGGCCGAGATGTTGGCCCACTACGACGTGATCGTCAACTGCATGTTCCAGGACACCGAGCACCCGCTGCTCTTCGTCCGGGACGACGACCTCGGCCTGTTTCCGCGCTCGACCCTGTTCGTCGATGTCTCCTGCGATGCGGGCATGGGGTTCGAATGGGCTCGCCCGACCTCGTTCGCCGACCCCATGTTCACCGTCGGTGACGATCTGCACTATTACGGCGTCGACCACAGCCCTTCGTATCTGTGGAACTCGGCCACCTGGGAGAATTCCGAGGCGCTGCTGGAGTATCTGCCGATCGTGGCGGGCGGGCCGAATGCTTGGGACGGCAATGAGACCGTTCGGCGGGCGATCGAGATCCGCGAGGGCCGCATCCAGAATCCGCGGATCCTCTCGTTCCAGGGGCGCGCCGAGACCCACCCCTACCCAGTGATCTAGACAGGGCGGCGAAGCGCTCGGTGCACGCCCGGTCGAGCGCTCGGTGTTCAGGCGCAGCACGACGGCGCGGTACGGGCGGACCTCGATATCCGCCTGCTCTGCGAGTGGATCTCCGAGGTCGAGATGCCCTACATCGGGCGTACGGACGAAGGTGCCGAGGGCCTCGACTTACTCGCACGCTTTTCGCTCGCATGCCCGGTTTCTATCCTGCGCTACGGATCTGGGTCAGGAATTCGGTATTGGTACGGGTCTGGCGCAGACCGGTCAGCAGCAGTTCGAGGGCCTGCTGCGGGTCGCGGCCCGCGAGGGTGTTCCGGAGGGATCGGGTGGCGGTGAGTTCGTCTCCGGAAAGCAGCAGTTCTTCTTTGCGAGTACTGGACCGGTCGATATCGATCGCGGGGTACAGGCGGCGGTCGGCGAGATGACGGTCGAGTTTCAGCTCGGCGTTTCCGGTGCCCTTGTATTCCTCGAAGATGACGGTGTCGGCGAGCGAGCCGGTCTCGACCAGGGCTGTGGCGATAATGGTGAGCGAGCCACCGTGTTCGATATTGCGGGCGGCGCCGAGGAATTTCTTGGGTGGTGCGAGCGCGGTGGCATCGACGCCGCCGGAGAGGACACGGCCGGATCCGGCGGCGGCCAGATTGTAGGCACGGGCCAGCCTGGTCAGCGAGTCGAGGAGTACGACCACGTCACGGCCCGATTCGACCAGCCGTTTGGCACGTTCGATGGCCAGTTCCGCGAGCGCGATATGTTCGCGGGCAGGTTGGTCGAAGGTCGCGGCGGCGATCTCGGCGGGAACCGTGCGCGACAGGTCGGTCACTTCTTCCGGGCGTTCACCGACCAGTACGAGCATCAGTTGACATTCGGGATGGTTCTTCGCGATACCGTGGGCGATGGACCCCAGCACCGAGGTCTTGCCCGCTTTCGGTGGTGCGACCACCAGGGCGCGTTGGCCCTTGCCGATCGGCATGACGAGGTCGGTGACCCGCGTGGTCAGCTCGTGCGGTTCGGTTTCCAGGACCAGCCGGTCCTGGGGGTAGAGCGGGACCAGATCGGCGAAATGCGGACGCGCGGCGGCGTGACCGGCCGGGACGCCGTTGACGGTATCGACGCCGGTCAGGGCCGGAAGCTCGGAGTCGCGAGCGGAACCCGCTGTGCCGGTGAGGATATCGCCGCGGCGGAGCCCGTACCGGTGGACCAGCCGTGCCGGTACCCGGGCATCGTGTGGTCCCGGCAGGTAACCGTCTACGCGCAAAGAGGCGCGATTACCTTCGATTTCGAGGATCCCGGCGATCGACGTCGCGGGGGCGACTGCGGTTGCGGTGTCCTGCTTGTGGACAGTGTTGTTCTGCATGGGTCCTCCTCGGAGGGAGTGGTGGATTCGGCGGACCGATTGAGGCCGCCGACGGGATGGGGCTCGCCGTGCGCCGAAGCGCCGTACGGCCGGATCGAACCGGTCCGGGGCGAGCACGAGTCCACAGCAGTGGGAACTGCCGGGGGAAACGATGATCCTTGTGGGAGGGAGCTGACACCTACATCCACAAGTTGAAGACGTACCAAACGGTAGCGCCACTATCGAGAACACGCAACAGCGCCGGATTGTTCCACCGGCCACGAGCGGGCGCGCACGACTGCCGCTGCACCCCGGGAACCCGGACGACGCGCGAGACGTCCTGAAGATATGAGCACACTTCCGCCCGGCCACCCGGTCGTGCCCGCGCAGCCCTGTCCACATCACGACGGCGCGACCCCGCGCCTGCTCTACGCTGCCCGGCACGGTCAGAGCACCGTCAATGCCGGGATCCGGCCCGCCACCCCCGCCGAAGCCGACGATATGGCCATCGAACTCACCGAGCTCGGGGCGCGTCAGGCGGTCGCCCTCGGACGCTGGTTCGCCGCGCTCCCACCGGAACAGCTTCCGGATAGCGTGCTGTGCTCACCGTATCGGCGGGCGGCAGCCACCTGGCAGCTCGCCGAAGCCGAGTTGCGCGCCGCGGGTGTCACGGTGCCCTGCCGGGTGACCGAGCCGAATCTGTACGACCGATTCCGGGGCGCCCTGTCCCATATCCCTGCCGACGAGGTACGACAGCGTTACCCCGAGCAGTACGCGGCCGAACGAGCCGATCCGCTCGGCTACCGGCCGCCCGGCGGCGAATCCTTCCTCGATGTCGCCGATCGCTTGGCCGGGGTCGTCGACCGTATCGTCGCCGATACCCGGCACCGCCGGGTGCTGATCGTCGCCCACGATGCGGTGATCCTGCTGCTGCGCCGCCTACTCGAACATCTCGACGACACCGCGACTCTCGCTGTTGCCGCAGCCGGCCTCGCCGGAAACGCCTCGGTCACTGCGTGGGCACAGGATGCGGACGACTACGACTACCGGCTGCTCTACTACGACCGCCGCGACCACCTACCCGACCGGTGAGCGCCCTTGCGCGCAATCGCGTTGAACCCCATGACATCACGCCGCTGTCTGCCTACTGAGCGAGTTCTCCTGTGTCACGGCGGCCGCCCAGGTGTTCGGCGAAATGCCGCTCGATCGCCCGAAAGAGCCGGACCTGGTTCTCCGGGTTCTCGAAACCGTGGCCTTCGTCGTCGGCGACGAGGTACTCGACGGGAATACCGCGTGCCCGCAGGGGTGCGACGATATTCTCGGATTCCTGCTGCACGACACGAACATCGTTGGCGCCTTGAGCGACCAGCAGCGGCGTACGGATCCGATCGACCATGGTGATGGGCGAGCGGGCCAGGATATCGGCCTCCTGCACGGGATCGCCGGGATCACCGACGTAGCGGTACCAGTTGTTGGCCATGGCGGCCCGCACGAACGGGGGCAGCGTCCGCATGAAGTTCGCCAGATCGGAGATGCCCACATAATCGACCGCGGCCGCGAAATAGTCCGGAGTGACCGTGACACCGACGAGAGCCGCGTATCCCCCATAGGAACCACCCGCGATCCCGATACGGTCCGGGTCCGCGTAGCCCTGCGCCACCGCCCACTCGGCGGCGTCGATCAGATCGTCGTGCATCTTGCCGGCGAATTCTCCGACGGCGGCGGTGATATGGCGCTTCCCGTAACCCGACGAGCCGCGGAAGTTGACCTGCAACACCGCGTAGCCGCGATTGGCCAGAAACTGCACCGCCGGCCCGTAACCCCAGGTGTCGTGCAACCAGGGTCCCCCGTGCACCAGCAGCACCAGCGGCAGTTTCTCGGGGGCGACCCCGACCGGCAGAGTCAGGAACGCGTGCAACGGAAGCCCGTCACGCGCCGGGAACTCGACCGGGGTCATCGGGGCGAGAGCGTCCGGAACGAGCTGGGGGTACGGGCGGAACAGCAACCGGCTCGCTCCGGTGCTGTGGTCGTAGAACCAGGTCGCGCCCGGGTCTCGATCGTGGATGAACGATACGACCCAGCGCTGCTCGGTTTCGTCGGAGGACACCGTGTGCAATACGCCGTCCGACAGCGCGGAGAGCGCGGCGTGAACTTCGGCGAAATACGGTTCCAGCACTTCGATCCGGGGCCGGTCGCCGACGAACCGGGCCGCGATCACCTCGCCGGTTCGTTCGCTGAGGAACAGCGAAGGCGGCAGGCCCGGTGTCATACCCATCGTGCACAGGCTGTGCCCGGCCACGGCGGCGACCACGGTCTCCGCGCCGGTCTCCCGATCGATGCGGACCAGGCGCAGATCGTCGGAGTCCTGATAGGAACCGATCAGCAGTCCCGTTCCGTCCGGTGTCACCAGGGTCGGAAGTACCCCCATGGGATGTTCGGGACCGCCCAGGCGATGCAGTAACCGCTTGTCGCCGGTTTCGGGATCGACCGCGTAGAACTCGTGGGTGCCGTCATCGGCCTGCGAGATGTAGAACGCGGCGGCGCCGTCGCGATCGATCAGATAGGTGTCCGTCGGCTCCGGCCGCTCCAGGTGCGGGGTCGTTTCACCGGTGGCCACGTCGATCCGGAACAGATCGACGAACAACGGCCTGCGATTCATCCAGGCGAACACGCTACCGGGATACGATTTCGCCGGTTCGGCCGCGAAAACGCGCGACCCCGGCGGCATCGGCGTCAGATCCACCGCCGGTTCGCCCGGCGCGTCCAGGTCGACCCGGTACAGGTGCCAGTCCTCGTTGCCGTCGGTGTCCTGCAGGTACAGCAGCCAACGCGGGTCGTCGGTCCAGTAGTAGGTCTTGATCCCGCGGCGGTCGTCGTGGGTGACGCACACCGCCTCCTCGTGCTCCTCGGTGATCCCACGCACCCAGACGTTCGTCCGCCCGTGTCGCGGTGCCAGATACGCGATCCGGGTGCCGTCCGGTGAGATCGATGCGCCCGCGAACACCGGATCCGCGAAGAATTGCTCCACGTCGAACAGCGCGGGCAGGGTCTCTCGGTTCGCTTCCACGGTCATCGAACTCCGCTCGGGGTCGGCAGCACTGCGTACGGGCGGTGCGCCCGGCATCGAGCGCACGGAGGCGGGTCCGATCGAGGACCCTTATCACTGGAAACCGAGGTAACACTATGCCGTAGCGGCACGGTCAAATGCGTGACCTCGAGCGTTGACCCCGTCACCGCCGTCCGAGGCCGCGAGTCCGGGCCGGCCGGGAAAGGCGGTGCCGGCCGGTGGTGGATATTTCGGTGGCGTGTTCCGGTGGCGCGCGGTTACGGTGATCCCGGTCGCGACGAGGTGGCCGAAGGAGGGAAACACCGTGTCCACCAAGCTGAATCAGCTCATCGCCCTCGAGAAGGGCGCGAAAGCGCAGGCGACCGCCGATGTGACCGCCGCCTACCAGCGCGTGGGCAAGGTCGATCTGCTGGCGGGTATTTCGCGCACGTACCGGCCGCTGGACGATATGGGTGAAGAGCTGCCCTCGGAGTCCAAGCGGGTCCAGGTGCGGGCGGGCGAGGTGATAGCCGATGTGAAACGCACGCTGACCCGGTTGTTCGATGTGACAGCGACCAAGGACACCGCCAACTGCTCGGCGAAGGCCGATATCACGGTCGACGGCGTCACCATCGCCCGCGATCTGCCGGTCACCTACCTGCTGTTCCTGGAAAAGCAGCTGAGCGAGCTGAAGAAGTTCGTCGCCAAGCTGCCGACCCTGGATCCGGCCGAATCGTGGTCGTTCGACGACGTCACCGACTGCTACGCCACCCAGCCGTCGCAGACCGTGCGGACCAAGAAAGTGCCCCGCAACCACGTCCTGGCCGCGGCCACCGACAAGCACCCGGCGCAGGTGGAGGTGTACCACGAGGATGTGGTGGTGGGCCGCTGGACCACCACGAAGTTCTCCGGCGCACTGCCCGCGAAGGAAGTCGGTGACCTCGCCGACCGACTCGGCACACTGCTCGACGCGGTCCGTATCGCCCGGGAGACGGCGAACGCCACACCGGTGACCGATGTCGAGCCCGGTCACGCCATCCTCGGCTACCTGTTCGGATAGCCGGGCCACAGACTCCCCCTCCGGGGGGATGGAGCACAAACTGAAACTGAACCTGAGACTCATACGTGCGGGCGCTGCCAGGGCCGGCCGATAAATTCAGCTTCTCGCTCCAAGCTTTACAACTCCATCGATCGCTCGACGTGCGGATATGCTGCGACGCACCCCCGAGATCCGGGTTCGATTCCCGGTGGCGGCTCTCCCTGCCGCTGTAGCGTAAAGGCAACGCGCGGGGTTACTCATGATGACTCGTATCCGCGGATCGGCGATCACAGGTGGGGCAGACGGTAGCTCATCCGGTAGAGCATCGGATTTCGGATCCGACGGTAGTGGGTTCGAATCCCACTCGTTGATCAGGAGGGGCCGGGAAGGGTATTCCCGGCCCCTCCGCCTGTCCGTGGCTCCCGAGCAGAGCCGACGGCTCAGTGCCGGTCGAGAATTGCGGCGAAGTCGGTACCGGCGGGCAGCGATCCGTACTGGAGGTCACGATCCTCGCCCAGACGCGCCGCGAGGAACGCCTCCGCGACCGCCGTCGGCGAGGAGCGCAACAGCAGCGACGCCTGCAAACCCAGCGCCATCGACGACGCGACCGCCCGGGCGCGCGATTGCGCTCGGTCGGACGGCAGCACCGAGAGTTCGGTAAGTGCGGCGCGCATGCGGTCGTGGTGCCGGTCGAAGAGCGCCGAGGCACCGCGGGCCCTGGCGAGTTCGGCGTCGAAGGCTTCGACCGATTCCGGTTCGCGGGTCATCGCGCGCAGGATGTCCAGGGCTATCACATTGCCCGAGCCTTCCCACACCGCCATGACCGGCTGCTCCCGGTACCGGCGTGCCAGTGGGAACGCCTCGGTGTAGCCGTTACCGCCCAGGCATTCGAGGGCCTCGTAGGCGTGGTGCGGACCGCGTTTGCAGATCCAGTATTTCGAGACCGCGGTGGCAAGGCGGCGGAACGTCTTCTCGCTGTCGTCGGCGTCCGCGTCGTGGGCGCGGGCGAGCCGTAGCGCGGTGACGGTGGCGGCCTCGGATTCGAGGGCGAGGTCGGCGGCGACCGCGGTCATGGCGGGCTGGTCGATCAGCGTCGCACCGAAAGCGGAGCGGTGCCGGACATGCCACAGCGCTTCGGCGACGGATTGCCGCATACCGGCGGTCGAACCGTAGACGCAATCGAGGCGCGTGCGGGAGACCATTTCGATGATGGTGCGGACACCGCGTCCCGGTTCACCGACGAGATATCCGATGGTGCCGTCGAGTTCGATCTCCGACGACGCGTTGGACTTGTTGCCGAGCTTGTCTTTGAGCCGCTGGATCCGGAACACATTTCGGGTGCCGTCCTCGAGTACCCGCGGCACCAGGAAGCACGACAGGGCGGAGGAATCTCCGGCAAGGGTCGCGTCCTGCGTCTGGGCGAGGATCAGGAAAGCATCGGACATGGGTGCCGAGCAGAACCACTTGTGCCCGGTCAGCGACCAGCTACCGTCCGAGTTCGCGGCCGCGCGGGTGGTGTTGGACCGAACATCGGAGCCACCCTGTTTCTCGGTCATCGCCATACCGAAGAGCACCCCGGGTTTGTCAGCGGGAGCGCGCAGCCGGCCGTCGTAGCCACGGCTGTAGACCCGGGGCAACCACGAGTGCGCCATCTCGGGCGAGAACTCCAGCGCCGGGACGACCGAATGGGTCATCGAGATCGGACAGGCGTGACCTGCCTCGACCTGCGCGAACAACATGAAGGTCGCGGCGCGCGCGACATCGGCTCCGGGGCGGGGTCGCGCCCACGCCGCAGTGTGGGCACCGTGCGCTACCGCGGCGCCGATGACGCGGTGATACGCCGGATGGAATTCGACCTCGTCGATCCGGTTGCCGTACCTGTCATGGGAGTGCAATACCGGGGTGACGGTGTTCGCCAGCTCGGCGTCGTGCTGGAAGGATTCGGTACCCACCAGATCGCCGACCTCGGTCAGCGTCCCGGTCGCCCACCCGGCGTCGTACCGGGACACCCCCTCGACCAGCGGGATGTTCGAGGTGTACTCGTTCACATCGGCACGTGGCGGGGCCTGGTTGAAGACCTCATGGGTGCGGAATCCCGCGGGGGCGATAGCTGTCATGAGGGTGTCCTCCGATATCTCGGATCGGTTGCCGGGGGTCGGGTCAACGGCAGGTGTCGTCGCCGGTGTAGTCGATGCCGTGGAAGCAGAAGCGCATGATCGACTCGACGATGCGGCGGTCGTCGGTGTCCTCGTCACCGGGCACGGCGTGACTCGGGGAGAGTCGGCCGGTGAGTGATTCGCTGATCGCACCGATCAGTGCCGCCGCGGTGACACCGAGGTGCTGCTCCGGGAACACACCGGCCTCGACGCCCTCCCGCAGGATCTCGGTGGTCAGCTCGTGGTACGCGGCCCGGTAGGTCAGGCGCTCGGCTTCGATACGGGGATCGACCGGCTCGAACAGCAGCGACCAGGCCAGCTGCCTGCCCCGGATCGCGCGCAGTGCGAATGTCTCGACCAGGGCGCGCAGCCGGGCGGGCGCACCGTGGGCGCCCGCGACCGCCGCACGCACGACGGCCAGCTCATGATCCGCGCCGGCCCGGAAAACCGCGGCGAGCAGGTCGGTATTGCCGTCGAAGTAGGAGTACACCGTGCCCACGCTGAGCTCGCTGCGCTCGGCGATCGCCTTGACAGTGGCGGCGGCGAACCCACCGGTCGCGACCAGTTCGGTGGCCTCGTCCAGGAGCGCGGCCCGCCGTTGCGCCCGGGCGGCGCGGGTCTTCTCCGTCGGCCGGTACACCATCCTGCCCGATCCCCCCTTTCCCCATAAGGTTTGAATCGTGATTCAATTCTTTGCACATGAATCTAGACCGAAACCCGGCCCACGGCAAGGACGCGATCGCCTACGGCCACGAGGGGATCCCCTACGCCGAACTACTCGCCGCGCCCGAACGTGCCGCGTGGGTACTGCGCGATCGCGGAGTCCGGCCGAGCGACCGGGTCGCGGTGATGACCTACAACAGCCCCGATTCAGCCAACAGCGCGAGGCACACGCACAACCGCCCTCAGTTCTCGATCAGGCGAAGGCCGATCACGCCGGCGATGATCGTGCCTATGCAGAGGAAACGCAATGGTGTGACGTGATCGCCGAACCAGATCATTCCGGCGATGGCGACCCCCACCGCGCCGACGCCGACCCAGACCGCATAGCCGGTGCCGACGGGAAGGTAGCGGAGCGCGATGGACAGCAGCGCGAAGCTGATCATGGCGGCGGTGATGGCGGCCAGGCTCGGCCAGAACCGGGTGAATCCCTCCGATTGCTTCATCGCAGTCACCCAGACCACCTCGACCAACCCGGCGACCAGTAGAAGTCCCCAGGCAATCGCGATCACGCTACCCCTCGAACTTCGCCGGGCGCGTTGATCATGCGGCATAGCCGCCGTCGACGGAGATCGCCGTGCCGGTGACGTAGCGGCCGCCTTCGCCCGCCAGGTGGGCAACGGTGCGAGCGATATCGTCGGGTGCGGCGTAGTGCCCGACCGCGATGTAGGGCAGTTCGCCGGCAGCGTCCGGGCTGTCGGCCGGGTTCATATCGGTATCGGTGCAGCCGGGGTGGACGACCGTCGCAGTGATGCCGCGCGGGCCGAGATCACGAGCCAGACCCTTGGTGAGCCCGACCAGCGCGGCCTTGGTCATCGCGTACACGGTGAGGCCTTCGTACGGCACTCGCTCGGCGAAGCAGCTACCGATACTGATGATCCGTCCACCGGAGCGCATCGTTCGGGCGGCGTGCTGACTGGCCACGAACGCCGCCCGAACATGGATGGCGAGCGTCTCCTCCAGCTCTTCTTCGGTCACTTCCTCCAGCGGCCCGGTGTGGAACACGCCGGCATTGTTGACCAAGATGTCGATCCCACCCAATTCGTCGACAGTCCGGTCCACCGCACTGATCACGGCCTGCCGGTCGGCGCCATCGCCGCCGATCGCCACCGCCCGCCGACCGGCGGACTCGATCCGCTGGACGACCTTCTCGACGCGGTCGCTCGCGTTCCGGTAGGTGAAGGCGACGTCCGCGCCGTGATCGGCCAGTCGTACGGCGATCGCCGCCCCGATGCCCCGGCTGCCGCCGGTGACCAGCGCCACCTTGCCGTCGAGTTCACCCATTGAAGACTCCTCCGAATTATGTAGTGATCGATACATTTATAGTATGGAGAGCATGTCGCACAGAAGTCAACCCCAGCCGACAGAAGCCCGGTCGAATACCGCGCGCAGCCGCGGCCGGCCTCGAGCCTTCGACCGGACCGGTGCACTGGCCCGCGCGATGGATGCGTTCTGGGAACACGGCTATGAGGGCACGTCGCTGACCGACCTGACTACCGCGATGGGGATCGGGCCGACCAGCCTGTATGCCGCGTTCGGGTCCAAGGAGAGCCTTTTCCGCGAGGCGGTCGCCCACTACAACGATCCGCAGCGATCACCGACCGAGCGCGCATTGACCGAGCAACCCACAGCCCGGAAGGTGGTCGAGGCGATCCTGCGCGAGAACGTACGCCTCTATACTCGGTCCGACACGCCCCGCGGGTGCCTCATCGTGCTGGCGGGAATCACCTATTCCGAACAGAACACCGCCGTCCGCGATCTACTCGCCGATCTGCGCCGCTCCGACCGCGAGAACCTCACACAGCGGTTCGAGCGGGCCATCGCCGACGACGAACTACCACCGGAGTCCGACACCCAGGCACTCGCGAACTTCGTGCTCACCGTCTTGCACGGCATGTCGATCCATGCTCGTGACGGCGCGGACCGAGATCAACTGACCCGCACGGTAGACCTCGCCATGACGGCATGGGATCACTTCACCTCTCCCGCGGCCGGCTGACGACCTACGGCACCGTCGACAGCGCGACGGTGTGCGCCCACGACCTCGAATCACCACCGAACTGTGGGACCGATGGAAAGAAATACCGCCCCGGCCTTCGTAGTGCCGGCCCGGGACACGTCGCCATGAAGGCGCCGGGCCGACGGGGCGTCAGCGGCGCTGCTGCTCTGTCGGGTCGGAGGCGAGACACGCGATCAGAGTGTCCACCACACACCGACCGAACACACCCTCCTCCGGAACGACCACGGTGATCATCCACAGTCCTGACTCCACCAGGGTGATCTCGTAGGGATCGTAGTTGGACTCCTCTGACCGAGCATAAGGGTCCTCCAATGCCGTGACCTGCAGCGATTTCCAGCGCGCCGGGGAGTACATCAGCATGAACGGGCCTTCGTCCCGCTCGTCGAGTGAATAGCCGGCCTCGTCCCAAAAGGTCAGCATCTCCTCGTCCCGAGCGACGAGTATCTCGTCTCCGGGTTCGCTCCATGCCACCGTTGCGGGGGTCCACGGCGAAAACGCTCGAGCGCCCTCCTCGGAAGCGACCAACAGCTGCGGCCATCTCTCTGACCATCGGGCGAGAAAACGCTCGATTGCCGCCGGGACGGGGCCGGGCGCCACCAGCACAATGTCGTTTCCGGTGATCATGGTTCCCGTCCACATGGTGGGACCGACTCGCCCGGTCCTCGGTCCGGGCACAGTAACCCACCCAGGTGGCAAGTCGTCCCGGCAGCGTCCGGAGAATCCGGCCCGCAGCGGCGGTTCCGAAGGGCGCGGCCGTGAAGGCGGTGACTCCGACGTCACGGAACCGGGTGAGTGCCTGTGCAACTTCGATGTCGGTGCCGACGACGGCGACATCCTGTGGCCCGGCCACTCCTTCCCGGTCGAAGGTGGCGCGGTATTCGGTACCCGCCCGCCACTGCGGCGCCCTGTTCCTCCGCCGCCACGACCACCGATGGGGCGGTTCCCGACAGCCGGCCCGAACCCGGGCGTGATCCCGCGACTCGGGCCGTGACCGCCCGATATCCGGATCCTCCGACGGGTCAGGTCCGGGCACCGTGGACCGCCCGGGCAGAATATGCCCGGTGAGCGCAACATTGCAGGCCAACGGCCTCTCGGCCGGGCACGCCGAACGCACCCTGTTCGCCGACCTCGATCTCACCCTCGCCCCCAGCGATGTGATCGGTCTGGTGGGCGTCAACGGCGCGGGCAAGTCGACCCTGTTGCGCATGCTCGCCGGTGGCATCCCGGACGAGGGCACGATCACGCTGAGCCCGCCCGACGCCACCGTCGGCTACCTCGCCCAGGAACCCGAACGCGCCGACGGCGAGACCGTGCTCGGATTCCTCGCCCGCCGCACCGGCGTCGCGCACGCTCAGCAGGTCATGGACACGGCGGCCGAACGCCTCGGCGACGGCGGTGCCGACGACTACTCCCCCGCGCTCGAGCACTGGCTCGCCCTCGGTGGCGCCGATCTCGATCAGCGTGCCGAGGAGGTCGCCGCCGACCTCGGCCTCACCGATAACCTCGCCGGTGGCCTGGACACCCCGATGACCGGACTGTCGGGTGGGCAGGCCGCCCGCGCAGGTCTCGCGTCGGTGCTGCTGTCGCGCTTCGACATCCTGCTGCTCGACGAACCCACCAACGACCTCGACCTCGACGGACTCGAACGGCTCGAACGCTTCGTCACCGGCGTCCGGACGCCGCTGATGATCATCAGCCACGACCGGGAGTTCCTCACTCGCACCGTGAACGGCGTACTCGAACTGGACCTCGCCCAGCAGCAAGTAGGTTTCTACGACGGCGGCTACGACTCGTATCTCGCCGAACGCGAGATCGCGCGCCGGCACGCCCGCGAGGCCTACGACGAATACGCCGATACCAGAACCGGTTTGGAGACCCGGGCGCAGATGCAACGCAACTGGCTCGAGCACGGCGTCCGCAACGCGCGCCGCAAGAGCAAGAACGACTCCGACAAGGCCGGCCGTAAGATGCGCGCCGAGTCCACCGAAAAACAAGCCGCGAAGGCCCGTCAGACCCAGCGGCGTATAGAACGGCTGGACGTGGTCGAGGAACCGCGCAAGGAGTGGGAACTGCGGATGGCGATCGCGACGGCACCGCGCAGCGGTTCGGTGGTCGCGACCGCGGGCGACGCCACACTCACGCGCGGCGATTTCACTCTCGGCCCGGTAACCACCCAGATCGATTGGGCCGACCGCATCATCCTGGCCGGCCCGAACGGCTCCGGTAAATCCACCCTGCTCGCCCTGCTGCTCGGCAAGCTCACCCCCGATACCGGCACTGCCGCACTCGGTTCGGGCGTGCGGATCGGCGAAGTAGACCAGGCACGTGGGCTGTTCCGCGGTGAGGCGTCCCTCGCCGACACCTTCGGTGCGGCGCTGCCCGACTGGCCCGATGCCGAGGCCCGCACCCTGCTCGCCAAATTCGGTCTGCGCGGCCAGCACGTCAACCGTTCCTGCGACACCCTGTCCCCCGGCGAGCGCACTCGCGCCGCTCTGGCCCTGCTACAAGCCCGCGGCGTGAACCTGCTCGTCCTCGACGAGCCGACCAACCACCTCGACCTGCCCGCCATCGAGCAGTTGGAGCAGGCCGTCGACTCCTTCACCGGCACCCTGCTGCTGGTGACCCACGATCGTCGCATGCTGGATTCCGTGCGCGCGACCCGCCGCTGGCATATGGCCGGGGGCCGGCTCACCGAGGAATAACCGGCCCGGCTTTGCCGCTTCACCTTCGCGGTCCCGGGCGGGGTCCAGTTTCGCCTGGGACAGCAGGTCGTGTTGCAGTGACCCATAATGGGCCCACCGGCCAGGGTGGGTGGCGGGGTCGCGGACGGCGTCGCGCAGGGGCGTCGGCGAACCATCGATTTCGACGGCAAGTTCTATCAGCTGACGCGCAGCGGGACAGCGGAGCGTTCGGCGCGCCCTCACCCCCGGCCGAGGAGGGTGTCGCGCTGCTCCTCGAGCACGGACCGGATCGCGGCGACCACCGCGGCGACTTCCGGGCGGCGGACAGTCTCGGCGTGGGCCACCAGCCAGTAGCCGAGCCGGACGGCCACCGAATCCGCCAGGACACGAACCAGATCGGGGTGGCGGTCGGCCATGAAACACGGCAGCAGGCCGAGCCCGGCGGATGCGCGAGTCGCCTCGACGTGCACGAAAACATTTGTCGAGGTGACGGATTCGCGCATTCCGGGAACGAATCCGGAGGCCAGGTCGAGGTCGTCGACTCGGAGCATGGAATCGATAAAGTACACCAACGGGTACCGGGCCAGATCCTCGACGGTCGCGGGGGTGTCGTGTTCGCGCAGATATTCGCGTGACCCGTAGAGGCCGAGCCGGTAATCCGCCAGATGCGTGGCCGTGGCGCGGCGCACCTGCGGTTCGCCGACGACGATCTCCAGATCGAGCCCGGAGCGATGTTGCGAGGCCCGCCTGGTGATCGCCACGATCTCGACCGCGATATCGGGATGATCCCGCCGCACTCGCGCCGCCGCGGGCGCGGCGATATAGGCACTGAAGCCGTCGGTGGCCGAGATCCGGACCACGCCCTCCAGCAGCCGGTTCCCGGCCGCGTCCGCCGCGAGCGATGTCACCGCCGACTCCACCGCCTCGGCCGCGGCCAGCGCTTCCCGGCCGAGATCGGTCAGTTCCCAGCCGCCGGTCACTCGCGTGAGGACCCGGCCGCCGAGGGTTTGTTCCAGCCCGGCGATCCGCCGGGAGATGGTGGTGTGGTTCATGCCGAGTTCCTCGGCCGCGGTCACGAATCTGCCGGACCGGCCGACAGCCAGGAGCACCAGAAGGTCGTCCGCGCTGGGACGCCCCGGATTGACCGCGCTCATATCTGCATATTTGCACATGCATGCTGCAGAAGTGGCCATTGCGGCCCATATCTTCTGCACCAATACTCTAGGCAGCCGATTACTGTGGGCGCCGTCACATCGAGTCCGAAGTGCGGCCCCCGGCACGAAGGAGAAGTGCGATGAGGGAGCACAGCGCCGGATCCGGCCCGGCCGGGCCGAACGAGGCCGACCCCGGCGGGACCACCAGGGGCCTGCGGCGCGTGGTCACCGCATCGATGGCGGGCACGGTCGTGGAGTGGTATGAGTTCTTCCTCTACGGCACCGCCGCCACATTGGTGTTCAGCAAGGTCTTCTTCGCCGAGGGGACCAGCGATCTCGACGCCATCCTCGCCGCGTTCGTCACCTACGCGGTCGGTTTCGCGGCGCGCCCGCTGGGCGGCGTCGTCTTCGGCCACT
Source organism: Nocardia sp. NBC_01329 (assembly GCF_035956715.1). Taxonomy (NCBI): domain Bacteria; kingdom Bacillati; phylum Actinomycetota; class Actinomycetes; order Mycobacteriales; family Nocardiaceae; genus Nocardia; species Nocardia sp. NBC_01329. Next base: position 1,948,725 of record NZ_CP108381.1, on the reverse strand, counting down.
ACGGCGACAAGTACGGCCGCAAGAAGCTACTGCAATTGAGTCTCGTGCTGGTCGGCAGCGCCACGTTCCTGATGGGCTGCCTACCGACCTTCGGACAGATCGGCTACTGGGCCCCGGCCCTGCTGGTGGCCCTGCGCTTCATCCAAGGTTTCGCCGTGGGCGGCGAATGGGGCGGCGCCGTACTGCTCGTCGCCGAACACAGCCCGAGCCGCAGCCGCGGTTTCTGGGCGAGCTGGCCGCAGGCGGGCGTACCGGCGGGCAATCTGCTCGCCACCGTGGTGCTGCTGGTATTGACCTCGACATTGTCCGACGAGGCATTCCTCGGCTGGGGCTGGCGGGTCGCGTTCTGGCTGTCGGCGGTGGTGGTACTGGTCGGGTACTACATCCGCACCAAGATCACCGACGCACCCATCTTCGTCGCGGCACAGCAGGAAGCCGAGGAGATGAAGTCCACCTCGCTCAGCGTCGTGGAGGTGCTGCGCCGCTACCCGCGCGGCGTCCTCACCGCGATGGGGCTGCGGTTCGGCGAGAACATCATGTACTACCTGGTGGTCACCTTCACCATCACCTATCTGAAGGTGGAAGTGCACGCCGACACCACCGAGATCCTGTGGTGGCTGCTCGCCGCCCACGCGGTGCACTTCGTGGTGATCCCGCTGGTGGGCAACCTGTCCGACCGCTTCGGCCGGCGACCGATCTATCTGGTCGGCGCGCTGACCGCGGGCACCTGGGGCTTCTTCGCCTTCCCGATGATGGACAGCGGTAACAACCTGATCATTCTGTCCGCCATCGTCATCGGCCTGGTCTTCCACGCCTTCATGTATGCCGGGCAGCCCGCGATCATGGCCGAGATGTTCCCGACCCGGATGCGCTATTCCGGTGTGTCCCTGGGCTATCAGGTGACCTCGATCGTGGCCGGATCGCTCGCGCCCATCATCGCCGTCAAGCTGCTCGACACCTACGGGTCCGCGGTCCCGATCGCCTGGTACCTGGCCGGCCCGGCGGCGGTCAGCGCGGTCGCGGTACTCGCCGCCCGCGAAACGAAGGGGCTGGCGCTGGAGAGTATCGACCGCGCCGACGCCGAGAGCCTGGGTGCGCGGCCCGCCGAAGTGCTCGCACGATGAGCGATCTGATGGGGCGCAACGCCCTTGTCACCGGTGGCGCCGGCGGTATCGGTGCGGCCGGCGCCCGGGCGCTGGCGGCCCGGGGGGCCACGGTCACGGTGGCCGATGTGGACGGGACCGGCGCCGACGCGGTGGCCCGGGAGATCGGCGGCGACGCGTGGGCGGTGGACCTGCTCGACATCGCGGCGCTCGAGGATCTGGAACTCGGCACCGACATCCTGGTGAACAACGCCGGGGTGCAGCACATCGGCCCGATCGAGCAGTTCGCACCGCAGCGGTTCCGCGATCTGCAGACGCTGATGGTGGAGGCGCCGTTCCTGCTGGTGCGCGCGGCCCTGCCGCATATGTACCGGCAGGGCTGGGGACGGATCGTCAACATCTCCTCGGTGCACGGTCTGCGCGCCTCCGCGTACAAGGTGGCCTATGTGACGGCCAAGCACGGACTGGAGGGACTGTCGAAGGTGACCGCGCTCGAAGGGGGCCCGCACGGGGTGACGAGCAACTGCGTCAATCCCGGCTATGTACGCACCCCGCTGGTGGACGAGCAGATCGCGGATCAGGCGGCGGCGCACGGGGTGCCCGAGCAGGAGGTGCTGGAGCAGATCCTGCTCACCGAGAGCGCGATCAAACGCCTCGTCGAACCGGCTGAGGTCGCTTCCCTGGTGAGCTGGCTCGCGTCGCCCGAGGCCGCGATGGTGACCGGCGCGTCCTACACGATGGACGGCGGGTGGAGCGCGCGATGAGGGCGCGCTCCACTTCCGGGATGGCGGCGCACTACCCGCGACCGGCTCAGCATCCGGCCGATCTGCGATATCGACATCCCCGCACGGCTCGCCCTGATCTGGCGGCACACATCTGATCCGGCGGTACGCGAATTCCTCGCCCACAGTCGGCGCGCCTTCGGCGGGCCCGCCTCGACGCGACCGCCCACTCCCTCGGAACGTGTCAACGGATCGTGCCCGCCCCGGCGATCAGCGGCAGATCGAGCGCTGTCACCCAGCCGGGCGGCAGCTCATTGACGGCCGGGACAGCGTTGAGGGCGCGCATCCCGGTCGCCAGGCATCCAGCGATCGCCGGGGTGCGGCCGGAGTCGTCGGTGAAACGGAACGAGGTCTCCTGTGTGATCGACGGTGTTCCGAGAATCTCCACCCGGTAGACATCGTCGCGAGTGCCCGACGGCCAGTCCGGCGCCGCGTCGAGACCGATCCGGTTGACATGTTCGAGGGTGATCACTTCGCGGTCGCGGTGGATACCGTTGATGGTGAACCGGATCGCCGCGACGGTGCCTGCCCGGACGGTTCCCTTCGCGGACGGACGGTCCACCGGCGTGACCCACTTGTCCCAGGTGGTGGTGATGCGATCCAGGCCGATGCCGGCTGCCTCGGCGATCATGGGCACCGTCGGCCCCCACGCCATGACCAGCAGATCGGGATGTTCGAGAAGGGCGGTGTACTCCGGCGGCTTCCCGATTCCCATCTCGAGTTCGTAGTCGCCCTCGTAGTCGGTGTAGTCCAGCAGTTCCGAAGCGCGCACCGACCGAACTTCGCCGCACAGGCCCATCAGGGTCATCGGAAAGAGGTCGTTGGCGAAACCCGGGTCGATGCCCGTGGTGAAACAGGATGCTCCGCCGGCGCCGCACGCTTCGGTGATCGGGTCGCGCCAGACGCTGGGGATCTTGTCCATCGTCGGCCACACCCAAGGGGTCATGGCGGTGGAGCACACGTCGATCCCGGCGCGCAGAAACGCTTCGATGACCCGGATGTTCTCGTCGGCGAACTGAGCGGTGGGCCCGTAGTGCACCACCGCGTCGGGCCGCAGGGCGATCAGGTCGGTGACCGAATCGGTCGCCGATATACCGGTTTTCGGGGCGCCACAGAGGTCACCGGCGTCGGTTCCGACCTTCTCCGGATTACTCACCCCCACTCCGACCAGCTCGAACAGCGGATGACGCAGGATCTCGGCCAGCACCATCGATCCCACGGTGCCGGTGCCCCACAGCACGATTCGCTTCTTCAGGTCCGTCACGGTTGCTCCTTGCACGGTCAGCGGTGGAATTCGCCGCAGTCGACGGTCAGCATCTGCCCGGTGATCGCGGTGGCCAGATCGCTGGCGAGGAAGAGCGTCGCGCGGGCGACTTCTTCCGGTCCGGCGAGCCGTTGCAGATCCGTGGGTGCGGCCTTCTCCCGATAGATGTCGTCGTGGGTGACCCCGGACTGCGCGGCCAGCCAATCGAAGTACGCCTTGTTGATGCCCTCGTACACATACGAGGGTGCGACGCTGTTCACCCGGATACCACGCGGACCCAGTTCCGTTGCCAGGGACGAAGCCAGATGCGCCAGTGCCCCTTTCGACAGTTTGTAGCCGGAGTACTCGGGTTGCGAACTGTAGGAAACACACGAGTTGAGCATGATGATCGAGCCCTGCGACGCGGCGAGCGCATCGGCGAACAACGCCGAAAGGCGCAAGGGCGCGAAGACGTTCGTCTCGTTGGCCGCGCGCAACGCTGCGAGTTCGATTCCGGTGATCGGGTCCATGGGCGGTATGGCGAAGGCATTGTTGATCAGGCAGTCGACCCGGCCGTATTCGGCCAGCGCCCGCTCGACCAGTCCGGCGCGCTGCTCTTCGTCGGTGATATCGGCCGGTACCGGCAAGACCGTCCGGCCGGCGACGCGGATCTTCTCGGCCAGCCGCTCCAGCTTGCGTTCGGTACGACTCACCAGCACCAGGTCGGCGCCCATCCCGGCGGCCTCCACCGCGAGCGCCGTGCCCAGGCCGGGGCCTACCCCGGAGATCACGACGACCTTGTCCTGGAGCAGGGGCACCGGTCGATAGGTCCGATCGGATATGGCGACTGCGGGGTCAGCGGGCACGACTCCTCCTCCGAGCACCAGCAGTTACACGGTGTAACGGCTTTGTTGTGACAGACTGTAACGACTTCTGCTCATCCGGACAAGGACGGATTCGGTGACCGCACGCCATCGCCTGGGCCCGCACCGCGACCCCGCGGTTGACCGGGCGGTACTCGATGCCGCCCGTGACCTGCTGGTCGAACGGGGCTACGCCGCGACATCGATCGACGCGATCGCCACGCGCGCGGGCGTCAGCCGTCCCGCGATCTATCGGCGCTGGCCGTCCAAAGCACACCTGATCGCCAAGGCCGTATTCCCGGATGTGCGCACCGACGAGGTCGCACCCGATCTGGTCGCCGAGGTGCGCACGGTGATCCGCGGGACGATCCAACTCTTCGGTTCGGCCGAGGCCCGGGCGGCCATGCCCGGCCTGATGGCGGATATGCGCGCGGATTCGAGTCTCTACCAGAAGCTTTCCGCCCGGTTGGACTCGCCGACCCGCAAGGAACTGTCGGAGTACCTTTCCTCTGGTCGCACGTCCGCGGAGCCCGCGCTCGACTCGAACACGCTGCTGGACACCATCGCGGGCGCGGCGCTGTTCGCCATGTGCATCCGCGATATCGACGATCCGGACGGGTTCGCCGAATCACTCGAGGATCTGCTGCTGCACGGTATCGCCGGGAGAAACGGCGGTCCCGGCCGGCTCGGGAACGGCGACCCCGACGACGACCAGCCGACGGATTCATAGCCACTCGCCGTAAGGCACCTCATCCGGCGGACCGGCCGTCGCTGCCGCTACCGCCCGGCCGGGACACGGCGCTGACCCCGGCGACACCGGACGTATCGGCCATCGTCGAGGACGACTTCCCCATGGGGGCCATGACCGATCCGCACGCGTTCTACGGTAGCCGCGACGATGATCGGGAACTCGACCGGCGAGTCACCGAGTTGATGGTCAGTGTCGCCCGCTTCGGCGCGGGCACCGGCTTGGACCTGGTCGTGCTGGAGGTGATCTTGCTCGCCGGTCTCGCGAAAAGACTCGGCCGGCCGGCTCAGCGGCCGATGGAATCCGGCCGTTCCGGGTGGTCGAACGGGTAGCGTGACCGGAACTCGTCGGCGGCCTCGGTCATCGTGACGAACTCGACGCCGTCGAAAGCCGCCCAGCGGTCCAGCAGGCGTTCGAGCGCGAGCAGTACCTGCGGCCGTCCGGATACGTCCGGATGTAGGGTAACCGGCACCACCGCGTAGTCCAGTTCCCGGTACACCCAGTCGAATTGGTCGTTCCACATCTGCTCGATATCACGTGGATTGACGAATCCGTGCGAGTTGGGATGCGCCTTGATGAACATCATCGGCGGCAGATCGTCGACGTACCAGTTACCGCAGAACTCGACCAGATCGATCTCTCGTCCGTGCTCCAGCGGTTTCATCCACCGGGCGGCCGGCCCGGAGGTATCGATGGGTGTCCAGCTGTCGCCGACTCTGGCGTAGAAGGGGACGAAGTCGTTGTAGTTCTGCGAATGTCCGTAGGAGAACCCGTACTCGACGAGGATCGACGCGGTGTGCGCGCTCATCTCCCACCACGGTGCGACATAACCCCGGGGTGGTCGGCCGCACAACTCCTCGATGAGCGCCACACACTTCGACATGACATCGCGCTCCTGCTCAGGGGTGAGCGAGCGCGGGTTCTCGTGACTGTAGCCGTGCGCCCCGATCTCGTGTCCCGCCTCGACGCACATCCGCGCCTGCGCGGGAAAAGTTTCGAGGGAATGCCCCGGCCAGAACCAGCTGCTCCGGATGCCGCGCCGCTCGAGCAGCCGCAGCAACCGCGGCACGCCGACCTCACCGGCGAACACTCCGCGCTGCATATCGTTGGGCGAATCCTGGCCGCCGTAGGAGCCGAGCCACCCGGCACAGGAATCGACGTCGATCCCGAGTGCCACCTGGATCGTCTTGTTCGTCATGCACCACGTCCTCTTCTGGTCGGCGGTCGAGGAGAATAGAACGCAAGCCGGGTGTTCACACGGCAGACCCGGCCCGCGGCAGACCCGGCGGCCGTACGGCGATATCGCCACCGGTCCTTTCCGCGGTGAAGCATTCGAGCACTTACACGATAGGCGGCGTGCGGTGCACAGGCCGCGAACAGCACTCGATTCGCCGAATCCCGGAGAGTCGCGGGATCGGCGGGGAGAATCCGTGGCGAGGATCTGTCCGACCAGGGCTGTTCCCCTACCCCGTGTACCGCCCGATCAGGGTGGGCGGAGCGCGACCTCGCCGCTTCCGGCGCCCGGCGGTATCCGGTCGAGCAACCGGCGCAGCGCGGCCGGAGTGTGACCGAGGTGGTCGCGGACTGTACGGGTCAGATGTGCCTGATCGGCGAAACCGAGACGTACGGCGAGATCGGCGAGGCCGGTCTCACCGTCGGCGAGGCTGTCGACGGCCCGCCCCACGCGGACCCGGTTTCGGTAGCGGGTCAGTGACAGACCCATGTGCTGAGAGAACGACCGGCTCAACCGATACGGCGAAACCTCCAGCAGTGCGGCCAGCGAGCGCAACCCGGCCGCTTCGGGGGCATCGCTGATGATCGCTTCGCGGGCCGCCGCGACCAGCACCCCGTCGGCGGGCCGCGGCCGCGGACTCGGCCGTCCGGTGGCGAGGGCGACGAGCCGGAGCAGGTTCTCGGTCAGCGCGTAGTCGATATCGCCGGTACCGGCAGCGGCGAGCAGGCGGCGGTGGGCCAGTTGGATATGTGCGTCGACGTACAGTGCCCGCGGGTTCGCGGCACCTTCCAGGAGCTCGGGCGCGACGGTCACCGAGGTGCAGACATCGCCGCCCGCAGGGTGCGCGAACCGTTCCTCCTCGCCCGGTGCGCCCAGGTAGCCGACAGTCGAATCCAGGTCGGCACAGTTCGTGTCGGCTCGGCGCCGGAACCGGCCACGACGTACGAGCACCAGCCGGTGATCATCACGCGCCTCCGGCTCCGACCAGCGGGTGTGGTCGGAGCCGCAGGCCACCGTGATCACGGTGAACTCCGGCCGGGCGGCGAGGGTCGTGGTGGACAGCACCGGGGAACCGTACGCCTGGGGTACGACGGAAATCGCTCCGCAAGAATCTTCAAGACCCGCGGGCGGTCCGGAATGAATTCTGGGTCGGCACATCACCACAGCAGAAAGAGACAATCATGACCGTTCACGCGGACCTCGCCGCGATCACCATCGACTGCGCTTCGCCGCAGACCATGGCGGAGTTCTACCGCAATGTCACCGGATGGAAGATCACCCACCTCGACGACGATTCGGCCTACCTGGGCGAAGGCCCGATCCAGCTCGCTTTCCAGCGAGTAGAGGGGTACCGGGGGCCGGGCTGGCCGGATGCCGGTAAGCACGCCCATCTGGACTTCTCGGTCGCCGATCCGGCGGGCGCGATCGAACAACTGCTCGCGCTCGGTGCGACCGAACCCGAGTTCCAGCCGGGCGAAGGCCGGTGGACGGTTCTCGCCGATCCCGAAGGTCACCTGTTCTGCATCGCCGCGGCCTGATCCAGGAGAACTCCATGGCTTCCGTTCACAGAGAATTCGTCGTCGAGGCCGCACCCGAGGAGGTCTGGGATGTGTTGAGCGACTTCGGTGCCGTGCACGAACGCCTCGCACCAGGTTTCGTCGTGAGCACCCGGCTCGATGCCGATACCCGCACGGTCACCTTCGCCGACGGCACGATCGTCAGCGAGCGACTCGTCGCTCTCGATCCGGTGAGCAGACGGGTCGCCTACACCGTGGTCGGCGGGAGTCTGCACCCTTCCCATCATCACGCCACCATGCAGGCGTTACCGGAGGATGGCGGCCGGACACTGTTCGTCTGGCACACCGACGTCCTTCCCGACGTGCTCGCCGAAACGATGGCCGAGTTCGTCGAACTCGGATCGGCGGTCATCAGCCGGACCCTGAGAGCGAGCGGAACGCCGCTGCCGACCGGTTCGGGGCTCGACCAGGAGAACACATCCCGGCCGGGCGGACACCGGGAAGGCGACCGCCGAGCGGACGGCTGACCTTTCGCCGGGCGGCCCGCGTAGGCGGGCCGCCCGCTGGGCAGGCGGGTTCCCATACCAGCGCAAGCCGTCGCGGAGTCTCAGCGGCCCGCTCCGGCCCGTATCGGTCGGGCCGGCCGGCAGCGGCAAATCGCGCCGCTATTCGTCCACCGCTGTTCGATCCCCGTCCCCCGTCGGTGCAAACCTGTTCAGTACGAAGCGCCGAAACGCGCCGGACGCCGCGGTGATCCGCGGTTCGGTCGACCAGGTTTCAGTTGGTCTCGTTGCGGACCGAAGCCGACTTCTGGGTGGTGCAGTGGCTGCTGACCGGGACCTCGGCGACCGGGAAACCCGTCTGCGTCGACCTCGCGGATTTCGTCCTGGTCGAGAAGGGCGCGGTCGAGGAAAAGCATTCCTATGTCGACGGGGTGGCCATGCAGGCCGCGCTGGCCTGAACCCCGGTTCGAGCGGGGAGCTACGACCACCGATGAGCGGTCGGCGCGAAGACCAGGATTTCTTCGAAAGAACCGGCGAAACAGAGACCTGACCCGTGGGCTGCCGGTCCGTAGCATTGTGTCATGAGTACTTATGTGACGACGAACCCGACCACAGGTACTACTGAACACGAATTCCCGGGACTGACCGACGACCAGATCTCCGGGCTCGCCGGACGTGCCGCCGAAGGATTCGAGGCATGGCGGCTCACCACGGTGGCCGAACGCGCCGACGCGCTGGCCCGAACTGCGGATCTGTACGAGAAGCGAGCTGCGGAACTGGCCGCTGCCATCACCCGGGAAATGGGCAAACCCGCGAAAGAGGCGGCCGGGGAGGTGCAGCTCGCCGCGGATATCTATCGCTGGTACGCCGAGCACGGACCCGATCTGCTGAAGACCGAACGACTGGACCCTCAGGGCGCCGACGAATCGCTGGTCCAGAAATTACCGATAGGGCCCCTCCTCGGAGTGATGCCGTGGAATTATCCCTACTATCAGGTGGCTCGTTTCGCCGCGCCGAACCTATTGCTGGGCAATACGATAATTCTCAAGCACGCCTCGATCTGCGCGGCCTCGTCGAAACTCATGGCCGATGTGTTCCACGACGCGTCGGTCCCCGAGAACGCGTACATCAACATCTATGCGAGTTCCGGGCAGATCGCCGAACTCCTCGCACGTCCGGAGATTCGCGGTGTCTCACTGACCGGTAGCGAACGAGCGGGCGCCGCGGTCGCGGAGGAGGCCGCGAAGAATCTGAAGAAGTCGGTACTGGAACTCGGCGGTTCCGATCCGTTCATCCTGCTCGATACCGACGATATGGCGAAAACGGTTCAGGCCGCCGCGCGGGCGCGGCTGTCGAATGCGGGCCAGGCGTGTAATTCGCCGAAACGTTTCATCGTCCTCGACGATCTCTACGACGACTTCGTCCAGGGGCTGGTGGGCGAGTTCGATCGCGCTGTGGTCGGAGATCCGGCGGACCCCGGGACCGAGGTGGGGCCGCTGTCCTCGGTCGCCGCGCGCGATACCGTCGCAGAGCAGATCAGCACCGCCGTGGCGCAGGGAGCGACCCTGCACACGGGCGGCTCGCCGTTGGACGGCGGCGGGGCATTCCTCAGGCCCGCCGTCCTGACCGGCATCACCCCGGAGATGGACGCGTACTCCCAGGAGATCTTCGGGCCGGCCGCGATGGTCTACAAGGTCTCCTCGGCCGATGAAGCGGTGCGGCTCGCCAACGATGTCGACTTCGGCCTGAGCGGATCGGTGTGGAGCAGCGATACCGGGCGGGCCGCGGAGGTCGCCGATCGTCTCGACGTCGGAATGGCCTATGTCAACGAGCACGGGACCACGCTGCCCGGTCTGCCCTTCGGCGGGGTCAACCGGTCCGGCTACGGCCGTGAACTCGGGCGCTGGGGACTGGGCGAGTTCGTCAACAACAGGCTCCGGCGGACCTCGTCCCACTGATCGCCGCGCCGGGAGCCGGCCGATCGACCACCGGACAAACCCAGGAGGTAGCCATGACCCGGGCGGAGAAGGTCGATTTCGGTGCCGTGCGATGGGGTTCGGTGGAATGGACCAACCTCGTCACTCTGTATCTGCGCGCCTGCGACAGTCGCTCCCCGCAACCGATCCTGGGCGATAGCGCGGCAGCCGACGCGGTGGACCGGATCGACTACGACTGGGCCCGCGTGCACCGCTCGGTCCGGCCCGGACTGAACCAGTGGCTGGTCGCGCTGCGGGCCTCCCGCCTCGACGACTGGTCGGCGGACTTCCTGAGCCGTCACCCGGATGCCACCGTGCTCCACCTCGGGTGCGGAATGGATACCCGGGCGTTCCGGTTACGCCCGCCACCCGAGGTGCGGTGGTTCGACGTCGACCAGCCGGAAGTCATCGCCCTGCGGCGCAGGCTGTACGACAACAGCGACGGTTACCGGATGATCGGTTCCTCGGTAACCGATACCGCCTGGCTGACGGAGATCCCTGCCGATCGGCCCACAATGGTCATCGCCGAAGGCCTGCTCATGTATCTGCGCGAACCGCAGGTCCGTACCCTGCTCGAACGCCTCACGGTTCGATTCACCGGCGGGGAGCTCCTCTTCGACACCGTGTCACCGTTGGGCCCGCGCCTTTCGAAGATCTTCACCAAGGGCATCATCACCTGGGGAATCGCCGACGTACGGGAACTGGAGCGCTGGAATCCCCGGCTGCGCTTCCTCGAAGAAGCGTCCGCTCTGGCAGGTTCTGAACGGATTCCCACCGCCCCGCTGCGACTTCTGTACCGGCTGCTCTGCGCGACACCGGCCGGGAAGTACGACGTCTCGAACCGATTCGCGTTGGGAGCCGATGGGTCGTTGGGAGCCGATGGGTCGTTGGGAGCCGATGGGTCGTTGGGAGCCGATGGGTCGTTGGGAGCCGATGAGTAAGGACTGCCGAGCCCGGTAACCTACCGGTCCGGACCCGGTTCCGCGCCGCGAGCGGAGTCGCCGGTGAATGTTCCGTGTCGTCCGGCGCCTGCGGCGAACCGTCCGGCGCCGGGGACAGCGTCGTGTTCGAGCGCCCGGAGGCCGTGTCGCCATTCGTTGACGATCGCGTCGTCGAGCCCGTACGCGAACTGTTCATGGGCCGAGGCCCGGTCTTCGCGCAGGCATACCTGCGGGAACTCGGCCAGTGTGCGGGCGAGTTCCCGGGCTTCCATCAGGGCGCGGCCCGGCGCGCTCACTCGGTTGGCGAGACTGAGTCGCGCGGCTTCGGGCGCCTCGACCGGGCGGCCGGTGAGAATCATGTCCAAGGCCGCACTCAGCCCGATCAACCGCGGCAGCCGCACCGTGCCTCCGTCGATCAACGGCACACCCCACCGTCGGCAGAACACACCGAACACCGCGGCCGGATCGGCCACCCGCAGATCGCACCACAACGCCAGCTCCAGCCCCCCGGCCACGGCATATCCGTCGACGGCGGCGATGACCGGTTTGTTCAGCCGTAACCGCGTCGGGCCCATGCCGGGTGCGCCTTCGCCGGGCGGCAGTGCCCGCATAGTGCCCGCGGCCACCGCTTTCAGGTCCGCGCCCGCGCAGAAGTGTCCACCGGCGCCCCAGAGTACGGCCACCGCCGCGGTGGGGTCGGCGTCGAATTCCTCGAACGCTTCCAGCAGGGCCCGGGCATGCTCGGTGTCCACGGCGTTGCGGGCCTCCGGCCGGTCCAGGACGACCGTCCAGACGGCATCGTCCTTCTCGATTCGCACGCTCACAGTTGTTGACTCCTTTCGAAGCAGATCAGCGTCAGACCGGAGATCAGCGCCCACCACTGGTCGTCCACGCGTCGCTGGAGCAGAACCCTGCCCTGGCCGTCGAAGACGATGACGCTGACCCCGGGAAGCTGAAGCAGTTGATGACCGACAGTGTCCCGGATATGACGGATGAAGTCCGGAGTGGGCATGCGATCGACACCAACCGGCCCGGCCCCAGGCTCTGAGAATCAGATGCCGCCCGAATCGATCGGCCCCGAACCGGTTAACGTCGCGCAACATCACCATAGATTATGTTGCCGTGTTACATTCGACGCAGCGCACCGAAAGGTGACCGCCCGGTATGTGATGGAGGCGCGATGACGATCGACACCGCCACCTCGCTCGATGGCCAGCCCGTCGGTGCGGACACCGACCGGCCCAGCATTCCCCGCGTCTACGACTACAGCCTGGGCGGTAAGGACAACTACGAGGTAGATCGTTCCGCATTCGAACGGATCCGGCGAATTGCGCCGCGGCAGGGCGACGTTCACCATATGAACCGGCGCTGGCTGGCGCGGGTCGTGCGCTCGTTGGCCGAAGGCGCCGCAGTTCAGCAGTTCTTGGACCTCGGCGCCGGCCTACCCACCCGCGATCCCCTGCACGTGGTCGCGCAGGAGTGCGGGCGCAAGGACGTCGAAGTCGTGTACGTGGACAACGACCCGCTCTGCGTCGCCCACGGTCGAGTGATGCTGGAACGGAACGAGAACACTCACTACCTACCCGGCGATCTCACCGATGCCGCAGCGATACTGGACGACGCCGGCCGCTACCTGAACATGCGGGAACCGATCGCGGTCCTGCTGGGCGCGGTTCTCCATCATCTCGACGACGACCACGATCCGGCGGGGGTCGTATCCCGATACATCGAACTGCTCCCGGCCGGTTCGTACGTGGCGATCACCCACTACTGCGATCCCGGTCCCGGTGATGCCGAACTCCATGAACTGGCCGGGCAGCTCGAAAAGGCCCATACAGGCGAGGAATTCGGGTCGGGCCGGTACCGGAGCCCGCAGCACATCCGTGAACTCTTCGGCTCACTGGACCTGGTGGAACCCGGGCTGACGCCGCTGGACGAATGGTGGCCACAGGGCCCTCCCGTCCGGACAAAGGCACCCGAAGAACACCTCATCCTCGGCGGTCTCGGCCGAAAGCCGGGATACGGTCGCATCCGGGCCGTGGGGTCGGAGAATCTTTCCCGGTCCCGCACGTTCTCGCACCGGTGAGGCACCAACTCTCCGGCCCGGGCCGGTCCCTCGGACACTCGATCCGGCCGTACAGTCCTACACCGGCAATCGGCACCGTCCCACCCGTCGGAAAGCTGCTCCCACCCCAACTCTTCCCACGTCACGGTCATACCGAGACGCTATCGGCATCCCTCGCCTACAGCCAGGCCACATCCCGGAGCCGACCGGGATCCACAGCCTGTGACGGTGGATCCCGCGCCCGAGCGTGGTCGGTCGACTCCGGTTTCACACAGCGGTTCCGGCACGACCGCCGGTCGAACCGGGCAGTGCCGGCTCAGCGCCGGGCGCGCCGCCAGTTCCAGGAGCGCCCACCGGAACTCGCGCGCGCAGTGCCGAATCCGGCGAGATGCAGGGCGATCAACAACAGCCCGAGAATGATGAGAGTGCCGCCGTTGACCTCATCGCCGAGCGTGGCATCCGCCAGATCGAGAATGAGGCCGAGTGCGAACACGACGGCAGCGGCAATGGCAAACATGAGAACCTCCTGATGTTCCACCGGAACGATGACACCTGAGCAGTTCATCGAGTTCCTGTGTTGCACATACCCGCAATCCGCGGCTACACACGGCGGCGAGCGAATCGACCGGCATCGTGAGCGAGCCCGGGAAATCGCACAAACCGGCCCCGGCTCTGCCATCTGGCGTGAGAGGTGGCGACGCTGACTGTATCGGCCGATCCACGAACCCGGGCTACTAGAGGGGCGGGCGTTGACCGGAGTGACATGAACGGGCGATAGAGCACCGGACCCCGAACATGAGAAAGCTCCGCACCTCAACGGTGCGGAGCCCGAAACTCACGCGGAATCAGATCGCGCGGACGTCCTGAGCCTGCGGGCCCTTCTGGCCCTGGCCGATCTCGAACTCCACACGCTGTCCCTCTTCGAGGGACTTGAAACCCGAACCGCTGATCGCGGAGTAATGCACGAAGACGTCAGGTCCGCCTCCGTCTTGAGCGATGAAGCCGAAGCCCTTTTCGCCGTTGAACCACTTCACACTGCCTTGCGCCATGCTTAAATACTTCATTTCTGTAGGTGAGCCGTGCAGATCACTTCGATTAGCCCGGTCTCGGGACACCAGTGTGCCACACTCAAGGAAACTTGTGCGCCCGGGGTGGGCTGTCGACGCGCGCGGAGTCGTTTCCCGACCCGTTCCGGCAGTCCGGAACGGGGAAGATCAATGATGGCCGGGCGACCGATGACGGCGTCGGCCACCCGGCACTACCCGGCCCCGCTGCCCGATTACCGGTGATTCCCACCGACCGATTACCGGTGATTCCCACCGACTGCTCGGGCGCGGAACCGGTGGTCGCACCGGCGGAGTGGGTTCACCTCCGGCGCACCGGCATTGGGAACAGCGACCGCTGCCGTCGATGGCGGCTCCGGTAGTGTCCCCCCTTCCTGCCGTTGGCCGAACCGCGTTCCGAACTGTGAGGTTGCTCCTTCAAATGACCGACATCGACGATGACCGGGAACGACGAGATTTCGCATTGCAGGTGTTCGGGCATATGCGTACGGCAGGCGTGACCGATGTCTCCTACGATGCCGGGGAGTTCGCAGCCCGATACGACGGTAACGACGCCGTTCTCCACCTCGCCAACCTCTTCGCGGAGACGCGCGACCGATCGCCGGAGGAGACACAGGAGTGGCTGGCGCGGATCGTGCCCGCACTGGTGACTCCCCAGGCACCACCCGACAGCTGGGAGGATGTGCGGCCGCTGTTGCGGCCCGTCCTGCGGCCGTCGACCTACGCGTTGGACGACGAGGGGTCACGGGTCCGGCGGTCACTCTTCCCGTTCATCGACGAACTGCTGGTCATCGACTACCCGGATGTCATCAATTTTCCCGACGAGTCGAAACTCGCCGACTGGGGCGTGACCGCGGCAGAGGCGTTGACGGTCGCGCGGGAGAATCTGGCCGCGGTGGTGCCGGTAGCGGAATTGCCGAACGACGGAATCGTGAGAATAACGGTCGACGAGACCGACTATCTGTCGTCGTGGATTCTGGTCTCGGACTGGCTGCTCGTCTCGACCGCGACCTTCGAACATCCGCCGGTCGCGTTCATACCGGACCAGCAGACCCTGATAGTCGTTCCCGGTGACCCGGAGATGTTGTCCGAAGCATTCGACATGGTGGAACAGGAGTACCGGGAGGCAGCTCGACCGCTCTCGCCCCAGGGCTACACCGTCGACGAATCCGGCCTGGTGATCCCCCTCGACCTGGTGGCCACCGACAACGACGTCGAGGTGGCCCGGGCCCGCGCCCTCCTGGCCAGTGTCGAATACAACACCCAACAGCAATGGCTGGAGGAGAACTATCGGGCCGATCTCGAGGCGCTCTACGTGAGCAGCCTGATGATGTCCGAGCGCGAAGACGGTATCCGTACCGTCGCGGTCTGGGGCGAGGGAGTCGACGCGGCCCTGCCGTTAGCCGATTTCATCGCTTTCGCCACCGAGGACGACGACCGGTCCATCCAGGTACCGTTCGATACCGCTGTCGACCTCACCGGAATCGCCCCGATACCCGGCGTGCACCCGCCTCGCTTCCGCACCGGTGCATGGCCCGCGCCGGCGGTGTTCGAGCGACTCACGGAGGTTGCGGTGGCATTTTGACGAACATCCGGGCGGGCGTCCTGTCGGTGGCCGACGCCGGGCTTCCGAGCGAATCCCACTCACCGATTCGCGTCGGCGCGGGAACTAACACTCGCCACTATGTGTAGCTGGGCACTCCCCGCGTTTCTGGGTCTGGCTCGCGGCCGCGTGCGGGTTCCGGGCATTTCTGCCTTTGGCGATCGCGCTGCCGCTTCTGATCCCGATCGCGCTGGGTGTGCTGCTGTTCATCGCGTGGTTACCGGCCAGGGAACTTTCACTCGGGTTCGCTGATGCCGGTGGTCATGAACAGAGTGCGGCGACCGACTTCGACCGTGTGATCGGCGAAACGCTCGTAGTAGCGTCCCAGCAGCGCCAGATCGACCGCGGTGGTGGTACCGCCGGTGTATTCGGAACCGAGAAGGTAGTTCAGCAGATCGCGGTGCAGTTGATCCATCACATCGTCGTGGCCTTCGAGTGCCGCGGCCGCTTCGGCATCGCCGGTCGCCAGGACCCGCGCGGCCGAACCGGCCATCGATACCGCGGACGCGCCCATCCGGGCAACGGTGTCCCGCAACGGATCCGGCATTACGGGGTCAGGATGCCGACGGCGCACCAACCCGGCGATATGAGCGCACAATCCGCCCATCCGCGCGAGGTTGGCCGACAGTTGGAGCGCGGTCACTACCCGCCGCAGTTCGGAGGCCACCGGGGCCTGCAGAGCCAGCAGCATCACCGCGGACTCCTCGGCGTCCCGGCCCATCGCCTCGACGTGGGCGCACAGGTCGATCGCTTGTTCGGCCTCCTCGATATCGGAGTGGAGCAGAGCCCGGGTGGCGGCGGCGATCGCGGTCTCGTCGCGTAGGCACATCTGCTCGAGCATCCCGGTCAGCTGTTCGAGTTCCTCGTGGAAGCGAGTCCGCATAGCCCATCGAAGCACAGCGATCACCGAAGATCTCGGGCCGGGCGCCGCTCCCGGCCTCCCTGCGCCGATCACTGCCATCGGTACGGTTTCGGTCTACCCGGCCGACACGGTGGATCCGGCTCGCCGGTTCTCAGAAATCGAAGCCACCGCCGTCGAAACCACCGCCGTCACCGCCCCAATCGTTCTGGCCTCCGGTGTCGCCCCCGGGACCGCCGTAATCCTGATCTCCGGCGGACAGCCCGTCCGTATACCCTTCGCCGTAGCCGGATTCGAAGCCTTCCGCGCCGTAGCCCACACCGGACATACCGGAGAACATCGAGGTGAACAGCAGCGCCGAGCCGATTCCCCAGGCGCCCGCGACCAGGGCGGGCTTCCACCAGGGTTCGGAGTACCAGCCGGCCGGTACCGGCCGGCCGGCGACGCGCCCGCCCGGATAGTAGTTCGGCGTCTCGGACGAGGGATGGGGGGACGCGGCGATACGGCGGTTCTCGAAGTCGATCACGCGGTCTTCGCTGACTTCGCCCGCGGTGGCCCGCCCCTCGAGCTCGGGCACAGCCGGACCGGGGTCCATATCCATGGCGGTCCGGGCGGCGCGGATGTAGTACAGCCCCTCGACCGCGGTCTGTTTCGCCAGCCGCGCCTGGACCGGGCTGCTGGCCTGATCGACCTGTGAACCCGCCGCGATATAACGCTCCGACGCGTCGGCGAGCGCAAGCTGTGCGGCGGCGTTGCTGCCGTTCAGATTGTAGATCTGGCCGCCGAGCCGCTCGTTGACCCGGCGTGCCTCGGCCAGTGCATCGGCCAGTTCGGTCGCCGCGCGTTCCCTCGACTGCCGGGACCGCCACACCAGGGCGGCCGCCACCAGCACCACCACCACAACGATCAGTAGCCATTCCATGGTCACGCACTCCTTCTATCAGCGGAGCACCGTGTGCCCAGCCTACCTGCCGCGGTTGTGCCCGCGGCGCGGTGAGAAGCGACGACCGTGGTGAGTCTCGAGAGGTCCGGACCGCGCGCCGATATCACGGATCAGGAGGGTCCTCGGTGGAATCCGCGGTGGGGATGTATCGGTTCAATTGCTCGGGATCGGATTCCGCGCCGTCGGCGAGCAGATGAAGTACCCACTGCGATTTGCCGTTGTTCTTGGCGCGGTACAGGCCCGTGTCGGCAGCATCGATCAGGGTTTCGGCCTGCCCGCTCTGCACCGTTGTCAGCACGGCCCCGATGCTGGCCGAGACCTGAACCCGGTGGTTGGTGGTCGTCACCGGGTCGGTCAGCGCACCCAGCAGGCTGTCCGCCACGCGGCCCATCTTCCGGACGTCTACCGGCGGCGGTACCAACGCGACGAATTCGTCGCCACCTATCCGGGCCACCAGGCAGTCCAGGTCCTGCACACTCGCATGCAGGCGATCGGCGACGGCGGCCAGGACCCGGTCGCCGGTGCCGTGGCCGTATCGGTCATTGATGTGTTTGAAGCGATCCAGGTCCACGAAGCACAATCCGATCTGCTCGTGGCCCCCGGCCTCGCTCATCACGGTATCGAGTCGCTCCAGCAACTGACGCCGATTGGCCAGGCCCGTGAGCGGATCGTGCCGGGCCTGGCGGTGCAGTTCCTGGCGCATCCGGTGCTGTTCGGTGACATCCTCACCCACCGCCAAGAGGTAGTTCGGGTGGCCCGCTCCTCCTTCGACGAAAGTGATGGAGAAAGATGCCCATCCGTAACTGCCGTCGACCCGGCCGAGCTGCTGCTCCAGCTTCACAGTCCCTTGACGGTTGGGAACGAGTTTCTGGTAGACGAGATTACGGATCCGTTCCCGATCCTCGGGGTGCGCGAATTCGTAGACCGAGATTCCGCGCAGTTTGTCGATGGGGACGCCGATCATATCGGCGAGCTTTTGATTGGCATCGAGTAGGACACCGTTGGTGTCGCCGACGGCGATGGCCACCGCCGCGTTCTCGAACACCACCCGGTAACGCTCGTCCGATTGCCGGCTGGACCGAACACCGTCTTCGTCGGCGGCGGCGAACCGCCGCTGCCGATGCGTGCCGAAACCCTCACCCAGTTTGGTCAGCAATATCGACATCCGTGTCACGGTGCCGGGGTCGGCTCCCGGCCCGACGAGATTCCACAGGATCGGCACGGATGCCGCCGGCACGTCGTCGATACTCGCATCCACGGTGGCCAGCGCCGCGCCGATCCTGGCGCCTGCGGCGGGTTCGAACGGTGTTGTGGTGAGAGCTTCGGCAAAATCGGCTACCAGCCAGTGCAGGAGCTGATCGATATCCGAGTCGGGCGGCGCGGGTTCGCCGGTCGCCCGAAGTGCCCGAGACCATGAGCGGACCAGTTCATCGTGCTCCGACCCGTCCATCACGCCCCTTCATCTGCTGCTTCGACTCCGCCGCAGCTCCGCGTCACCCCGGTCGAGCGTCACCGCCCCGATGAATGATCATCCTTCCTCATCGGACCGAGCCTTTTCCAGTCGGCCGGGATTGTTCTCGGCGAAAATTCCACCGCCCTTGTACCGGGTCGTCATCAGTTGCCATACCCAGGTGGCCTGGACACAGCCCTCGAGATCGTCGAGATGGGTCCGGACCGGCGCCGCCTGGCCGCTGCCCACGATGTCCGGATCGGCACAGCGCGCGGCGAGCGCCGCGTGTAGTCGGCGGAACTCGGTAATTCTGTCACGGACCAGGCCGGCGGCGGTGTGCACGGCGTCGGCCAGTGTCGCTCCCGGGCTGTTCAGCAGACATACCGGTATCAGGTTGAAATCCGAGCGGTCGACAATGCACTCCTTCTCGAAGGAGAACATATCGTTCATCAGTGCACCGATCTCAGCGGTGAGCCTCCGTAATCGGCGCAGATCGTCCAGGAGCCCTACGGCGTCCAGTCGCTCCCGGTCCAGATAGCTGTCCCGTCCGAATTCGCACAGGGCGATAGCCGGGTACATACCGGATACCTGAGCACGGAGATCGATGTACTCGGTCGCCGTCAGCAGGTCGCGGCGGGACCGGGCGTTCTGGTCCCGGATGGCGGTACGTAGATGCTCGACCGTCGATTCCAGGAACCCGTCGAGCCACTGTCGTTCCGCATGCTGCGCGGTGAGCCGGGCGAGGACGTCGGCCGTAGCGATTTCGATCGGCGAGGGTTCCTCGGGCACAGTGCGCGATTCGAGCAGGCGGCACAGCCTGTCGAGCTCGTTGCGCGCCCGGCCCTGTTCGGCACCGGACAGATGACCGAACTTCTCGCGGCCCACGGTGTCGTTGAGCCAGAACAGGATCGCATTGAACAGGCCGATGGTGGCCAGCCGTTCCGCACTGACCGGGCCCGGGTGTAGATAGGGGGTCATACTGTTGTAGTGCGCGCCCCCGGGCTCCAGCCAGATCCCCTGAGCGCGGCAATACTTCTCCACGTCCCTGCATACCTGTTCGCCGAACTCGCTCGGCCTGAACTCTCTGCTGTAGTCTGCGATATCGCAGTCGGTTGTACTGAAGAGTTCCCGCAACGACCAGGGCCGGTCCGCGCGAACCCAGGTCTCGTGTTGAGCGCGCATATCCGCGATATTCCGCTCGAGCGCCGATGTATACCGAGAAGTCACGACGACTCTCCTCCCGCGTGATCCAAACCCTTCAAGTTTGGTCGACGCGGGCGACTGTGTCATCCCGGCAGCACTCACCGGCCGCGGCATCGCGAAACACCGAGGTCGGAGGTCGGGCCTCTCCGGGTGGGCGCAGCGCGGACGGCCGTCGAAGTTCGACGGCTCGGTCAGTCCGAGGCCACGGGCCGTGTCAACGCTGCGAGCAATTTCGCGCGGTCTCCGGGCGAACCGTTCCATTTCCCGTCGTCCTCGACGATATCGGCCAAGGCGCGGAAGACCACGTCCAGCAGCCCCGGGAACCGGGCCTGTAGGTCGTCGTAGCGCAGGCTCATCACCCGGGTGCGGCCGACGACCGTCGTCCGGGTGATACCCGCTTCACGCAGCACGCGGTAGTGATGCGAGAGCGTGGACTTGTGCAGTTCGATGGTCCGGCTGAGGTCGCCGCAGTTCTCGCCCTCGTCGCAGGCCAGGCAGGCCACCAATTGCAGTCGGATCGGATCGGACAGCGCGTGCATGACCGCCGCGATCTCGAGGTCGGCGGTCTCCGGGTGTGACAACTCGGTGGGCATGCGCACACCTCCCCAGGTCTTGACAGTTTGACGATCATACAACAATATCTGTTTGAGATTCTTCAAACAATCAGGAGGCGCAGATGTCCAGTGGAATACGCACGCCCGTCACGGTCCTTGGACTCGGACTCATGGGTTCGGCGATCGCGAAGACATTTTTGGCGGCCGGGCATCCGACGACCGTGTGGAATCGGACGGCGGCAAAGGCCGACGCCCTGGTCGAGATCGGCGCGAAGGACGCGGCGTCGGTGACCGAAGCGGTCGGCGCCGCGCCCCTGATCGTCGTCTCGTTACTCGACGACGACGCGGTGGCGAAGGTGTTGAGCGCCGCGGGCCCGGCACTGCGCGGAAAGGTGCTCGTGAACCTCACGTCCTCGACCCCGGAGCAGTCGAGAGCGCGCGCCGAATGGGCCGACGTCCACGGCGTCTCCTACGTGGACGGTGCCGTTATGGCGGTGCCGCAGGGCCTCGGCACACCGGATGCGCTTCTGCTGTACTCGGGATCCGAAAGTGGCTACCGCACAGCCGAACCGGCTTTGAAGGCTCTGTCCGAAAAGGGAACCTATCTGGGCGCGGACCACGGACGCGCCGCCGCGTTCGACGCCGCACTGGTGTCGGTGTTCTGGCTCTCGCTGTTCGGCGTGTCAATGGGCATCGCGCTCGCTGAGGCCGAGGGGATCAGGGGCAGCGAGCTCGTCCCGTTCACACCCGCCCTGATCGGGCTGATGCCCGGGCTGATGGCGCAAACCGCCGCGCAGGTCGAAGCCGACCACTACCCCGCCGACGACACCACCATCTCGTCGGCCTACGAAGCCTTCACCACGCTCCGCACGATATTCGCACACCACGGAATCGACACCGGTGTACTCGACGCATCGGGTGACGTGTTCCGGCGCGCCTTGGATTCCGGTTACGGCGCCGATGGGCTCGGTCGTCTGGTTCCCGTACTCGGCGGAGGCCGGTGACCTCAGTCGTGGAATTGAGGCTTGGGTTCTGTGGCTGGTCGGGCCTGGATCGCGTGGAGGGTGTCGAGGGCTTCTCGGCACCAGTCGACCCAGAACTGTTCCATCGCGATGCCGGCTTTGAGGACGAGGTGTCGCAGCGCGTCGGCGTCGGTACCGATCGAAGCGAAGTCGCGGTTCTGGACCTCGGTGTGTTCGCCGAGGTTGCCGTTGTGTACTGCGAGGTGGTGTTCGATGACCGCCCGGAGCCCGTCGAGATCCCCGCCCGAGGCCGCCGCGCGGGTTTTCACCATGAGCGATTCCCTGGAGTGGGTGGGTTCGTCGATTTCGCCGGTCCACTCGTGTAGAGCGGTCGTACCGGATTCGGTGATGGTGAAGCGTTTGGGTTGGCCACGTTCCGAGCGTCCGGGTAGTGGTACCTCGGTGATCCAACCGGTGGTGCGGAGCCTCTCGAGTTCGCGGTAGATTTGCTGGTGGGAAGCCGACCAGAAGAATCCGTAGAGCCGATCGAAGCGCCTGGCCAGCTCGAAGCCGCTGCATTCGCGTTCGGTCAGGGCGGTAAGAATCGCGAACTTCAGTGCCATTCCCCGTATGGTAGACAACCGGCCGGGCGGAGTGTTCCTCGATTGCCGGTGAACGCGGGGGGCGGACTCGCTGAGAAACGCTGCCACTGCGGTCTCGTGGTCGCGGGTGCGGCGGGTGCGGATCATCTGGTCGGCTTCGAATTCCCGAGCGGAGTCGAGGGTCGTTCCGCTGGTGTTGTTCGCTGCGGCTTTGATCGCTGCCAGCGCCGCGGTGGGCCCGGCGGCCAGTGAACGCCCCGTTGTGTCGAAGGCGTTGTCGGCCACGAGTCGGTGGACGAGACCCGGGCAGAGCGCTTCGGCGGAGCCGATGACACGGGGCGCGGCAACAGGACGAAGACCAGGCCCGCGGCCGGCCTAGATCGTTCACGAACGTGGGCTGGAGTCAGTGCACCGGCAGCTCGGTTGCCTCGCTGAGAACGACGGCGAGATCGTGGCGAGCCCGGTCGTACTGTTCGGTCAGGGTGGCGACGAGTTCGGCGGTACTACGGCGTTCGGTGACTGCGCCGATGCCCTGGCCCGCGCCCCAGACGTCTTTCCATGCCTTGGCTTCTGTGATCCCACCGGATCCGAAGTCCATCTTCGAGGGGTCGGACTGTGGCAGTTCGTCCGGATCGAGGCCCGCGGCAACGATGCTGCCGCGCAGGTAGTTTCCGTGCACGCCGGTGAACAGATTGCTGTAGACGATATCGGCGGCGCCGGAGTCCACGATCATCTGTTTGTAGTCGGCTACGACATTGGCTTCGGTGGTGGACAAGAACGCTGAGCCGATATAGGCGAGATCGGCGCCGGCGGCTTGCGCGGCCAGGATCGAGCGGCCGTGGGCGATCGCTCCCGACAGCAACAGCGGCCCGTCGAACCAGGTACGGATCTCCTGGACCAGCGCGAACGGCGACTGGGTACCAGCGTGCCCGCCGGCGCCCGCGGCGACGGCGATGAGACCGTCGGCGCCCTTCTCGATCGCCTTGTGCGCGAATCTGTCGTCGATGACGTCGTGGAAGACCACACCGCCGTACGAGTGGACCGCGTCGTTGATCTCCTGACGCGCACCCAACGAGGTGATAACGATCGGCACCTCGTGCTCGACGATAACGGTCATATCGGCCTCGAGACGGTCGTTGGAGCGGTGCACGATCTGGTTCACCGCGAACGGCGCCACGACGGCGTTCGGGTCAGCCGCTCGGTAGGCCGCGTTCTCCTCGGTGATGCGGGCCAGCCAGTCGGTCAGCATCGACGCCGGACGCGCGTTCAGCGCGGGGAACGACCCGATCACTCCGGCGCGGCACTGGGCGATCACGAGTTCGGGACCTGAGGCGATGAACATCGGCGAACCGACGACCGGCAGGGTCAGGCGGCTGGACAGCCACAGCGGAAGAGCCATGGGAAACCTCCGAGAGGGACGAGCGGCGCGACGCGCCGCGAGTAGCAGTGGGTTCACGGTATTTCCCGAACCGCTTTTGTGCAACTCGTTGCATAATAGGTTTCGGCAATCACTGTCGTGCGCCGCGTCCGTTGTTCATGGCCCTTCACCGGCCCGACCAATCGGCTCGTGGGCGCGTCGTCCGATCATCGACCTCGCTATCGCCGGAACGGCTCGATGCTGCGCTGAGGCCGACACCACAATCGCGCGACGGGTCCTGACCGGTTGCCGGCTCGTCTTGGCGACCTCCTGCAGTCGTCACCCCTCGTCCGGGGTCACCTTCCGCACGAACCCTGCGAGACCCACAGCCTCGGGTGTGATCTCGATGGCCCTCGCGGTCGCAGCCGCAGTGGTGACCCCGATCCTCGAAGCAGTGTTGTGCTTCCGGTGATGCGCGCCGGAACACCCCTGGACGCAGCCGATCCGGCTCGGTGACCCGCCGCCTGCCGTCGACAGGATGGACGACATCACGGGGCGTCTTCCGGGGAAGCGGATGCGCGCACGAGCTGGCCGGACATGGCTTTGGTGACGAAATCGGGGATAGCGGGCGCGAAGATCCGGAGGTAGGCGTCGATCCATTCGTGGCGGGACTCGAGGAACGGGTAATCGGTGGGGGCCATATGGCGGATGGCCAGTATCGGCAGGGGCGCGTCGAGCGCCGGGAAGGCCGGATTGTGCAGTCCGGAATAAGTACATCCCGGATAGAACTGGCCGAGCATCAGACCTTTGGTGACGAATCCGGTTTTCAGGTCACGTTGAACGGTGTCGAGCGCTGCATGATCGATGAGTTCCGGAAACACCGCGAGGACCGCCCTGAACTGCGAATCGGGTGGATCCCGCGGTGGCAGGAGCGGGAACAGGTCGTACAGATCATCGACGATGTCCACGATGCGTCGCACCTCGATATCGCGACCTCCGACGAAAACGGCCCAGAGGAACCGGTGTGCGATGGCATGGCTCATATAGGGGCAGACGGGACCCGGTCGACCGAGATCCGGGTGGGCTCGGCACAGGTGCTCACGAGCCCACTGCCGTAGCTCGGCCGCCGACGGGTACTCCGCGGCCCCAGCTTCCGATTCGGCAGCGAAAAGGTTGACCGGAACTACGCCGGAACGTCTTCCGAGCATGCGGTTCGTTTCCATGAGCAGCCTGTCCTTGCTGAGGTGGTGCTCCGCTGCGGGAAGTGGAGACTCAGCGGAGATACCCGTTCAATACGAGGGCGATCGCGCGGAGCACCTCGGGGTCGGTCATCTGTTCGTGCCGGGCGGAAATGCTGTGTTCGGTGATGGTGCCGGTGACGTATTCCTTCCATGCGAAGGCCGGAGAGGAACCGGCGTCCGCATGGTCGAGGGCGGCACGGAAGTAGAGCAGATCACCGTCGAAAACTGCGGGGAGGTGATCTCGGGTGAGCTCGATGAGCTGGGTGCAGCCGTCATACAGGATCTCCAGATGGCCGGGGCTCAGGGCGGTGAGGAGCCCACCCTGCGCGTGCAGCAGGTCGGTGGCGGCCTCCACGGTGAGGTCTGCGGGGATACGGGAAGAGGCGACGCCGAACTCGGCGAGTATGTCCGCGAGGGCGGGAACGCGGACACTGCGAGCATCGACGAGGCGGGTGTCCATCATGGCGAGGGTGGCGACGATGTCGCCCTCGCGGCGAAGTTGCACGGCGATCTCGTGCGCGATGGTGCCGCCCAGCGAGTAGCCGAGCAAGTGATAGGGGCCGTGGGGCTGAGCGGTCCGGATCTCCGCGACATATCGGGCGGCGACTCGACCCAGCGTCGCGAACCGGCCGGCCGGCTCGGTCAGCGCCGGGAATTGCAGCCCGTGGACGGGACGTTCCGGCCCGAGATGCTGCACGAGACCGCTGAAACCCCAGGCGGTTCCGATGGTCGGATGGACGCAGAACAGTGCCGGCTCGGTACCTGCGGCGCGCAGCGGGAGCAGAACCGCGAGCGCGTCGTCGGGTTCCCGCTCCTCGACGCCACGGCGCCGCGTCTCGATGCGCTGGGCCAGCGATTGCGGTGTGGGGTCGGTGAAGACCCACTGAATCGGCACATTCACTCCCGTCGACTCCTCCAGCCGTGCCACCAGCCGGACGGCGGTCAGGGAGTTGCCCCCTGCGGCGAAAAAGGCATCGTCGAGACCGGCCCGGTCCATGTGGAGGACCGCGGTGAAGGCTTCGCACACAGCGGTTTCCAGCGGTGTGGACGGCGGCCGGAAGCGGGGAGACGGCCGGTCCGGTGGGGGTAGTGCACGGTAGTCGATTTTGCCGGCAGCGGTGAGCGGAATCCGGTCCAGGACGAGAACGGTGGTGGGGATCATCTGGGTGGGCAACCGGGTCGCGAGGAAGGCGGGCATCGCGGCGGTATCGGGTGTGGTGAGCGGGGCGGGAACGATATAGCCGACCAGTCGGTCCGTACCGTCGGGGCCGGTGTGCACGGTGGCCGCGGCCTGGCTGACGTCGGGGTGATCGCACAACGCGGCTTCGACCTCGCCGGGTTCGACACGGTTGCCCTGGACTTCGAGTTGCCCGTCGCCGCGGCCGCTGAATTGCAGGGCCCGGTCCGCGGTCCAGGAGACCAGGTCACCGGTGCGATACATCCGTGTCCCGGGCGGTCCGTGGGGAGCGGCGACGAATCGGATTGCCGTCGTCGCCGGACGTCGATGATATCCGCGCGCGAGCCCCGGCCCGGACAAGTACAGCTCACCGATCACGCCGGCCGGAACCGGACGCAGCAAGCGATCGAGCACGACGGCGGAGAACCCGCGGGCGGGGCCACCCATGGGAATCGGGCCACCGTCGACAGTGGCCAACGGACCGCCGACGCAGCTGATGACAGTGGTTTCGGTGGTGCCGTAGCAGTTGATCACGGTACGGCCAGGAGCCCATCGGGCCGCCAGCTCCGCTGAAAGCGACTCGCCGCCGAGGAACACGGTCTCGAGTCCGTCGGGGTCGGCCGCGGCCAGCACCGAGGGAGTGGTGGCGGCATGGGTGATGTGTTCCGCGTGAACCAACCGGGCGAGCCCGGTCACCGCGCCCACCGAGGCAGGGGCGAGAATCAGCGTAGCTCCGGCGACGGCGGCACTGAGCCATTCGAAAATCGAGACGTCGAAGGTCGGTGCGGCCGCCGCCAGTATCCGCGAGGTGGGGGTGGCGCCGAAACGTTCCAGCGCCAAGGAGGCAAGGTTCGCTGTCCCGGCATGGGTGATCGTCACACCTTTGGGTTTCCCGGTGGAGCCCGAGGTGTAGATCAGATAGGCCGGGTGCTCCGGGCGTAGCGGGGCTGTCCGCTCGGCGTCGGTGATCGCGGCCGGAGATACCGTCACGGCGAACGACGGGTTGTCGAGGGCGAACCAGTCGACCGTATCCGGCAACCGGCCACGATACGTCTCGAACGTCAGTCCCACAGCGGCACCGGAGTCGGTCAGTACGGTCATATTACGGACAGCTGGATGAGCGGGGTCGATCTGAACGAACGCGCCGCCTGCCTTGGCAACCGCCCACACCGCGATCACAGTCTCGACGGATCGCGGCAGCGCCACGGCGACCAGCGACTCCGGCCCTGTGCCCGCATCGATCAGGACCCGCGCCCACCGATTCGACGTCTCGTCGAGTTCACGGTAGGACATCCGAATCCCGTTACCTACCAACGCTTCCGCATCGGGGCGCATCGTCGCTGTCAACAATTCCGGCAGCACCCTCGGCACCGCGCCGGGGCGACCGCTGACGGGTACCAGCGTGGCTCGTTCGGCCGGCGAGAGCAGATCGAGCCGGGACAGCGGGAGGCAGATATGTTCTGCGAGGGTTTCGAGCACCTGCACCACCCGATCGGCGAGGCCATCGATCTGGTGCCGTGTGAACAGTTCGGGCAGATATTTGAAGTTCAGATGCAATCGGAAGTCGTGGTGGACGATCAGTCCGAGCGGGTAGTGCGCGGCGTCGTGGCCGTGTACACCGAGGATCCGCATCCCGGCGATATCGGTGAGATCGGACAGAGCGCCCCCGTCGACCGGATACGACTCGAATGCCGTCACCGTGTCGAACATCGCCCCGGTACCGGCAACCTGCTGTATCCGGGCGAGCCCGAGATGGTGGTGATCGAGCAGTGCGGCTTGTTCGCTCTGGATTCGCTGTACCAGCCGGGCGAGGGTTTCGCGATGATCCAGCCGGACCCGAACCGGCACCGTATTGATGAAAAGCCCGATCATCGATTCGATTCCGGAGAGCTGTGCCGGCCGCCCGGAGACGGTGGCACCGAACGTCACATCCTCGCGACCCGTTGCGTTGGCGAGGACGATCCCCCAGGCTGCTTGGACGAGGGTATTGAGGGTGACCGCCTGTTCGTGGGCCGCCGTGACGAGCGCCGCGGTGCGGGCTTCGCTCAGCCGCCTTCGCACTTCGGCGCCGGTGGTGTACGGGCGCCCGCGGTCCGCAGGAGCCAGGAGAGTCGGTTCGGTGACGCCGTCGAAGGCCCGGGTCCACGCGCTCTCCGCCGCGTCCTCGTCCTGGGAGTGCAGCCACGACAGGTAGTCACGGTAGGGCCGGCCCGAAACCGGCACTGCCGGATCGCTGTCGGCGGCGTAGAGGGTCAGCAGTTCCCGGATCAGCAGCGGGGTGGACCAGCCGTCGATCAGGATGTGATGCATGCTCAGCAACAACCGATGTTGCCGGTGGGCAGTACTGATCAAGGTCATCCGGAGTAGCGGCGACACGGTCATATCGAAGCGGGCCTGCCGGTCGGCGTCCACGAGCTCGTCGAGCGCGGACACGACGTCATCATGTCCGGTCAGGTCGATGTGGGTGAACGGCACATCGACGTAGCGGTGCACCACCTGAACGGCCTCCCCCGCGCCGTCGCGCACGAACGCGGTCCGCAGATTCGGGTACCGGCCGACGAGCGCCTGCGCGGCGCGCAGCAGCCTTTCCGGTTCGACGGGTCCGCCGAGTTCCATACAGAGTTGCACGGTGTAGGCATCGGGGCCGTCGGCGAGCTGGGCGTGGAACAGCAATCCCGACTGCAACGGCGTGAGCGACCAGATGTCCTCCAGCGCCGGGAACCGGCCCTCCAGCCGATCGATCGAAGCTTGGTCGAGATCGACGAGATCCAGGTCGGAGGGGGTCGATCCGCCCGCACCGGGCCGGGACGCGTGAGTCGCCAGGGCGGTCACCGCGTCACACCACAGATGCGCGAGATCGGTCACCTCGGCAGCAGTGAGCAGGCCGGACGCGTAGTCCCACGAGGCGGCGAGAGCCGGACCGTCCGGTGTGTCCGTGACGAACGCGTCGATGCTCAGCGCTGCTGCCGCGACTGCCTCGGAGTCCTGGACGCCACCGCCCGCGACGGGCATCCATGCCTCGTCGCCCGACGAAGCAGGAGCGGTATCGAATCTACCCAGGTAGTCGAAGCTCACCTGCGGGCCGGGCAACTCCCGCAGATCGCGTGCGGTGTCCGCGTCCAGATACCGCAACAGCCCGAAGCCGATCCCGTGATCGGGGACCTGCCGGAGCTGTTCCTTGACCGATTTCACAACGGCTCCGGCTGCGGGACCAGCGGCGAACGCGTCGTCGACATCCCTGCCGGACAAGTCGATTCGCACCGGGTAGGTGGTGGTGAACCAGCCGACGGTGCGGGCGAGGTCGGCGCCGGGAAGTACCGTATCGCGACGGCCGTGGCTTTCGAGGGTCAGCAGAGCCGCGGATACCGAGGCGCCGCGCCGGCGCCACCATCGAGTCAGCGCCATGGCGAGCCCGGCGATCAAGGTGTCGTCCACATTGCCGTGGAACGCAGCGGGCACAGTGGTGAGCACGGCGCGGGTCACAGCGGCGGGCAACGATACTTCGACTGTCGCAACGGTTTTCTGGAGATCCGCGGCCGGGTCGATCCGGCGGGCGCCGAGGGGTGGATCGGCGGTCGCGAGCGTGGACCGCCACCAGTCCAGTTCGTCGGATCGCGCGGCTGCCGCCTGTAGTGCGTATGCCCAGCGGCGCATCGACGTACCGGCGGAAGTCAGCCGCGGCCGCCGACCGGCGCGCACCTGCGCCCACGCCATGGCGAGATCGGGGACGAGGATCCGCCACGATACGCCGTCGACCACCAGATGATGTGCGACGATCAGCAACCGCCCCGGCTGCTCCGAGTGATCCAGCCAGACCAGTTGCAGTACAACTCCCGCAGTGGGGTCGAGGCGTTCGGCCGCAGCGGTCGCCTCGGCGGCGGCGATCGCGTCGAAAGCGTCGCTGCCCGGTGCGGTATCCACCGGAACACGCCGGATCGGTCCGGCAGTCCCTCCCCCGGGCGGCTGCACGCGCAGCGCCCAGCCGGACGGATGCGCGGGCTCCGGATCCAGCCGGGCGCGCAGCATATCGTGCTGATCGCGTACAGCTCCCACCGTGGCATCGATTCCGGTGCTGTCGATACCGGCCGGCAGGGTGAGCATCACCCACTGGCCGAAACGGTGGAATCCGCCGCGCTCGAACATCCAGCACATGATCGGGGTCAGCGGTATGTCCCCCACTCCCCCGCCGGGAAGCTCCGCCGGACAGGGGATCGTGGCGCTGTCGCGGACGGCGATCTCGGCCAGCCCCGCGACTGTTCCGCGGTCGAACATATCGCGTACGGACAGCACCACGCCCGCCACTCTGGCCTGATTGACCAGATGGATCGCCATGATGCTGTCTCCGCCCAGAGCGAAGAACGAATCGTGTGCACCCACCTCGTCGAGCCCGAGCACCTCCGCGAACAGCTTCGCCAGCATCGCCTCGATTTCGGTGGCGGGCGGCCGGGATCCGGTGCGCGGGGTGAAATCCGGTCCGGGCAGAGCGGCACGATCCAGTTTGCCGTTCACCGTCATCGGGAGCGCGTCGAGCACCAGCACAGCCGCGGGCAGCATATGCGGGGCCAACCGCTGCCCGAGGCAGTCCAGGATCGCCGAGGTGTCCGGCTCTGCGCCGGGCCGGGGTACCACGTACCCGATCAACCGGTCACCGGTGGCCGCACCCCGATGCACGGCGGCCGCCGCAGCCGCCACCTCCGCACAGTCCAGTAGCGCCGATTCGACCTCGCCGAGCTCGATCCGGAAACCACGCACCTTCACTTGAGAGTCCGCCCGCCCCACGAAGTCGAGGGCCGGTCCGCCCTCCGGCAGCCGCCGCCAGCGCACCAGGTCACCGGTCCGATACATCCGTCGGCCGGGCCCCGCGAACGGGTCGGCGACGAACCGAGTCGCCGTCGAGCCTGTCCGGTTACGGTAGCCGCGAGCCAAACCCGGCCCCGTCACGTACAACTCGCCCACGACACCGAGCGGCACCGGCCGCAGCAGCGGGTCGAGGACGACCTCTCCGACCCCTCGGATGGGGCCGCCGATCGTCACGGCCGCATCCGGCACCGCCGGGGCACTGGCGTTGGTCTGGATCGTGGCTTCGGCGGGACCGTAGGTGTTGCAGAATCTCCGGCCGGTCGCCCATCGCGATATCAGTGCGGGTGAAGGCTTCTCACCCCCCACCACAACGGTGGCGAGATCCGACAGCCCGGCCGGATCGACCGTCGCCAGCGCTGTGGGAGTCAAGGCAGCGTGAGTTACCCTCTCCCGCAACAGGATCTCTGCCAGCTCGGCTCCGCCGTAGACGGAGGGCGGGGCGATCACCAGCTGCGCACCCGTCGCGAACGCCCAGAGGTACTCGAGCACCGCCGCGTCGAAACTCGGAGACGCGGCATGCAGTACCCGCGCACCCGGTCCGATACCGAATCGCACCGATTGGTCGGCCACGAGATTCGCCAGCCCCCGTTGCGAGATCACCACTCCCTTCGGCACTCCCGTCGAACCGGAGGTATAGATGACATAGCCGATATCGTCGACGCGTGACGGCCGCACCCGGTCGATATCGGCGACGGCGCGGCTGTCGGCCTCGCGGAGATCGTCGAGTGTCAGCCAATCGACCGTTCCGGGCAGCTGCGCCCGTGTGGCGGCTGTGGTGAGGCCCAGGGCTGCGTTCGAGTCGGTGGTGATGTGGGTGATGCGCCGAGCAGGGTAGGCCGGGTCGACCGGCAGGAACGCGGCGCCCGACTTGGCGACGGCCCAGATGGCGAGTACCGCGTCGGGTGAACGTGGTATACCCACCGCGACAACGTCTTCGGGGCCGATACCGCGCCGGATGAGAGAACGGGCCAGCCGGTTGGAGCGCTCGTCCAGTTCTCGGTAACGGGTGCGATCACCATCGAACACCATCGCCGTGGCCTCGGGATCACGGGCCGCGGCCGCCGCCAACAGGTCAGCGAGAGTGGCGGGCGTCGCGGCCGATGGGCCGGAAGGAGCGAGCAGATCGAATCCCTCGGCCGGGTCGCCGGTTTCGATCGCCGTGATCAGGAGCGTGGGGTCGGCGGCCACAGATCCGAGGATGCGAGTCCACCGGTGGGCGAAAGCGTCGATGGTCCCGGCGTCGAACAGGTCGGTGCCGTAGGTGAATGCCGCTGTCATCCCACCGTCGGCGCTGTCCGATAATTCGAGTCGCAGCTCGAAGCAGGACACTTCGCTGGACGGACCGGCATCCGGCACGTCCAGACCGGTCGGCGCGGGGCGAACCTGTTCGAGGTTCCCGAACGCCAGCATGACCTGAGACAGGACAGAGCGGGGCGGCGAGCGCTGCGGCGCGAACTGGTCGGCCAACTGTTCGAAAGCAACTCCGGTGCGCTCGAATGCCTGCTGCTCGATCTGCCCGATACGGGTGAGCAGGTCGGTGAACCGCTCATCGAAATCGATACCCGTGCGCAGGACCAGGGTGTCGACGAACACGCCGGCTCTGCCGTCCGGGATGCCCGCGGCACGATCGGCGCTCGGTGTGCAGATCGGGATGTCCCTGCTGCCGGTCAGTCGAGCCAGCAGAACCGCTACCGACGCGTGCACCACCGAGAAGAGCGGCGAACCGTGCCGGCGCGCTGTTTCTCGCAGCGATCCGGCCGTATCGGCGTCCACGGTGGCGGCGAGCGTGGCGGCGCGATGAGACGCCGACATGGCCCGCGGCCGGTCCACCGGCAGAATCGGTTCGACCGGAAGATCCGCGAGTGTCGCCTCCCAGAACGCGAGATCGGCACGGCGCCTGCGGTTCCGGGCGGCGCTGCGCACACTTTCCGGGTCGACCCGTCCGACGTCGGCACTCGGCGCCGCGGCGGCGAAATCCTCCAGGAAATCCACGAATTCGGTTTTGTGCGCGGACAGTTCCGAGCCGGTGTAGAGATCCGGATTGGCCAGTAGATGCAGGATCGTGCGCGGCGGGTCGCCGGTCTGGTAGAGGTCTATGAGCAGATCCTCGACCGGGCCCGAGCTGAGGATGTGGAATTCCCCGGTCAGCGAGCCGAATCGGATCTGCTGAGGAAAGAGCATGACGTTTACCATCGGCCCCGCGAACCGCCGTTGCCCAGTGTCTCCCATGGCGGTGCGAATATCGGTGAGCCCGCAGCGCTGGTGTCGCAACGCGCCCACGAGATCGGACTGCACCCGCCGAATCAGCGTCCGTACGGTGGCTCCGGGACCGATCTCGATCGGCAGCGGCACGACATTGACGAACACCCCGCCGGACCGGCGCAGCACCGCTGTCGTGCGACCCGATACGGGAATATCGACGAGAACTTCTGCCCGGCCGGTCATCCGGGCCAGATAGCTTCCGAATGCCGCGATCACCACCGCGGCCGTGCTCGCGTCCGACGCCTGTGCGGAACAAGCGATCCGATCCACCGTCGCCGTCGAAAGCTCGGCGATCGCCTCCACACTCGCCGCGCACGGTGGCGCCGATCGGTCGGCCAGGCCGGTCGCCTCGTCGCCGATTTCGGCGAGCCTGTCGACCCAATATGCTTTGTCGTCGACGAACCGCTTCGAGCCCCGATAGGTGTGGTCGGCCTCGTAGAGTGTCCGCAGGTCCGCCGCCCGGCTCGGCTCCGGTATCCGGCCCTGCACGGCCGCCGAATACAGGGCCGCGACGCGATTTGCCATTGTCATCGCCGCGTAACCGTCCAGCGCGACATGATGAATTCTGCTGTACATCAGGTGATGTCGGTCGCCCACCTGCAGCAGCCCCGAAGCGATCAACCGGTGCCGGACCATATCCAACGGTGTTGTGCATTCTCGGCGCATCCACTGCAGGGCCGCCGCCATCGGATCCGGTCCGGACCGCATATCGAGCACCGGCCCCGTCGACTCCAGCGACGGATCGAACAGCTGAAACGGCTCACCGTCGACGTCTGTCAGGCGGAGGAACCCCGACTGGAACTCCAGGGCCGCGCGAATCAACGACCTGCGCAACAGATCCACATCCAGATCCCCGCGGATCTCGATGTACTGTGCCTCGCATATCGGTACGTCCGGGCTCAGTTGCTGCGCCAACCACAAGCCCCGTTGTCCGATGGACAACGGTACGAGCTGTGTCGCCGATGCGTTCCGTGCGGCTATCGACCCCGACCCGGGATCGGATTGCGGTCGCGGCACGGTCATGACCTTGCCTCCAGACCTCCACAAATATTATTGCCAGAACCTATGACGGCAGTCTATGCCGACCGGTTCGTTTGCGTGAACCCCCTACAACGCCTCCGAACAGCGACGGGGCGGTCCATCGCCGCCTGGATCGGCCGGTCGGCCCCGCATCGCGCGGCGGTACGGCGCCTGGATCGAACAGTCGCATCGCCCAGGATCCGCCGATTCATCGACACGGTAGATTCAGACACAACGGACAAAGTCGGCACGGCGCCGCAGCTCTGCACACACCGCGCATCATCAGGTGCGGGTGATCTCGACCATATAGAAATCGGCTTTGGCCGCCCCGCAATCCGGGCACGACCAGTCGTCCGGGATATCGTCCCAGCGCGTGCCGGGCGGGATGCCGTCCTCGGGCCAGCCCAGTTCTTCGTCGTATTCGAAGCCGCATTGCACACACTGGAACAGCTTGTAGTCGATGGCCATATCAATACCCCTTTCCTCGTGACTCTTTCCTCGTGGTGGCCGATTCGAAGTCGACCTTTTCCCGTACCCCACAGTCGGGGCAGCACCAGTCGTCGGGAACCGCCGACCACGCGGTCCCGGCGGGAAACCCTTCCCGGGGCGCGCCGACGATCTCGTCGTAGCGGTAGTCGCAGACCGGGCAGCGGTAGGCGGCCATCACCGAGCCTCCGCATATCGAGCCAGAACTCGGTCCCGCTTCCCGGGCTGAATGTTCACGCGGGTGATATCACCGCGGTAATGGGCCAGGACTCGATGGTCCATCACCCTGCGCCACAGCGGCGGGAAGTACGCCAAGGTGATCATGCTGGCGTAGCCGCCGGGCAGTTCGGGCGCGCCGTCCATACTGCGCAGCGTCTGATAGCGCCGGGTCGGGTTGGCGTGATGGTCACTGTGCCGCTGCAGGTGGTAGAGGAAGATGTTGGTGACGATATGGTCGGAGTTCCAACTGTGCTCCGGCGTGCAACGCTCGTACCGCCCGGACTCCGTACGCCGTCGCAACAGACCGTAGTGCTCCAGGTAGTTCACCGTCTCCAGCAACGAGAATCCGTAGACGGCCTGCAGCAGCAGGAACGGCAGCACCCCCGCGCCGAATATCGCCGCCAGCGCGCCCCACAGCACCACGGTCATCACCCACGCGTTGAGTACGTCGTTGCGCGGTGTCCACGGACCGGAGTCCATGCGCCGCAACCGAGTTCGTTCCAACGACCAGGCCGAACGCAGGCTGCCGTAGACACTGCGCGGCAGAAAACTCCAGAAGGACTCGCCGAAGCGCGCACTGGCGGGGTCCTCCGGCGTGGCGACCCGCACGTGATGGCCGCGGTTGTGTTCGATGTAGAAGTGCCCGTACCCGGTCTGAGCCAGGGTGATCTTCGACAGCCAGCGTTCGAGATCGTCCTTCTTGTGACCGAGCTCGTGCGCGGTGTTGATGCCGACGCCACCCATGACGCCCACGCTCAACGCCACCCCGATCTTCGACCACAGCCCGAGCCCACCATCGATCCCCAGCCAGGACAGATCCGTCGCGGTCCACAAGTAGGCGGCGAACACCAGGCTGATCAGCTGGAACGGAATGAAGGCGTACACGCAGTAGCGGTAGTACCGGTCGTGCTCGAGCTGCCGCATCGCCTCCTCCGGCGGATTCTGCCCATCGGGTCCGAAGAGTCGGTCCAGGGTCGGTAGCAGAACGTAGACCAGCAGCGGACCGATCCACCACCACACCGGTGCCACGTGTTGCCAGCCGAGCCGGTGGCAGATCCACACCAGCGCCGCCGCCAAGCCGAGCGCGGTCGGAGCCACCAGCCCGAACAACCAGAGATACCGCTTGCGGTCGCGCCACTGCGGTGCCACTTCATCGCGCGAACCCATCTCGGACGTCGTCATCGTCGCCCTCCTCGTCTTCCCTGACGGTCTTCCCTGACACAACCTCGGCATCGCGGCCGTCGCATCGGCCTACACCGGTAACACCGACCATCGCTGTTTACACTATTGAGGCTTGTGTATTCATTACATACAGTCGAGCAATAGTTGTCAACGATGGAACACCGAAGCGGGTGATGTAGGCTGGTCTTCGTGGCCGACATGCCGAACTTCCAGAACGACATGCGCCGACTACTGCGCGAGCGGGTGATCGATACCGCGCGCCGATTGGTCTGCACCGAGGGCTGGGGCGCGGTGAACATGTCCCGGGTGGCGAAAGAAGTCGGCGTGAGCCGCCCGGTGCTCTACAAGGAGATCGGCACCAAACAGGATCTGGCCGAGGTCGTCATCGCGAACGAACTCGAGACATTCCTCGCCGGCGTGACCGAAACCGTTGCCGCCCAGCCCGGCGACCTACTCGCCGGAGTCACCGCCGCGGCCGAGTACACCCTCCGCACTGCGGCCGACAACACCCTGCTCAAGGTCGTCCTGGCCGGCCGTTCCGGCGCCGACACCACGCTGCTGCCCACCCTGATGACCGAACCAGAACCGGTCCTGGGCCGCGCGACAGCCGCCTTCACTGCCATTCTGAACGCTCGGTACCGTCTCGAATCGTTCAGCGAGGCCGAACTCGGCACTAGGGTCGAAGCGGTGGTTCGCCTCGTCCTCAGCCACCTCTTCCAGCCCGCCGGGACCATCGACCGTGCGGTTGCTCAGATCGTCCTCGTCGCCGAGCCGCTGTTCGCCCGCGAACCATAGCCTGCTCCCGGCCCTGCACCTCGGTCACGATCGACACCGGACTCGACCTCGACATCCCCGACCTCGACGAAACCGAATCCTGTTCTCATCCAACGTCTTTCAGCCGCCGAACACTAACTCTGCCTCATGTCGAACAGCGCTGCCGCCGCCCGCTCGGCGAGGTCGGCCGCATGGTCGGGGATCTGCCGGCCGGCGCTCAGGTATCGCTTGACCATCGCGTGAGGTAGGTCGACCACCGCAAGGAGCACTCGGTCGGCAGCGTCGGGAGCCGGATCGTCGACGTTCTCGATCAGGGTGGTCAGTGCGGCGTACAACGCGGCGTCGGCTCGCGCCATGTCCACACGAGCCTGCTCATTCCATTTGTTCTCATCCAGTTCTTTTGCCCCCGTGAGTAATACGCATGCTTCGCGAGGATTGCGACGCGCCCACTCCAGACTCGTTCGGGCACCGAGGCGGATCGCTTCCTGCGGTTCTTCGAGACTCAATACAGGGAGCAGATCGTCGTGGAATCCCCGTAGCGCGCGTGCCCACAGCGCGGCCAGTAGTGCGGTTCGATCCGGGAAGCGATGATAGACCGACCCACTGGGCGCGCCGACGGCTTTGGCCACTCCCGACGGCACCGATCTGATTCACCTACTTTCCATGAGAACTCGCGGCTGGGCACGACTGACCTGGCCCCTCGCCTACCGGTGGATGCACGACGCCTTGCTGGAAGACTGCCTGGATCGCGCAGAACACGCCCTCACCGGCCCCGTTTCCCACCCCGCCCGGTGGGCCGGCCATATCCGACTTCTGCGCTGGGTCGCCGAACGCAGCGCCGGGCGCACGTCCAACGCAGCGCCGGGCGCACGTTCTACGCAGTGCCGGGCGCACGTCCTCTGCGATGACCGTAGGCGCCGACAAGCTGAGCCACCGATTTCCCGGTCCTGTTCCACTGGATCCTCGCCGACTTCGAGTACGGTCGAAACAAAGGGGCCGCTCGGGTCCCCCGGCAGAAGGACGCGCTGATGTCCGATAAGTCTCCGCGCAGTTCCACATCGAAGAAGTCCGGAAAATCCCTGAAGGAAAAACGAGCCGACAAGAAGGCCAAAGCCGGTAAGAAAAGCGAGATCGAACCCACTCTCGAACCCAAGCGCTGACGCATCTCAACCGGTTCGGGCAGCGGTTCGCTGCCCGAACCCGCCCACGCGCACCACGATTACCGGCGAGAAACCCCCCGCGCCCCGGGACGAGGTCGCGCGGAGCCGAGGTAACCTGAGCACCGGCAAGACGGCAGTTCCCCGGAGCAGGACCGACCGTGATCCGATATTCACAGGGGAGCCGCATGTCGGCCGATCGGAGATAGCCCGGCGTCGGCTCCGGTTCACGAGGCGGAGCGCGCCACAGATACAACCAGTGCGTTCCGCCGTCGAGATATGAACTGGGAAGGGCTACATGGTGCGGGATCTGACACAAATGGAATTGCTCCTGGAGCTGGAGCCGGTGGTCGCCGAGAATCTGGATCGCCATCTGGCGACCGCCCAAGCCTGGAATCCGCACGATTATGTGCCGTGGGACGAAGGCCGAAACTACGCCGCGATGGGCGGAACCGACTGGGAGCCGGAGCATTCACGGTTGTCGGAGGTCGCCAAGGTCGCGATGGTGACCAATCTGCTCACCGAGGATAATCTGCCGTCGTACCACCGGACCATCAGTGAGCACTTCTCGGCGGACGGCGCATGGGGCACCTGGGTGAACCGGTGGACCGCCGAGGAGAACCGGCATGCCATCGCCATGCGCGACTATCTGGTGGTCACGCGAGGAGTCGACCCGGTGGCCCTCGAAAACGACCGCATGGTGCACATGACCCGCGGTGTGCACGCACCGGACGATTTCCACGGCGTACTCGACCAGGTCGCCTATGTCACCTTTCAGGAACTGGCCACCAGGATCAGTCACCGATGCACCGGCAGAGTATGCGACGACCCCGTAGCCGACCGGATGCTCAAGCGGATCGCCGCCGACGAGAACCTCCACATGCTGTTCTACCGCAACGTGGCCGGTGCGGCGTTCGATATCGCACCCGACCAGGCCATGGAATCGGTCACCAAGATCGTGACGGACTTCGGGATGCCCGGCCGCGGAATGCCCAACTGGCGCCGCAACGGAGTACTGATGGTGAAGCACGGTATCTACGATCTGCGCCAGCACCTCGACGAGGTGCTGCAGCCGGTGTTGCGGGTCTGGAACATCTTCGACCGTGACGATTTCGGTGCACGCGGCGAGCGCAGCCGCGAAGAGCTCGGCGAGTATCTCGAGAAGCTGGGCAACGACGTCCAACGGTTCGAGGAGCAGCGCGCTCGCCTCCTCGCCCGAGAAGCCGCGCGAGCGGAAAAGGCGGATACCGCAGTAGGCTGACCGCTCTCATATCGGGTGACGATCACACTCGGGCGCGCCCGGGTCGAGCTCGGCCCGCGGTGCTGCTCAGTCGGGCTCGGCCCGCAGTGCTGCTCAGTCGGGCTCGGCCCGCAGTGCTGCTCAGTCGGGCTCGACCCGCAGCGCGGCCGATGTGAGCCGTGCGTAACGGCGCCAGACGGCCGGGTCCCGGATGTCGAGCTCTATCAGGGTGCGTGCCGCGCCGGAGACCAGGACCTGGATATCCATTCCGGTGGCGTCCGCGCGCAGGCTGCCCTGCGCCCGACCGAGGGCCAGAATCCGTTCGAGTTGCTGTTCGAGGTATTCGTCGCCGAGTCCTTCGACACCGCTGAGGACTTCGATCATCAGCCGATCCTCGGCCAGGCGAGCGGTGACCCGTTCCAGCAGCGCCTCGAGCGCGCGATAGGCGTCGGCCTGCGCGGCCTCGACGGCGGCGGTGACGAGCTGATGGAACCAGTCGATATGCATGCGGGCCAGTGCCTGCACCAGATCGGCCTTGGTCGGGTAGCTGCGGTAGACGGTCGCCTTGCCGACGCCCGCGCGCGCCGCGACCTGCGGGATGGTCGCTCCGATTCCGTGCTCGGTGAACACCTCGATCGCCGCGGCCAGGACCCTCTCGTGGTTCTGCCGGGCATCGGCCCGCCGCCCCGCCCAGGTCTCCGGGTCGGTGCGGGTCGCATCCGGCTGCGATGCCGCCATGCCGGTCATGGTGCCGTATTCGCGATATCGGTGCAGGACCGGCCGGTCTGCGACCCACGTCTCATTCGATGCGCCACGTGAGTTGCTCCACATCTACCTTCCTGAAGTGGACCCTTCAGTCCGCTTACTCCTATCCTCGAGCATAACCGGACCCCGGGGTCCACTAGTTGCTTGGAGGGCAATCACATGGCGTGGCAGTTGTTCCGGCTCGGCCGATGGTCGTTCGCCCACCGCAAGGCGGTGGCGGCGATCTGGGTGGTGCTGCTGGCCCTGCTGGCGGTCGGGGCGGCCACGCTTTCGGGGAAGACGAGCGATAAGTTCGAGTTGTCCGGCATCGAATCCACCCAGGCGTTCGACCTGATCGAGGAGCGCAGTCCGCAGGCCGCTCCCGACGGCGCGACGGCACGGATGGTGTTCGAAGCGCCCGCGGGTCGCTCGCTGACCGAACCCGCCTACAACTCGGCGGTCGCCGCGGCCCTGCGGGAACTGGCGACCGAAAATGTGCAAACGGTGAGCGACCCCTTCACCGGGGGCACCGTCTCCGACGACGGCCGGGTCGGCTACGCCTCGGTGAGCTACAGCAAGACCTCCACCGAACTGGCCGAATCGGACCGCTCCGCGCTCGAGGACGCCGCACACACCGCCGAAGCAGCCGGGTTGCAGGTCGCCGTCGGCGGCGACGCGATGAGCGAGGTGGAGATGCCCCTCGCCGAGGTGATCGGTATCGCCGTCGCGCTGGTGGTCCTGGCGATCACGTTCGGGTCGCTGGTGGCCGCGGGAATGCCGCTACTGACCGCGCTCGTCGGCGTCGGGATCGGGATGCTCGCCATCACCACACTCACCGGATTCGTCGAACTCGGCTCGACGACGCCCGCGCTGGGCACCATGCTCGGCCTGGCGGTCGGTATCGACTACGCCCTGTTCATCATGTCGCGGTACCAGAGCGAGGTGCGCGCGGGCCGCTCGCTGGAGGAAGCCGCCGGTCGCGCGGTCGGCACCGCCGGTTCCGCGGTGGTCTTCGCCGGTCTGACCGTCATCATCGC
The DNA here is from genome assembly GCF_035956715.1 of Nocardia sp. NBC_01329. Classification (NCBI taxonomy): domain Bacteria; kingdom Bacillati; phylum Actinomycetota; class Actinomycetes; order Mycobacteriales; family Nocardiaceae; genus Nocardia; species Nocardia sp. NBC_01329. The sequence continues at coordinate 1,907,754 of NZ_CP108381.1, read as the reverse complement.
GCTGGTCGGCCTCGCGGTGTGCAATATCGGATTCCTCACCCAGATGGGTCTCGCCGGCGCCTTCACCGTCGCCATCGCGGTACTCATCTCGCTCACCCTGCTCCCGGCGATCCTCGGCTTCGCCGGCGACAAGGTGATGAAAGGTAAGCCGCGCTACCTGGCAAAACAGCGGACCATCGGCGACGAATACCGCACCCACGGCCGCCGCTGGGTGGAAGGTATCTCCCGGCGTAAGTGGAGCGCACTGGTGGGCGGTATCGCCATCGCCGCCATCGCCGCCCTCCCGATGGCCTCCATGCAGCTCGCGCTGCCCGACGATTCCAGCAAATCCGTCGGCAGCGACGCCCGCACCGCCTACGACCTCATCTCCGAGAACTTCGGCCCCGGCGCCAACGGCCCGCTCGTGGTCGTCGTGGATACCGCGAACGCACCCGACCCGGCCGGTGCCGTGCGCACCGCCACCGGCCATCTCCAGGCTCTGGCCGCGCGGCCGGGCTCGGATATCGCCGCCGTCGTCCCGGCCGTCACCAGTGACACCCCGCAGGCCCGGCAGGCCTTCGCCCAGCAGCTCGACACGGTCCGGTTCGCCACCGTCACCGTGATACCCGGCTCCGGCCCGTCGGACCAGGCCACCAAGGACCTCGTCGCCGAGATCCGCGCCGCCGTCGCCGATCTGCCCGCCGAAACCGGCGCCCGCGCTCTGGTCACCGGCCAGACCGCCGTCGGGGTGGATATCGCCGACGAACTGTCCGAGGTGTTCCCGATCTATCTCGCCGTAGTGGTGGGCCTGGCGATCTTCCTGCTGATCGCGGTGTTCCGCTCCGTCTGGGTGCCGATCAAGGCGGCGCTGGGATTCCTGCTCTCGGTCGGTGTCTCACTCGGGGCGACCGTGGCCGTCTTCCAATGGGGCTGGCTGAACCAGCTCGTCGGGGTCGATACGACCGGGCCGGTGCTGTTCATCCTGCCGATCCTGTTGACCGGCATCCTGTTCGGCCTCGCCATGGACTATGAAGTCTTCCTCGTCAGCCGGATGCGTGAGGCCTACGTCCACGGCACCCCCGCCCGCCGGGCGGTGATCGACGGGTTCACCCACAGCGCCCGCGTGGTGGTCGCCGCCGCGATCATCATGATCGGCGTCTTCGCTGGATTCGCCCTCACCGATGACGTCATCCTCAAAACCATCGGATTCGCACTCGCGGTCGGCGTGCTGGCCGACGCCTTCCTGGTCCGCATGCTCATCGTCCCCGCGTTCATGTTGATCGTGGGCGAGCGGATCTGGTGGATGCCCACATGGCTGGCTCCGCTGGTCCCTGCCCTCGATATCGAAGGCGAACGCCTCACCGAGCGACTGGATCGCCCGGCCGACCACACCGACGAGGACCGCGTCCTGGCTCCCCGATGACAGAAGGGCTCGAGTGGCGCCGAGCAGGCCGGGGGCGAGCGCGCGGGCAGCTGTCTCGGCAGGGAGTCCGCGCGGCGTCGCCGCACCCGGTGTCGGTGGGTCTCGGTAACGTCTGGTGCTGTGGAAGCTGGGGAACACATTCAGGAACTCGCGGACCGCATCGTGACGTTGCGCGACGCCTACTATCGGGGCTCGCCGCTGGTCGCCGATGCCGAGTACGACGTGATCGAGGACGAACTACGTGGTCTGATCGCGGCACACCCCGATCTCACACCCGACCCGAATCCGCTGGATCAGGTGGGTGCGCCCGCGGTACTGCACGCTCCGATCCGGCATTCGCGGCCGATGTTGTCGCTCGAGAAGGCGACCACACCCGAGCAGGTCGCGGCCTTCTTCGATCGTTTCCCCGGGCAGCCGGTGGTGGTGATGCCGAAACTCGACGGCATGTCGCTGGCGCTGGTTTTCGAGGACGGGCAGTTGACGCGGGCCGTGACCCGTGGTGACGGCACCACCGGTGACGATGTCACCGTGCTGGTCCGCGCGTTGGTCGACGGCGTCCCCGCGCGGATCGACCTCCCGGGGCGGGTGGAGGTACGTGGCGAGGCGGTGATGCTGCGATCGACCTTCCTGGCCTACAACACCGCGCACCCGGACAAACCGCTGATCAATCCGCGCAACGCCGCGGCGGGCACGTTGCGGGCGAAGGATCCCGCCACGGTCGCGCAGCGGCGCCTGCAGTTCTTCGGCTTCGATCTGGACGCCTCCGATGGAGGTGTCGCGGTCGATCTCGAGGAGGGACTCCGGGCGCTGGGGATCGCGGGCGCGCAGATGCGGCTCTGCGCCGGCGCCGAGCAGGCGCAGGCCGCGATCACCGCAATCGAACAAGGTCGCAACGACCTGGACTACGACATCGACGGCGCGGTGCTGCGGCTGGCCGACCGGGATGCCTACGCCGCCGCCGGGACCCGGTCGAACTCCCCGCGTGGCGCGCTGGCGTTCAAGTTCGCCGCCGAGGAGAAGACCACGTTGCTCAACGATGTGGTCTGGGACGTCGGCAAGACAGGCAAGATCGTTCCGGTCGCCTGGCTGGAGCCGGTTTTCGTGGGCGGCACGACGGTTACGAAGGCGACACTGGCCAACCAGCAGGTGATACGCGCCCGCGATATCAAGATCGGCGACACCGTGTTGGTTCGCCGCGCGGGCGACGTGATCCCGTTCGTGGCAGGCGTCCTCGACGCGTCCGAACGCACGGGCGCCGAACGCGAGATCGTGCCGCCCACCACCTGCCCGTCCTGCGACCGGCCGGTGACCGAGCAGGGCAACAGCCGGGAACTGTTCTGCACCAACGTCTCCTGCCCCGCGCAGACGGTGCGCAGGCTGATCCACTGGGCGTCGCGCGCGGGGGCCGATATCGACGCCGTCGGACAAGTATGGATCGAACGCCTGGCGGAGGCCGGCATCCTCGAAAGCCCCTCGGACTTCTACACACTCACGCAGCAGCGCCTGCTCGAATTCGACCGGATGGGCGAGGTCTCGGCCACCCGAATGATCGACTCGATCGACGCCAGCCGCCGGGTCGGCCTGCGCCGCGCGCTGATCGGCCTGGCGATCCCGATGGCCTCCGACGGCACCGCGGCTCGGTTGGCCCGGGCGGGATTCCGCTCGCTGGAGGAGGTCGCCGACGCGGGCATCGAACGTCTCGTGGCCGTGGAGGACATCGGACCGAAGGTCGCCGCGTCCCTGGTCGAGCACCTCACTCGACTGCGCCCGGAACTGCAACGGCTCCGTGAAGCGGGCGTCTGCCTGGATGTGCGCGAGGAGGACCTCGCCCCGGTCGTCGCGTCCGGCGCGCCCCTGGAAGGCAAAACGGTGGTGATCACCGGCGCCATCAGCGACCCGCGCTCCGGTGAGAAAGTCGCCCGCCCGACATTTCAACGCCTGTGCGAGAAAGCGGGCGCGACGGCGGCGTCGTCGGTCTCGGCGAACACCGACCTACTGATCACCGGTGCGGGAGTCGGCGACAGCAAACTGGCCAAGGCGGAGAAACTCGGCGTCGAGGTCGTCGATCAGGGCGAGATCTGGACCCTGCTGATCGCCGCGAAGGTCGTCTAGAATTCGGCAGATGCGGTCGGTACGCCCCCAGCTGTAGACGGCGGTTCCCAGATTTCGTCAACGACCGGGACATACAGCGGCGGCCAATCAACGCAGGGAACGCTCGGTAATGCGAGTCGCGTGCACGCTGCGCGTCGGCAACGCACTTCCAGCGTCGAGCCGTCCGCGTCCCTGGTTCCCCCACTGTCCCAAGGGCTGCATGCGATTCCGGTTGCGATGGCAGTCGGCGCCTGTCTATATTGCCCCCATGATCGAAAGAATCGAGTTCTCCACCACACGGTGAGTGCGTCTCCCGGGTCGACTCGACCCGACCCGCAGACCACCTTCTACGACCATGCCGTGGCCTTGGCCCGCAGATATCCTGACATCCCGTTGCCCCGGGAAGGCGAACCGTATCCAGATGAGGACCGCCGAGCCGTTCGCCGGTTCGATGGCCCGAGCGACGACCGGGACGGCGCCCGAACGGCACAGCTCATCGACGATTTCTTCCGTACACCGATAGCACAACGCGACATCGCACGGCTCTGCCGGATGACCATCGAGTACCAGGTTCCGATCCACCGCGCACCCGCCGTTGTTGCGGCCATCGGTCGTGCGGACCGACAACAGGTTCTCGATCTCGGCCGCCATCTCACCCGTACCAGCACCGACACTGATCCGACGGTGCTCGGCATGGCCATCCTCGCCGAGGTCGGCACCGACGAGGACATTCCGCTGATCCGAACGATCGGCCTCCTGTCCGACACGTTCGGTCCGCTTGCCGCCGAGGCGCTGGCACGGCTTCCGAAGCCGACTGCCAACCTCATCCGGCTCACCGACCGTGTCTCGGGCTGGGGCCGGGTATACCTGGTCGAGGCCGTCTGCGGGCTGGACGATCCTCTCGCCCATCCGTGGCTGCTCCGCAAGCCGTGCGACGGTGACTTCCTCAACGGCTACTTCGCGGAAAAGATCACCCGAGCCGCACCGGTCCATGAAGCGATCGCGGCGCCCGATGCCGACGAGGACGTCGTCGACCACACCGGACGCCTGCTGAGCGCCCTTGTCTGGAGCCAGGGCACGGGCGGCACGATCATCGACTATCGCCACGCCGAACAGGTGCTCACCGACTACCTCACCCACACCGCCCGGCTGACACCGAACCTGTCCCGATATCGCACGATATGGAGCCTCGCTCGCTTCTCGAGCGGTCACTGTGACTTCCCGCCACCGGACTGGCCTTCCCTGGACTCGCTCCGGACCTCGTACTGGTCGCTCGTCACCACACCGTCGTGGCTTTCCCTGCTGGATGCCGCAGCGAACAGCGAGCGAGAACGGGACCAGCAATGGGCCTCCGACGTTCTCCAGGAACTGGATCGACACCTCGCCGATGGCGGCGATGAAATTGCTACGGGCCGGGTCAGCTTGCCGACAGAGAGCTGAGTATCGGGATGAAACCCCAGTTCAAGACGCGTTGGGCGTCGGCTGTCGCGGCGGCCAGATCGTCGGGTGAGCTGTTCAGGACCACACCGATCAACCGCTGTCCGCCCCGGGAGGCCTCGAACAGCAGGCAGGTCCCGGCGGCATTCGTGGATCCGGTCTTGATTCCGGTGGTGCCCGCGTACTCACGGAGCAGACCATTGGTGGTCTCCCAGACGTGGTCCCGGTTCGCGGGACCAGCGGGCTGGTGATAGATCGGTGATCCGGCGATCTCCCGGAAGATCGGGTGAGCCATCGCGTGGCGACCGAGCCGCACCAGTTCCGCGGGTGTGGAGTACGTCGAGAAATCGTCGGGCGCGGGGAGGCCGCTGGGGTCGCTGAAATGGGTGTTCGGCATCCCGAGCCGCTGCGCGGTGGCGTTCATCTTCGCCAGGAAGGCGTCCTGGCCGGGCCCGTAGGCCTCAGCGAGAGCGTAGGCGGCATCGCAGCCGGACGGGAGCATCATCGCGTACAGCAGTTGACGTGCGGTGAGTACCTCACCGGGCGCCAGGCCGGCGGTACTTCCGCCGTAGGCGGCGGCATAGTCGACGGCGCTCCGCGGCACGGTGATCGGGCGCTCGAGATCACCCGATTCGAGCACCACCACCGCGGTCGTGACCTTGGTGATACTGGCGATCGGGAGGCGGATGTCGGGCTGGCGCGACCACACGATCATCCCGGTATTGGCCTCTGCCAGCGCCGCCGCCGGCGCCCGTACTCCGTCCGGTTGCAGACTCAGTGGAAACGGGAGTTGAGTGTGCGAGGAGCCCGGAGCCGGGGCCGCCGCGGCAGTGGGCGCGAATACGACCAGTATTCCGGCGGCGACCGCCAGCAGTACACGAGCATAGGATCGCATCGCCATATTGTGTCGGCCGACCTCGGCAAACAGTGGGATTTCCGACGGTGGAGTCGAACAGTACCGAGGCGACCGGAAGACGCGAGACCGAACCGTACCGGCAGGCCGCAGCACCTCGCGGCGGTGGTTCCGCAGTCTCGACGGGGTGTTGCGCATACCATCCGACAGCATGTAGTTCCTGCTCGAGAGACGAAGCCACCACACACAGGGAGCACCCATGGCCACTCTCCACTTCACCGCAACGACGAGCGCGACACCCGAACAGTTCATCGCGGCACTCACCGACTTCGGGCCCGACCGCGAGCAACTGTTCGGAAACAGCACGGACGAATACCTCGAAGTGCACAGCCGCGGCCCCAGCGAAGCCGACGTCACGGAGGGGTCGCGCGGAATCTGGGAGCGCCTGCACTACGACTGGTCGGATCCCCACCGGGTCGTCATGACGACCACCGATTCCAATCTGTGGGGTGGCCACTCGGGCCACACCTACCGGTTCACGCCCCGCCCCGACGGACGGACCGACGTAGATGTCGTCGTGGTCCGCGAGGGCAAGAACTTGAAGGGCCGGGCATTGGGAGCGGTGGTCGGGACCGTCGGCGGTGGCATCCTGAGAAACGCGTTCCGGAAGACGGTCGAGGCTGTCGAAGCCCGCGACAGCGGAACGAGTCGGGGCTGAAACTGTCCCGGGGTCTGCGTATGCGCGGCCCAGGTCGCAGACTGGTCGTCGATGAAACTGCCTGAACTTCCTGATCTACCGGTCCGTGCCGCGCTCGACCGGCTCGTCGTGACGTTGGCCGAACACAGAACCGCCGTGCTGGTCGCTCCGCCGGGGACCGGTAAGACGACCCTGGTGCCGCTAGCGCTGGCGGCGTCTGTTCCGGGGCGGATACTCGTGGCCGAGCCTCGGCGGTTGGCGGCTCGGGCCGCAGCCGGGCGGATGGCCGCGCTGCTGGGCGAGCGGGTGGGCGGAACCGTCGGCTACTCGGTCCGGGGGGATCGGCGAGTCGGCCGGGAGACCCGGATCGAGGTCGTTACGTCAGGTTTGCTCGTGCGGCGACTACAGGACGATCCCGAGCTGGCCGGGGCCGATGTGGTGATGCTCGACGAATGCCATGAGCGGCACCTCGACGCGGATCTGCTGTTGGCTCTGCTACTGGACGCCCGGGCCGGATTACGACCGGATCTGCGGGTGCTCGCCACGTCGGCGACTGTGGCAGCCGAACGCCTTTCAGCCCTCCTGGGCGGCGATCACGCGGCGCCGGTGGTGCAGGTCCAGGGTCGGACCTATCCGGTGGACACGAGGTATATCCCGTCGTTGCCACGGGAACGGATCGAAGCGCAGGTGGCGCGCGCCACCCGGGCCGCACTCGCCGCAACCGACGGCGACATACTGGTATTCCTGCCGGGGGCCGCCGAAATCCGGCGGACGACAGTGCTGCTGGCCGACTCGGACGGTGTGGATCTCGTTCCGTTGCACGGCAGACTCTCCGCGGCCGAACAGGACACCGCGTTACAGCCCGGACCTCGACGACGCGTGGTGTTGTCCACGGCGGTGGCGGAGTCCAGTCTGACGGTGCCGGGAGTGCGGGCGGTGGTGGATTCCGGACTCGCCCGAGTTCCCCGTATCGATCGGTCGCGGGGGCTTTCCGGTCTCGCCACCGTGCGAGTCTCGGCGGCGGTGGCCGAGCAGCGGGCCGGGCGGGCCGGGCGTGAGGCCCCGGGGCGGGTGTGGCGGTGTTGGCCCGAATACGAGCACGCCACGCTGCCCGCCTATCCGGAGCCTGAGATTCGGACAGCGGACCTGACCCGGTTGGCTCTGGAACTGGCGTGCTGGGGTACGGCCGATGGGCAGGGTCTCACCTGGTGGGATGCACCGCCGTCCGGCGGGCTTGCCGCCGGGCGGGAGGTGTTGCGGGCATTGGGAGCCATACACGGAAACGGTGAGGTGGCCGACCGGGGGCTGCGCATGGCCCGGATCGGACTTCATCCGCGGCTGGCACGCGCGCTACTCGATGGAGCGGCTGTGGTCGGTGCGCGGGCAGCCGCGGAAGTGGTCACTGTCCTCGACGACGACACCTTTACGTCCGATGTCGACCTCACGGCCGGTCTACGTGTATTGAGGCGCGAACGGCCGGCACGCTGGCGGCGGGAGGTGGAGCGGCTGTCGCGGCTGGTCGAGGGGCCGGACGGGGTCGACGATCCGGCTTTCGTTGTCGCGCTGGCCCATCCGGAGCGGCTGGCGCGCCGTCGCGGTCCGGGTTCGGCGAGCTATCTCATGGCCGGCGGCACCGCCGTGACGTTACCGCCCGGCGCCGGAACAGGTGATGCGGAATGGCTGGCGGTCGGCGTAGCGACGCGGGATCCGGGTCGTTCGGAGGGATATATCCGGTTGGCCGCGGTTGCCGACGAACGGCTGGCCCGCCGTGCCGCTGCGAGCCTGCTGGCCACCGTCGACGAGATAGATTGGATCGCCGGCGAGGTGGTTGCCCGGCGGATCGAACGACTCGGCGCGATCACATTGTCGGAGAAGCCGATTCCCGACCCCGATCGCCGATCGCTCGGCGCGGCGGTGCGGCGCGGCCTCGATTCGACCGGTCTAAGCGTGCTGCGTTGGACCGCCGAGGCGATCGCGCTCCGCCAACGCCTCGACTTCTTGCACCGTACCCTCGGCGCTCCCTGGCCGCCGGTCGACGACGAGGCGCTGCTCGCCGCCGCCGACACCTGGCTCGGCCCCGAACTCGCCGGCGCCCGTCGTCGCGCCGACCTCGAACGCATCGATACCGGACAGGCACTGCGGCGCCTACTGCCCTGGCCGGATGCCGCCCGCTTGGACGAACTGGCACCCGAACGCGCAGAGGTCCCCTCCGGAAGCCGACCTCGCCTCGACTACTCGGCCGACCCGCCGGTGCTCGCGGTGACAGTGCAGGAGGTCTTCGGTTGGACGGAATCGCCACGCCTGGCAGACGGCCGTATACCGATCGTGCTGCACCTGCTCTCCCCCGCTCGACGTCCGGTCGCGGTCACCGCGGACCTCCCCTCTTTCTGGCAAACCGGCTGGCCTCGAGTCCGCGCCGATCTCCGCGGCCGCTACCCCAAACATGCCTGGCCGGAAGACCCCACCACCGTGCCCGCCCACCGCGGCACTGCCCGCAATGCGGGCCGTGACCAGCCGGGACCATCACGCTGACTCCGCCGTGTCCCGCTGCCGGAACGGCGCGCGAGCCCTGCGGTCCCGCTCGGCCTCCGCGGCCACCCGGGAGCCGACCGGCCGAAGGCATCGGGATGATTGCGCTGTGGTTGCCAGTGCGCGCAGACTCGATGCGGCACGGTCCGGCTCAGCTCGCACCGGGAGGTCAGAGGTGACGATATACCGCACGTTCACGCTCGTCGCAGCCGCGTTGCTCGCCGTAGTGGGTTGCGGTGACGATACCGGGAACGGTGATCCTCGATCGACGGTGACTCCCGGCCCACCGCCGGAATTCTGGTCGGCGCCCGCCGCCACCCCGCAGCAACATGCGGCCGTCGCACAGGCGACCCGTGAGATCGACGTCTGCGCGCTCCTCCCGCGCGATACCCTCGACGATCTCGGCGATATCCACAGCGTGACGATCGGTCTGGACTCGTGCCGGGCCGCCCTCGGCGAGAGCGCCGCGGGCGAAGCCGGCACTCTCACCTGGCATACGACCCTGCTGCCCACACTCACACCGAGCCGCGGCATCAGCAAACAGCTGGACGATGTGAGTGTCCTGCTGGTCCCCGGCCGCGACGACGATCCGCGGGCCTGCGGCGCCACCGCCCGTTTCCCGTCGGGCGCCGCGTTCTATCTCGGCCTCTCCGTTCCGGATCGTGATTCGTGTGCGGTCGCCGACAGTTTGCTACCCGGCATGGTCGAGCGCTGGCGGCAGTCGCCGGCTCAGGGCACCTCACCCGATACCGTCATCACGGTGCTGGTCGGTGCCGATCCGTGCGCGGTACGCGCGAAACTGGCCGGCACCGCTGATACCGATGAGATCCGACTGACCCAATGCCTGTTCGAGTACCGGAACGAAACGGTGACGGTGTCCTACGAGTATCGCGTCCCCGATCAGGTAGCGGACCGCAGCACCGAGGAGAAGATCGATGATCGCAGCGTGTTCCGCTCGACGTCACTCTACGATGCCAGTATCCCGATCTACTCCGCCGTCGTCGGTCCCGAATTACCACCCGAAAGCACCGCTTTCGCTCCACGCGTACCGGTCGTCGCCGTTACCTCGGCCACCGACGACGTCGCCCGGCAGGTGATGTCGTCGGTTCTGACTCTCTTCCCGCGGTAGGAGTCCCGGCGGCCCGTCCACTACTGCTGTCGACGGTATGGACCGCCGTCGCCGGGTGGGTCGTCCGACCCGGGCCGGCCGCCGATGAGCGGACGGACTCACTACGCCGATCCTCTTCCCGCGATGCCCCGGACGATCGACCTCGGGTACCCGGAAACGGACCGACCCGACGGACGTGAATCTCGCCTACGCGCCACAAACCGGGGCATCGCTATCGGCCCCGAGATCACCTCACGATGGGCGAGGCCGATACCGCGTTCGGGCCGATGGCCGGAGCGGGCCGAACCACCGTGCCCGCGTTCACGGCCTCAAGCGCCCTGTCTGATTTCCGCGTAGCTCGCCCAGTGCACTTCGGCGATATCGTCCGGCCGGTCGTTGAAGGTCTTATCGATCCACTCGATGACCCCGTCCTCCGCGCTCCGCAATACCGACTCCGGCACATCCACCGGGCAGATCATCTCGAGCGAGAAGTAAGTGCGCTCACCCGGAACAAGCCCTGGATGTTCTTCCGCCCAATCCAGATGTAACCGATGGTCCCCCTGGGCTTTCGGCGCCAGCTCCGTCCTCGACCCCGCGAACTCGGGAAATCTCGCCAGCTCGCCGATCGCGCCCGTCCGAACCGAATCGGCCTGCGCAGGCGTGCAATACAGCTGAACCACCAGATAGCTACTCACGCTACCGGCCACATCCTCTCGGTTGGTCCCACAGCAGTGCCGCGCGTGACGACCCTGCGACATCTGCCGCCCGTTACGAAGATCCGAGCCGCGGCCACCGCAGCATATCCCGGTACCCGGCCGACCTCGACCGCGGCGCCGAGGCACTCTTCGATCGCGCCGACCCCCACGACAGCCCGCCCCCTCTCATCGGAACAATGATCAGATCTACTACACGCCAACCGCTTCCGAGCCGACGGGCCGGTGCCGATCCCTGCGATCCCGAGGCACCCTCAGGCGGCAGCCATCGCCGATTCCGCGCGACTCCCGGCGCCACGGACCAACCAGAAATAGACCGGCGGCAGCACCAGCTCGAGGACGGTCAGCACGATGACGAACCCGTGCGGCCATCCGTGCACGGCCACCGAGATGAAGCGAGAGAGGCCACCGACGAACATGATTGCGGCCAGCCAGCGGATCGCATCACCGCGTATCGGCGACTGCCGCACCGCCCAGACCCAGGCGAGTCCATACCCTGCGAAAATCGCGCCGAAGAAGCGGTTCTGGTTGTCGTCGGTAGCGGTGAGAGCGCCGGTGTCGGGGACGGCCGCCGGTCCGAGGACGATATGTGCGATTCCGATCAGAACACAGACAATGCCCATCACCCAGCACAGCCACCGCAGCGTTTTCTCCATGCCAGCACTCCCTATCCGGCGAATCCCCGTGCGCTGCACCGATTCGCGCCGCTCAGAGTTAGTAGACGTGCGTCTACAAAGACCATACGGCGCCTGGTAGACACACGTCAACTAAGCTGGGCGCAATGAGCACCCGTCGTCGACTCGCCCCGGAAGAACGCCGCCTACTGCTGATAGACGCGGGTGAGCGCCTGTTCGCCGAACGGGCCTACGATGACGTTCTGATGGAGGACGTGGCCGCCGCCGCCGGAGTCTCCCGAGCACTGTTGTACCGCCATTTTCCCAACAAGCGAGAGCTTTTCGCCGGGATCTACCGGCGAGCGACCGAACAACTGCTCGGGAACACCGTCCTGGACCCGGAACGACCGCTCATGGATCAGATCATTGCCGCGCTGGACACTCATTTCGACTATTTCGAGGCCAATGCACATTCGGTGATCGCCGCCAACCGGCAGCTCGCGGGCGATCCCACCGTGCAGGCGATCATCTGGGGCGAACTCGGCGAACTCCGTCACCGCATGCTCGATGCCATCGGCCTCACCGGCCGCCGCCGAGAAGTCGCGTCCTCGGTGATCATCGGCTGGCTGACCTTCGTCCGGGTGCTCACCGTGGACTGGCTGGAACAGCGCTCCTGCACCCGCGAGCAACTCCGGGACATCTGTATCGCCGCCCTGGTCGGGGCATTGGAACCGATCACCGCCCAGGACGAGTCCTGAGTGTTTCGCGCACCCTCCGCCGCCCGCCTCCGACTCTGCGGAGCGACGCGACGGCGCCGTCGGCAGCCGTGGCGCGTGCGGGATGGAGATTTGCCCGGCCGGTAGCTTGCTGGACAATAGCTTCAGCGTGAGATCACAAGACGCTCGGCGTTTTCTTCGCACCGCTGCGCACCTGGAGTGCGCCTACGACCTCCACGATGCCCATGAAGATCAACCACCAACCGGCCACCAGGGTCAGCACGGCGACAGAGTTGAACGGCCAGACGATCAACATTCCACCGCCGATCAGCAGCGCGATGCCGAAGAAGATGTTCCAGCCGCGCCCAGGGCTGCCCGCGGGCGCGTCCACACCGGCGACCAGCACCGCTACCCCCCGGAACATCCAGCCGATACCGATCCACAGAGCCATCAACAGAACAGCGTCGCCGAGGTGGCGCAGGGCGAAGAAGGCCAGGATGAACGACAGCACCGCGCTGACGATCAGCATGACCCGCCAACCGCTCGACACATGCCCACCGAAAGCAGCGACCAACTGGAAGATTCCCGAAACCAGCAGGTAGATACCGAACAAGATGGCCAGCACCACAATTGTCGGCCCGGGCCAGATCAGCACCAGAACACCGACGACCACCGATACCGAGCCGATGACCAGCATGGCCTGCCACGCGCGGCGGGCCAGTTGATGCAACGGCCCCACGTACTGTGTTTCGCTGGATGTCATGCAAGGATGATATGACGCTACCGCATGATTGCCGACGATTAACCAGTATCGAAACATTGCGATCTCGAAGCCGGGTCGGCCGCGAGCACACCGGTCAGGTTCTCGGTCGGAAGCAACGATTCACGCGCCTTCGGGGCGGGTTCGAAATATCCTTCGATCCCGAGCGATTTCTGCCGATAAGCCGCGTAGTACCGGGTCCTGTGGAACAGCGTCAGGTCGCTGCCCAGAGGCACTGGCACCGGATCCCATTCATCGGCCACATCGGCGTGGTACGGGCCGGGCGATTTCAAGCGGTGATCGCGTGTGCCACCTCGGTGGCCTATCGCCGACCTGGCCGCTGCGGACAGACCTCCGTCGGCGTACGGTCGATTCTGTGAGCAGTGACGCCGTGCCGTCGGCAGCGGTGAAAGACTCGAGCCTGTGGGCGCGGGCCTTCGCGGCGTTGTACGATCCCCTGCTGTGGGTGGGTGAGAGGTCGGGTATGAGCGCCCGACGGCGAGATCTGCTCGGTCGTGCGCGGGGGCGGACTGTCGAACTCGGCAGCGGGACCGGTCTCAACCTGAGGTACTACCCCGACAGCCTCGACGAGCTGACCTTGACCGAACCGGAAGCAGCGATGCGCGCACGGTTGAGCCGGAAGCTGCGGCGCGGCCGTCGGCCGGCGCAGGTCGTCGACGCATCGGCGGAGCGACTACCGTTCGCGGACGAAACGGTGGATACGGTTGTCTCGACGCTGGTGTTGTGCACCGTCGACGACCCCGACGCGGCGCTGCGGGAGATCGAGCGCGTACTGCGCCCACGCGGCAGACTGCTGTTTCTCGAGCACGTACGTGCTCGGTCGCCGCGGCTCGCCTCCTGGCAGGACCGCCTCGCCGGTCCATGGCAGCGGTTCGCGGAGGGCTGCCATTGCAACCGGGCCACCCTCGAGCTGATCCGGGCGCGCGGTCTGGAGCTCGAGGACATACAGGAAACCTCGTGGCGGGGAATGCCCCCGATTGTCCGACCGCTGATCACCGGTGTGGCCACCAAAGCGATATCCGACCATAGCTGAACATCGATCACGAAATACACTGCTACGCTTAGTTTTTGATCGTAATTCTCGATCGGATCCGTACCCGGGCTGCCTATGATTCAGGCAGCCGGAGGCGATCCGGCCCACGTGTTACGCCTCACTTCGGTCCGAGGGCCGGAGAGGCCGATCCGCTGATTCGATCTGCCTCACCGGAGATCGCGCTCGGCGCGCGTAGGGTCGCGCCATGGCGACTGTTGCTCAACACATGATTTCTGCGTTGCAGGTCAGCGGGGTCAGCCGTGTTTACGGGTTGCCCGGTGACAGCCTCAACGGGTTCACCGACGCGATACGGCGATCGGACGGGATCACGTGGGAGCATGTGCGACACGAGGAAGCCGCCGCGTTCGCGGCGACCGCCGACGCAGCGCTGACGGGTCGGCTCGCTGTGTGCGCCGGGAGTTGCGGGCCCGGCAACCTTCATCTCGTCAATGGTCTCTACGACGCGCAGCGGACGAGGGTTCCGGTGCTGGCCGTCGCCGCGCACATCCCGATCGGCGAGATCGGATCCGGATACTTCCAGGAGACCCATCCCGAGGAACTCTTCCGCGAGTGCAGCGTGTACTGCGAGCTCATCAGCAGCCCGCAATCGGCCCCACGCATCGTGGAGATGGCGATGCGGGCGGCGGTCGAAGAAAACGGTGTCGCCGTCGTGGTGATCCCGGGCGAGGTGTTCCAGAGCCGCCTGTCCGACGAGCGGTGGAGCAGCCGGCCGGTGTTGCCGTCCCGTTCGGTGCTGCGGCCGGACGACGCCACGCTGCACCGCGCGGCGGATATCCTGAACGCCGGCTCGCGGGTGACCGTGCTCGGCGGGGCCGGGACCGGCGGCGCCCACGCCGAGGTCATGGCGTTGGCCGCTACTCTGCAATCTCCGATCGTGCACGCGTTTCGCGGTAAGGAATACTTGGAGTACGAAAACCCGTACGACGTGGGGATGACCGGTTTACTCGGATACGCGTCCGGATACAAGGCGATCAAAGAATCCGACGTGCTGCTCATGCTGGGCACGGACTTTCCGTATACGCAGTTCTATCCCGAAGACGCTGCGGTCATTCAGGTCGATATGCGCGGCAGCCACCTCGGCCGGCGCACGCCGATCGACGTCGGCATGGTCGGCAGCGTGAAGGATACGATCGACGCGCTACTTCCGCTGCTGAACCGGAAGGCCGACCGAACGCACCTGGACAGGTCGCTACGGCATTACCGGCGCACCCGGAAATCGCTGGACGCGCTGGCGATCAACGACCGGGATCGCACCCCCATCCGGCCGGAATACGTTGCCGGCGCGGTGAACCGACTGGCCACCGACGACGCGGTATTCACCTTCGACGTCGGGACGCCGACGATCTGGGCGGCGCGCTATCTGACCATGAACGGCCGGCGACGTCTGACCGGCTCGTTCACCCACGGCACAATGGCCTGCGCCCTGCCACATGCCATCGGCGCGCAGACGGCCTACCCGGGACGCCAGGTGATCGCCCTCGCTGGGGACGGCGGATTGACGATGCTGTTCGGCGAGCTGATCACACTGGTGCAGAACGACCTGCCGGTCAAGGTGATCGTGTTCAACAACTCGTCGCTGAACTTCGTGGAGCTGGAAATGAAGGCGGCCGGCGTGGTGAACTTCGGCACCGGCCTGGACAATCCCGACTTCGGTGCCGTCGCCCGAGCGATGGGGATCTGGGGACGCCGCGTAGAGCACCCCGGCGACCTGGAGCAGGCCATCGAGGAAGCGCTGGCGCACGACGGGCCCGCACTCGTCGATATCGTCGTGGCACGGCAGGAGCTGACGATTCCACCGGCCGTCTCGGCGGAGCAGGCCAAAGGCTTCACTCTCTACGCCATCCGCACCATCCTCGCGGGCCGCGCCGATGAACTGCTGGATCTGGTCACCACCAACGTCGCCCGACGCATCCTGGACTAGCCCGGCTCTTCTCGATCCACAGGACTCACCGCGCGTCTCCGTAGCACTCCACCACAGCCGTTGTGAACGGAAACCGCACCGGCGTCGGTCCGAAAGCCAGCCGGCCTGCGGTATCGGCCGCGGAGTCGATCATTTCGGCGACCATCGCCGCTTCCTTCGACGGGCAGTGCACGATCACCTCGTCGTGCTGGAAGAAGACCAGTTCAGCACGGAGCCCGGCATGAGACATCGCATGCCGCAGACCCGCCAGGACCAGCAGAGCCCAGTCGGCGGCACTGCCCTGCACCACGAAGTTCCGAGTGAAACGGCCACGGGCCCGCGCGGCGGAGGTGTTGCCGGACGCACCGAGGCTCTCCCCGGACAGGTCCTCCTGGTCCGGTGCCGCAACCGATACGGGCGGGCACGTCCGACCCAGCCACGTTCGTACCAGACGACCCTCCGCACCGGCTCGCGCCGCGTCGTCGACATAGGCCACCGCAGCCGGGTAGCGCCGGCGGAGACCGGCCAAATGGGTCAGGGCATCGCCGGAAGTCTGTCCGTAGATGGCGCCCAGCAGGGCGAGTTTGGCCTGCGCGCGGTCGCCACCGAAGCCACGGACCGCCAGATCCGCGTACATATCCTCACCCCGCCCGGCCACCTCCATCAACCCCGGATCGCGCGAGACAGCGGCAAGTATCCGCGGCTCCATCTGGTCGGCGTCGGCGACCACCAGGGACCAGCCTCGGTCGGCACGTATCGCCCGGCGGATCACTTTCGGGATCTGTAGGGCACCACCACCATTGGTGGTCCAGCGGCCCGAGACCGTTCCGCCGGGCAGGTATTCGGGACGAAAGCGGCCGCCGTGTACCCACTGCTCGAGCCAGGACCAGCCGTGGGCGGTATACAGGCGGTACAGCGATTTGTAGGCCAGCAGTGGCGCCACCGCGGGGTGATCGATCTGCTGGAGCTCCCATTTTCGCGTGGAGGAAAGAAAAATCCCGGCGCGGGCGAAAGCCTTGATGATGTCGTTGGGCAAGTCCGGCCGGACCCGCACCTCTCCCCCGAAAGCCCGCGACACCTCATCGGCCAGTTCCGCCATCCGGCGTGGCTGCGACCCACCCGGAAAGCGCTCACCCAGCATCGTGTCCAGCAACTCTCGGTGGACGTCCGCGCGCCACGGGATCCCGGCCAGCGACATCTCCGCGGCGACCAGCATGCCCGCCGATTCGGCGGCGAGCAGCAGCCGTATCCGCTCCGGATGCTCGGTGGACGCCGTCCGGGCGATCTGACCCGCGTAGACCTCCAACAGGGCGGTGAATTCGTCCGCACCGGGTGGCAGCGGTACCGGGCCCGACTCGAACAACGACGGCTGGAGCTCGGCGGCCCGCGCGGGGGCGTCCGGCGGCACAGGCAGATTGTGCAGGCGAGCCCAGGCGGCCGCCAGCGAACGAGGCTGACCCGACTGCCCCTCCTCGTGCCCGATCAGCAAAGCTTCCGCCGCCTGCACGTCGTAGCAGCGCTCGACCCGCACCCCTGCCGCCAGCAAGGGTCGGTAGATCTCGGCGGTGGACCGCCACACCCACCGCTCGACCTCGGGGCGAGAGCGTATGGCCTCGACGAGCGAGGGCTCGTGGACGACCACTCCGGCGGGCCGGCCGTCCGGCTCGAGTGGACACAGCCGCGCACCCCCGTCGCCCGATTCCGCCACCGCCCACCTCACATCCCCGAGTCTTTCACCAGTGTCCGACACCGAAGTGAGTGGATGCACTGAGCGTGCAGCGCCGGGCTCCCCCGATCGACAGTGATTCCGCCATCGAAGTCAGTTGAACTCCCCAGCCCGGCGGATACGGCCTTCATACCGAGCTATAGGTCCGGCTCCCCGCCCCACACCCGATCAACTTCCGCCATCCCCCGGCCCACCACCACGCCCACCCGCGGCCGACTGACCGAAGAAGAATCCCAGAATCAACAGGATCAAACTCACCACCAGCTCCGGGACCTCCGTTCCGGTGAACATCGCGACCACCATCACGACACTCAACCCGACCAGCAGGAAAGCGCCGATGAGCACGGCGATCGGCTCACGTTGGAACAGCGACCACCGCGTCTTCGAGCGACGCTCCCTCAAATCCTGCACCACATTCTGCAGCTCCATCCCCAAAGCGGCATCCCGCGCGTCCTCGGCCACCGCTGCCCGCACCACCACCTCCTGCGCTCGCTGGATCTGATCCGCGACCATCTGCCTGGCCACCGGATCGTGTATAGCGGAGTCGGCAACATGCCGGATCTGGGCGAGTTCACCCCGCGCCGTAGCATTCCGCAGTCCGGCCTGCAGCTCCCTGCGAATATCGGCTAGCCGACGCAACGTGTAGACCTCACCCACCACGTCGGTCACCCCATTGCTGTCGGTGATATCGAACGGCCGCCGGTTCTCCCGGGGAACAACCTCCATCATGTTCTCGACCCGGGACAACCACGCCGCGAAATCCTCCGGAGTCGCCTCGCCGAAGGCGCGCGGGATGCCCAGCTCCTTCTCGATACTGTTGCGAATGGTTTCACGGTTCTCCGGCGAGACATCTCGTTCTTCCCGCGGCTCTCTGCGGCCCAACCCATTTCCTCCCACACCGACCCACACTTGCCGTACCAGCGTACGGGCTCCACACCGCTGCGGAATCGGGAACCACCCTCGCACAACAAATCCCGGACAGTGAGGGGCTCGGTTCAGCGTCGGGTCCATACCGGCGGTGGTGACGAACCAGGACGCCCACACGCCCGGCGTCGAACTCCGAGCCGCCGGGGCTGCGAATTCAGCACATCCCGAGCCGGGAAGAGTCAGGGGCAGCAGTTGGGGCCGACGACCGACTCCGCGTGGGGCAACGCGTGATCGCCATGGTGCTGCTCACGGCCCGGCCGAGTCCACTCTCTTGATGAACGCCCGCCCGCCCTGGACGCACTGGCCGTGCCGCGGGGCACCGGTTGAACGCCCTGCGCCGGCGCACCGAAAACGGCACTCCCACCTTGCACGTCGCCGAAGTGCGGCCGGCCCAGATGCGGCCGAGGCCCACCGCCTGCTCGAGCGGGGGCGGCCTTCGTGGCCGGTTGGTTCTGGACTCCTTCTGACTGCAGCGGTTCGACCCGTGGCGCGGGTCGGTGGATGCTCTGACCGCCAGGCGAACCCAGTACGTCGGGCAACCGGCTCCAACCCTGCAACCGGTCGTCGTGGGCGTCAGTGGTGGCGCGCTCGCGGCGACCGCGCCGGCGTTTCACGAAAGATGTCGAGTGCCCGGCTGCTCGGGTCATTGTTCTGCGTCGCGGACCAACAGCGCGATCTGTACCCGATTAGCGACGCCCAGCTTGGTGAACAGATTGCCGGTGTGCGCCTTGACGGTGGCGACGGTGACCTGTAACCGCGCGGCTATCTCCGGGTTGCCCAGCCCGTCCGCGATGGCTCGCGCGGTGTCGAGTTCGCGTTCGGATAGGGCAGCCAGTCGTTTCCGCGCGGCGTCGCGGGAGGCGCTGCGGGCCTCGGTGGAACCCGGCCCGGTGGCCGCGGCGATCACCCGCGCCGTGACCGTGGGGGACAGCACGGGGTCGCCGGCCGCGACGGCGCGCACCGCGTCGGCGATCCGGGCGGGCGGGGTGTCCTTGAGAACGAAGCCGAGTGCACCGGCGCGTAGGGCACCGAGTACCAGCTCGTCGGAGTCGAAGGTGGTCAGCATGAGTACCGCCGGCGCGGACGGTACGGCGCGGAGGTACCGGGTGGTGTCGACGCCGTCGCGGCCGGGCATCCGCACATCCATCAGCACGACGTCCGGTCGCTGTTCGTCCACCACCTCGATCGCGGTGTCCCCGTCGGCGGCCTCCGCGACGACGGTCAGATCCGGCTCGCCGTCGATGACGAGTCGTAACGCCATCCGCACCAGCTGGTCGTCGTCGACGATGACAACGCGCACCGTCTCCTGTTCACTGTGCACTCATGCTCTTTTCTCGTGGTCGTGCTCCGGCCAGGGAAGTTGCGCGGTGAGAACGTAACCGTTGTCGGATGTGCGATGATGGTCGAGTGTTCCGCCGGCGAGGGTGATCCGTTCGGCGAGGCCGAGGAGCCCGAAGCCCGAGGCCGGTGGCCGGGCGACGGTGGTGGCGGCCGCCGAATTGCGGACGCTGACGTGTAGTTCGCCGCCGGGCGTCCCGTCTACGGTGATGTGGACCGCTGCGGCCGGAGCATGTTTCGCGGCGTTGGTCAGCCCTTCCTGAATTATCCGATAGCCGGTCCGTCCTACAGTCTCGGGTGGGGTGGCGGTCACCGTGGTGGCGAGCGTGACGTCCAGGCCCGACGACCGGGCGTCGGCCACCAGCTCCGAGATCCGGTCCAGGTCGGGTTGCGGTGGTTCGGGGCGGTCGGGGTCCGCGCGAAGGACGCCGAGGACGTCGCGGAGTTCTTCCAGCGCTTGGCGGGAACCGTCGGCGATCCCGCGGGTCAGCGTGCGCTTGTCCTCGGCCGAGAGGTCGTCACGGTGATCCAGGACGCCGGCTTGCATGGCGACCAGTGAGATCCGGTGCGCGAGCACATCGTGCATTTCGCGGGCGATCCGGTTGCGTTCCGTGGCCTGTGCCTGCGCCGCCCGGGCGGCCTGTTCGCGTTCCGCGCTGTCGGCGCGGTCCCGCAGCGATCGCACTTCGACGCGACGGGCGTCGATCGCCACACCGGTTGCCACCGCGATCCCCGCGGTCGTTACCGGCAGCGCGAGTTGCAGCCAGATCGGGGCGGGCAGCGTGCCGATCGGGTAGAGGTCTTCGGTGAACTGCGCCGCGGTCACATACGCCACGACGACCACGCCGATCTCGACCGGACGGCGGCGAGTGGACAGCGAACACAGTGCCAGCAGCGCGGCACCGGTGGCGAGCGCCGAGACGGCCGAGGCGATCACGACCGCCAGGGCGACGGTGAACGGGAACCGCCGCCGCCACAGCAGCACCGTCAGGCAGCCGAGTGCGATCAGCGGATCACCGGTGACGAACCAGGAACACGTATCGGCCGCGCAGCCCGCCGGCAGCGCCGTGGCGACGGAGAACCAGAAGGCCATGCCGAGTACCGCGGCCGCCGTCAGCCGCCAGGTCTGCTGCCATGCCCCGAGTCGTGCGGGGCCGTCGGTGTCCACCCGGCCATTATCGCGACACCGACCGGCCGGAAGCAGCAGCCCGGCGGCTGAGGTGTGCTCGACCCGGGGCGAATCGGCGCCTCGACTTTCGTCGAACACGATTGCCGCCGCCAGAGCGATGTGCGGGCGGGGCGGACTCGACAGACTCGTTCATGTACCAGCCGGACACGAGCCCCAGCGGACGGTTTGCTCGTGGTAGGCGCCATTTCGTCGGGGAGTAGCAGCGTATGAATCGACAACGGACCCGGAGCCTGAGCCTGCTGGCCGTGCTCGGTCTCACCGGAGCGCTGGTCGGGGCGCCCATCGTGGCCGCGGAGCCGGCCGAAGGCCCCGCAGCGCAGGTGCAGTGGGGCGCATGTCCGGAGGGGGTCGAAGATCCCGCGGCCGGGCCGGCCCAGTTGCAATGCGCCACCGTGCCGGCGCCCTTGAATTACAGCGAGCCCGAGGGCGCGCAGATCGAGATCATGATCTCCCGGCTGGCGAGTAGGAACCCGGACAAGCGTCGCGGAGTGTTGTTGCTCAACCCCGGTGGTCCGGGTGGTGCGGGGTTGGACCAGCCCAAGTTCCTGGCTGCTCAGGGGCTGCCCGCCGATGTGCTGGACAGCTATGACGTGATCGGTATGGATACGCGCGGGGTAGGGCATTCGGCACCGGTGAGCTGCGGGTTCACCGATGATCAGGCGTACTTCGGCAATATCCCGCCGTATGCGGTGACCGATGCGGCGGTCACCGAGCGGGCCACGGTCGCCCAAGGGGTCGCCGAGCAGTGCGCGGCCAACGACCACGAGGGCCGGTTGCGGTACGTGTCGACGGCGAATATGGCCCGTGACCTCGACCGGATCCGGGCGGCGCTGGGTGAGGACAAGGCCAGCTTCCTCGGTTACTCCTACGGTACCGCGCTCGGCGCCGCCTACGCCTCGATGTTCCCGCAGCAGGCCGACCGCATCGTGCTCGACAGCAATATCGGCGACACCCACCTCGACCATGATGGGATGCGCCGGTACGGCCTCGGAATGGAAGAGACGTTTCCCGACTTCGCTGAATGGGCCGCCGCCCGCCACGACACCTACGGTCTGGGCCGCACACCGGAAGAGGTGCGGCGGACGTACTTCACCCTCGCCGAGCGACTCGACGCGAACCCGGTGGACGGGATGGACGGCAGCCTCTTCCGGTTCGGCACCTTCTTCACGCTCTATCGCCCGGCGTTGTACGCGCCGGCGGCCGAGAGTTGGAAATCGCTGCTCGAAACCGGACGTCCCGGGCCCGCGGGCGGCCGCCCACCGGGTACCGGCGCGCCTTCGCCGAACGATAACGCCTGGTCGGTCTTTCTGGCCGTGACCTGCAACGATGTCGAATGGCCGGAGGACATCCGGACCTACCACCGTGCCGTCGCCGAGGACCGGGAACGGTACCCGCTCTACGGCGCGGCCGCCGCGAACGTCATGCCCTGCGCCTACTGGAAGCTCGGGCCGTCCGAGCCGCCGGCGCGGATCGACAACACCGGCCCGGCCGATGTGCTGATCGTGCAGAACCAGCGCGACCCGGTCACCCCGCTACGCGGCGGCGAGCTGCTCGACGAGAAGTTCGGTCAGCGGTCCCGGTTGGTCACTGTCGACGGAAGTGGGCACGGGGTCTATGTTCTCGGCACCAACCCCTGCGCGTCCGACGTCGTCACCAGCTACCTGGTGGACGGCACTATGCCCGAACACGACATGACCTGTCGGGCGGGCTAGTCCGTTACCTCGCGACCATCCACATCGCAGCGATCAACCAATGGATCCGCCACGGTTGATACAAGCCCTGGACAAGTAAGGCCGAAGGTCGCCGGGCTCATACCGCGTTCGCTCGGTCAGCGGTCGGGCGTGGGATATTTGCGGGCATGCGTCGCGCTGGCGCGGGTGATGAGCCGGCTGGTCTACGAACTCGACTCGCCTGCTGCGGTGCGCTTCATCGTCGGCGCGAACGAAACCAACGCCACGTTCCGGTTTCATCGAATCCGCAGCGGCGAATGCTGGAACCGCCCCAACCTGGACGAATATCGACAAGACAAAATGATCGTCGTCGATGTCGAACCACTCGACGCCGCCTGAAGCGCGCGCAAGCGAACCGAGTCGGTGATCGTAGGCGATCACTGACCGGGTGACCGGTGTGCCGATAGGGCCGAGCCACCCGCCGGCTCGGCCGGCGCTGGTTATCTCGAATCGGCAGGAAGTCGTCTCGATCTTGTGACGTATCACTGAAACCGACTCCCGGTCACGTAACCTGAGCGCCTGGCCCCGGTACGACAAGAGACGATTCGGGGGACGGATCCCTACATCTTCTCGGGTGCCAGATGTATCGACCTCGCACCCAGGGGCGTGTGCCATGAGATGTCCGCGTGCCGTCACTATCGCATTGTTCGTCATCGTGCCGTTGCTCACCGGGCAGGCCGCCGCCCAGCCACCGCCCGCACCACCCGGCCTCCCGTTCGCCGGACTGCCGACACTTCCACCACCCGGGGACGCGAGCGGCGCGATCCTGCCGGGTATTCAGCAGTGGATCGACCAGGTGATTCCGCCACCGCCGATCGCATCGGCGCCCCAGCCGGTGCCGATGGAGGAGACGAACGAGGCCCCGGGGCCGGCGGCGCTGCGGCAGGCGGTTCTGCCCGCGCCGGTCGGCGACCCGATCTTCGATCTGTGGCCGTCGAACCTCGCCGACTTCGCCCCGGGCGCGGTGATCGAGGTCCGCGATATCACCGCCTCGGCCGCGCCGCTTGTCGTTGTGCCGATCCGGCAAGCACTGTTGTTCAAGTACCGGACTACCGACGCGCACGATCGTCCTTCCTACGCCACGGCCACGCTGGTGATTCCAGCGACCGCCTCACCGGTGCCCGGAGCGCGGCCGGTGGTGGTCAACAACCTCCCGATCGACGCACTCGGCCGCCACTGCACACCCAGTTACACGCTGGCGCACGGTCTATCGTCCGACAGCGCGCTCACAGACTTCGTGCCGCCCACCACTCACCTGGCCGCGCTGCGGGGCTACGCCGTGCTCATCCCGGACCATGAGGGCCCGCTGATGGCTTACGCCGAACCTTACGTCGCGGGCCACGCGGTGCTGGATGCGGTGCGTGCGGTACGTGGCTGGCGAGCAGACGAGTTCGGTGAGAGCAGGTTCGCGATCACCGGATACTCCGGCGGCGCGATCGCCACGCACGGTGCGGTGAAACTGATCGAGAGTTACGCGCCCGAGCTCGCGCCGTCACTGGCCGGTGCGGCTCTCGGCGGCGTGCCGGCCGACTACGAGATCCTGGCTCGCAGCATGAACGGCAACCTGGCCTCGGCCGTGTTCATGGCGGCCGTCTTCGGTATCGCGCGCGAGCGGCCGGAGATCCTGGCCCGGATGAACCATCTCGCCCAGTGGGTGGCCACATCGCCGATGAAAGACCAGTGCGTAAGCATTTTCGCGCTGCCCGGCGTACTGCTGCTGCCGATCGATATCGCCGCGAATATCGCCGACCCACTGCGATCGACGCTGGCACACGATATCTACGAGGTGACCCGGATGGCCGGGCTCGCGTCGGCGACGCCGCTCTATATATACAACGGTGAACAGGAGTTCTGGATCCCGGCCGAGGGCGCACGCAACCTTTTCCGGGAGCAGTGCTCCCTCGGCGTCACGGCGGTCTACCGCAGTGTGTTCGGCGAACACGTCATCGCGGCGGGACTCGGCTATCCCGAGGCCATGGTCTGGCTGGACGAGCGCCTGCGCGGCATCCCAGCGGAGAGCGAATGCTGAGTGCCCGTCTCGCAGAAGCGTGCTAATCGACGAGAACTGGACGGCTCCGCATTCGCGGCATCGCCGAGGTGCAACCCTTAGCCGCTCAGCATTCGCTCGGTGCGGGTTCGCCGCGCAAGCGCGCGTCTATCCAGCCGCCGAGTTCGGGATAGCCGCTGACATAGCCGATCAGATGCTCACCACCCACGATGCGGAAAACGGCGGCAACACCGCGGCTGCACTGTTGCCGATACATCTGCTGGGCATCGTCGAGCGGGATCCACGGATCGTGCAGGCCGTGGTAGATGTACAGCGGTACGGCCGAGGTCCGGCCGGTCAGGTCCAACTGCTCGAACATCTTCGCGGCGAACGGACTGTCGAGCGCGTTCGCGGTATTCGCCGCGACATCGATCGGAATACCGACCACGCCGAGAGGCCCGGAGGCATCGCCGCAGATATCACGCAGCGGCGAGGTCGCCACCCATTGGCCGAGATGATTCATGTGCCGCAGGATCTCGGGGTGTTCGCGCGCGACCGCCAGCGCGACCGTCAACAGGATCCCGGAAGAGATGTTGCCGTTGAACTGGTGGGCCACGTTCGAATTGTCGGTGACCAGACCGCCCGCTGCCGCGCCGATCAGAACTCCCGCCAGCTCGGGCGCGTACTCATCGAGCAGCATAGCCGCCGCGTAGGCGGCGATCGCACCACCGGAATAGCCGATGGCCACATATCGGCCGGCACCGAATTCATCCGGCGCGTGGGCGCGGACGGCGCGGATGGCATCGAGCATCACATGTGCGGCGACATTGGGTTCGGCGTACGCCATCAGCGGACCCTCGTGGTCCGGCATGAGGACCGCGTGGCCCTTGCTCAGCGCCCACCAGACCGATGGCAGGAACACCGGCAGATCGGTGTTGGGCCGATCCAAGAGGCCGTGCGACAACTGATATCCGGGGGTGCAGTGCGACCCGAGTGAATTGATCGGCATCGCGTTCACCTCCACCGGCCGGGTACCGGGTCCGGTCCACGCAGTCGCCGGGACGATCAGTGTCGCGGTCCCGAAGGACGGCGAGCCCGAGGCGGAGGTGGACCGGAACTTCAGTAACGTCGCCCGCGAGATGGGCGTCGCCATTCTCGCGGCGGTTGTCGTGGTGACGTCACGCGTTTCGATGATCTGGCCCGGTGCCTGAGTCGCGAGGTCGGCGGGCCAGGCGTCGAAGAAGGGATCGTCGGTCGCCGACGGCAGTACTCCACGCCACAGCGACAGTCCGGCCTCATCACCCGCGAACTGCGGCGGAGCGGGGATCGTGCCGTCGATCCATTGCTGCAGTGGCGAGGGATCGGCGACCGCCGGTGGTACCGAGCCCTCGGGTGGCTCCGCGTGCGCGCGGGGCGGTGGCCCGCCCACCGACACACAACCGACAAGAACAGTCACGACGATTGCCAGAAGCGGCTTCACGAACCTCACCCTCGCTGCAAAAAATTTCTATCAGTATCGACAGTCGCCCACCTCGATCCGCCACGATCGATGATATTGACGGCCGCTCACACAAGATCGTCTTTTCGACTGTGGCCTCCGCCATAGCGAGGGATCGCCGCGACATCGGCCACCCTGACGGTGCCTCTCCCGAAATCCCAAGGGACCGAACGTTTCCTGTGCCTTCGTGGCGTATTCACACGGCATCGCGAGCCCGCGGGGAGAAGTACGATCCCGACTCGACGGGCCGCGAAAAATCTGCCGGAACAATTACTGTTACCTCAACCGACCAGCGTGCATCCCAACGAATTTCGCCGAGACCGACGGCGGACACGCGGCGGCCTTCTGTGTGCCTTCGAAGGCATCGGCCCGAAGGCACATTCACTGATCTCGAGAGGTAGCTCTATGAAGTGGGTCCGTGCGCGAGCAGGTCTCGTGCGGGCGCTGACCGGTGTGATCACGGCATCTTGCCTGATCCTTGTGGGACAGCCCTCGGCAACCGCCGAGGAGGTGCCGCAACCCCCGGCACCCTCCGGCCTACAGCGCGGTATCGACGATGCCCTCCCCTCCCCATCACTCCCTGCCGCACCCGCACCGCCCATCGGCGATCTACCGCCGCACCTGGCCGCACTGTGGCACGCGGTGCAGTCCCCGCCGACGGGTGACCCGATCTTCGACACGTGGCCGGCCGCGATGGACCGGATGACTGCCGGTGAGTTGATCGAACAGCGTGATATCACTGCGATCGCCGCGCCGCGGATCTCCGCGCCGGTCGGCCGTGCCGTGTTGATGAAGTACCGGTCGACGGCCGCGGCGGGGGCGCCCTCCTTCGGCACGGCCACCCTGGTGGTTCCGGCGGCGGCGTGGACAGGTCCCGGCAGCCGGCCGGTCCTGGTGGACAACAAGCCGATCAACTCCCTCGGCCTTCGGTGTACACCCGGCTACGCGATGGCGCACGGGGAGGACGGCACCAGCAGCAGTGCCGTAGACGCGTTGACACCGACGACCGCGTCCGCGGTTAACCGTGGGTACGCGGTGCTGATTCCCGATCACGAAGGCCCGTTCATGGCCTACGCGGAACCGAACGTCGCCGCACACGTCATCCTCGACGGTATTCGTGCCGTGCGCTCGATGCCCGGATCCGAGTTCGGTGCCAGCCGTTTCGCGCTGACCGGATACTCCGGGGGTGCGATCGCCTCCTATGCGGCGGCCATGCTGCTCGGCGAGTACGCGCCGGAACTGACCGATGTGGTGGTGGGCGCATCGATGGGTGGACTCGTCACCGACAACAGAATTGTCGCGAACGGTTTCGACGGCAAGTTCGCCTCCGGAGTGCTGCTGGCGGTCGTGCTCGCCTACGCCCGCGAGCACCCCGAAATCCTCGACAACATGAACCATCTGGCCCAGTGGGTGGCGACGTCGCCGCTCAACAACGTATGCGGCGAGGCACTCGGCCCGCTCGGTGTGGTCGGGATACCGCTCGAGATCGCCGCGAATATTCCGCACCCGCTCGACAGCGCCATAGCCGACGACATCTTCGCGCGCACGGATCTGAGCGACCGGACATCTGCGGTGCCGCTGTACATCTACCACGCCGCCCACGATCTCTGGATTCCGCTCGAGGGGGCACAGCAGCTGTATCGCACCCAGTGCGCTCGCGGCGTCTCCGCGGTCTTCCGCAGCGAGCCGGGTGAACACGTGACCGGTCTGACCACCGGATTCCCCGGCGCCTTCGACTGGCTCGACGCACGGCTACAAGGAGTCTCCGCGCCGAACGAGTGCTCCTAGAGTCTCTCGAACCACAGCGACACTCGCGCCCGCAGGCAGCTGGTCACGGCCACGTCGCGGGCGCGAGGGTCGGGCCCGGCGCCCCTCCTCGTCCGGGTTCACCAGGTGTAGAAGCCTCGACCTGTCTTTCGTCCGAGGTGACCGTCGGCAACTCTTTCCCGCAAGATCGCCGGCGGCTCGAAGCGGGGGCCGAGCTCCCGGGCGAGGTGATCGGCGATGGCGAGTCGGACATCGAGGCCGACGATGTCGGTCGTGCGCAACGGTCCTACCGGGTGCCGGTATCCCAGTGTCATCGCCGCGTCGATGTCCGCGGCGGAGGCGACGCCGTCCTCGAGCATCCGCATCGCTTCGAGAGCGATCGCGACACCGAGCCGCGAGGATGCGAAACCGGGCGAGTCGGCGACGGTGATCGCGGTCTTGCCGAGCGCGTCCACCCACCGATGTGCGTCGGTGACGATTGCGGCGCCGGTTTTGCTGCCGACTACTATCTCGACCAATCCGCTGGCGGGCACCGGATTGAAGAAATGCAATCCGAGGAAAGTGGCCGGGCGCGCCAATCGCGCCGCCAGCCGATCGACCGACAGTGAACTGGTGTTGGTGGCGACAACGGCGTCGGGCGCGGCCTGCTCGATCCGGCCCAGCACGGTCGCCTTCAAATCGGCGATCTCCGGTACCGCCTCCACCACGAGACCACTGGCCCTCAGGGCCGAGACATCGGTGGTGACGGTCAGTCGTGCGGATACCTTCTCGAGCGCCTCGACGAGAGAGCCGCGCGCCGCGGCCCTGCTCAGGCTCGATTCCACCCGGTCGCGAGCGGCAGCTACCGCTTCCGGGCCCGCTTCGATGATGATCACTTCGGCACCGGCGAGCAGGAAGGCGTGCGCGATACCCGCACCCATCCGGCCGCCGCCGTAGACCCCGACAGTGGTTGGCAGTGTCATTGTTTCTCCGATCCGGGCGCGACATTCTCGAGTACGACGGCAAGAGCCTGGCCGACGCCGATACAGATGGCGGCGACTCCCCAACGCTGTCCCGCCGCGGTCATTCGCCTGGCCAGGGTGCCGAGTAATCGAGCACCGGAAGCGCCCAGTGGATGGCCGATCGCGATGGCGCCGCCCCAGGTGTTGACGATGCCGGGGTCGATCTTCCAGGCATCGACACAGGCCAGTGCCTGTACCGCGAACGCTTCGTTGAGTTCCACCGCCGCCACATCCGGCCAGCCGATCCCGGCCCGGGCGAGCGCGGCCTCCGCCGCTGCGACGGGCGCGATCCCGAAATCACGGGGATCGAGAGCACAGGCCCCCCGCCCCGCTATACGCGCGAGCGGTGGTGTCCCGATTCGTCCGGCCACTGCCGCGGAACCGAGCAGCAGCGCCGAAGCTCCGTCGCTCAACGGGCTGGCATTGCCCGCGGTGATCGTCCCGTCCCGCCGGAAGGACGGCCGCAAACCGCCCAAGCGGCCCGTATCGGAGTCCGGCCGGACCCCTTCGTCTCGGTCGAGGTCTGTATCCGGTACCGGAACCACCAGCTCGTCGTACCATCCTGCTTCCCATGCGGCGTGTGCCAGTGTGTGCGAACGCACCGCGAACTCGTCCTGCCTGTCCCGGGAGATGTGGAACCGGTCGGCGAGCTGCTCGTTGCACTCCCCGAGCGATACGGTCCATTCGGTCGGCATCCGAGCATTGACCAGACGCCAGCCGAGCGTCGTCGAAACCGCAGTGATATCTCCTGGGGGATGGGCTCGATCTGGTTTGGGCAGCACCCATGGTGCCCGGGTCATCGACTCGACTCCGCCGGCCAGCACGATGTCCACGTCACCGGTTTCGATGATCCGGGAGGCGATCATCGCCGCGTCCAGGGACGAGCCGCAGAGCCGGTTCACCGTCGTCGCGGGTACCGAGACCGGCAGGCCGGCGAGCAGGACGGCCATCCGGCCGATATTGCGATTGTCCTCCCCCGCACCGTTCGCGTTGCCCCACACGACATCCTCGATCTCGCCGGGGTCGAGGGCCGGAGCCTTTCCCAGCACGCCCGTCACGGCGACGGCCGCGAGGTCATCGGGACGTACGGTGGCCAGCGCGCCGCCGAACCGTCCGAACGGAGTGCGCGCGGCAGCGTACACATAGGCCTCAGTCATTGTTCCTCCGAATCACGGGGTTCCTCCGAATCACGGGCAACGTCTTTCGCGTCGTATCGAGGCCAGGGCGAACTGTCGGGCAGCGATTCCAGCGCTGGGTACGGCAGAGTCCCACCCACCTGCCGCAGGGACGGGTCCACAGGGCTCGCCAGCGTGGCGAAGGACATGTCCGATACGCCGGGCGGGGACACCCGCTCCGGCGCTGCGGTGTCGACGAGCCCGGATCGGACCGCCTCGTCCCAGGTGGCGACCACCACCGTGCAGACGTCCTCGTCGCCGAGCAGTTGCCGCCAGTATCCGACCGGCTGCTGCGCGAAGATTTCGCCCAGCGCGGCGGTGACTTCCTCCTCTCGGCCCGCGTCCTCGTGGAATTTCTCGTCCAGGCCGACGAGTTCGACGAGCCGGTCCCAGAACTTCTGTTCCAGTGCGGCACATGCCACATGGCGCCCGTCGGCGGTGGGATAGATGTGGTATCGCGGGCTGCCGCCGGTCAACTGTTCCGCGCCGGGCCGGGGCCAGGTACCGCCGGCCTGGTGCGTCGCGATATACCCGTAGGCCAGCACCTGCAGGTTGTGCGCCATCGACACCTGGAGGTGGCACCCCGCGCCGGTGCGTTCGGCCTGCCGCAGTGCCAGCAGGATATTCACCACGGCGGGGTAGGTACCGGCCGAGATATCGGCGAGCACGGATACCGGCAGGGCCGGCCGGCCGACGGAGTCGGTGACCACACCCAGCAGCCCGGACTCCGCGAGATAGTTCAGATCGTGACCGGCCCGAGGGGCGAGCGGACCGGTCGCGCCGTAGCCGGTGATCGAGCAGTAGACCACACGCGGGTTGCTCGCCGCGATCGCCTCGTAACCGAGGCCGAGCCGGTCGGCGACGCCCGGGCGGAACTGCTCAACGACCACATCGGCCTCGGCGGCGAGCCCGAGCACCCGATCCCGCTGGACCGGATCCTTGAAGTCCACACCGTAGGCGCGTTTGCCCCGGTTCAGGACGGCGTAGTTGGCACTGGCCGCACCGAACTTCGGTTCGTAGGTCCGCATCTCGTCACCGCTACCGGGCCGCTCGAGTTTGACGACATCGGCACCCGCGTCCGCGAGCATCAGCGTGGCCAGCGGGCCCGGCAACAGCGTCGACAGGTCGAGCACCTTCACGCCCGCGAGCGGAAGTCCGGCGCCGGTCATGCGACCATCTCCCGTAACTTGAACTTCTGGATCTTTCCGCTCGGCGTCATCGGCAATTCGGCGAGGATCACCAGACGCTCCGGCAGGTAGTGCTTGGAAAGTCCCTGTTCCAGAAGATATTTCGCGAGGGTCTCGACGGTGAGCGCGGGTGCGCCCTCCTCGAGGACCACCACTGCGCAGACCCGCTCACCGAGTCGTTCGTCGGGGACACCGATCACAGCGGTGTTGAGGATGTCGGGATGGTCGAAGATCACCGATTCCACATCGGTGACCGGAATGTTCTCGCCGCCGCGGATGATGATGTCCTTGGTACGCCCGTGCAGCGACAGCCAGCCGTGTTCGTCGACGCTCGCCCGGTCTCCCGTCCGGAACCACAGGCCCGGCAGAAAAGCGTCCTGCGTGGCGTCCGGCCGATCGAAGTAGCCGAAGACCACACCGGGGCCACGCATCAGCAGATCGCCGACCGTACCCGCGGGCACCTCGTTGCCGCCGAAGTCGACTACTTTGACCTGCGACCCGGCGAAGATCGAACCATCGGTCCGCTGGATGGCCTCCGACTCCGCGGGCGTGGCGGAACTCATGATGCTGCACTCGGTCAGCCCCCAGGCCGGACAGATGTAGGCACCGAGCGCCGCACCCGCCTGGGCCGGCAGGTTCCTCGGCACCGAAGACCCCGCGATCACCAGACATCTCAGCGGGCAATCCGGGTCCCCGACGAGATCCGTGCGCATCATGTCCTGCAGGAAGGTGGGCGCCCCGAAGAACGAGGTGATCCCCTCATCTCTGATCACCTCGGCTCCCCAGGCCGGATCCCAGCGGTCCACGTGCACCGCGGTCCCGCACAACAGCACCGTCATGACGATGCCCCATTCGAAGCCGGTGTGGTGACCGGCGGGTGAGGCGACGAGCTGGACCATCGGATCGCCCCACAGAGAGGTCCCCACGTGTTCGGCCTGCCGGCGCGCCGCGTAGATCAAGGTGTCGTGGCTGTGCATGGCCCCCTTCGGCTCGCCTGTAGTGCCGGAGGTGAATCCGAGGTAGCAGAGCCTGCCGGGTTCGGGGTCGGGGAATGTCCGGTCCGGCAGTCCGGCGTGAGCGGACCACAGTGATTCTCCGGCCCGCAGGCCGGTGCCGTCCTCGTCGAAAATGAGCACGTGTTCCAGAGTGGGGATCTCGGCACGGAGCTTCCGGGACAGGTCCAGGTGTTCGTTGTTACGCCAGCGCCGCGGGATCACGAGAACCTTGGCCTTGCTGCGTCGCAGGATGGCGGCGGCCTGATTCTCCCCGTAAGCGACAGGGATACCGGCGTAGATCGCGCCGGTCTCGTTTATCCCGAACGCCATTTCGGCGTACTCGACCCAGTTCGGCAGCATGAGCACGACGGCATCACCGACGCCCACACCGAGCGAGGCGAACACTGCGGCGGCACGGTGGGCGTTGCGGTCGAACTCGCGGTAGGTCCGGGTCTCGCGGCGACCGTCGCTGCGACGTCCGACCAGCGCGATCCGATCCGGGTGCCGCTCGGCCGCCTCGGTGAGCAGCGAACGGACGGAACGGTTCTCCCACCAGCCCGCCGTCCGCCATTGCGCGGCCGTGGCGTCGTCGACCGGGGTGTACTGACCGTCGAGAGCCTCACTCAGCGGTTTGAAGGTGGATCCACTCACGACGCGTCCTTCCTGATTGCCGTGGGAGTGGGCGCGAGCCCGGTCATCGCCCGGGCGACCGCGGTGGACGCCCCACCCGGGTCCGTCGCGGCTCGCAGCGACATCGCGTCGCGCAATCGTCGCTCCGCGCCGTATTCGGTCAGGTATCCGTATCCCCCGTGTACCTGCAGGGCGCTCGCCGCGATATCGATCGCGGCCTCGCAGGCTTCGCGCAACGCCCCCAGTACCGCGATCTCGTCCTCGGCGCCGAAGGCGGCCGCGGTGCTCACCGCCGCCCGCGCTGCCTGGCCCAGCAGTGCCTGCCGCACGGTGGGCAGGGCGGTCAGAGCGGCGCCGAATTGCTCGCGGCCTGCGGCGTACTCCGCAGCGGCGTCGGCCGCCGCGCCCGCGATCCCCGCCGCCACGGCGGCCGCACCCAGGCGCAGCCGGCGCCGGGCCGCCGCGATGTCCACACCGTCGAGGTCGTGGTACTGACCGGGACGGGCGTCGACTTCCAGAGAGCGGGTCGTCGCCCCACCGAAACCGGTGCGCCGCAGTGGTTTCGGAGTCAGCGTCGCCGGCGCCAGCAGAACCGCGTGACCCGCGTCGCCGAGCAGCATCAGATGCGGCTGCTCGGCCGCGACATCCACCCGGGCCACGGTTCCGTTCAGAGCGCCGCCTTCCCAGGTGAGCCGTACCTGCGCCGCCGCCGCGTCGACAACCGCGACTGCGGCCGTACCGGCGTGCAGCCCTGTGACCAGTTCGGCGAATCGTTCGTCGGCGCCGAGCACATCGACGGCGGTATGGGCCTGCACAGCGGCCCAGCCCAGCGCCGGCCAGGCGCGGCCGAGTCTTTCGAAAACGAGCGCAGTGGTCACCCGGTCGGCGCCGCCACCACCGGTCTCCTCGGCGGTGCCCAGTGTCCAGACGCCGAGCGCGGCGAGTGCGGTCACCAGTCCGGCGACCTGCTCCGGATCGTCGGTGAGCACCGGGTCGTGCGCGGCAGCGAAAGCGTCGAGCATATCCCGCAGATCACGCTGATCCCGGTCGAGCGCGGGCCCCCGCCAGATGTCCGATGGGGTCACGACCAGAAACTCTCGGTGTCGGGGCTGCGCCGCTCACCGAAGGAGGCGCTCATCTCGTGGGCCTCTTTCGTCTGCATGTACAGCGAGAGCTGCTGGTCGTGCGCCATCCGCGCCTGGCCCGAGACACCGTTGTGGCGGGCCGAGAACGCACCCTTCATACCGGCCAGGGCCAGCGGGCTGCGGGTGGCGATCTCCGCGGCCACCTCGGCGGCGCGCGCCGCCAGCTCGGCGGGCGGAACCACCTCGTTGACCAGTCCCATGTCCAGCGCCTGGCCGGCGGTGTACTTGCGGTTGAGAAACCACATCTCCTTGGCGCGTTTGCGGCCGATGGTGTCCTCCAGGTACCAGCTGCCGTACCCGGCGTCGAAACTGCCGACCATCGGGCCGACCTGTCGGAACACCGCCGTCTCCGCGGCGATGCTCAGATCGCAGACGGTGTGCAGCACATTGCCGCCGCCGACCGCGAAACCGTTGACCGCGGCCACGATCGGCTTCGAGACGGTGTCGATCGCCTGGTACACATCGATGATCGGCAACACCTGGGACTGGTCCAGCGAGGTGACCGGGTCGTGTTCACCGCCGATACAGAAGAACTTGTCCCCGGCGCCGGTCAGTACGGCGGCACGCAGCTGCGGGTCCAACCGGAACTTCTGCAGCGCGTCGAAGAGCTCGAGGCAGGTCTGGTGCCGGAACTTGTTCCCGGCCTCGGGCCGGTCGATGGTGATGGTGAGAACCGGCCCGGCGATGCTGGTGCGGATATCGTCGTAGGTCATCTCAGTTGTCGTCCTCACGGTGCGGGGCGGTACGGAATCCGTGGCCGGCTTTATTACCCAGCCGCCCGGCGGCGACCATCCGACGCAGTAGCGGCGGCGGCGCGTAGCGGGGGTCGCCGGTTGCCGCGTAGGCGGCCTCGGTGGCGTGCAGGTGCACGTCCAGACCGATCGCGTCGAGCATTGTCAGTGGCCCGGTCTTGTAGCCGAGACCCAGTTCCAGTGCGGTATCGATATCCGCGGCGGTGGCCAGGCCCTCGTCGTACTCGGCGACGACATCGTTGAGATAGGGCAGCAGCAGCGCGTTGATCAGAAATCCCGGGCGGTCGTCGACCACCACCGCGACCTTGTCGGCGAGCGTGTCGACGAGTGCCACCAGCCGATCGATCAGATCCTCTTCGCTCTGCAGCGCGCGCACGATCTCCACCGTGCGCACGGTCGGCGCCGGATCGAAGAAGTGCAGCCCTGCCACCCGGCCCGGTTCGGGCAGCCTCGCCGCGAGGTCGGTGACTGACAGCGCGGAGGTATCGGTGAGCAGCGGGATGCGATCCCCCACCACCGCCGCGACCTCGGTGAGCAGTGCGGTCTTCACCTCCGCGTTATCGGTCACGCATTCGAGCACGGCGTCGACGCCGTGCAATTCCGTGACCGAGGTGGTACCGGTGATCCGTTCCAGGACAACGCGTTTGTCCACCTCGGAGACCTCGCCCCGGGCGATCCCTCCGTCGAGGAAGGCGGCGACCCTTGCCAGGCCCGCGTCGACACGGGCCCGATCGGTTTCGACGGCGACGACCTTGCGGCCCGACGCGGCCAGCACCTGGGCGATGCCCGCACCCATAGTGCCGAGACCGAGGAGGCCGATCGTCGCGAAGTCGGTACTGGACTCACTCATGTTCTCTCCTCAGGACCCGAACAACCGGGTGTCGTCGTAGGTGTAGAAACCGCGGCCGGTCTTGCGCCCCAGGTCGCCGGCGGCGACCATGCGCTCGACCATCGGCGGCGGGAAGAACTTCGGATCACGCAGCTGCTCGTAGAGCCGGGTCGCGACCTGCTGATGGATATCCATTCCGACGATGTCGAGCAGCCGGAACGGCCCCATCGGGTGCCCGAGCGAACCGAGCACGGCGGCATCGATCGTCTCCTTCGTGGCGACTCCCGCTTCCAGGGCGCGGATGCACGAGTTCTCCCACGGGATCAGGAAACGATTGACGATGAATCCCGGACGGTCCTTGGTGACCACACTGGTCTTGCCGAGCGAGCCCAGGAATTCGACGGTCGCCTTGTGGGCCCAGTCGGCGGTGTGGCGGCCGTCGGCCACCTCGACGAGTTTCATCAGCGGTGCCGGATTGCAGTAGTGGGTGCCGACCACCCGCTCCGGCCGCCGCGAACCCGAAGCGATCCCGGTGACCGACAGCGTCGAGGTATTGGTATGGAGGAGCGCCGAATCCGAGACGATCTCGTCCAACCGGCCGAAGAGGTCCTTCTTCAACGCCAGGTCCTCGAACACGGCTTCGACCACGACCTCGCAGGGTGCGAGGTCGGCGAGGTCGGTGGTCCCGCGTAGTGCGTCCTTGGCGGACCGGCCGGTCTCCGCGTCCAATTTGCCCAGCTGCACGCTCTTGTCGAAAAATCCGTGCACGGTATCGATCCCACGACGCAGGTTCGCCTCGTCGATATCGAACAGCACCGTCCGGTAGCCCGCGCGCGCCATCACGGTCGCGATTCCCGAACCCATCGTGCCGGCGCCGAGCACGGCGACGGTTTTGCTCTCGTTGCTCACTGGTTCTCCTGAATCTCAGCGGACGCTCTGGCCGCCGTCGATGACGATGACCTCACCGGTCACGAAGTTCGAGTCGTCGCCGGCGAGCAGCAGCAGCCAGGGCCGGATCTCGTCGGGTTCGCCCATCCGGCGCGCCGGGATGGCCCGCACGACCCGGGCCGCGGCTTCGGCGTCGTCGCGCAGTTCGGCGTTCAACGGGGTGGCGAAATAACCGGGCGCGATGGCGTTGACCTGAATACCGTGTCGCGCCCACTCGATCGCCATCGAACGGGTGAAGGCGATGACGCCCGCCTTCGACGCCGAATACGCCGCGTGATTCGCGACGCCCTGCAGCGCGAAGTTCGACGCGATATTGACGACCTTGCCGCCGCCCTGCGCGATGAGGTGCGGTCCGACCGCGCGCGTGGCCAGATAGGTGCCGCGCAGATTCGTCGCGATAACCCGATCCCATTCGTCGGCCGGCTGGTCCACCAGCGGTACGGAGGCGACGATCCCGGAATTGTTCACCAGGATGTCCACCCGGCCGAAGGTGTCGAGGGTGGCCTGCACCATCCGCCGCACCGACTCCTCGTCGGTGATATCGGTCGGGCAGGCCAGCGCCCGGCCCTCGGCCGCGCGGACCTCGGTGACGAAGGTGTCCAGCTCGGCAGCTGTCCGGGAGGCGACCGTGACAGCGGCGCCCGCCTCCGCGAGGGCGTAGGCCATGGACCGGCCGAGGCCGCGGCCGGCGCCGGTAACGATTGCGACCTTTCCGTCCAGCGAACTCATGGAAGCTCCTTCGGAGTGGGTTCATACGGCCCGCGGAGGCCGAAGCGAAGGCGGAGGTATCGCATCATGGAAGCTCCTTCATCGCACGGGTGGTTTCGCGGCCGATGAGCAGCCGCTGGATTTCGTTCGTGCCGTCGTAGATCTGGGTGACCTTCGCGTCGCGCAGGCAGCGCTCGACACCCAGGTCGGCGAGATCGCCGTAGGGGCCGAGGATCCGGGCCGCCTGCACCGAGACCTCGAAGCCGAGGTCGGTGCAGGACTGCTTCATGATCCCGATCTGCCCGGACGTCACCTCGGGGTCCGTATCGACCTGGCGTGCCACGGCGTGCAACAGCAATCGTCCCTGCAGGATCCGGCCGCGCAGTTCGGCGAGCGCGAAGGTGTGCTCGTCGGAGAGGCGGTGACCGTACAGCGCGGTCAAGGCGGCCAGGGTGCGCGCGTACGCGGCTCTGGCCAGGCCCACGCCCTGGGCGGCGGCACTGATCCGGGATTTGACCACCGAGTTCATCACCACCGACCAGCCCCGCCCCTCGTCACCGAGCAGATTCGACCGCGGTACCGCGACCCGGTCGAAGAAGAGTTCGGCGGTGCTCGAACCGTGCATCCCCATCTTGTGGAAGGGCTGCCCGCGCCCCACTCCGTCCCGGTCGCCGTCGAGCACGAAGGCGGTGATCCCGTCTCGGCCGCGAGACCGGTCGATGGTGGCGAAGCAGATGATCACGTCGGCGCGGTCGCCGGTGGTGATGAACGTTTTCTGACCGGTCACCGTCCAGCCGTCGGCCGTCCGGACAGCCGTGGTGGTCAGGCTCGACACATCCGAGCCCGCGCCCGGCTCGGTGATCCCGAGCGAGCCGTACCGCGAACCGTCCAGCAGACCCGGTATATAACGCTGCTGGAGTTCTTCGCTGCCCGCGATCAGGATCGGGTACGCCGCGTGCGTCTGGGTCATGAACACCAGGCTGGTCGCGGC
Source organism: Nocardia sp. NBC_01329 (assembly GCF_035956715.1). Taxonomy (NCBI): domain Bacteria; kingdom Bacillati; phylum Actinomycetota; class Actinomycetes; order Mycobacteriales; family Nocardiaceae; genus Nocardia; species Nocardia sp. NBC_01329. The sequence continues at coordinate 1,869,336 of NZ_CP108381.1, read as the reverse complement.
GCAACCGGCTGTGATCTCCTCCATCGCCGCGGCGTAGGCGACATTCGTGTCACCGCTACCGCCGAGACGTTCGGGAAAGACGAGCCCGCACAGCCCGGCCCGGGCCAGCGCCTGCACACTCTCGTGGACGAAGGTGTGGGTCGCGTCCGATTCGGCCGCCCGCGGCGCGACCTCGCGGGCCACCACTTCGCGCGTGGTCGCACGCACCTCGCGTTCCCGCTCGGTCAATGCGGCATCGGCGGCCGGTTCGTCGAGCAGATCGTGTAGTGCCAGGTATGCCTCGGGATCGGTATCCATCGCGAGGAGCCCGGCGCTCATGAGCCGGCCTCCGGGTCGGCGAACCGCGCCGGACGGCGCTCGAGAAACGCGCCTATGCCCTCGGTGGATTCGTCTCCGGCCACGGCCAGCGCCGCCAGCCCCGTTTCGACCGCGAGGCCGGTCTCGAGCGGAGCGTCGCGGCCGACGTCCAGGGCGTGCAGGATCGAGCGCACCGCGTTCGGGCCCTGCGCCGCGATCTTCTCGGCGATTCCCACAGCCGTCGGGAGTAGTTCCTCCGGGGCCACCGGCGGGAAAGGGGTCAGCCCGAGTTCATAGGCGCGGTCGGCGCCGAGCCGGGTACCGGTGAGCATCAGGTGCGCGGCGGCGCGCACGCCGATGGCACGAGGAAGGCGCTGCGTCCCACCGTAGCCGGGGATGAGTCCGAGCCCGGACTCCGGCAGTCCGAGTGATGCCCGGGTGGACAGCACCGGGAACGTCGCGGCGAGTACCAGTTCGAACCCGCCACCCAGTGCCAGACCGTTGACCGCGGCGATCACGGGGACCGGCAGTTGCTCCAGCGTCCGGAACGCCCGCTGCCCGGCGGTCATCATCTCCCTGGCCCGATCGGGTCCCATCCGCGCGAGTTCTTTCAGATCCGCACCGGCGCTGAATGCCTTCTCCCCCGAGCCCGTGAGCACAACGGCGCGCACCCCCGGGTCCTCGGCCGCGTCGGTCACCGCCGTGGTGAGGGCGCCGATCACCGCGGCATCGAGTGCGTTGAAGGCCTCGGGCCGGTTGATGGTCACGGTGGTGACGGCGCCGGTTGTCTCGCGCAGCAGGACGGTCACGACACGGCCTCCGCGCGTTCGGCGGCGACCGCGCCGGTCTCCAGCAACGTCTCCACATCGTCGCGGGTATATCCGAGGTCGAGCAGGATTTCGCGGGTGTGCGCCCCGAGATCCGGGAATCGCTCGTTGCGGGGTTTCAGAGAGGCGAGCCGGAACGGACTGTGCACACTCACCAGTTCGCCGCCCGAACCGGGGACCGGCATCAGCGCACCGCGCGCCCGGACCTGCGGATCCTGCACCACCTCTGACAGCGACTGCACCGCTGCGGCCGGAACATCGATCGCACCGAAGATCTGCAGCCACTCCGCGGCGGAACGGGTGGCGATCCGCTCGGCGACGAGACGGGTGATCCGCGGCCGGTGGGCCCGGCGTCCGGCGTTGTCGGCGAGAGCCGGGTCGGCGGCGAGTTCGGGAAGATCCACCGCTGTGCAGAACCGCTGCCACATCGCGTCGTTGCCGATCGCCACGACCAGGCTCCGGTCGGTTGCCGCGAAGGGCTGATAGACCGCGAGTACCGAATCCGTCCCGCCGCTGGGCGCGGGCTCCGGCTCGCCGGCGTGGTAGGCCGCGATCCGGGGCGCCATGAGCGCTAAGTCGGTGTCCAGCAGCGAGACATCGATGAGTTCGCCTTCGCCCGTGCGAGCTTGCCGCACCAGTGCCGCGTTGATCGCGACAGCGGCGCACATCCCGGTGACCACGTCCGACAGCGCCGTGGAGACGCGCTGCGGGCTGCGCCCGGCTTCGCCGGTGACCGACATCAGTCCCGAACGCGCCTGGGCCACCAGGTCGTAGCCGGGCAGGCTGCTGTCCGGGCCGTCCAATCCGAAGCCCGACATCGCGCAATAGATCAGTCGGGGGTTGCGCGAACGAAGTGCGTCGCCGGCAATTCCCATACCGACCAGTTTGGCAGGATTCATATTCTGCAAGAACACATCGGCGGTATCCAGTAGCCGCAGCAGCACCTCCCGCCCCGTATCGGAGCGTAAGTCCAGGACGATCGACTTCTTGTTCCGGTTCGCCGAGGCAAACCATGCCGATGCTCCGTCGACGAACGGCGGCCCCCAGCTCCGCGCGTCGTCGCCGCGCCCGGGGCGCTCGACCTTGATCACCGTGGCACCGAGGTCGGCGAGGTACATGGCCGCGGTGGGCCCGGCATACGACGTGGTCATATCGACCACCCGCAGGCCCGCCAGCGGTCCGCTGTGCTCGTCGTTCATTCCTGCACATCCTTCGGGTTTCGGGTAGCCGGCGCCGGGATGCAGAAAAGCGTCCCGCTCAGCGGACTGGTACCCGGAAAGAACGGCGGGCCGGAAGCGAGAACAGCAGCCGTCCCGACATCGACGACGCCGAATGGCGCGGTCGACGCTCCGATGAGACTCGTTCCGGCGGGCCGAACCATCGGGACAGTCGACCGCTCTGTCGAAATGTTCATGGGGTTCCTTCCTCGCTGGGCAGACCTGCATGCCCCGGCGAGCCGACGATGCGACATCACGTGTCCGGTGATGCCATCAGACTAAGGGTAACTAGACAGTGTGCGCAAGGTCCAACATTTACGCGCTCGATCGCTACAACTCCGGGGTCGCAGGAACCCGAAGGAGCGCGAGCAGCACATACAGCGGATGCCGTGCCTCTTCGGCGCCACCGGTGGGCCACGATCCACGTGATAGCGTGTATCCGAGGGCAAACATCCAACATTTACATCTGCTAGCGGAGGACAGGTCAATGGCCAGCGGCGTCGAGCAGAAGATGATCGGACAAGCTGTCCTGAAGCCCCGTCAACAGGTCGAGAAGGCCATCAAAGACGCGATCCTGGCCGGTGAACTCGAGAGCGGAGAGATGCTCCCGCCCGAGACGGAACTCGCCCGGCAGTTCAATGTCAGCCGAACGACGCTGCGCGAGGCCCTGCGGACACTCAGCTCCCAGCACCTCATCGCCAAGGTTCCCGGCGCGCGCGGCGGGAATTTCGTTCGATCGGTCGACTATCGCTCGCTCGGTACCGTCATGACCGAAGCGGTCGACAATCTCCTGGCGCTCGGGAGCATCGAGTTCGACGAAGTGGCCGAGGTCCGACAGCATCTGGAAGTGCCGTCCGTCCGCCTCGCTGCCGCCAATCGCAGCGAGAAAGACCTGACCGAGCTGTCGGAAATCGTGCATCGTCAGAAGACCGCCTCCGTCGACGACCCGGAGATCCCCGACCTCGACCGTCAGTTCCACACCTCGATCGCCCGAGCGTCCGGTAACCGGGTGCTCGCATCCTTCGTCTCGAGTCTGCACAACGCCACCGAACCCGTGAATTACCTGGATCTTTCGCCCGAAGTCGGTCGTGAGACGGTGCGCCAACACGTGTCGATCCTGCGTGCGATCAAGACCCGCGACCCCGATGCGGGCGAAGAGGCGATCGTCGAGCACCTGACCTACCTGCGCGAACACATCCGCACGTATCGAAAGCACTGATCGCTACACGCCGAGCCCACCCTCGGCCTCGGCCGAACGGGCGTACCGCACGTTCATGATCGACCACCCTGATCAATGTTCGACAATAACCGGGTATCGTGCAGGTATGGTGCCAAGGAACGGGAGTCGTGTGTCTGATCCGCAGACTTCGCGGACGATGCGGACAATTGGTCAGAAGGTACTCCGCCCCCGCGAGCAGGTCGAGGAGCGTATCCGCCAGATGGTCCTGTCCGGCGAGTTGAACAGTGGTGAGATGCTGCCACCCGAAACCGCGCTCGCCAAGCAGTTCAATGTCAGCAGGACGACCCTGCGAGAAGCCCTGAGATCTCTGACGACGCAGGGGTTGATCCATAAAGTTCCCGGTGCACGCGGTGGCAACTTCGTGAGCTCGGTCGACCACCACTCCCTGGGCACTGTCGTTATCGAGTCGCTGCACAACCTGCTCGAACTGGGCAGCATCGCATTTTCCGAGGTCGCGGAGATCCGACAGTATCTGGAGGTCCCGGCAGCCCGACTGGCGGCCACCAACCGCACGGCGAAAGAACTCGAACAACTGCACGAAGTGGTCGAACAGCAGAAGTCCGCTTCTGTCGAGGATCCCGACATTCCCAAGCTCGACGAGAAGTTCCACTCACTGATCGCGCAGGCTTCACGCAATCGGGTACTCGCCTCGTTCGTCGCCGCTCTCCATCACGAGACCGAACCCGTGCACTATCTGAACCTCTCACCAGAGGTCGGAAGAGCGACGGTTCGGCAGCACAAGGCCATTGTCGACGCCATCGGCGCGAAAGACCCGGATGCCGCCGAAGCGGCCATCGTGGAGCACCTGAGCTACTTACGTGTACATCTCGCCGGCCTCGAAGAGACCAACCGGTCGGCTTCGCTCGATACGGAGCCCGAGCAGCCGGCACCGTCGTCATCCAGCGCCGAAAGCCTATAGACCGGAGTCGCGGCTTCCTACTCACGCTCCTCGTTCGATCTGCCCATGAGGGCAGATCCCGCCGTCCGGGTCGAGAAGTCGGTGACGGTGACCGGCCATCTGCTGGCCGCTGGAATGACCGAACGCACGCGAGAACCGCTCCTGCAGCGTCACGGCAACCTATCGCGCCCGGGCCGATGCCGAACGTGCGGTTCATCGCACCAGAAGATCTACTCGGGAACACCACAACCCCACCGAGCGTCGTTGCCCGAACTCGACTCACGCCGTTGTGCGCCGCAGGGGTCGTGATCATCCTCTCGTGCGGTCCCTCTCGCGGTAGAAGAACTCCTTTCTGAATGGGACCGGTACCTTTGCCTGCCGACACTTCGTATTTTCATCGACTAGGTGTGGGGCTCACATCAGCGAAGACGGGTTTTCTTCCGCGTCATCACCTACCTAGGTCACTCCCATCAGCGAACACTCCGGTAGGCGGGATTCCTTCCTCTGGGGGGATCTGGACCCTGCGCTACTACGAACCCCGCGGCCTGTCGGCCGAACCGGACCGCAGCCTGGGCAGACACCGCCAGTACTCGCGGCAGGCGGTTACAGTGCTGTGGGTGATCGAGGCCGCCCAGCGCCTCGGGTTCGCTCTCGACGAGGTGGCCGATCTGCGCGGCCACTCAACTCGGCCGCCACCGCGCCGATGCCGGGTTGCCGGCCCGCGCCGCCGCCGAGCTCGCCGAGGTCGACGCCGAACTCACCGCGGTGCCTGACACCTTGCGCGCCGCGTGGAACCCGACCGGCCGGGACTCCGCACCAACAAGCGTCCACCGATCGATCAGCTAGTCGTTGTCAAGCCCCTCATCACGCGGCAAACTACACCCGCCACCACCGGCTACCAGGCAGTGTGCGTCACACACCAGGTGACACGGCTCTGACCGGCACCTGGTTCCGATCGCGAATCCGGGCAGCAGTTGGTCGTGAATCTCGACGTCACTTTCGGAATTTTGTGATCGCGAATCTCTACCCCGTTGTGGTGGCGGGCTCTCGCTCAGATTGTGTCAATTTTTCGACCGAGATCGGGAACCACTCAGCCCTCCGGTACCTGTATACGCGATCATCTGATTCCGGAATTCGCGAACAACGACACCGAATTCACGAACAACACCGCCGGAATTCGTGAACACCCGGTACCGGAATCCGCGAACAATGCCCTGGCGGCCGAACTGGGCCGCGGTGTCCATCGAAGCCGAACCACAAGGTCACACCCGGTGTCCAGCTTCCCGATAGCTACCGGACGAGGCCCGAAAATGGAAAAGACCAGACGAAAAAAATCCGCGTACACATTGCCAAGTGCCTCCATTGGAGCATTACTGGATATACATGCGGCGTCACAGAGGCCAGACCTGCGCTGCTGCGGAAAAGCTCTTTCACCGATCCCTGAACAGAAGGCTAAATTAACGGCACCAGGCGTATCTCGGGTGCGGGTACCCGCCGGCCCGCCCACCCTGCGGGGGTTGAGGGATCCCCGTAGAACTCGCCGATTTCGGGCGGATTCGGACGCCGATCGGATTACCGCCTGCCAGCCAGCGGTCTCGGGGCCGGCCGGACAATAGTCAGAACTGCGTGTCAGAGGGCTACTTTGACGCCTAAGGAGGCACCTCATGCCTATCTCTCCCAACCAGGGGTCGACCGGAGGCGGGACCATCGTCACGATCACCGGCACGAACCTCGGCGGCGCCACCACCGTTCGCTTCGGCTCCAAGCCGGCCACCATCACAGCCAACACGCCTACGTCGGTCACGGTCATCTCCCCATCCGGGAAAGGCGTAGTCGGTGTGACTGTGACCACCGCGGGTGGGACCAGCAATCCCCTATCGTTCTTCTACATCGGCTCACCGTTCAAGGCCGGCTTGTCTCCGGCCTCGGGCGCCATCGCCGGCGGCAACACGGTCACCCTCACCGGAAGCGGCCTGTCCACCGCCACCGCAGTGAGGTTCGGCGCCAACTCCGCCATCCCAACTGTGGTCGACGACGGCAGGCTGACCGTCGTCGTCCCGGCGGGCGCAGCGCAGGGACCGGTGAGCGTCAGTGTCACCACCGCAGGCGGTACCGGCAACGGCCTTGTCTACACCTATGTCGCGGCCCCCGCCCTGACCTCGGTCAGCCCGACGTCGGGTCCGGTGGCCGGCGGCAATACGGTCACCCTTACCGGTACGGACTTCACCGGGGCCACCGCGGTTTCCTTCGGCGCCACCGCGACGACGTCGTTCACCGTCGTCTCCGCTACGCAGATCACCGCTGTCGCCCCCACCGGGACCGGCACGGTGCAGGTCACCGTCACTACCGTCGGTGGCACCAGTAACGGGGTTGCCTACACCTACGTTTCAGGTCCGGCTCCGGTTGGTTTAGGGACAGCCGCGTCGTTCGGTGTCTTGGCTGGTGCCACAGTCACCAACACCGGCCCTTCGATCGTATCCGGCGATCTGGGGCTCAGCCCTGGCAGCGCAGTGACCGGGTTTCCGCCGGGAACAGTGATCAATGGAACGCAGCATGTCGCGGATGCAGCTGCGGTCCAAGCCCAAACTGATCTGACGACCGCCTTCGACGATGCTGCGGACCGGACCCCGGCTATCGGGGTTCCGGCGGATATCGGTGGGCTGACCCTGGTTTCGGGGGTGTACAACACGGCGGCCGCTATGGGTCTGACCGGTACCGTCACCCTCGATGGGCAGGGTGATCCCAACGCGGTGTTCATCTTTCAGGCGGGTTCGACACTGACCACCGCGGCGAGCAGCGCCGTCAGCTTCATCAACGGAGCCTCGCCTTCGAACGTCTTCTGGCAGGTGGGTAGCTCAGCGACCTTGGGCACCGACACCACCTTCGTGGGGACCATCTTGGCGTTGACCTCGATCACGGTGCAGACCGGAACCACTGTGTCCGGGCGCGTATTGGCCCGCAACGGTGCAGTCACCCTGGATACCAATACCATCACTGTGCCGTAAGCCTCGATCAACACGATCACCGCCGACACACACCAACAACGCGGTCGAGGCGGCGAGCGCGGCCAGGACCAGCACCGTCCTCACCGGTAGCGGCGCCGCGGCCGTCGGCGCCGCGGCACGCCTGCACCGCCTCCCCGTCGTTGAGCCCGGCGAACTCCGGGTGGTGCCGAAGTGCTCGGTGTCGGCCACAACGGTGTAGGATCTTGCACCGCTCTTTGTTCGGGCCGGTCACCCACATCTTGTCCTGGGTGGCGAAGCAACACATCGTCGCGATCTGCTCCTCAGCGAACAGACTCGCTCCGCAGCCCCGACGACGGCCGCAGCGGTGGTGAACACATCAGGTTGACGACCCGAGTGGTCTCTAGCGAGGTCGGCGCGGCCTCCTCTCGATCTCCCGCCGAACCTGATCGACCTTGTCCGCGGGAACCAGTTCGACGATGTCCTGCCGTGAGGTGATCATCAGCTTTCGAAAGATCGCGGCCATGTGCGCATCGACCGTCCTGGCGGAATTACCACGGCGAGCCGCGATCGCCGCGTTCGTCCACCCCGCCGCCGCAAGGACCGCGACCTGGTCTTCGGACGCAGACAACTCGCCCCAATGGGATGGCGTGTTCTTCCTTGCGGGATGATCCAGCGGCATCCTGTCGATGGAGAGGGTGCCCAGTGCCAGTCGCTGTGCCTCGTGCAGTCCCGGTCGCAACAGACGCCCCTGCCTCTCGGCGACCACAAATGCTTCCCGTCCCAGCACCCGGCGGGCGACGTCGGTCGCTTTCTCGGTTTCGTCGTCGAAGGGGCCGAGGTCGATAGCGATATTCAGCTCGTCCCTCAGCGTGGTGGCGCCACCGGTGAGTTGAGCGATCTCGGTGGCCAGTGCCGTGAGTTCGGCTTTGCCCGAGCTTCCGGCTGCGATCATATCGGCGAGGGTCCGTGCCAGTGACCACTCCACGATATGCACCGACATCGCGGCGCCCCATTGGTCGCGAAGGGGCAGCTGTTGCGCCAGGACTGCACGCGCGACCGCGAGCGCCTCAGCAGGGTCGCCGTGTCTGGTCAACGCGATCGCCCAGGCCATCTCGGCCCATGTTCTCGCCCACCGCGCCCCCGACGCGGTGATGCGATCGAGGTGGCGTCGGGTGATCTCCACGGCAGCCGAAGCGGACCCGAGAAAGCTCGCGGCCATCGCTTCGTCCAGTTCACTCCTCGCCTCACCGGCGCGATCGCCGAGATTACGGTACTTTTCCCGGGCACGCCCCAACACGGTTATGGCTGTCGGGTCGCGGTGACGGGTCATCAACTCCACTCCCCACACAGATTCCAGAGCAGCGGGAAGCCCCGTATCGATTTCCGGAGACGAACGCCAGTTCCGTCGCGTCTCCGGATCCCCCAGGCAGGCCGCAGCGCATTCTTCGAGAAGCTGCTCGGCGTCCTCGTGCATGCCCTGACACAGGGCGACCCAAGCGATCAGGGCCATTGCCTCTATCTGGAGCCCGGTCACTTCCCGAGCCTGTGCGCGCGTTGCCCGCAGGGCGCGTTCACACCATTTCCGCAATTCTCGGAGCGAGCCTTTGAAGATAGGCGCCCGAACGGATATCAAACCTGTACATATTCTCAGACCCACCGCGGGCTCACCCGACACGCGACTTGTCTCTATCGCGACGAGGATGTTGTCCCACGCCGCGTACCCCCAGTCCGGCGGTTCCTGCTCCATCGGGCTGAACCAATTGCGCTGCGCGGCAACAACTTTATCTCGGTAGTATCGGCGGTGCCGACCGGCGAATCGCGCGGGTTCATCGGCTACGTCGGTGGAGCGTCGCGCCAGCTGTTCCTCGGCGAACAGCCGAATACTCTCCAGGAGGGAGTACCGCACTGTCGTGGGCGTGATGTGCAGAGTTACCAGGCACTGATCGACGAGCCGCTCGAGTAGATCTTCGATTTCCTCGGCCGCCAGAGACGGCAACGCATCAGCGCGCAGCGGTTCTTGCTCCGGAGACAAATCATCGGAGCAGACCATCTGAATAGCTTCCAAGTCGGTACCGACGTCACCGGCAGAGCTGGTCTCATCTTCAGGATTGGTGTCGTACCCGGCGGCGAAAACCGACATCCGATCCAGAAGTATCCGTTCCTTTTCCAGGCACAGATCGTATGACCAGGCAATGACATCGCGGACCCCCCGGTGCCGCGGTTCCGCACCCAGTCGCGGCCCATGCGACCAACGCATTCGTTTATCGGCGGCTTCACCGCTCAATTCATGCAGGATCATCGCCAACGGTTGCCGAAGCAGCCGCGCCGCGGCCAAACGTATATACAGAGGATGATTGTGCACATGACGACAGATCAAGCGTGCCGTCGCAAGCTGTTCTCTGTCGCTGATCGAATGGCCGGTGAGCTCGGCGCGCTGACGGAACAGCGCCAGAGCTTGTTGCCGTGTCAGCGGGGGAACCACCACCACATGCTCGTCGACCCACCCGATTGCCTCGCGACTCGTAGCCACGACTGTCAACCCGGCAACCGCCTCCAGCAAGTCCGCGATAAAGCGACCGACCTCTTCGAGCACATGCTCACAGTTGTCCATCACCAGTACCGTCGGCACGGAATTTCCTGCCGGGCCGGGCCCGGTCAATGTATCGACTATCGCGTCCCAGGCCGATCGATCCGAAAAATCGGCGCCGGCGACCGCAGCAGCGACTTCTTCCGCTACAGCGGCCTTGCCACTACCCTTCGACAGACGCGCCAGCCGCACCCAATGCACCGAGATAGGTTTCGCTTTGCGGAATCGACCGACAGCTTCGGTCGCAAGTCGCGTCTTTCCGATCCCACCCGACCCGACCAGGGTGATCAACCGGGCCGAACCCAACAGTAATGTGCTTATCCTGTCCAGCTCCGGACCACGACCAACAAAACCTTCGGTCGCCGACATCGAATTCAGAGCCGCTTTCGGCGCGTCGCCGACATGGCTCATAGTGTAGCCGCCCAGCATACCGAAGGTGATCGAAGACGATTCCGGTCTCCGGGCCTTCCGCCCAGATCCCGCGGCGTGGCAGCGGCGACCTCGATCGCGGATCGTAGCCGAGCGGTACCTGCCACTCCCCCGGCACCGCGGGCGCATATTCGGCCGACGTCGCGATACACCCGATGGCAGGATCGTGACGGCTCGCAGTGACGGTTCCGCGTTACAGTCGGGATTGTGGCCAGCGACCACGCGAGGTTCGACCCGGGCTTCTCATTCCATATGGATGCGAGGCCCGTTCGACCTGCCGGCATCGGGGCGGACAGGGCGGATCCGGACGAACCGAAAACCTCGCTGATCGATATCCTCGACCTTCAAGCAGCGATACCGGGTGTCCAACGATTGCGGCGGTGGGGGCATGAGGTCTTGGCGGTCACTTCCGGCGACCGGGCCCTGGATATAGGCACGGGGACGGGCACCGAAGTGCTGGAACTCGCCGACCGAGTCGGCCCGGACGGCGATGCAGTCGGTATCGATCCCAATCCCGACATGGTGGATGTCGCGAAGTCGCGCGCCGCGGCCGCCGGATCCCGCGCCCGTTTCGTCGCCGGTGACACCTATCATCTGCCGTTTCCCGATGAGTTCTTCGACGCGGTCCGCTGCGAACGCGTCTACCAGCATCTCGACCACCCTGCGGCCGCCACGGCCGAGATCGGGCGAGTTCTGCGGCCGGGCGGTCGCGCGCTGCTCATCGACAGCGACTGGGCCACCGCGATCGTGCACCCCGGCGACCCCGGCACCATCGCTCGCCTGGCGACCGTCCTGCGCACCCTCGGTCCGAACCCTGAGTCGGGCCGATTCCTACGGGGTCTGCTCACCGCAGCGGGGTTCTCTATCGCGAGCATCGGATCAGAGGCGATGATCTGCGATCCGAGAACCGCGCGCATATTGTTCGCGCAGGTGATCGACCGAGCGCTCGCCGATGGAGTGATCACCGAAGAGGAGTGGATGGCTCTACTCGCGGAACTGAAGATCGGTATCACCAAAGGTGACTACCATTTTTCCGTCACCATGTTCGCTGTGCTCGGCCATCGGATGCCGTGAGCGGACCTTCATCCCCGGATTTCTTCCCACCCGGATACAACGGCCATTGCCCACGGCCTCGTCGCCGAGCCGGCACTGCGCGAGTTATCGCGTTCCAGGCGCTCACCGACCGATTTCGACGACCTCCCCACCACCCGCAATGGCCGCGCCACGGTAGTCGATCGCGGTATCCGGCTGCCGACCGCATCGGCTACGGATGCAGGTAGGTCTACCTACCGGTTGATGCTGTTTCCTGTCCGAACCCACGCAGCAGCCCAGAGCGGTCCGTGTCCGGCACCACCCAGGGTGAACACAATCAGCGCCTCGTCATCGCGGACAACAAGTCCGTTTGCAGGCTGAGCCGGTCGATTCGCACCGTAGGTGTGTCACCGAGTCACCGACCGAGAAAGCTCAGCGGTTGCTCGGGCTCGGCGACCAGGTACGGGAACTGATCTCAGGAGGTACCCGATGATCATCGACGCAGACGCCGCCCAGGAATGGGATCCCCGGCGTGCACCGCACGACCGGGCCACTGCTCGGTGCAGATGGCCGGTCGACATATCGCCGAAGAAAGGGAGTGCGCGGTGACCAGAACCCACCGACCGATGACGCGATCACGCAGCGCCGCCACCATCCGCGCGACTACCGCGAATCCGCTCACCCTGCACGACTTGCAGATCGTCAGCGCGGTATTCGGGTTCGGAAGTGTGGCAGCCCTGGTCACCGGTCTCCTCGACGCCCCCAGCGAGCCGCCGAGGCAGGCCGCACGGGAAACGACAATGGAATCGGACCGTGCGACTTTCGAAGATCCGGCGTCAGCTGTCACGGGATTCGCCGAGCAGGACCGGATACCCGAATCGCGGGATCAGCGGTGAACCCGGTGTGTACACATTACGTTCCGATTCATACGAGGGCTTCCAGCAGGCCGGAGGCACCATTGCCATCCGCCGGGCAATTGCTCTGTGCGGTACAGGGCCACCCCGACAACGACTCAGCAATCGCGAGATGGGCCCGTGCGCTCGGAGCCCTGTACCAGGAGTGGATCGCCGACCCCCGTACAGGTCATGCCGTTCACGGGCAGATCAGTGAGGTGGTGGGCGCGATCGATGCGTGGATCAGCGGGCAGCTGCCACGCCCGGTTCCCGGGTCTCCGCGTGGCACGGAATCGGTCGGCGGGGTGATCGCTCGCTTCGCCGAAGCATGGGCATGCGCTTACTGGACGCTCTCCAGCAGCGACGACCCGGTACAGCGCCACCGCGCATGGGATCACCTCGCCGAAATCAGCGAGGGCTACGACGATCTTGTGTGCCAAATCCTGCGTGGCTCCATTATTCTGCCGAAATCGTGGCCCGGCATCGGATGGCCAGGACTGGCGACGGCCACTCAGCAGCCTCCGGACATCCGGGATCACGGATGAACACGGATAGACGCGGTGGTCGCATCCGAACGCCGGCATTGCGGCACGCTACTCACTGAGACGAAGTGGTGGCCGAGTTCGGCTACGAACATCTGCGCGTTGATGCTCGGCGCCGACGTGCCCACCGCCGCCGTCGCGGCCGAGCTCATGAGGGGTCGATGATGCGTCGGCGGTCGGGGCGGAAGCCGTGTTCGACTCCCCAGAGCACGGCCTGTGAACGGCTGGTCACGCCGATGCGGCGGTAGCAGTTGCGGATGTAGGTCTTGACCGAGTTGATGGACAGATGCGCGCGATCGGCGATGTCGGCGTTGCTCAGACCTTGGGTGATCAACGCCAGGACCTCGGCTTCGCGTTGGGTCAGCCCTTCCTCACGGCCGGGCCAATCTCCGCCGATCACCTTGGTCGTGCTCGGTATCCCACCGTGCACAGGTTGCCCACCCCGGTGTATCTCCTCGAGGGCGGCGACCAACTGCCCGGCGGGCAGGCTCTTGCTCACATAGCCATGGGCCCCGTTGGTCAGGGCCGCCGCCACCAGTCGGGCCTCGAGATTCCAGGAGTAGACGACAACTCTGTCCACCAGCGGGTTTTTCGAGAGTTGGCGCACCTGGTCCCGGTCGCCTTGGGGGTTGGCGAACGAGTCGTAGAGTGCGATGTCCACGCGGTCGCCCACGGGTGTATTGGCGTTCAATTCCACGATTTCGACGCGATCGTGGTATGTGCGCAGCATCGTGGCCAGGCCTTGGACCACGACCTCGTAGTCATCGATCAATGCCAACCGGAGAGCTCCCATAGCCTCACTTTACAGCGGGTGAACACACCCCTAAGGGTGAAGACAGACCCCCAGGGGGTGGATAACGTCAGAAGAGTTGTGACATGTCGAGAGTGGCCCCCGCACGGGACGGAGGTGGGGCCACTCCGCCAGCGTGTCCGAGTCCGTGATCGGCTCGGGATAGACGAGGTCGAGCGGTAGCCGCAACAGAGAAAGAATCTCTCGTCGGCGCGCCGGTCGACCCACACCCCGTGGGCTTATCGCCGCGCCATCAGTGGAAAGGAAGTCATCGTGATCACCCTAGGAGTCATCCTGCTGATCCTCGGTCTGCTCATAAAGATCCCGATCCTGTGGAATGTGGGAATCGTACTGTTGGTGGTCGGCGTGATCCTGGCCCTGGTAGGAACTTTCGGGCGCGCCGTGGGCGGCCGCAAACACTGGTACTGACCATCAATACGACACCACGAGGAGAAGCCGAGATGGGTGTGCACGACAAGTTCGAGAACAAGGCCGAAGAACTCAAAGGACGGGCCAAGGAAGCCACCGGTGCAGCGACCGGAGACGACGACCTGAAGACCGAGGGCAAAGCCGATCAGGCTTCCGCCGCGATAAAGCAGGGCGGCGAGAAGATCAAGGACAAGGCCAACGAGATCACCGACAAGATCGTCGGCAACAACTGAACGACTACGCTTCCGTGGCCTCCGCCCATCCGCCCATGCGCGCGGATGGGCGGAGGCCACGGAAGCGTGCCCGACGCCACCGACAGCCCGGTCGCACTGCGGACCCAGCGGTTCCCGCACATAACATGCCACCGGTCGTAACTCCCCGGCGTGACCTTTCAGTGGATGTTCCGGACTACCGAGTCGGACGCCCGAAGGTCGCCTCGCTTCCACAGCCCGGTTGCGGTACCGCTGAATGCATAGATCAGCGCTCGACCGCGATCGTTACGATTCCGCGGTGCGGCCGAGGACATGACGTAGCGCGGATTCCAGGTCGGCATCGCGGAATTCGTGGCCGGCGCTGCCGAGCCGATCCGGCACCACCCGCTGACTTGCGGTGGCGAGTTCACGGGCACCCGAACGACCGAGCAGCACCGCGGGGCCGAACGCCGGCACGGCAATGACCGTGGGCCGACCCAGGACGCGCCCCAACGTATGCGTGTACTCGATGTTGCGCACCGGATGCGGTGCCACAGCGTTGATCGGACCCCGCAACTGAATGTCCCACAACGCCCGATAGTAGATATCGACGAGATCGTCGATCCCTATCCAGGACATCCACTGGTGCCCGGAACCGATGCGGCCACCGAGCCCGGCAGCGAACAGTGGGCGCAATAGCCGCAGTGTCCCGCCTCGCGGCGATTGCACGATCCCGGTGCGGACCGACACCACGCGGGTGGTGCCAGAAGCGGCAGTGGCAGCGTCCTCCCAGTCGGCGACGACATCGGCCAGGAACCCGGTTCCACGTGGTGACTGCTCCGTGAGGGTTTCGTCGTCGCGGTCGTATCCGTAGTAGCCGATGGCCGAGGCACTCACGAATACCCCTACGCCGGCCCGCGCGCAGAGTTCGGCCAGTTTACGGGTCGGCGTGATCCGGCTACCGGCGACCGCCTTCTTGTGCTCATCGGTGAATCGGCCAGCGATCGGCGCCCCGGCCAGATGAACAACCGCGTCCACGCCGTCGAGCAGATCACCGGCGGGGTTGTCGGGATCCCAACGCCGCTCCGCTCGCTCACGTGGCTCGCGGCGCACCAAGCGGATCACGGTATGCCCACCCGAACTGAGAAAGGCGGTCAACGCCGACCCGATCAAGCCGGCGGCACCTGTCACCGCGACTGTAATCGCGCCGAGCCCGTGGTCGGCCGCGCGTGCGTGTGCTGCCAGGTCTGCTTCGATTTGCCGGTACCGATAGGCGAACATCGGACGCAGCATCGCGGCAGGTACCCACGTCTGAACTCGGTCCTTGATCCGAGTGTGAGCGGGATCCACCTCCTCGAATTCATGAATATGCCGCCACGACAGCACCACAGACGCGGGCACCGAAGCCGGACCGCCGGTGGTGATCCGGTCGACGAACCGATGCGGCGGGTCGTATTCACCGGCCTCGTGCCGGGCCACCCAGCGCAAGCCCGCCGGCAAGCCGAGCACCGCACGTCCATCGGCGAGCGAATCGGCTTCGTCGAGCAACGACACCGGCTGCCACGGCGGCGCGAGCCGCGCGAATGCCCCCGGACGCGCGAACCACGCGAACACCTCGGATCGAGGCGCCGCGACAACGGCCGAACAGTCGATGCTCATCCCCCGACACTACGCATGGCCTGCGGCAATCCGGTCGCACCGCATGCCAGGCGCGCCCTGTTGCCGTCCTGCCCCTACAACCTCGATTGCGCCCGCGACACCACCGCCGACTACCAACCGATCGACGCGAGCAACATTCGCGTCGAGAACACCTGCCTCACCTGGAGCGGCGGAGTCAGTCTTCCACGCAGCGCATACAGCTGGCCCGAGCCGACTTGCCGGAATCGGACACCGCAAATATAGTTAGGTATATGCCTAAGTGTATCGGTGAACTCGACGCCGTGCTCCGCGCTCTCGCGGATCCCACGCGCCGGGCTGTCGTGGAGCGGCTGGCGAAGTCCCCTGCGATCGTTTCCGACCTCGCGGCACCGTTCTCGATGGCATTGCCGTCACTAATGCAGCACCTCAGCATCCTCGAGAACGCGGGAGTGGTCACGTCGGAGAAGCACGGGCGCGTCCGCACCGTGAGCCTGCGACCAGGCGCCCTCGACGTTCTGCACCTGTGGCTCGGCGAGCAGCGAACCCCCGCAGAACACCGAGCCGACCGGCTCGGCATCCACCTAGCACTCACGACCCCGAAGGAAATCTGACATGACCCGCGTTCGCATGGACCTGTTCACCTCGCTGGACGGTTACACGCCGTCCGACCCGACACCGGACAACCCGATGGGTGAAGACTGGGGGCGCCTCACAGCTGCCTACGCCGCTACCCGTACGTTCCGGGAGAACGTCTTCGGCGACACCAGCGGCGCAGGCACGACCGGCGTTGACGACCGATACGCCGTCGCGTACTCCGAGGGTGTCGGCGCCGAGATCATGGGCGCGGGGAAGTTCGGGCTCCACGCCTTTCCGGACGATGCGGACTGGAAAGGTTGGTGGGGCGACACACCGCCGTTCGGCACCGCGGTCTATGTGCTCACCCACACCGCACCGCGTCCGTCGCTTCCGATGAAGGGCGGCACCACGTTCCACTTCCGCAACACCGCAATCGAGGACGTGCTCACCGAAGCGACGGAGGCCGCCGGCGACCTGGACGTGCGCGTCGGCGGTGGGTACCGAACGGCGCGTGACTTCCTGCGCGCCGGGCTGGTAGACGACCTGCACCTCTTGGTCGCCCCGATTTTCCTCGGCCGTGGTCATCGACTGTGGGACGACCTGCGCGGCTTCGAACTCACCCACAGAATTACGACGGAAGTAGCGGAGAGCGGAACAATCCACGTCACTCTGACGCGATAGGACGCACTGATGACGATAGAACACCGACTCGCTCGCTCCGGATTCACCCTGACCCGCGACTACCCCGCTCCTCTCGACCGCATCTGGGA
Source organism: Nocardia sp. NBC_01329 (assembly GCF_035956715.1). NCBI lineage: Bacteria > Bacillati > Actinomycetota > Actinomycetes > Mycobacteriales > Nocardiaceae > Nocardia > Nocardia sp. NBC_01329. The sequence continues at coordinate 1,852,014 of NZ_CP108381.1, read as the reverse complement.
CGCGTTCGCCGACGAGGATCAGAAACTGGTCTGGTGGGGTGACGGCGACCGCGTGGAGACTCGTGAGTGGGCGTTCGACTTCCGAGTCGGCGGACGCGACGTCGACGAGGGCAAATTCCACAACGGTCCGGTCTCACGATACGAGGCCACGTATACCGATATCGTCGAACACGTCCGCATCGTCACGACGTACGACATGTGGCTCGACGGGGCCCACATGTCGACATCCGTGGCGTCAATGGAATTCGAGCCGACCGATGCGGGTACTCGATTCACGCACGTCGAGCACGGCGTCTTCTTCGACCAGTTCTGGGCTGACGGGCAGGGGCGCGAGGAAGGCACCCGAGGGCTGCTCGACGCACTGGGCAACTACCTCGCGTGACGCCGTCGGCTTCCGCCACGAGGGCACCGGCCGGGATGCGCTCCTGTTCGACGGTTACTGGATCGACGTCCACTACATGGCCGCCCTGGCGACCGACCCAGAGTGGGCAGCCGACAGGTGAGGTATTCAATGCGGGCCGCGTAATGCGCGCCGGCGGTCGTGTAGAACCAGCAACAGCGTCAATCCCATCATCACGCCGAGGACAGCACCGCTTTCTCTGGCGAACGCCCCCGCGATCGGGAGCTCGGGCGATGGCTGCTGCATATCGGTGAGGGTGAGCAGGTTGTAGACGCTGTAGGAGAACAGCATGCCCGATGCCACCCATGCCGCGGCCATGGGCGGGAAGAATCTGCGCGCACTGCGGTGGGCGGTCAGGACCAGAATTGCCCAAGAGCCGATGAAGGCCCAGACAGCGGTACTCGATGACAGCAGCTGCCACCACAGGTCGCGTTGGCCCAACCGGTTCGTATCCAACCCGAAAGTACCCCCCGCGGCCCAGAAAAGCTTGACGCAGCCGAGGAGGGCACAGCCGGCCGCGACCAGCCGGGCCAGCGCCACCTGCAACTGCCGGGTGCTGCCCGGTGGTTCGGGGCACGCGATCGATCCGCTCAGTGCTTCCGGCCATCGCGCTCTGGCGTAGCCGGCGAGGGCGAGCGGCAGACCCACTCCGATTCCTACCAGCGAGATCATTACGAGGATCTGTTCGTAGATCCAGAAGTCTGGAGAGCCGGCTTCCTGGTCGCGGTTCATGGCGGCGGGTCCGAGCACCGGCGCCAGCAGCAACATGGGAACGAGTAGGCCGGTGCCCACCCACACGGGCAGGACCACCACCCAGGCGGGCAGGCTTTCCCCCCACGGCCTGGAGAATGCCAGGGCGAGCGTGATGCCCACTGCGGCGAGGAACGCGGTCGTCGCATTGATAACTCGCCAGTCGGCGCCGCCCATTTCCTCGGTCGGAACGAAGAGCCCGAAGGTCCAGACGATCTTGATCAACAGGTACGGGGTTACCGCCATCGCAGCGCCGATGCCGCCGATCGTGCGCAATTTGGTCAGTCGGTCGGTCGGTGGCTCCGCCAAGGCTGTCATGTACTTCTCCAGTTGGATCGATCGAGCGCAAGCATACTTCCACCCGGTCCATGTGGCCGTGATATCTGGAGCTCCGAGGATCGGGAGAAGCCGGTGCTTTGTTCACGATAACGGGGTCCGGACTGGTGAGGAAGTATTCAGGATCTGGCCGACTGTCCGTCATGAAGGCCGTCATTAATCATGGAAATGATTTCGTCTAACCCGGCTGTAGGGCGGCGCAGACGTGAGGTTTGAATCGGGGAATGTGGTTTCGGAATGCTATTCAGTCGTGTCCGAACGGTTCTTCCTGCGCATTGCGGGCTGCTGCTTTGTGCGGGTGATCGTTTGCGGTTTCTGTGTCCGCTGTTGGTAGCGGCGTTCGGCGTAGGCGAGGTCGTCGCGCCATAGCCTGGCTGCGGCGCGGGTCATTATCGGCCGTAGGAAGCGGGTGGCGTGGTGGGCGCGGGCGAAGCCGGGGCGGGTGGAGTCGGCGATGACGGCTTCGATGACGGCGGTGCGTGGTTGTCCGTCGGTGCCGGTACCGAGTGGTGTGGCGTGGGTTTCGACGACGCTGCCGAATCCTTCGCCGTCGGTGATGCGCATGGTGACGGTCCGGGGTTCCGGGCTGGTGAACTCGGCCTGCACGGGGACGCCGAGCCGTCGGCCGACTCGGAAGGTGACCGCTACGAGGAACCGGTCGTTGATCTCGGTCGAGTCGTGTTGGAGGGGCGGGCATTCGAGTACTTCGAGGTGGGTGAAGGAGTAGGGGTGGAACCAGGCGCCGTGCCAGGGGTCGAGTCGGTTGGCGACGATATCGGCGGGTTCGCACACTCCGGTGACGGTGGCTACTGCGGAGATGGCGCGGTGCGCGGGCGGGCGGGCGCCGATAACGGGTGTTTCGAGCGGGCTGCCGTCGTCGATATGGTCGAGGCGGACCCAGGCCAGGACGCCGTCGTCGTGGCACGGTAGCGGTGTCCAGCCGGGCACCCCGCTGGTGTCCAGTCGCAGTCCGTGCCATCGGCACATGAGGGCGCCGCAGTCGATGTGTGCTTGCGCCAGCGGTCCGCCCAGGTGTGGGCACGCCCCCGGGCCGACGGCGAGTCGCCGCTGTTGGTCGCGCCATGCGACGAGTTCGGTTCCGGCGACGGTGAATCCGAACGGTCGGTCGGTGCGGATGTCTCGGCTGGCGGCGAAGACGTACCAGTTCCCGGACGGGCGTTTTTGTGCACGTTCGAGTGTGGTGGCGATGAGGGCGGGTTTCGCGGCGCGATGGGTGGGTTGCTGGTCTATCCAGTTTCCGGGATAGAGGGGTTGCAGTGGCCATCGATCGGGCCACCGCCGAAACAGGAGGTTGTTCATCGGGAGTCCTCGGTAGGTGCGGTCGCCGTTGCATAGCGCATGGCGAGTCGGCGCAGTAGGGGGTTGCGACCGCTGGTCGGCACGGTGTACAGGTCGTGACCGGGTAAGCCCCATTGGGTGAGCAACGCGTTCGCCGCCGCCCATCCGGTGGTGGCGGCGCGTTCCATCAACGCGACGGGCAGGTCGATGCGGATGCCGTCGCCGGCCAGCATGAGCTGATCGTGTGCCGTGCGGATGGTAGGCCGGTGCGCGTGGTCGCCGACGCCGAACAGTGGACAGTCCTGGTTCCATTGCAGGTGTTCGCCGAGGATCTGGGCGTCGGAGGTTTCCGGGTAGAGGCGGTTCAGGCGGGCGCGCAGCTGAGCGCGTATATCGCGCTCCTGGGCCGGTGTGAGCTGCTGAGGTAGGGCGTAGGCGTGGAGTTCCAGCACTGAGCCGCCGTGGCATTCGGCCCATGTACGGGCTTGCTGCTCGTAGTGGTTCACCACGCTGACGTTGTCGAGGGGGGCGAGGCCTCCGGTAGCCAGGAACGCCGGCCGATGCGGCGCGACCGGCTTGTTCAGCCAGATCCGGTACACCAGAAACGGCGGCGCGCTGCGTAACCGCTCGATCGAAGCGCGCCATGCCCGGTCGCCGAGTTGCGGTGAATGGTCGATGATGCGACGTAGGCCGGTGACGTCTGTGGCGAGTACGACGGCGTCGGCGGCTATATCGCGACCGTTTTGCTCGCGCACTCGGAAGGCTCGGTCACCGTCGGGTTCCACGGCGGTGACTGTGGTATCGGTGCGGATCTGGACGTCGTGTGAGGTGAGGTAGTCGTGTAGCGGCGACCATAAAGCGGTGTCGTAGTTCGAGGTGGGGACATCGAATAGCAGGCCCTCGCTGGAGCCGAGGAAGTAAATGTGGAACATGGTCGCCAGCTCGGCCGCCGACAGCTGGGTGGGTGGCGCGAAGAAGCTGCGGGAGAACACGTCGAACGCAAGGTGGCGAGCGCTCGCGGGGAAGTTGATCTGCTGTAGAAAGGTTTCGGCATCGGTGTGGTCGAGCAGGTCGTAGATCCCGGGCACGGACACCGCCGCCAGCGGTGCCGCGGCGCGCGCATCGATGCGACGCAGGTCCTGTAACGGGAAGGTGTGGCTGCGGGCGGCGAACGCGAGGGCATTCCACGGTGGGGTGCGCGGCAGACGCCGGAAGGTGTCGCGGCGTCCGTGGCCGTCGATGAGGGGGTAGTCGTCGATCGCTACGAGTCGGTGCAGCTGCGGATCGGCGCGGCGGAGTAGTGCGCGCAGGTTGTAGTACTGGCGGAAGAAGGCGTGAAAGCCGCGGTTGACTGCGATCGCAGTGCCGTCCGACAGGCTGTCGGTCCAGCCGCCGACCCGGCCGCCGAGGTAAGGCCGGCGCTCGATGATTTCGACGGCTACATCACGTTCGGCGAGCCCGGTTGCCGCGGCGAGTCCGGCGATACCAGCGCCGATGACCACCACGTGTGGGCGGTGGTCGAGGCGGCTACGTCCCGCGACCTGTGGGGCGCGATGGTGGACGACCAGTCGGTCGCGGCCGAAGTCGGCACGCATTACGGCGTCCCTTCTGATTCGGAGCCGGGCCGCGGAACGGTCGCGGTGAGGGTGTGCACGATGCCGTGCTGCCACCCGGGCACAGTGGCCGTTCGGATCCTGGTGAAGCCGTTGTCACGCAACCGCGCCCGGAGCTGGGATACACCGTCGAACGTGGTTACGCTGCGACGCAGGTGCCGGTACAGGGTGGTGTCGCCGGTGAGTAGCGCACCGAGTGGAATGATCACTGCGCCGCATACCGTGTTCCACACCAAGCGGGCCGGCAGGGATTCGCGCACCGAGTATTCATGCACTGCGAGCGGGGCACCGGGATGTAGCAACGCGGCGAATGCGCGCAGCTGGGCGTCGGGGTCGGCGAGGTTACGCAGCAGGTATGCGGCGAAGATTCCGTCGAAACGGCCACCGCAGCCCGTTGTGTCGAGGTCTTCGATGCGTGTGTGTTGAAACCGCACGGTCGCGGGCCACGGTTTCGCGCGGGCGCGGGCGAGCATCTGTGCCGATGCGTCGACGGCGAGGATCTCGGCGGCCGGTGCGACCGACAGTAGCGCCGCGGTCGAGGCGCCGGTACCGCAGCCTGCGTCGAGCAGCCGGAGTCCGGCGCCGTCGGCGGGTAGCTCCATACGTCGCGCGGACAGGCGTAGATGCTTGTGGTATCCGGGGTTGAATCCGACGAGGCGGTCGTATTCGGCGGCGCCGTGGTCGAATGTGGCCGGTACCTGGTCCCGTGGAAGTCCGGTCGGGCCGAGCCGGGCGCTCACGACGCTGCCGGCCGGCTGGTGCGGTGTTCGTGTCGGCGGCGGTGTTCCCAGCACAGCAGCGCCGCGGTCACCATCGCGAAACCGAACAGGAAGTCTTCGACCGGGATATCCCACGGAAAGCGGATCCCGGTGATGTGCGCGTCGTTGTAGAGCACCAGCGGTGCACTGAGTTCGGTGAGCCAGCCGTCGACCGGGACCTGGAATCCGAGCACGATGGTCAGGGTCAGCCAGTATTCGAGGCGTCGGAACAGACCGGTGTGCAGGACTGCCAGTTCCCACCCGCACACCGCGGCGGCCGCGACGATCGCCGGCACGGTGTAGCCGAGGCCGGTCATCACGTCGGCTCCCGCTGGGGCTTCGGCCGCACCTGGTGGCCGCACACACGGTCCACCACGGCCTCGACCGCGCCGTAGGTGAGCAGTGCGCAGAGCGGGACGACCAGGAAGAACACCAGCTCCTCGATCGGTACCTCCCACGGTAGGGTCCAGCCGGTGAGATAGCGCGGGTTGTAGCTCCACACGTCGGCGGCGATCGCGATCGCGTCCCACACCAGCAGTATGCCCACGACCGGCAGCACGCTGCGGGCAAGACGCGCCGGGCGCCGGTAGACCCCGTGTCCGAGGAATTCCAGTGGGGCGGTCACCGCGAGGCACAGGCCCATCACGATCAAGTACTGCCAGCGGTCCACGCTCACCTCCCATCCGTCCACAAACTGAACCCGGGCGCCGCAGCGAGCTGTGGTACCTGGTCGGCGGCCCACGGACTGACCGGCCAGCGCAGGCCGGCGGCAGCGGCGAAGTCGGGCCACGGGACCCGACGCCAGTCCATCACCTCGGCGACGCCGACATGCACCGGTCCGTCGGCGCGGGCCCAGAACACCGGACAGAGCTCGTTCTCCTGGGTCCCGTCGGGTGCGGTAGCCGAATATCGGAACCGCGGCAATAGGCAAGTGGGTGTGTCGATGCCCAGCCCCAGTTCGCCGCGGTCGCCGAGCAGCACCACATGCTCTTCTGATCGCCCGATCATGACGGCATTCTCGTGCTGAGCGTTTGGGTACGGCCGCCGCGGCGTGCCCATAATGCGCGGGCCAGTGCGGGTCCCGCCACGGCGGCGCGGCGGGCGCGGCCGACGGTCGCTCGCTGGGCGAACACCGCGAAATCTGTTGCCTCGATCCGGTCCAGGATCTCTGCGTAGAGCATTGCCGCGGTGGTGACGCAGGGCCGTGACACCGGGTGCAGTAGGTCGATTCCGGTGCGGGCGGTCAGGTACCAGTCGCGGGTGATCGCATGCTGGGCCGCCAGCGCCGAGCGCACCCGAGTGTCGGTGCGTCGATGGTCACGGCACCACTGAAGCCGGTCGCGGTCCACGCCGAATGCGGCCAATTCGTCGGCCGGAAGGTATACCCGGCCGCGGTCGAGATCTTCGGCGATGTCGCGTAGGAAGTTGGTGAGCTGGAATGCCTTGCCGAGCGCGGCCGCGTAGGGTTCTGCGTTCTCGGTGGGGCCGATGGTGCCGAGCACCGGGAGCACCTGCAAGCCGATCACTTCGGCGGATCCGCGCATGTAGCGATCCAGCGCGGCCCGGTTCGGGTAGTCGGTCACCGTGAGATCCATCCGCATCGACGCCAGGAAATCCTGGAACAACGCGCGGTCGATATCGAAGCGTGCGACGGTGTCACTCACCGCGGCCACGATCGGGTCTGCGTCGGTACTGTTGTCGATACCGTCGAACAGGCGCTGTGCCAGTGCTTCCAAGCGTTCTGCCGGAGTGCGGGGCTGTCCGTCGGGGAGGTCGACGATATCGTCGGCCCAGCGGGCGAATCCGTACAGAGCGTGGATCGGCGGGCGCTGCGCCGGCGCGAGCAGCCGGGTGGCGAGGAAGAACGTGCGCCCATGGGTGGCGTTGAGGTCGCGGCATCGCCGGTAGGCGTCGCGCAGTCGCGGTTCACCGATGCCGGCGGCGTCGAGTTCGGAGCGGATCATGGCCGCACCCCGCTGGTGTTCGCGGTCGGTGCCTGGTTGTTGCGGCCGGCCGCGGCGCCGGTGATGCGGTCCGCAGCAAGCCGGCCCGACAGCAGTGCGGTCGGCACTCCGACGCCGGGTACTGTGCCGCAACCGGCGAGTACCGCGTTGGACACGCCGTGTGGGAGGTTCGCCGGTCGGAACGGTCCGGTCTGGGCGAAGGTGTGCGCCAGCGAGAACGGTGTGCCCGCCAGCATGCCCCGTCGTGCCCAGTCGTCGGGGCTGTCCAGATGCACGATGTCGGCGTGTGCGGCGAATCCCGGCAGCAGTTTCTGTTCGACGATCGCGGCCAGGTCCGTGCCGTATCCAGGGGCGCGGCGTTGCCAATTCAGGTGAGCTCCGCGGTCGAGGTTGGGGGCCGGGGCCAGCACCGAGAACAGGTCGTGACCGGGCGGGGCGAGGGTCGGATCGGTAGCGGTAGGGCGAGTGACCAGCAGCGAGGGATCGCTCATCGGCACGCCCTGGTTGATCAGTTCGTCGAACGTCTGCTCCCAGGCGTCACCGAAAAGCAGTGTGTGATGCGCGGTCGGCGCACCGGCCGGCACACCGATATGCGCAACGACCGCCGACGGCGCGGGCCGCGCCCGCACCGGCCGCCGCGGTGATCGGCGCAGCAGCTGGTAGGCCGTATGCAGTTCGGTGGCCAATACCAGTGCATCGCAGGTGATCCGCTGCTGTCTATCGGTGTGCACAGCGCTGATGCGGGTGCCGCGTCGTTCCAGGCCGGTCACCACTTCGCCGTAGTGGAACCGCACGCCGGCGTCGGTGGCGGCTGCCGCCAGCGCCGAGGGCAGGGCGCGCATCCCACCGCGCGGGAAGTACACACCGCCGACGGTGTCCATATAGGCGATCACCGCATACAAAGCCAACGCTCGTTGCGGTGACACGCCCGCGTACAAGGATTGGAAAGTGAATACCCGGCGCAAGCGCGCATCGGTCAGGAACTCAGCGATGACCCGGTCCAGACGGCGGAAGCCCCCCAACGCGACGAGTCGGGCCAGCGCTGGGGTGACCAGCGACAGTGGTGAGTCGAAGTTGGCGGCGATGAACCGGTCGAACTCGACGCGATACAGCTCGGTCAGCCATTGCCGCAGTCGTCGATAGCCGGCAACCTCACCCGGTCCGGCGAATTCGGCGATCGAGTGTTCCATCGCCTCCCGGTCACTGTGCACATCCAGTGCACTGCCGTCGGCAAAGCATGCCCGGTAGGCCGGGACCACGGGTCGCAGATCGAGCCGGGCTTCGATGCTCTCGCCTACCGCGGCGAGCGTATCGGCGACGATCCCGGGCATAGTGAGCACAGACGGGCCGGTGTCGAGGCGATACCCATCGATATCGAGTCGCCCCGCCCGCCCACCCGGAACGAGCTCGCGTTCCACGACCGTGACAGCGCGGCCTCGTCCGGCCAGATGCAGCGCGGTGGCGAGCCCGGCCAGACCCGCGCCTATCACGACGACATGGTCGGTACTCCCGGTTACGGTCCGCATCAATCCTTCTTTCTTCCTGTTCGGCCGTCTGGTTGTGTGGTGATGTCGCGGGTTCAGTGGCTACGGCGGGTGCACAGCAGCGCCATCTGCTGCAACGCTGCGATCGACGTCGGGTGGAGAATGCTATCCGCGAGAAGCCGGTGCGAGCATTCGACGCGCTCGGCGATCATCTGCTCGGCGAGCTGGGGCGCACCGCTGTCCACGATCAGGGCCCGGGCTGTCTGCACCGCACTGTCATCGAAGGTGTCGCGCCGCCACAGCTCGTGCAGCCGAGCTCGCCCGCGCGGCTCGGCGAGGCGTTCGGCCAGCGCGACGACCGTGGTGGCTTTGCGTTCCCGCAGGTCCGCGTTCGCCGGTTTACCGGTGACCGAGGGCTCACCGAAGATGCCGAGCAGATCATCGCGCAGCTGGAATGCCTCACCGATCAGCACACCGTATTCACCCAGTACGCCCACGACCGGCTCCGAGCAGCCCGCCATCGTGGCGCCCAGTTCCAGCGGTCTGCGCACCGTGTAGTTGCCGGATTTACGCTGCGCGATATCGAGGACCTTTTCGAGGGGCGGTAGCCCGGCGACGTCGTTGACCAGGTCGGCGAGTTGACCGACCGCGAGTTCGGCGCGCATCGCATCGTAGTGCGGCCATACACGGCCGAGCGCCGCTGCCTCGACACCGCTTTCGCGCAGCATGCGTTCAGCCCATACCAGGCACAGATCACCCAGCAGCACCGCCGCGGATTCGCCGAAACGGGTCGGCGATCCGGACAATCCCTGGTCTTCATGCCAGCGTGCCAGCCGCACATGCGCGGTCGGGCGGCCGCGGCGCTCGCCGGATTCGTCCATCACGTCGTCCTGCAGCAACGCGAACCCGT